>NZ_VIUN01000007.1:0-312266 GCF_007828335.1 Pseudomonas sp. SJZ103
CGATGGTAGTGTGGGGTTTCCCCATGTGAGAGTAGGTCATCGTCAAGATTAAATTCCGAAACCCCATTTGCGAAAGCAGATGGGGTTTTGTTTTGGGCGGTCGAAAAGTGCGCACGCCTAGCCGAGTGAGCTGTTGAATATCCTCAAGGGCGGCTGCCGTGTCACCGTACCCGTCGAGATGGAACTCACTTCAGAGTGCCGTTGGGGAATTCAATGCAAAGTGTTTCTGCATTTTTGGTATGGTGCAGCACATTTCTCAAGGACTGATCTTTCATCGCAGGACGCGGCGTCGACCTTCTTCAACGAGATGCTGTAGAAATGCCCGCACCGATACCGATTAAAGATCACGAAAAAGAGAACCGCCTAGTCAACAAGCGCCTGCTCGCTTGTGCGTTGTTGGTGATAGGCATTACGTGTGCCCTGGTGGGGCGTATGTATTTCCTTCAAGTCGTACAGTTCGACTACCATTCCACGATTTCTGAGAACAACCGCGTCCACGTGCTGCCCATCACTCCGACGCGCGGCCTTATCTATGACCGTAATGGCGTGGTGCTGGCTGATAACCGACCCAGCTACAATCTGACCATCACTCGCGAGCGCACCACCGACCTCAAGGGTGAACTCGACGCTATCGTCAACTTGCTGCACCTGCCTGTCGAAGACCGTGCGCTGTTCGACAAGGCCCTGAAGCAGGCACGCCACCCGTTCGTTCCTGTGACGTTGTTTTACGAGTTGACCGAAGAGCAAATTGCATTGCTGGCGGTGAATGAGTTCCGCCTGCCAGGGGTAGACGTAGAACCGCAATTCGTCCGTCACTACCCGCTGGGTGCGCACTTTGCCCACTCCATCGGCTATGTGGGACGGATCAATGAGAAAGAATCCAAAGCCCTTGATTCGGTGGAATACCGTGGCACACAGTCCATCGGCAAAACCGGTATCGAGCGTTTCTACGAATCCGAACTGCATGGTCATGTCGGCTACGAAGAGGTCGAGACCAATGCCCAGGGCCGCGTACTGCGTGTGCTCAAGCACACCGACCCTATCCCCGGCAAAAATATCGTCCTGAGCCTCGACGTGAAGCTCCAGGAAGCTGCGGAAGAGGCCTTGGGCGATCGCCGTGGTTCGGTGGTTGCCCTTGATCCGCAAACCGGCGAAGTGCTGGCCATGGTCAGCAAGCCGAGTTTTGACCCGAACCTGTTCGTCACCGGCATCAGTTTTAAGGAATATGCCGCGTTGCACGACTCCATCGACCGGCCGCTGTTCAACCGCGTATTGCGGGGGCTCTACGCGCCGGGTTCGACCATCAAGCCGGAAGTGGCTATCGCCGGCCTCGACAGCGGAGTCGTCACCGCACAGACACGTGTGTTCGACCCTGGTTACTACCAGCTCCCTGACTTTGACCACAAATACCGCAATTGGAACCACAGCGGCGACGGCTGGGTAGACATGGACGCTGCCATTATGCGTTCCAATGACACTTACTTTTACGACCTTGCTCACAAGCTCGGCATTGACCGCCTGCACGACTACTTGGCCGAGTTCGGCCTGGGCCAGAAAGTCTCCCTGGACATGTTCGAAGAGTCAGCTGGCTTGATGCCATCCCAGGCTTGGAAGCGCGCCACACGGCGCCAACCCTGGTTCCCAGGAGAAACCGTGATCCTCGGCATTGGCCAGGGTTACATGCAAGTCACACCGCTGCAATTGGCCCAGGCCACGGCGTTGATCGCCAACAAGGGCGTGTGGAATCGACCGCACCTGGCCAAGACTATCAATGGCGAGCCGCCGGTGGACGAGAACCCGATGCCCAACGTCGTCCTCAAGGATCCGCGTGATTGGGAGCAGGTCAACCACGGCATGCAACTGGTGATGCACGACCCACGAGGTATCGCCCGGGCCGCCGCACAAGGGGCGCAATATCGCATTGCCGGCAAGAGCGGTACCGCGCAAGTGGTTGCGATCAAGCAAGGCGAGCGTTATAACCGCGAGAAGACCCTGGAGCGCCACCGTGACAACGCGTTGTTCGTTGGCTTCGCCCCGGCCGAACACCCGAAAATCGTTATTTCGGTGATGATCGAAAACGGTGAGGCCGGTGGCCGCGTCGCGGGTCCGGTGGTGCGGCAAATCATGGATGCCTGGTTACTTGACAAGGAAGGTCACCTGAAGCCGCAATATGCGACGCCGGCAAAAGCGCCAGGTGAACCGCACGTCTAAGTCATGTCTTCCACTCGTCCCATTGCTCTATGCCTTCATGAGCAAGCCAGGGCACATCATGGGCCGTCCAGATGTGCGAGGTGGGCCTGACGCCCGGATCATCGTCCAGCGTCGCCACCCGCACGATCACATGGGGTTGATGCCCACGTTCCGCTATCAGATGTGAGCCACAGCGCGAGCAGAAATGCCTGAGCTTGCCCGGCGAAGATTCAAAGGACGCCAATAGTTCCTCCCCCCGCGTCCAGCGAAAATGTTCGCGCATTACTCCAGCGGTGGCGACAAACGGCGCCGCATGTATTTTGCGGCAGCTCGAGCAGTGGCAGTGGCTGATCGGCATGTCCAGCTGGTCCACTTGATAGCGAACACCTGTGCAGAAGCAACTTCCATTCAATGGGTCAGTCATAAACGTATTGCCGGTTCAAGGACGGGGTCATCATGATTGCTTACAACCTGAGGTTGCGCATTGTTTGATGTCGCCTACTGTCAACGGAGGAGGTGACTTATGCACGTATTAGATCGCATCGAGCGAAAAGTTCTGCTGAACGCTTCACGTAAACAGGTCTGGGAAGCGCTCACCAATGCCGAGCAATTTGGTAATTGGTTTGGCATCGCCCTTAAGGGCAAAGCCTTTGTGGCAGGGGAAACCATAGAGGCGCCGATTACCTACCCAGGTTACGAACATGTGATCTGGAAAGCCAGAATCGAACGCATCCTGCCGCAGACGCTGTTCTCTTTCTGGTGGCACCCCTTCGCAGTGGAGGAGGGCGTCGACTACGACAAGGAAACACCGACACTGGTGGAATTCACCATTGAGGATCGGGCGCCGGGCATTTTGCTACGGGTGGTGGAATCCGGTTTCGACGCGGTACCGGAGGCTCGTCGGCAAAAGGCCTTCAAGATGAATTCCCGTGGCTGGGACGAGCAGATGGGCAATATCGAAAACTATTTGAGCAAAGCACGTAGGGCGTGAGCCGGTTAGCGGGCATCATCCACTGTTGCCCGCTTTCGCCGCCGTTAGAAGTCCACCGTCGCCGACAACTTGGCTGCGCGAGGATCGCCTTGGCTCAGGACCCCGCCCTGAGCCGATTCCCAGTATTTTTCGTTGGCGACGTTTTCCACAGTGGCCCCGAGTGTCACATCACGCTGGTCCAGCGTGAACGTATCGCGCGCGCCTCTATCGAAGCGGCTCCAGGCCGGCAGGCTCAGGTTGTTGGCCGCACCGCGTACTGGCCACCGGTGCGCAGCATGCGCCCGTTGAGGGTCACGCCTTGCAGGACGGGTACATCCCAGTCCACGCTGGCGTTGAGCCGGAAGGAACGTACACCGATGGCGCGGATGCCGAGTAGAATCAACGCCTGAAAGCTATTCCTGAGGTGCGGTACGGTGGATTTACAGCAGGGTTTTGTCCTGACCCGGCATTGGCGCGATACCCTGGCGGGCACGGAGGTCAGTTTCTGGTTGGCCACAGACCACGGCCCACGGTTTATCCGCCTACCCGTGCAGACCTCGGTGATGTTCATTCCCGAGGCCCATCGCAAGCCGCTGGATTGGTTGCTCAAGGGCGAGCGCGATATCGAATTGCGCCCGCTGCAACTCTGCGATTTCCATCACCGTCCGGTTCTGGGCCTCTACACTCGCCAGCATCGCCAGTTGATGGACGTAGAAAAACGCCTGCGCGCCGCCGGTGTCGACGTCTACGAAGCCGATGTGCGCCCGCCCGAACGCTACATGATGGAGCGTTTCATCACCGCTCCGGTCTGGTTCGGCGGTACACCCGATGCCAGTGGTGCCCTGTGCGATGCGCAGATGAAGCCCGCGCCCGACTACCGCCCGCCGCTCAAGCTGGTGTCCCTGGATATCGAGACCACCGCCCAAGGCGACCTCTATTCCATCGCCCTCGAAGGCTGCGGCGAACGCCAGGTGTACATGCTCGGCCCGCCGAACAAGACTGGCGCGGTGGATTTCAAGCTCGACTACTGCGACACCCGCGCCCAACTCCTCGAATGCCTTAACCAATGGCTCGCCACCCATGACCCCGATGCAATCATCGGCTGGAATGTGGTGCAGTTCGACCTGCGCGTCCTGCATGAACATGCCCAGCGCCTCAATGTGCCGCTGATGCTCGGCCGCGGCGATGAGCCCATGGCCTGGCGCGAACACGGCAGCCGCAACCATTACTTCGCCGCGGCCGCGGGGCGCCTGATTATCGACGGTATCGAGGCCTTGCGTTCGGCCACTTGGAGCTTCGAATCCTTCAGCCTGGAAAACGTCGCGCAAACCCTGCTCGGTGAGGGCAAGGACATCTCCACCCCGTATCAACGCATGGACGAAATCAACCGCATGTTCGCCGAGGACAAGCCTGCCCTGGCGCGCTACAACCTCAAGGATTGCGAGCTGGTCACGCGGATTTTCGAGAAGACCGAACTGCTCAAGTTCCTGCTCGAACGCGCCAGCGTCACCGGGTTGCCGGCCGACCGCAACGGCGGCTCGGTGGCGGCGTTTACCCACCTGTACATGCCGCTTATGCACCGCCAGGGCTTCGTTGCGCCAAACCTGGGCGACAAACCGCCCCAGGCCAGCCCCGGCGGGTTTGTCATGGACTCGCGCCCCGGCCTCTACGAGTCGGTGCTGGTACTCGATTACAAAAGCCTCTACCCGTCGATCATCCGCAGCTTCCTGATCGACCCGGTGGGCCTGATCGAAGGCCTCAAGCACCCCGACGACAGCGACTCAGTAGAAGGCTTTCGCGGCGCACGTTTTTCTCGCACCCGGCACTGCCTGCCCTCCATCGTCGCGCGCGTCTCCGAAGGCCGTGAAGAGGCCAAGCGGGAGCACAACGCGCCACTGTCCCAGGCGCTGAAAATCATCATGAACGCCTTCTACGGCGTGCTCGGTTCCAGCGGTTGCCGCTTCTTCGATACACGGCTGGCTTCCTCGATCACGATGCGCGGCCACCAGATCATGCGCCAGACCCGCGAACTGGTTGAAGCCCAGGGTTATGAGGTGATCTACGGCGACACCGACTCCACCTTCGTCTGGCTCGGCAGCGCACATTCCCAGGAAGACGCCAGCCGTATCGGCCAGGCGCTGGTCAAACACGTCAACGCGTGGTGGCGTGAGCACCTGCACAGCACGTTCGGCCTGCAAAGCGCCCTGGAGCTGCAATACGAAACCCACTTCAGCCGCTTCCTGATGCCGACCATTCGCGGCGCGGAGGAGGGCAGCAAAAAACGCTACGCCGGCCTGGTCACCCGTGCCGACGGCAGCGAAGAGATGATCTACAAAGGCCTGGAGACCGTACGCAGCGACTGGTCGCCCCTGGCCCGCCGATTCCAGCAGGAACTCTATCAGCGCATCTTCCACCGCCAGCCCCATCAGGACTACATACGCGACTACGTGCGCCGCACCTTGAGCGGCGAGTTCGATGAACTGCTGATCTACCGCAAGCGCCTGCGCCGCCAATTGGACGACTACGAGCGCAACGTGCCGCCCCATGTACGCGCGGCGCGCTTGGCCGATGAATACAACGACCGCCTGGGGCGCCCGCGCCAATACCAGCGCGGCGGCTGGATCCGCTACGTGATCAGCGTCAACGGCCCCGAACCGCTGGAAGTACGCCAGGCGCCGATTGATTACGACCACTACGTCACCCGGCAATTGCAACCGGTCGCGGATGCCATCCTGCCGTTCGTGAATGACGATTTCAGCACCCTGGTCGGCGGGCAAATGGGTCTGTTCTAAAATCCTTGATTCATCCAATGGAGGAAAGGCAATGTACACGCTCTTTGGCATCGACGAATCCGGCTCCTGCATGATCGAAATCGCCCTGCAGCGGTGCGCGGTGCCGTGGCGACGGGTGGACGCTGCCTCCTGGGCCGACGGCGAGGGCAGCGACGAGCTCGCCCGTATCAACCCGCTCAAACAGGTGCCCACCCTGGTCACCCCTGATGGCCAGGTGCTGACCGAAAGCGCGGCCATCCTGATCCACCTCGGCCTGGCGTTTCCCGGCGCGCATCTGCTGGGCGGCGACCGTGCCCAGATCATCCGGGGCCTGGTGTACATCGCGGCCAATTGTTATTCGGCCATCGGCATCATCGACTACCCGCAACGCTGGCTGGGCAACGCCGATGAAGCGGTGCAGGCGCAATTGGTCGCGGGCACGCGCCGCTATCTGCATCAGGCCTGGGTGGTGTTTGCCGAACAGTTTGCCGGCCAGTTGTTTGCGCCCAACGGCGAGCCGAATGCGCTGGGCATCATGGCGGCGGCGGTGTCGCGCTGGGATCAGGCACGGGAAGCGTTGAGCGCCCTGGCGCCTGGCTTTGCCCAGACTCTCGCGCAAGTGGATGTCGACCCTATCGTGGCGCCTGTGTTTGCCCGGCATTGGCCGGACTGGAAGGTCTCGTAATGTTTCCGCAATCAAAGGAAACAATGCCGGATGTCTACTCCAACCCCTTGCGCAGCGGGCGTCCTGACCTACGCTTTCTGAACGCGGTGTAGGAATCATCCTTGAATTTGACTGTCGCAGACATGAAACTCAAGAACCCTGCATGGAATTCAAAGGAGGTGCGCATGCTCATCCGGTCGCTGACCCTGGCTACCTTGATGGCTTTTACGGGGCCGCTGTTGGCTGCTGATGATATCAACCCGCTTAAGCAGGACCTGGGCAAAGCCCGGCCACTGGTGGTGGTGGAGCTTGATTCCGGCAACGACACACTGGCGACCCTCAAGAAACAACTGGACGAGCCTGCCACCAAGCAGTCCTTTGAAGAGCGCAGCATGGTGTTCTACACCGTGAAGTTCGGCAGCATCGGTGCCGAAGGTGAGAAGTTCGCCAAAGACCCCAAAGACAACAAGAAGCTCACGCCGCCTGAAACCAACGCGCTGATTCGCGCCCTCAAACTGGGTGCCGGCAGCGGCACCAAAGTGATCCTGGTGGGCAAGGATGGCGAGAAGAAAGTCGAGAAAACCGTACCGCCGGATACCCTCGATTTGAAGGAGTTTTTCAGTGCCATCGACCAGATGCCGATGGCCGAGAAAGAAACCGTCGCCGCCCCGGAACCAGAACCCGTTGCACCGGCTCCGGCCAAGGGCGCCAAGCCTGCGAAACATGCCGGCAAGCCCGCTGCACAACAACTGGATGACTGAACCCAAATAACGGTAGGAGCAACCTCGCTCCTACCGTTATTTGGCAGCCTTGCGCACCGGAAACGGAAAGTAGAAAAAACGCAGGAACGCCACTCGCTTGATCACTTCCCCGATAAACAACGGCACCACCACCGCCACCACAAACCCAATACATGCCGCGACAAACGCATGCAGCCCAAGACGCTCCATCAAATCAAACGTCTTGTGCTGGATCTCACCATGGAAGATCAGCAGGATCAGCGTCGACTGGCCGATGTAGGTCATGGCCCGGGTGATCAACGTCGAGGCCATCAGCACCCGCGCCAACGCCCAGCACAGGTACACCCCAATCACCGCCAGCAGGCTGGTCCACAGCCAGTGGTCGTAGCGACGTTGTGCCAGGTCCATGGTGTCGTGGCTGTAAATGAACACTGCCGCGAACAGCACCACCGAAACCAACAGCGTCAGCAGTGACCCCGCATGGGTACGCAACCAGTCCCGCAGCAGGTAGCCGTAGACGAAACACGCGCTGCTGATCAGGGTGATGTCCAGGCTGAACGGCAAGCCGGGCAGCACCCAGGTTTGCCCGCCGAGGGTCACCGGCAATTGCCAGAAGAATGGCAGCATCCAGATGCCGATCAGCAGCGGCACCAGCATCACCGCGCAACTCACCGCCAGCGGCAGGCGTTGGATCAGCCGCAGTACCGCCCAACTGAACAGGATCGCCACCCAGAAGTGCGGCAAAAACCACAGCGCCTGCCACGGGATGGTGTCCACCGAGGCGTACAGCACGCCGCCAATGTCCGGCAGCAGCGGTTGGCCGCGCAGCACATCGCGCACGATCACATACACCAGCAGGGTGAAGAAAAACGGCTTGAGCAGGCCATCCGCCTTGCGCACCGCCATCTCGACAAACGGCTGTTCAGGCTTGAAAAACACCCCCGACAAAAAGAAGAACAACGGCAGCACGAACGACGCCAGGATCGGGTACATCAGGTCCAGGGACGTGGCGACAAACCAACTGTGGGCATACACGATCACCAGGATGCCGATGCCTTTGGCGATATCCATTTGAATCCAGCGATTTTTCACCTGAGTGCTCCCGATCCATAAACTCCACCGCCCCTGTAGGCGCTGGCGAGCCAGCGCCTACAATAAGCGTCATGCCTTGCGCCACGGCTTGAGCCACAGCCCCATCCCGAGCAACACCATGGTGCCCGCCAGGGTGCTCAGCCCCAGTTGCCGCCACACGCCCTCAATACCAAACAGCACCAGAGCCGCCAGCCCCATCAGCAGCGCACTGAGCAGCCAGTGCCGGGCCCAGGGCAATGCGCCGAGCAAGGCCTGGCGCTGCATCAGCAGCAGTGCGGTGCAGATCACGCCGGCCAGTGCGGCCAAGGGGATACCGGCCAGGCCGAACACAAAGGGCAGGGCGGCCAACAGCAACACGTTGATCAGGCTGCCGAGCAACTCGCAGCGCAGCGGCTGGCGCGTATCGCCGGCGGCGTAGGCATAGCGTGCGAGCAAGGCGTTCCAGGCGCCGAATACCAACGGCACGGCAAACCAGGCCAGCAGCAGCGGCAACGGCGAATCCATCGATTGCTTGGGCAGCAGCAATGCCACCAGGCTCGGGGCTGCAGCCACCAGGCCGACGCCGGCGGGCAAGGTCAGCACGCTGGCGGTTTCCACGCCGCGCTTGAGCAGGGCCAGGCGCTCATCGCCCTGGCGGCGGCTCATCATGCCCAGCAGCACCTGGTTGAGGCTCATCAGCGCAATCAGCGGCAGGTTCATCAGCTTGCGCGCCAGGTTGACCCAGGTCACCGCGCCTTCGCCCAGCAGCGACGCCACCAGCCGCTCGATCAGCGCCAACCCTTGGCTGGCGCCATTGCTCAACAACAGCGGGCCGATGCGTTGGCCCAGCTCACGCAAGGGCGCGAAGGTCAGTTGCCAGCGCCATGGCCGCCAGCCTTGGCGCCACACCGAGGGCAACAGCGCCAGCGGCATCAACAGGCTCCCGGCCAGGCAGGCCAGGGCCAGCGAGTGCGGTTGGCTGGAGGTGCCCGCGAGGGCGAGGTAAGCCACCGGCGGCAGGTTGAACAGCAACGAGCCCAGCCCCGCGAGGACAAAACGTTCGCTGGCCTGCAAGGGAATGCTGAACAGTGCATGCAGCATCAAGCCCGGCACACACCAGGCGACGATCTGCAGGTTACGGCTGGCCAATGCCGTGGCGGTGTCGGCCAACCCCGGGCCGAGCACTTGCACCAGCCACGGTGCCAACAGCGTCAGCAGCAGGCTGGTGACCAGCGCGATCAGCAGCAACGCCGGGAACAACACCGCCAGCCAGTTCAGGCGCTCGCCGTCCTTGCGCTGCAGGTACAGCGGCAGCGCGGCGGCGCTCAGCACACCGCCAGCCAATGACATGCGCAGTGCTTCCGGCAAAAACAGCGCGATCAGGAAGGCGTCACTGCGCTCTCCGGCGCCCCAGGCCGCCACCAGCAACCACTCGCGGGCAAACCCCAGGCACAGGCCCAACAGGGTCGCCAGGGTCAGCCAGGCGGCAGAGCCGAGCATCAGGGACGTGCCCCATCAAGCAGGGGTTTGCGGTAGGCCATGGACTTCACCTGCGGCAGCCGCGTCGGAAACAACCGCCGCGCCTCCAGCACATTGATGCCCACCATCAGCCAGAACAACGCCACCATCACCACCGCAAAGCTGAAGTAGTGGTCGAACAGGCCGCTGACCAGCGCCGACAGAATCCCGCCGGTGGTGCCCAGCCACAGGGCATTATCCTTGGTCAGGCGGATCGGGCCTTTTTCCGGACGCGCTTCACGCCACCAGCGCACAGTCACCGCCACAAAGAACAGCATGCCGACGATGCCGGTCTTGTAGATGAAGTTCAGCCACAGGTTGGAGATACCCAGCAGGTCGGTGCCGGGCACCGGCGGGTCAACCTTGAAGCCGATGCCAAATGGATAAGACACCACCGCCTGCGGGAACATGCGGTACTCGTCGAACCGTACTTCGGTACTGGCGTTGTCCGACGAGAAAATCGTCGCCAGGCGTTCCTGCAACGGTGGGTAGGCCATCACCAGCGCCACCGTCAACGCCGCGCCGATCATCAGCAGGCGCCCGGTGTAGGGCACGCGGCGCGTGGCCATCCACAGCAGCACCAACGCCAGGCTGACCATCGCGCCGCGGCTGCTGGCCAACAGCAACGCGGCCGCGCCCAGGCAGGCGACGCCCAGGCCCAGTGCGCGCTTCCAGCCTTGCTCGGTTATGCCGAAGCAGAAGGCCAGGGGCAGCAGCAATGCCATGATCCCGCCGATGGCATTCGGGTGCATCCACGGCGAACCCATGCGCGAAGACATGGCCTCCAGGCCGAATTTCAACATGTCGAAGTTGCCGTAGTTGAACAACGCCAGAATCGGCGCAATGCCGGCCCCGGAGCGCGTGCGCACGAACACCGCAATCGAGATCACCAGCATCGCCAGGCTGCCCAGCAACAGGGCGATCACCAAGGATTCGCGCTGCTTGCGGTCCACCAGTAATCTGGCGCAGAGGAACACCGCCGACAGGCTCAGCAACCAGCGCAGCCAGTTGGCCACGCCGCTGCTGTCGGCGTGGATGGTGACTTGGCCGACGATGAACGGGAACACGCTGAACAGCATCAGCCACAGCAGCATCTGGTCGGTGGGACGGCGGGTCAGGCTTGGCGTATCGGGCAGGCGGGCCAGGAAGTGGTGCCACAGCACCGCGCCCCAGGTCAGGGCCAGGATCGCCTCGCTTACCGTACTGCGGATCCCCAGGTTGATGGTCGAGTAGGGCATGAATGTGGCGATCATGGCGAACAGCAACAGGCCCCACAACGGGAAGCGCAGGATGGTCACCGCCCCCGCCAGGCCGATCACGGCGAGGAACGCCTTGGCCGGCGACAGCAGCAGGGCGAGCGCGCCAAACAGCAGGCCGAAGAGGATCGCGACGAGGCTTGCCAGGTTCACTCTCACTGGAGTTCCTCGATCAGTTCGGCCAGGCGCTGGCGATAAGCATGATGGTTGAAACGTTGCGCCCACAGGCGCCGTTGCTCGGCGGACTCTTCATCCGGCCCCACGCTCAGGCTGACCATCAATTGCACCAGCGCCGGGCCATCGGTGGGCGAAAAACGCGGGGCCGACGGCGGGGTGATTTCATCCAGCGAAGTACCACTGGCCACCGCCACCGGCGTGCCGACGCTCAGGGCCTCGATCACCGGCAGGCCAAAGCCTTCGGCATAGGACGGCTGCCACAGGCGTGAAGCCTGACGATAGAGGGCGTGCAACTCGGCATCCGACACACCGCTCAAGGCACGAATCCCCGGCAGCGTGCGCTGGGCTTCAGGCAAATGATCAAGGCTACCGACCAGCACCAACTCCGGCACGCTGGGGGATTGGCGCCGCGCCTGCTGCCAGGCGTCCACCAGAAACGGCACGTTCTTGCGCAGCTCTCGGGTGCCGACCAGCAGCCAATAGCGCTCGGGCAACTGACGCTTGCTCAGGTCGGCCGCCAGCTCGGCAAATCCGTCGACCTGGTTGGGCAGCACGCGAATCTTGCCCGCCGCTTTGGGAAACAGCCGCGCGGTTTCATCTGCGCTGTACTGCGACGGCGTCCACACACGGTCGGCGCTGTGCACCGCGTAGGCAATCGACAGGCGATCGCTGGTCTTGTAGATCAGCGCCTTCAAGCGGTTGGCGTGGTAGTTGTTCAGGGTGATCTGGAACAGGTCATGCAGCAGCACCACCGTGCGCAACCCCGTCGGTTTGGGGGGCAGCGGCAGGCCCATATTGAAGGTGCTGATGTACAGGTCGATGTGCTGCTCACGCAAGGCGCGTGGCAGGAAACCGGCCTCGAAACGCAGGCGATGGTGCGGCTGGTGCATGGCGGTCTTGGCACAGCCCCACGCCGGGCAATGGGCCTGCAAGCGGGTCTCATCGCCCAGGGGCGCCACGGTAAACCGCTCAAGTTCGATGCCCGGCAAGGTGTACAGCGCACTCTCCAGCGCATACACCTGGCGACTGATGCCCGATTGCGGCGAGGTGCCGACGGTGCGGTAATCCAGGCCTATACGCATACGGGCGCCCTCTGACTCAGCGGCACGAGGGTGGCGTACACCTGTTCCAATTGGCTGGCGGCGACGCTCCAGTCATGGGCGCGGCGCACATAGGCGCGGCCGGCCTCACCCATGGCCGCAGCGGCCTCAGGACATTGCAGCAGGCGCACCACGGCATCGGCCAAGTCGTCGGCGCTTTGCCCGCCGAGGTAGTCCAGGCCTTCCACCAGGTCCAGCCCCGACACGCCTTGTTCGGTGCTGGCCAGTGGCAGGCCGGCGGCCAAGGCTTCGAGCACCTTGAGCTTGGAGCCGCCGCCATGGCGCAACGGCGCCAGGAACACCGAACAGCTCGATTGCAGGTCCAGCAGGTTGGGCACGAAGCCTTGCCATTCGATACGCGGGTCTTTCCAACGCTCGCGCCAACTGTCGGGCATGCCGAAGCCGCATACGCTCATGCGCGCCTCCGCACAGCGCGCCCAGACCTTGGGCAGGATTTCATCCAGTGCCCATTCGATGGCGTCCACGTTCGGCGCGTATTCATAGTTACCGAGGAACAGCACACGGTATGTCGAGGGGTCGGGATGGGCCGCAGCGAAGTGATCGCAGTCCACGCCATTGACCACCACTGGCACGGGTTTGCCGGCGATCTTTTCCAGGATGTGCGCATCGCTTTGAGTGACCGCCACCACCTGCGTGGCCTGGTGCATCACCCGGCGTTCCCAGCGGGTATAGCGCCATTGATCGTAGCGAATGAACGGCAGCGACCAACGCGGCAAACGGTCGTAGGTGGCCGCGCCCAGGGCCGACTCCACATTGTGTTCGGTCAGCACAAAGGGCTGGGACTTACGCGCCAGTGCCTCTTCGTAAGGCTGGAAACTGTAGCTGTGTTCGATCTGCACCACGTCCCACTGTTCACCCAGCAAGCCATTGAAGGTGTCCCGCAACTCGCCCGACAGGCCGTTCACACTGGCCAGCAGCGGGTAGGGGGCAAACAGCCCCGCCACCAGGGTCTTGAGGCTGCGCAACGGGCGGCGCGGCAGGATGATCAACTGTTCGACAATTGCTTCCAGTACCTGGCGGTCGGCGAGGGATACCGGGTGCTTGTCATGCAGCAGCAAGGTGATCCGATGCCCACGCGCGGCCAGGCTGCGCAGCAGGTGAAACTGGCGCGTCTTGCCGCCGCTGGTGGCGGGCCAGGGCGAGTAGGGCAGGATCCATAAAATGCGCATGGCAGGCCTCAGTCCCATAACAGGATTTGCAAGTTCGTTTTGACCGGCACGGTCAGGCCGTCGGTACCGGTTACCGGGGTTTGTGTGCCGCGCAACGGGTCGTACAGCGTGGCGCCGGCCAGGGCGGGCAAGTGTGCCTTGCCGCCCTCGGCCGACCAGAAGAACCATAGCTTGCGCCCGTCGGCGCGGGTCCAGCCGATGCTGAACAGGCCGTCGGGCAACTGGTCGGCGCCGGGCGGGTCGCCGGGGGTGAGCGTCGGACCGCTGACATCGAGGAAGTTTTTCAGCGCGGTGTAGACCGGCTTGGGGTTGGCGTCGATGTCGAGCAAACCGTAAGACTGGTCCCGCACACTGGCGCGCTGGTCCAGGTCGCTGAGGGTAAACAGGAAAATCCGGTCGTAATCCAGCGCACTCATCAGCGCCAGGCGGCGCACCACGTAATCGGCCTGGGCCTGTGGGGTGATGATGTCCTGGGCGTCTTTGGGACCGGTGTAGGTCGACCAGCCCCATTCGGTGCTCCACAGGGCCTGCACACCGCCGCTGCGCAGGGCGTGGTTGAGGGCGGTGGTCCTGGCGATAAAGTCCAGGTTGGCCGGGTCGTTGCCTTCGGGCAATTGGGTATAGGGGTGGTACGAGACGACGGTATTCAGGCTGGCCACGCCCAAGGCGCCGAGGGCATCGAACATGTTCTGGCCGTTGGGCATTTCGCTGAAGAACGCCATGCCGGCGGCCACCACCGGTTTGCTTGGGTGTATTGCGCGCAACGCGGCGGCGCTGGTGGTCAGCAGCGTGGCGTAGCCGGCCGGGTCGGCCACCGGGCGCCAGAAGCCCAGCAGGTTCGGTTCGTTCCACACCTGCCAGGCGTCGACACTGGGGTAGCGCTGGGCCAACAGCGCCATGCGGTTGGCGAACACGTTCGGGTCTTTCGGCGGGTACTGGTCCTGATAGGGCGCGCCCACCGGCGCAGTGGTGGCGAACGGCGCCGACCCGACCAGGTAGAACACGGACTTGAGCTGGTTGTCCTGCAGTTTGCCCACCAACTGATCCAGCGTCGCAACCTGGTACTGCCCTTCGACCGGCTCCAGTCGGTCCCAATGCAAATCCAGGCGTACCCACTCCAGGCCCAGCGCCTTGAGACGGTCGATCTGCTTTTGATAGCGCTCAGGGGCGAACCACAGGAACTGCGCGTTCACCCCGAGGAAATCCTTCCACACCAGCGTTTTGTTGCCCTTGAGCACATGGCTTTCGGCATCGGCCTGGCGCCCCCACAAAAACGCGGTGAGGCCCAGGGCGGCGACCACGACCAGGGTGGCGACGTAAGTGCGTTTACGCGCCATGGCGGCTGCCCTCGATGGCGTGTTCAAACAGCGTCTTGAACGTCTGCGCGGTCAACGGCCACAAACGCTCGCGGCCGATTTCGCCGGCGCGTTCGGCCCAGTCCCGGGCCAGCAGCGGCGTGCGTGCCAGGCGCAGCAGTTGCGCGCTGAGCGCGGCTACATCGCCTTCGGGGTAGATGGCGCCATTGCCGCTGGCGACTTCCTCGGCAAACGCGCGAGCGTCAGACGTGATCGCCCCGCGCCCGCAGGCGGTAGCCCAGGACAGCGCGCCACTGGTCCCGCGTTGGCGCCCGAGCAGGCCGAGCTTTTTCGATTCGCGATAGGGCAGCACCATCACATGGTGGGCCTGGATGGTCTGGGCAATCTCTTCAGCCGGCAGGTTCAACCGCCAGTCGATGGCATCGGCCAGGCCGAGTTCGGCGATCTGCGTGTTCAACTGTTCCAGATAATTGCCGCCCGCGCCAAACGCCATTTCGGCAGCGGTGCCACCGGCCAGGGTCAGGCGCACACGGCCACGCAATTCGGGGGCTTGCTTGAACACGCCGGCCAGGGCCTGCAACAGGTCTTCGATGCCTTTGCCCCGGTAGATAAAACCGAAGTACAGCAGGTGCAGCGTATCCAGGCGCGGTAACGGCGCCGATGGAATCGCCAGGTTGGCATGGTGGATCACCGCCACTTTACCCGCCGGCAGTTGCATGCGTTGGCTCAGGCACTCGGCGCCCAGGCGGGTGAGGGTGATCAAGCGCGTCAAACCGGCGGCGACCTGGCGCTCTTCACGC
The DNA here is from genome assembly GCF_007828335.1 of Pseudomonas sp. SJZ103. Lineage (NCBI taxonomy): Bacteria > Pseudomonadati > Pseudomonadota > Gammaproteobacteria > Pseudomonadales > Pseudomonadaceae > Pseudomonas > Pseudomonas sp. SJZ103. Next base: position 15,764 of record NZ_VIUN01000007.1, read on the forward strand.
AAGGTCAGCGGATCGGCCAGCACCACCGCCGCCTGTGGCAACGGGCTGGGCAAGCGCTCCATCAGGTTCAACGGGAACGGCAAGCGCTCACGCCGCCAGACGATGCGTTCGGGATCATGCACCGTGGCGGTCAAGGGCAGTGCCGGGTAGGCCTTGCGCAACTCGCGCAGTGCCAGGAACTCCCCCAGCCGTCCGCCGCCCAACTCGGCGTGGACCAGGTCCACGCTGTGCCAGTCGAACCCACCGACGGCCTGCTTGATCGCCTCGCTATTGCCCGCCACACCGGCCAACGGCGTCAGCACCGTCACCCCCAGTTGTTCCAGGGCCGTGCGGAAATAATTCGCGTAGTCGGCGATGCCATTTTTCTCCGGTGGCAGCGGGGCGAGCAGGGCGACACGCATCAGAACGCCCCCCGGTACTTGGCGATGGTTTTAAGCACCTTGGCCGGCACTTCGAATTTGCGCCGGTTGATGATGATGCCGTCCACCTTGCCGAACGCCGTGTTGAGGATCGACAGCGCGTGCTCCACCACCGGCACCGTGCTCTTCTGCGCTTCCACCACCAGCCCGATCAGGTCGGCGCGACGCAGGTTGATAAACGCATCGCGGTTATCCAGCAGCGCCGATGCGTCCAGCAGCACCACTTCACCCGGCGCCGCAGGTGCAACCCCGCCGACGCGCACCGTGATGCCGTTTTCCTGCAGCAACTGGCGCAGTTGTTCCACCACGAAGGTCACGCCCTCACCATGGCGCGCCGAGGTCAGGCCAAGGGTCAGGCCCTGTTCGGCGATGCGGTCCAACTGCAGCAAACCGTACAGGCGGTAGATGCTCGCATTGAACGCGTTGGTGCCTTGGGCGGTGCTGGTGTCCAGCTCCGGCAGGGTGGTCCACAGCGGCAAGCCGAACTTGCGTTCTGCCAGGCCGCCATCGTGGATGCGCTGGTCGAGCAGGTAGCACAGGTAGATCACCAGCAGGCCGACGACGAGCGCAAACGGGAGCGCCAGCACCAGCATCACCAGGGTTTTCGGGAAGATGCGGCCGGGGTTCAGGGTGGCTTCTTCGATCACCGCGATGTTGCTGATCTGGCTGTTATCCAGTTCACGGTCGATGCGCGATTTTTCCAGGTTGTCCACGTACAGCGCGTAGTTGCGTTCGGTGGCGCTCAGCTCGCGGGCAAGGCGGGTCAGCTCCGGTTCAATCTCCAGGGCCTGCTTGCGCTGTGCTTCAAGGTTGGCCAGTTGTTTTTGCTGTTGAGTCAGCTGGGTACGCAGCGCCAGGTTGTTGCTCGATTCATCCAGCAGCACTCGCTGCAAGTGGATTTCCAGGGTGTTGGGGGCACGGTTTTCCGAGCTTTGCACGGTGTTGCTTTCATTGGCGACCTGGGCCTGCATCGCACGGATCGACGCATCCAGGGCTTTGACCGGCGGCGCGTTGTCCGTGTAGGTGCGCATCATGTCGGCCTTTTCCAGCAGCTTCTGGTTCAGCAGGCGACGCAAGTCCTGCTGCTGAGGGTTCAGTGCGATCTGGCGCACCGTGGTGACTTCCTTGGGCTGGCTCTTGAGCTGGGTGCGGGTGCTCTGGATGGCGCTGTCGGAGGAGGCGATCAGGCGCGTGGTATTGAACGTTTCGCCACGCAGTACGTTGATGCGCTCTGACAAGTCTTCCAGGCGATCAGTGATGCTCGCCGCGCCGATCTGGTTCAGGTGCGTGAGGATCTGTTCCTTGTAGCGCTTGATCTCAGTGGCGCTGTTCGATACCTGCCCTTCATAGAAGGCATACAGGCTTTTGCGCCCCAGGGCCTGGGTACGTTCGTTGATATAGGTCTCGACCCAATCCTTGACCACCGCTTGGGCAATCTGCGGGTTGCCCCAGGTGAAGGTGATGTCCATCACCGTGGAGCCGGGGGCATGACTCACCTCGAAGCTTTTTTCCAGGCCGGCGGCCAGGCGTTCCACCGGGGTGGTTTTTTCAATCACGCCGACGGTTTCCAGCACCACGCGAATACCATCGAACACCGCGCCCACGCCACGCTTGATGGCGAACTTGGTGCGCTTCCAGAAGCCTTCCGGCGGTGGCGCGTTGTTGATCACTTCCAGGTAGTGCTCGGCCACTGCGCGCACAATCGGGCGCCCGGTCAGCAGGCGCTCCTCATCGACAATTGGGTCGCGCTGGGTGCTGGGCATGACCAGCGCCTGGCGGTTGCTGATTTCGATGGGCAGCGTCGAATCGCGCCCCGGCTTGACCAGCAGGCGTGCCGTGGATTCGTACTTGGCCGGCAGCAGGAAGGCCCCCAGCAGGATGATCACCAGCGCCGCCATGGCGGCCAGCTTGAACTCGTGTCGGAAGATAAAGAACAGGCGCAGCAGATCACGAAAAGAACGGATCTCGATCATGGGATGTCGCTCCTTTAGTTGCCGCCGCCGCTGGTGCGCGTGTAGTTGTAGCCGACCCCGATGGACTTGGTGAACGGGATCAGTTGGTTCATGTAGGTATCCACGCCCTGGATGCGCTCGCCCACGTTGGATTTGGGCACGAACACCACATCGCCGCGTTGCAGGTGCACCGGTTTGCGCCCGTTGGCGCCGGTCTTGAGGAGCTGGCTGAAGTCCAGGAAGTAGGCGCGATAGGCGCCCTGGGCATCTTCGCGCAGCAGCGCGACCATGCTCGCGTTGCCTGCCGGGCTGACGCCGCCGGCGCCGACAATCGCCTGTTCCAGGGTGTTGGCCGTGGCAATCTGCACCGCCGTCGGGTTATTCACCGCGCCGCCGACGATCACCGAGTTGCCCGGCGCCTGGTTGATGTTCACCGTCACCCGGGGTTCGCGGTAGGTGGCCGCGAGTTCATGGGTCAGTTGGGTGGCCAGCTCCGATGGCTGGCGTCCGGCAACCTGGATCGGCCCCAGGAACGGGTAGTTGATCTTGCCGTCGGTCTGCACCGTGTACAGCGTCAGCTCATAGATAGTGCTGACATTGAACGCCGACAGTGTCGGCATCTCGCCGGCATCGCGGACGATGCGCAACTGGTCGCCGATACGGATGCGCTCCACTGCCGGGGGCAGTTGGGCCAATTGGTCGAGGGCGCGCTTGCCGTCCTCGACGGTCTTGCTGTCCGGTGGCTCGATGCGCGCCGGGGTATTGCAGGCGGCCAGGGCCAGTATGGCCAGGACGAGCACGCTTCGCTTCATCAAGGGGGACTTCCTGTGGGTCATGCTGCTCACCTCCAATAACCGGGAAACATGCTGATGCGCCGCTTGATGGCCAGGGGCAGGCGGCGCTCAAGATGGCCCAGGCGGTAACCGAGCCATTTGAACGCACTGCGCACCAGCACTTCGGGCACGCGGTGCAAGGCGCCGGCTTTGCGCAGGGCCGCGAGTTCGGCCAGCACATAGCGCTTGCCTTCGCCACCCGCGTCGCCAAAGGCTTGCTTGATCCACGGCTCGCGGCCGTAGAACACGCCAATGTCGAAGTAGCGGTGAAACTCGTCCATGAGTTTGTAATCGTGGGAGTGATGCACCAGCGCGGTGGCGGCGTAACGCACCTTGTAGCCCTCGAGCAGCATGCGCGCGGCCACAAAGGCGTCTTCGCTGCCGATCACGTCGGCAGGGAAACCACCCACTGCTTGCAGCACGCTGCGTCGGTACACGGAAAACGAGTCGGAGCTGAAGCAGGTCTTGATCCCAAGCTCCGGTGCATCGGCCAGGCTTTTGCTGCGGCTGTGTTCCGGGTAGTTGAAGTGCCGCGATTGCGCGCCCAGCACGCCCGCGTCGGGGTGGGGCAATTGCCGTCCGTAGGCGACGCCGTTGAGCGGGTCCTGCTGCAATTCATCGAGCAGGTTGGCAAAGGTCTCGGGCGTCGCCGGGATGGCGTCCTGGGTCATCACGATCAATGCGTCGCCACCCACCTGTTCGCTGGCCCAGCGCCGGGTGCCGCCGTGGTTGAAGTCACGGGCGTCGATCACCTCGACCCGTGCACCGAACGCGCGAAAGCGTGCCACGGTGTCATCGCTGGAGGCGCTGTCCACCACCAGCATTTCGTCAGGTTGCAGGGTTTGCATCTTCAGCGCCGGCAGCAGGCGTGCCAGGTGGCTGGAGGCGTTACGGGTGGGGATGATCAGTGAAGTGCGCATGTCATTTTTTCACCTCGCCAGGCGCGCGGCCGTAGATGTCGTCGAAGCGCACGATGTCGTCTTCGCCCAGGTACTCGCCGCTTTGCACCTCGATCATCACCAGGTCGATGATGCCGGGGTTGGTCAGCCGGTGTTTGTGCCCGGCCGGAATGTAGGTGGACTCGTTGGCGTTGATCAGGAACTCGCGGTCGCCATTGGTGATCTGTGCCGCGCCGCTCACCACCACCCAGTGTTCGCTGCGGTGGTGGTGCATCTGCAACGACAGCGAGGCCAGGGGCTTGACCACGATGCGCTTGATCTTGAAGCGGCTGCTTTCCTCCAGCACGGTGTAGGTGCCCCACGGCCGGGTGACGGTGCGGTGCAGGCTGTACGCCGGATGGTTCTGGCGCTTGAGTTCGGCGACGATGTATCGCACATCCTGGCTACGGTGGGCGTCGGCGATGAGCAGCGCGTCGGGGGTGTCGACGATGATCAGGTCGCGCACCCCCACGGCGCCCAACACGCGCTTGGGCGAGTCGATGTAGCAGTTGTGCACGTCATGCAAAATTGCCTCGCCATTGACCTGGTTGCCATGGGCGTCGCTGGGGGTGAGCTGGCGCAACGCCTCCCAGGAACCGATGTCGCTCCAACCAATGTCGCAAGGCACCACGGCGACTTGCCTGGACTTTTCCATCAGCGCCACGTCGATGGAAATATCCGGCGCGCTGCCGAACGCATCCGCCTCCAGCTCACGTTGGCGCGAAGTTTTGTTTTGCAGGCTCTGGCTGTGTTCCAGCGCGGCGCGGGCGGCCTCCAGCACGTCGGGTGCGTGGGCGGCGAGTTCGTCCACCAGGGTGCTCGCCTTGAAGCAGAACATGCCGGCGTTCCATAGGTGTTTGCCGCCGTCCAGGTAAGCCTGGGCGGTGGCCAGGTCGGGTTTCTCGACGAAGCGTTTGACCCGGTAGCCGTGGCTCAGTGGCTCGCCTTGTTCGATATAGCCAAAGCCGGTTTCCGGGTGGTCGGGCTGGATGCCGAACGTCACCAGGTAGCCGGCTTCGGCCAGGTCGCGGGCCTGGGTCACGGCCTCGGCGAACGCGACTTCATTGAGGATCAGATGGTCGGCGGGCATCACCAGCAACTGAGCATCGCCGCCGAAATGCTCCTGCACATGCAGGGCCGCCACGGCGATAGCGGCCGCCGTATTGCGACCGAAGGGTTCCAGCAGCAGGTCCAGGGGCAGGCGGGCGTTGTTCACCCCACGGTAGTCGTCGAGGGTACGAAACAACAGGTCGCGATTGGTTACCGTCAGCACGCTTTCCACGCCGGGCAGTCTGGCCGCGCGCAGGAAGGTTTTTTGCAGCAGGCTCTGGCCATCGCGCATGCGCATGAAGGGCTTGGGCATGTTCTGCCGCGACACCGGCCACAGTCGGGTGCCCGAACCACCGGAAACGATGCAGGGAATTAATCCGTTGAGGGTATTCATCAATAGACTTCCTTGGTGGAAAGCACGGCCGGGACCGTCATGAAAACGATGTACAAGTCAAACCACACCGACCACTTGGAGATGTACTCCAGGTCGTACTCGACACGTTTCTGGATCTTGAACAGAGTGTCGGTCTCACCCCGGTAACCGTTGATCTGCGCCCAGCCGGTAATCCCCGGTTTCACGCGGTGGCGCGAGCTGTACTCGCTCACCGCCACTTCGAAGGGAATGCCGGCGGCTTTGGTCGCCGTGGCATGGGGGCGCGGGCCGACCATGGACATGTTGCCCAGCAGCACGTTGAACAACTGCGGCAGCTCGTCGATGCTGGTCTTGCGGATGATGCGCCCCACCCGGGTGATGCGCGGATCGGCGCGGGTTGTCTGGCGCTCGGCGGTGAAGTCGCTCTGGTCGGTGTACATCGAGCGGAACTTGAACACGCGGATCTCGTTGTCGTTGTAGCCAAAGCGGTTCTGGCGAAACAGTATCGGCCCTTTGGAGTCGAGCTTGATCGCAAGCGCCGTCGCCACCATCAGGGGGGACAGCGCCAGCAGCGCCAGGCTGGCCAGCAGCACATCCTCCAGGCGCTTGATCACCGGCGACCAGCCACGCAACGGCAATTGCGAGGTGTTGAACATCAGGATGCCGCCCACGTCGGTGATGCGGCTATGGCCGTAGCGCAGGGCGGCCATGTCAGGCACCAGCATCACATTCACCGACATTTGCCGCAGGCGATTGACCAGCCCGTGGATGCGCTGCTCGGCGGCCCAGGGCAGGCAGATCATCACTTGGTTGACCTGCTCGGCGCGGATGAGTTTCTCCAGCTCGCGGGTGTTGCCGAGCAGGGGCAGGTTGCTCAATTCCTTGGGGATCCGCTCGGTGCGATCGTCGATAAAACCGACCAGGCCGGAGCGGATATCACCGTTGCGTTGCAGGTGCTCGGCGACGTGCACGGCGGTGTCGGTAAAGCCCAGGATCACCGTACGTTGCAGGTATTTGCCCTTGCGCATCAGGCTGCGGTACAAGCGCAGCATCAGCAGGCGCTCAAGGCAGAACAACCCCAGGCTGGCGACGTACCACGCCACCAGGTTACGCGGGGTCAACTGCGGGAAAAACTGCAGGATCTGGTACATGAACAACAGGATGCAAAACGCCGCCGACCAGGCCTTGACCTTGGTTTTCAGGCGCAGGCGGTTGCTGAACAGTTCTTCGGAATAGATACCCAGGGCCTGGAACAGAATGATCGTCAGGACCGCAAAAAATACCAGCAGGCCGAGAAAGTGCCCGCGCATTTCAGGGGCCATCGGGTCGATGAACATCACCAGGATCAGCGGGGGCAAAATGGCACTCAGGCCATGTATGAACTTGACGAAAACAACAAAGAATTCAACAAAACCGGCGCGCGTTAAAAACAGGCTGTCGACGGACGACTTTTCTTGCATAAAACATCCCTCATTGCACACCAGAGGCAGTTGTCCGTTGAGTGATTCAATAAAGCACCGGCCGCTTTAAAGGGCGCTTCGAACTACGGCAACTCTGGGTAATACGCAACTATCAATCCAAATGCATAATCCAAAACGAGCTATCCATTTGAATTGTTTTGCGGGGGTGGCGACTAAAGGCGTGTTCCCTTTATGTGTCAGTCAATTAATTGACTGTGCTGCGGAAGTGGCATGGCAGACGGGTTTGTAAGTCATCTTGTCGGCATTTTATTGACATTCCTTGTCGGGCATTCGGTGATGGGGGTGTGTTTTTGAGTGTAGAAACAAATGTGGGATTTTTCCTGTTTAATGGAAAAACCTTTTTGGAAGGCAGTAGGAAAAGGGCACAAGGAGAGGCTGGCAGGGCGCACTAAGTGCCCTGCCAGCGGGACTTTCGCCGGATTAGAAGTTGCCTTTCAAGCTCACCGTTAAATTACGCGGCTCGCCATAAAAGTTACCCCAGGAGGCTGTTCCGACGGTGTTGTAGTAGGTTTTATCAAACAGATTGTTGCCATTGAGTGCCACCGTCCAAGTGTCATCTACGCGGTAGGCCAGGCGTGCACTCCATATCGCGTAACCCGCCTGCTCGAGCTTGATGGTCTGCACGCGGTAATTGCTGCTCTGGGCGTTGACGCCGGTGCCCACGCTCCATTTCGACAGTGCACCGTCGAGCTGGTAGTCGCCCCACATGCGCAGCATGTGTCGAGGTACGTAGGTGTTGGACGTGCCGCCCTCCAGGGCGGTATCGATATTCTTCAGGGACTTGGTCTGGGTGTAGGTGTAGCCGCCGGATACCTGCAGGCGCTCGAGGACTTCACCGCTGATTTCCGCCTCCACGCCCTGAGCGCGCACCTTACCGCTGTCGGTGTAGCAATAACCGTCGGCAGAGGTCGGGCACTGGGCGATATAGTCGGATTCGGCCGCGTTTTTCTCGACGGCGCGGAATAGCGCCAGGGAGCTGTTGAGGCGCCCGTTGAACCATTCGCCCTTGATACCCAGCTCGTAGTTGTCACCGATCTTCGGCTTGAGCGCGGCGCCATCGAGCGTGGCATAGGAACTTTGCGGCTGGAAGATATCCGCGTAGCTGGCGTACACCGACAGATCTTCGTTGAGGTCGTAGATCAGTGCGGCAAACGGCGTCACTTCACCGGTTTCCCGGGTGCGTGCATCCTGCAAGGCCCATTCGCCCCAGGCCAGGTTGTTGGACTGGCGACGGTTTTCGTACCAGCTCACGCGGCTGCCTACGATAAACATCAACGGCTCGGCCAGGCGCAGGCGCAAGGTGGTGTAGGCGCCGTACTGGGTGGCGGTTTCCTTCACTGTGCCGCCGCGATACATGTTCGGCCAGAAGGTGCTGTTGGCCGGTTCCGGGAAGTGGTGGTCGGGTTGGTAGATGCTCTGGCGCCGGGGCAGGTTCTGGATCGCGTACACATCGTCCTGGGTACCACGGCTGCCATTGGCACCGAGGATCAGTTCGTGTTCCAGGCCGAAGGCTTCGAACTTGCCGTCCACATAGGCGTCGAGGCCGAAGTCCTTGTGGTCGTAGTCCATCAGCGCCGCATAGGAGTTGGCCGTAGGCGTTGGGTTGTCATAGGCAATGGTGCCTTCGCTGGCGGCGTATTTGGTGTCTTGCAGGTTGCGGCTGTGCACGGCCGCAACCTTGAGTTTCCAGTCGTCGTTGAAGTGGTGGGTGAGGTCGGCGAAGAAGGTGGTGCGCCGGCTTTGCCAGTCGTTCCAGGATTGGCCCAGGCAGGTGGAGCGACTGAGGTTGGCGCTTTTGCCGTCGGCATAGCGCGGCAGGCCGCCCCAGCACGGTGTGGCGTCGACGTCTTCATAGCTGGCGCCGAAGCCCAGGGTGGTGTCGGCGCTGAGATCGACATCCAGGGCGCCGTAGAACGCCTGGTCCTGGCGCTTGGAAATGTCCATGTAGGAACCGCGATTCTGTTGGCTGATCGCCGCGCGGCCGCGCACTGTACCGCTTTCATTCAGCGGGCCGCCGGTGTCGACGTCGGCGCGGTAGTTGTCCCAGGTGCCGGCGGACAGCGACAGGCTGGTGGTGGGCTTGGCCTGGGGCCGCTTGCGCACGAAGTTCACCGCGCCGCTGGCGGTGCCGGCGCCCTTGAGCATGCCGGCGGCACCCTTGAGCACTTCCACGCGGTCATAGATCGCCATGTTCGCGCTGAAGCTGTCGGCCTGCACGTAGTCCTTGCCCATGTCCAGGGGCACGCCATCGTACTGGTACTGGCCGAGCATCTTGAAACCACGGGAATAAAAATACTTGCCGCCCATGGGCGATTCGTAGGTGGTGATCCCGGGCGTGCGTTCCATCACGTCATCGATGGTGGTGAGGTTCTGGTCATCCATCAATTGGCGGGTCATCACACTCACCGATTGCGGCGTTTCCCGCAGGCTGTGTTCGCCCTTGCCGATCGTCACCGCGCCCGTGGTGTAGGCTCCGGTGCCATCGGTGGTGGCGCCCAACCGCTCACCGGTGACCGTAGTGGCGCCCAGGTTCAGCGTGCCGCTGTCGGCCACTTGCGGCAACAGCAGCCAGGTACTGCTGCCCTGGCGCTGGGCCTGCAGGCCCTGGCCACGCAGCAACTGGCCGAGCGCCTGTTCGCGGTCCAGGCGACCACTCAGGCCCGGGCTGGTCTTGCCGGCGACGCTGGTGGCGTCGTACGACAGGCTAATGGCGGCCTGGCGCGCGAACTGGTCCAGTGCCGTGGCCAGGGAGCCGGCGGCGATGTTCCAGTCGCGGGCCTGGGTGTCGCTGGCCGGCGTTTCGGCCCATGCGAACGGCGGCGCGGTTGCGCAGCTCAGGCACGCGCCGAGCAAAGCGGCGTGCACCGCGTGCTTGAGGGGTGAACGTGGGGAGGGGAACGCTTGCATGACCGCGGGATGCTCCTGAAGGAAGTGAACAGAACCGGCCTGTTGATCGGCCTTTCCTTACAGGTCGAGCGGCAATGAGAATTCACCTCATTTATTTTCGAGAAAGTTAGACGCGCGGTGTGACGGTCACCCAGTAGCGGCTGCGGTAAGTGACATCGAGCTTGAGTGATTGCGCTACCAGGCCCAGCACTTGATCGGTGTCGTCCAACTGATAAGTGCCCGACACCCGCAGCCCGGCCACCGCTTCGCTGCAGCGCAGCAGGCCGTTGCGGTAGCGGCCCAGCTCGGCGAGGAAAGCATCCAGGCGCATGTTCCGGGCGCTGATCACGCCATCGCTCCAGGCCCAAGGGTCCAGGCCATTGGCGACAAGAGAACGAATGCCTCTGCGGTCGAACAGCACCTGTTCGCCGGGGTCAATCACTTGGCGCACGCTGGCGGCGTGGTTGTCGGCAAACACCGCCACCGTGCCCTGTTGCACGGCGAGCATTGTGCCTTGGGCGTCTTCGCGCACCAGGAAGCGCGTGCCGAGGGCGCGCAGGTAACCGTCACGGGTCTGTACCCAGAAGGGCCGCTTGTCGGCACCGGTATTGACCAGTATTTCACCCTGGCGCAACTGCACCAGGCGCCGCTCCTGATTGAACGCCGTGTCGAATGCGCTGGCGCTGTTAAGTTGGATGCGGCTGCCGTCGTTCAACGCCACCCAACGCCGTTCGCCGGTAGCCGTGCGGTAGTCGGCCATCAAGGCGGGGAGCGGGGTGTAGTCGCGGCCGAGCCAGGTCAGGCCGGCAGCACCGGCCACCAGGCCGAGCAATTTCAACCCTTCGCGACGGCTGATACGTTGCCGCGCACCGCGCAGGGCGTGGCGGCCGACCTGCGCGGGCAGTTGACTGAACTCATCATTCATCGTCGCCACCCGCTGCCAGACCTGCTGGTGTTCGGCGCTGGTGTGCAGCCAGCGCTCGAACGCAGCGGTGCTGGCGTCGTCGGCGACGTTGAAGCGCAGCTTGATCATCCACTGGATGGCCTGGTCGACCAGGCGCGGGTCAGAGGTCGGCATAGCGCAACCGATAGCAGGCGTGCAGCGCCTTGGACAGGTCACGCTCCACCGTGGCCTTGGACACCCCGAGGCGCAGGGCGATCTGGGCACAGGTCAGGCCGTCCAGTTGCGCCAGCAGGAACGCTTCACGCACCCGCGGCTTGAGCTGGTCGAGCAGGCGGTCGATACGTTCCAGGCTGTCGAGAATCAGCAGGCGGGTTTCTTCCGACGGCACGTCGGCCTGGGGGAAATGCGCAAGGCTTTCGAGGTAGGCGCGCTCCAGTTCACGGCGCCTGTATTGGTCGATCATCAAGCTGCGGGCGATGCTGCTCAGGTACGCGCGCGGCTGCAGCACGGCCTGCTGCTTGCGTGCGTTGAGCAGGCGCACAAAGGTTTCCTGTGCCAGGTCGGCGGCACGTTCACGGCAACCGGTGCGTCGGCTCAACCAGCCGCGCAGCCAGGAGTGATGGCTGTGGTAAAGCTGGCCGATGGCGGCATGGTCCAGTGGGTGATCGCTCGACATGGGCATCCTGGCGCAGCAGTCTTAATTGATAATGTTTCGCATTCTAGACGCTGGCCGTGGCCATTCGCAATTACCGATGAACAATGTATCCAGCACAATTTTTTGTTCGCCCTGGGCGCACGCACTAATCTGCAGGCTTTTTCCGGTGGAAGGCTTGAGCATGATCGACCTTGCGACCCTGGCGGTTTTTTCAGGTGCTGTTCTGCTGTTGCTGTTATCCCCGGGGCCGAATATGGCCTTTGTGATCAGCCATGGCGTCACCCACGGCTGGCGCGGGGGAGTGGCCTCGGCCCTGGGCATCGGTGTGGCCGACATGCTGCTGACCGCATTGACCGCCACCGGGGTAACGGCGTTGGTCGCCAGTTGGCCGCCATCCTTTGACGTGATCCGCTATGCGGGGGTGGTCTACCTGCTGTGGCTGGTGTTCAAAACACTGCAGAAAAAACCTGGGCTGGACCCTGCCTCCCTGCACCGCGTGCCCCTTGGCCGGGTGTTTCTGCAGGCGATGCTGAACAGCCTGCTCAACCCCAAGGCGTTGCTGTTTTTTGTGGTGTTTTTGCCGCAGTTCGTACGGCAGCAGGCCGGCTCCATCGCCGTGCAATTGATGCTGTTGGGCGGCGTGCTGACCTTGATCGCTGGGGTGTTTCACGTGCTGCTGGGTATTTTCGGCGGGGCGCTGAGCCGCTTCTTCGCCAGGCGCCCAAAAGGCGCCTGGCTACAGAAATGGGGCTTGGCGACGGTGCTGACCGTGCTGGCGGTGCGCCTGGCGGTGATGTCTCGTCCCGCCTGACTTATACAGGTTCAGCCCAACCGTGCCGCCGCCCGCGCGACGATTTCACCGCGCACCCTGCGCGATTCGGCAGTGCGTTTGTTGGCTTCTTCCCGCACATGCGTGGGCGCTGTGTCGGGGCTGCCTGAATCGAACGGCGGCGCCGGCGCGTATTCAATCTGCAACTGCACCAGTTGCGCCGCTGCTTCGCTGTACAACTCCGCCGCCAGCACCAGCGCAAAGTCGATACCTGCGGTAATGCCACCCCCGGTGAACAGGTTGCCGTCACGCACCACACGTTCCTGTATCGGGATGGCGCCGAGCGGGGCGAGCATGTCGTGGTAGGCCCAGTGCGTCGTCGCCTTGCGCCCGCGCAGCAACCCCGCCGCGCCGAGCACCAGCGAGCCGGTGCACACCGAGGTCACGTAGCGCGCGGTCTGCGCCTGAGCCTTGAGGAAGTCCAGGGTCTGCGGGTCTTCCATCAATGCGCCCACGCCGGAACCGCCGGGCACGCAGATCACATCCAGCTTCGGGCAGTCGGCATAGGTCATGGTCGGGGTGAACACCAGGCCCGTGCTGGACGTGACCGGCGCCAGGTCCTTCCACACCAGGTGCAGCTTCACGTCCGGCAGCGAACCCAATACGTCGTAAGGGCCGGTCAGGTCCAGTTGCTGAATGCCGGGGAACAACAGAAAGCCGATCTGCAAGGTCATGAATGAAGCTCCGAGAAAGGGGTAGACGGCTTTACTCTAGCGGCCTAGGCTTTGGCGAATACGCCATTGAGCCCACGAATCACGCCAATCATGCCCAGAATAGTTCACGTACTCGCTTTCGATAATGCCCAGGTGCTCGACGTCACCGGGCCGTTGCAGGTATTTGCCTCAGCCAATGACCTGGCGCGCCAGCGTGGCGTGCCGTTGCCTTACGCGGTCACGGTGATCGCCGACCAGGCCGGACCGGTCATGACCTCCGCCGGCCTCGCGCTGTTGGCCGAGTCGTTGCCCGCGGTCGACCAACCCTGCGACACCCTGGTAATCGCGGGTGGCTGGGGGGTGTACGGCGCCGCAGAAGACCTTTCGCTGGTGGACTGGGTGCGCGAAAAAGCCCGGCACACCCGGCGCATGGCCTCGGTGTGCACAGGCGCGTTTTTGCTCGCGGCCAGTGGCTTGCTCGATGGTTGTCGCGTCGCCACCCACTGGACCCGTTGCGAAGAACTGGCGCGCAAGTTTCCGGCGTTGAACGTGGAGTCCAATCCGATCTTTATCCAGCAGGGTGCGGTGTGGACCTCCGCCGGTGTGACCGCCGGCATCGACCTGTGCCTGGCCCTGGTCGAAGAAGACCTGGGCCGCGCCGTGGCCCTGGAAGTGGCGCGGCACCTGGTGGTGTTCCTGAAGCGCCCCGGCGGCCAGTCGCAATTCAGCGTGACCCTGTCCCTGCAAAAGGGCGGTAGCCGTTTCACCGAACTGCATGCCTGGATAGCCGAACATCTGACCCTCGACCTGAGTATCCCGACCCTGGCCGCCCAGGCTGGGATGAGCGAGCGCAGCTTCGTGCGCCACTACCGCGCCGAAACCGGCCAGACGCCCGCGCGCGCGGTGGAACTGATCCGTGTCGAAAGCGCGCGCCGGCAACTGGCCGATAGCACGGCGTCGATCAAACGCATCGCCGTGCAGTGTGGTTTCGGCTGCGAAGAAACCTTGCGCCGCAGCTTTATGCGGGCCTTGTCGGTGACGCCCCAGGCCTACCGCGAGCGGTTCTCGCCGGTGGCCTAGGCGAGCAATTCAAGCAGGGCGTCGAGTGTCGCCTGCGGCGCTTCCTGGGGAATATTGTGGCCCACACCGAGCAACACCTGGCGTCGGTAAAAAGCGCTGAAGTGTTCCACATCGTCGTCCTCTTCCGGCGGTGGGCCCACGCCATCATCGGCGCCGCACAGCGAAATGCTCGGCACCGCAATCGCCGGTTGCCGCGCCAGGGCCTGCTCGATGGCTTCCAGCGCCGGATCGCCAGGCGCATACATGAAGCGGTGGCGATAGGAGTGAATCACCACCTCGACAAAATCCGGGTTATCGAATGACGGCGCCGTCTGCCCATACAGCCCCGGCCCCTTGGCCCAGGACGGCGACCACAACGACCACAGCAACTCACAGAGTTCGCGGCGATTGGCCGTCAGCCCGTCCACACCGCGCTGGGTGTGAAAGTAGAACTGGTACCACAACCGATGCTCCGTCGCCGGCGCCCGTGGCGTGAGCGACCTGGCAATGTCCTGGATGTTATAGCCATCGCCGGTCACCAGCCCGCGCACTCGTTCGGGCCACAGCGCCGCGACGATACACGCGGCACGCCCACCCCAGTCGTACCCCGCCAGGGTGGCGCGCGGGATCGCCAGCGCATCCATGAAATCCAGCAAGTCCTTGCCGAGCGCCGCCTGTTGGCCGGAGCGCATCACCTGCGCGTTGATAAATCGCGTAGGGCCGTAACCGCGCAGGTACGGCACCAGCACCCGGTAGCCGCGTTCGGCCAGCACCGGCGCGATCTCGTCATAAGCGCGAGGGTCGTAGGGGAAGCCATGCAGCAGGATTACAGGCTCGCCGTCGGTAGGGCCGTGGGCTTCATACGCCACATCGAGCATGGAGGTGCGCACGTAGAGCATTGGGGGGACGGTGGTCATGATGGGCTCCTGTCAGGTGTTGAAACTCTAGTCGAAAGACATGACGGGATGCCCTGCCTGTGAAGACAGGGCGCTGACTGGATCTCAGGGCTGCCAGGTAGTCTTCTCGCCACTGAGCTTGCGATCCAGGAACGTCGCCGCGCTGATCAAGGCCAGATGGCTCAGCGCCTGGGGCGTATTGCCCAGGTGGCGGGCCTGGCTGTCGAACTCTTCGGCATACAGACCCAGCGGATTGGCGTAGCGCAGCAGTTGTTCGAATTCCAGGTGGGCCTTCTCCACTTGCCCGGCGCGGGCCAGGCACTCGACGTACCAGAACGAGCAGGCGGCAAACGCGCCTTCGGTGCCTTGCAGGCCGTCGATCGCGTTGTCGTCGTTGCGGTAGCGGTAGACCATGCCGTCGCGCACCAGGCTTTTCTGGATCGCCTCCAGCGTGCTCAGCCAGCGCGGATCGGTGGCGGCGACAAAGCGTACCAGCGGCATCAGCAGCATCGAACCGTCCAGTGCGGTGCTGCCGATGTGCTGCACAAAATGCCCGCGCTCTTCGTTCCAGAAGTTGCTCCAGATATCGGCGTAGATGGCCTGGCGCGTCTGGTCCCAACGTGCAAACGGCGCCGGCAACGAGCGCTTGGAGGCCAGGCGGATCGCACGGTCCAGGGCCACCCAGCACATCAGCCGCGAATGCAGGAAGTGATGCTGCTCGCCGCGCATCTCCCAGATGCCCACGTCTTTCTGGTTCCAGATTTCGCAGACCTGGTCAGCGACTTCCACCGTGTGTTTCCAGCCCTCGTGGGAGATGGCTTCGCCGTACTTGTTGACCAGGTACACCGCGTCCATCAACTCGCCATAGATATCCAGCTGGACCTGGTCGACCGCGCCGTTGCCGACGCGCACCGGCTTGGCGCCGCCGTGGCCGCTGAGGTGCTTCAGCTCGGTTTCGGGCAGCTCCTGGCGGCCGTCGATGCCGTATAGGATATTGATCTTGGTCGGCTGCCCACAGCAGTCGCTGACCCGGCCCTTGAGCCAGCGCATATAGGCGTTGGCCTCGTCGACAAAGCCCAGGCGCATAAAGGCGTAGACGGTGAACGAGGCGTCGCGGATCCAGGTGTAGCGGTAGTCCCAGTTGCGTTCGCCAGCGGGGGTTTCCGGCAAGCCGAAGGTGGCGGCGGCGATGATTGCGCCGTGTTTGCGCGAGGTCAGCAGCTTGAGGGCCAGGGCCGAGCGGTTGACCATTTCGCGCCAGCGCCCGCGGTAGTTCGACTGCGCGATCCAGCCGCGCCAGAACTTCAAGGTGTGGTCCAGCGCCAAGTCGGTACAGCCACTGTCCACACGTTCATCGTCCTGGCCGCCGAGTACGAATTCGGCGCCTTCTTCCTGATCCAGGGTGAAGCGGGCCACGGCGGCGTTATCCTCGATCTGCAACGGATGGCTGCCGCACAGGCGCATGCCCGGCTGGCCATCGGCGTTGAAACAGATGCTGGCGTTATCCAGGCTCGCCTCGGTGGGGGCGCGCGCATAGTCATGGCGCACGGCGCAGCGCAGGTGGAGGGTGGCCGTGCCGCTGACCACGCGTACACGGCGAATCAGCAGGGGCAAGTCGTCGATCTCTTCGCTGATGACCAGCAGGTCGGTGATTTCCACCACGGCTTCATCGCTGAGCCAACGGGTTTGCAGCACATTGGTGTCGGGCAGGTAGATCTGTTCGCGGCGGGCGTTGGGCAGGTCCGGGGTGAGTTGGAAAATGCCGGCATCGGGGGTGTCCAGCAGTGAGCAGAAGATCGATGGGCTGTCGAATTCCGGCCAGCAGAAGAAATCGATGCTGCCCTTATCGTTCACCAGCGCCGCGCTGCGCATATCGCCGATGATGCCGTGGGCATCGATGGCGCTTTGTGGTTCGTTTTTCAAATCAACCATTGTCACGAAACTCCGGGTAAAGGCTCATGCCGCCATCAATGAACAGGGTGCTGCCGACCACGTAATCGGAGGCGTCACTGGCCAGCCATACCACGGCGTTGGCCACGTCCTCTACGTCGCCGACCCGGCCATACGGGATCAACTTGAGCAGCTCTTTTTCCGCCGCACCTTCGGTGGCAGCACGGTTGATCGCCGTACGAATCGCCCCCGGCGCAATGCCGTTGATGCGAATGCGCTGTTCACTGACTTCCTGGGCGAGGGTGCGCATCAGCATGTCCACGCCGCCCTTGGACGCCGCGTAATTCACATGGCCGGCCCAGGGGATCAACTGGTGCACCGAGCTCATGTGGATGATTTTGCCGGCGGCACGGGATACGCCTTCACGGATGCCCTGGCGCTTGAAGAGGCGCACCGCCGCACGGGCACAGAGGAACTGGCCGGTGAGGTTGACGCCGATCACGGCGTTCCAGTCGTCGAGGGTCATGTCGACCACGGCTGCGTCCTTCTGCATACCGGAGTTGGCCACCAGGATGTCCAGATGGCCGAACGCTTCGAGGGTCTTTGCGAACAGGCGTTCTACATCGGCCTCTTTAGACACGTCGGCGCCGATGGCAATCGCCCGGCCACCCTCGGCATTGATCTGCTCTGCCAAGGCTTCGGCGGGCGCGGCCTGGCTGTTGTAATTCAGCACCACCGCAGCGCCGGCTTGCGCTAGAGCCTTGGCCGCACCGGCGCCGATACCGGAACTGGCGCCCGTGACCAGTGCTACTTGTTGTTCCAACGAGATACGCATTGCCCACCCGGCCTTAAATTCGTGAGTTCAAGTAGCTGACTGACGGCGCGTAACGGAAGTTCAGCCGTGTGAAATTAGCGACTACAACCATGGTGAAAAATGGAATAACAGAAGAATAAAAAATAACCATAAGATACTAAAAAACCGCTAAAAAGCGTTTGACAGGATTTTTTGCCCCGTGTCTTATAAGCACACATCAACCCGTTCCGCTGGTAGTTCGGAAGTCATGCGGAGTCACCTATAAGAGATGCCTATGTGTTTATCGGCAGCTATAGGGGAACTACCAGAGCAGGGAGCTACGACGTTGCCCAAGTTAGTTATTTTCGATTGCGACGGTGTACTCGTCCAAAGCGAAGAGATCACCCTGTCTGTATTGATCGCCATGCTTAATGCTCAGGTACAGAACGGAAAAACACTTGATAGTGCGTATTTCATTGAGCACTTTCGTGGAAGAAAGATTGCCAATTGTCTGCGCGAGGCAGAACAGTTATTGGGTATTTATTTGACCCCTCAGTTTGAAGAGGACTTCCGAGTTCGAGCGCTGGAAGCATTGACGCTTAATGTAAAAGCGACCGATGGGATACTTGACGTATTGAACGTGCTGGAGATTCCCTATTGCGTGGCCTCGAGTGCGCCGCGCAATAAGATTGAACAGTGTTTACGCCTTGTGGGGTTGTTGCCTTATTTCGAGGGGCGAATATTCAGTTGTTATGAATTGGGGCGTTGGAAGCCTGATCCGCTGGTGTTTTTAACGGCGTGTGAAACTTACAACGTTGAGCCCTGTGACGCGCTGGTGATTGAAGACAGTGTCACAGGGATTCAAGCCGCCGTTGCAGCCACTATACAAGTCCTGGGTTTTGGTCCGGTGTCTCGACATCGAATATTGGCCGAAGCCGGCGCGTTACCTTTTGCCGATATGCGTGAGTTACCGACCCTCATTGATCAAGTTACTCAAGGAGCAAGTGTTGTGGGCACACTGGGTTATATAGAGCGACTTAAACGTAATGATCCCTGTTCGGAAGTGTGGTGGGATTCGTCGCCCGTGGTGTACGCACCATATAAAAAACATTTGTTGGACAAGTACCCGGCGGCGGCGGCCCATATCGAACAGTTGATGCCGCAGGATCTCTCCCAGCCTTGGGGCTTCAGCAGTGTGACCACCAACCCCCGGCTGGTGACGGCGGCGATCCTCGACAAGAAAGAGTATTGGTCGTCGCGTTTTAACCTGGCCAGCCTGTCTCCCGGGGAATTGCGCAAGCAGCTGTACAACGAAGTGATTGCTGAAGGTGCCTCGACGCTCAAGCCACTGTGGGTTCAATCGGCTCAGGCCGACGGCTGGATATGCGCCCAGGTCGATCCTTCGGATGTGCGGTGCACCGAACGCATGACCGCACGAGGCCTGGAGCTGCATCGCCTGGCCGCGAATGTGATGGTGAAAGTGCCGGGCAGCCAGGAGGGTTTCGCGACGATCGAACACCTGGTGGCCCAAGGCGTTTCGGTCAACATCACGTTCTGCTTCACTGTTTCGCAGTTCCAGGCCGGAATCCAGGCAATAGAGCGGGGCATCGCCAGTGCCCGCCGCAATGGTGTCGACACCGGCCGTTGCAAGTATGTGATCACCTTTATGATCGGGCGTTTTTCCTGCCAGCCCGAGTTCGCCTTGCAGGCCGCCGAGCGTGGCCTGGCGCTGGGGCCGGAGGACATGCGCTGGGCCGAGCTAATGATTTACCAGCAGATACAGGCGTTGGTCGCGGGCTCGAAAGTGCCGGTCAAAACCCTGCTTTCCAGTATCAAGGTCGACGTTGACGAGCGTGGCCACAAGCACTGCTGGCACCTGGAAAAGACCGGGCTGACGACCACGTGCTACACGCTGACGCCGGATGTGGTGGAGTTTCTGATCGAGCGTGAAAGCCACGGCAAGCCGGTGGCGCCCGCCCGCGAACCTCAACAGGTGCCGGCGGAGACGTTCGCCAGGCTCATCCGCATTCCGTACTTCTGCGAAGCCTATTTCATCGACAGCATCGAACCCTACGACTTTGGCAATCATGAGGCGTTTATCAACGCCTGCAACGAGGCCAACAGTGCGCATCGGCGCCTGACCGATTACTGCGTGCGCCTGTGTCCGGTAGCGAAGCCTTTCGCACGCTCGCTCAACGCCATCCTGGCTGCTGAATATGGGGTGCTGGCATGAACAAGATGGTCGGGTTGTGGGCGCACCCGCGTTCCCGTTCCACGGTGCTGGAGCGTGTGTTTATCGAGCGGGGGGATTTTGAGGTCTTCCACGAGCCGTTTGCGCATATGGCATTTTCCGCAGATTCAGTGATTCCTTCGGATGAGTGGGATCACAGTTTGCCCACCACGTATCAAGGCATAAAAGAGCAACTGCTCAAGGCCCGGGAAAGTGCCAATGTGTTTCACAAAGACATGTGTTACCACTGCCTGGATGACTTGAAAGTTGACCGGGATTTTCTGGCGCAACAACACAATATTTTTATTATTCGCGAGCCCGCCAGCAGCATTATTTCCCATTACCGGGTACACCCCGATATGCCCGTGCAGGCCATCGGGCATAAAGCCTTGTACGAGATTTTCTGCGTGGTGACCAAACTCATCGGAAAAGTGCCTTATGTGATTAATGCCGATGACCTTGCCGCGGAGCCGGAGCGTGTCATTCGTAAACTGTGTGACTACTTGCAGATTGAATTTCTGCCCCACGCCATGACATGGAAACGCGAATGCCCGCGACAGTGGAAAACCTGGAGAAGTTGGCATGTGGCGGCGGAGAACAGTGAGCGCATTGCGTTGCCGCACACACCACCTATCGATATGGACGCTTTCGATCAGTCGCCAAAATTAAAAGCCCTTTACGAATACCACCGACCCTTCTACGCACGCATGAATGAATTTTGCCAATAAGGATTGTTGTATGAAAAAGTTGATTGTCACCGGTGCGGCCAATGGGATTGGCCGGGCAACTGTGGAAAAGGCTATCCAGGCAGGTTATTTCGTCATCGGTGCCGACAAGGACGCCGAAGGCCTGTGTGCGTTACAGCGCACTTACACGGCGGATGTATTGGAAACCCATGTCGCGGACTTTTCTGATAATGCGCTGATCAAGGGTTTTATACCTGCACTGTACGAGCGCCACGCAACGATTCATGCCTTAGTTAATAACGCTGGTATTTACCACGGCAAAAGCGTCTACGCCTATTCCGATGCTGAAGTGGACGAAATCCTGACGGTGAACCTCAAGGCACTGGTTTATCTCTCCAAAGACTTCGCCGAACGGGAAATGAAACACGAAGCGCCGCGCAGCATCGTCAATATCGCCTCTGTGGCCGGCGAAGTGGGCAGTTGCGATGCCTTGTACGGCGCCACCAAGGCGGCAGTGATCGGCCTGACCAAAGCCAACGCCTGGAATTTCGCGCCGTTCGTGCGGGTTAACGCGGTGTCGCCGGCGCTGATCCACGACACCGCCATCTACGACACCATCCCCGAATACCGCCGCGCCGAGTACGCGCGCCAGGAAATCCTCAAGGAGCCGATCTTGCCCGGCGGCGTTGCCGAGGTCATTTTGCTGGTGATCAGCGATGCCATGCGTCATGTCACCGGCAAGGTCATTGCGGTGGACAACGGAGCCTACCCACGATGAGCCCGTCAACCCCCAAGAAGAAACTGCTGCTGGTGGGCGCAGGCAACCTGTGCCTGCAGATCCTGAAGATTCTCGGGCCGAAAAATGCCTTTGAATTCGTGGTGCTGGGGCGTAATGAAGACACGACCTTGCGGCTGTGCAACCTGGTCGCATTGTCGTGTGCGCAGTTGGGGCACTGCATCGCAATCAAGCCAGTGATCGCCGACCTCACCGATATCGACCGGGTGACGCGGGTGCTGCGTGAAGAGGCGCCGGACCTGGTGGTGAACTGCGCGTCGTTGCAATCGTGGCGGGTAATCACCGGGTTGCCCAAGCTCTCGTTCGAGCAACTCGACCAGGCGCAGTTCGGCCCCTGGCTTCCCATGCACCTGACGCTGATGCATCACTTGATGCAGGCGGTAAAAGCCTCCGGCATCGTGACCAGGACAGTCAACGCGGCCTTTCCCGATGCGGTCAACCCGATCCTGGCCAGGGTCGGTCTGGCGCCGGATATCGGGGTGGGCAACGTGGCCAACCTGATCCCGGCAGTGCGATTTTCCATCGCGCGGCTGCTCGAGTGTGAGCCTGCCGATGTGCAGGTGTGCCTGTATGCCCAGCACTATTTCAGCCACTACGTGCCGCGCGGCGGCTTGCCCCCGCGTGCCAGTTACCGCTTGCTGTATGAGGTTCGCGACCGCCCGGCCGTGACCCACCTGCCGGCCGAAGCGATTTTTTCCACGGTTAAATCCGAGTTCCGCCGCCTGGGCGGTATCGATGGGCAGTTCCTCACGGCGTGCTCGGCCGTCACCGTGATCGAAGGGCTGTTTTCGCCCACGCCGGTGCGTGTGCACGCGCCCGGCCCGCTGGGGTTGCCGGGCGGCTATCCGGTGTGGTTGCAGGAGGGGCAGATCAACGTGCAGTTCAGCGCCGAATGCCCCCAGGACGAAGCGGTGCGCATCAATACCATCTGCCAGAGCCAGGATGGCATCGATGAAATTCATTGCGATGGCTCTGTCACCTATAACCCGCAATGCATGGCGGTGATGCAGGCGATGCTGGGGTACTCGAAGAAAACCATGTCCATCGAACAGTCCGCCGAGTTTGCCCACGAATTGTCGAGCAAATACCTGTCTTTCAAACATTCAACCTGGTAGGTGTGTGATGAATCAGATGTCGGTGCACAAGCGCAGCGAAGTCGCCAGTTACGCAACGCAATACTCGAAAAAATTCGTCGAACGCTGGGATGATTTGATCGATTGGGAGAAAAGAAAGGCGGGGGAGAACGGGTTCTTTGAAAACCTGCTGAGGCAGCACGGTGTGAAGTCGGTGATCGACGTGTCCACGGGCAGTGGTTTTCATGCGGTACAGCTTAAACAGGCGGGGTTTGATGTCGTCGCTACGGATGGCAGCAGCACGATGTTGACCAAGGCCCGGGAGAATTTTCGGCAACGCGGGTTGGCGATCGAATCGCACTACCGGGACTGGCAGTCCCTCGATCCTGCTGAGCTCGGGCGCTTCGATGCCGTGGTGTGCCTGGGCAGTTCGCTGTGCCATGTGTTTGCAGCCCATGAACGGTTGGAGGTGCTGGAGAAGTTCAGGGCATTGCTCAATCCGGGCGGCTTGCTGATTGTGGATCAACGTAATTTCTTTGCCATTCGCGCAGGCAAGTTCAAATCCAGTGGTAATTACTATTACTGCGGTACACACGCATCCGTTGGCTTGGGGCAGGTCGATGAACACGTGTGTGAGTTCATCTACTCGTTCGATAACGCCGAGCAGTACCGGTTGCAGGTCTATCCGCTGTTGCCGGGCGAGTTGAAGGGGGAGGTGCTCAAGTCCGGATTTTCCGCCCATGAGAGTTACGGGGATTTCCAGCGTGACTACGACATGATGAATTGTGATTTTGTCATCCACACGGCGCGCGCCGTTTAAGGAGAGCCTGATGAGCACATGGGTACAAAGTAGCGCGCGCCCGTTGGACAGCGTCGTGCTGGCAGTGGTGTTGACCGGGTTCGTGGCCAGTACCTACGGGTTTGGCGTTTACCTGTTCGCCAACCTGGTGGTGGACATGCGCCGCGACATCGGTTTCGACTACACCACGGTGGGCCTGATCACCGGCGGCGCGCAGATCGGCTTCCTGCTGTTTTCATCGGTCACCAGTTATATCAGCCGTTTTTTCGAAGGCTGGAAAATCAGCCTGGTGTCGACGGTGATGACATCCCTGGCGTTGTTGGGGCTGAGTGTCAGCAACAGTGTCTGGTTATCCGGGGCGCTGTTGATTTTGCTCGGCGGCTGCTCGGCCTCGGTGTACATCCCGCTGGCGGAGATTGTCACTAAGGGCTTCAGCCCGGGTAATCGCTCGCGGGTCATGGGGCTGATTTCCAGTGGCACCAGCTACGGCGTGTTCATCAATGGCTTGCTGGTGTCGTTCCTCACCCTGCAGGGTGGTTGGCGCTCGATCTGGCTCACTGCGGGCCTGATCTCGGTGGCCCTGTGCGTGGTGGCCTGGTTTCTGCTGCGCAACATGGAGGCGGACAAGGACGCCGGCTTTTCCGGGCAGCGTTCGACGGCCTTCGACAGCCACGCACCTTGGTTGAGTCGCTCGCTGTACCTGACCTGGGCCATTGCCTTTTTGAATGGGATGGCGCTATTGCCGTTCCAGACTTACCTGGCTCCGTTCCTGCGGGATGAGTTGGGGGTGTCGGTGCAGGACGCCGGGTTTGTCTGGACCACCATCGGCGCGGTGGGCATGGCCTCGGGCTTTCTGGTGGGATGGATTGCCGACAAGGTGGGCGTCAGGGCGTCGCTGGCCATGTGCTTTCTGAGTGCGGGGCTGGCCGCCACCCTGGTGTTCAGCTTCAACAGCCTCCCGCTGTTTTACCTGGCGGCATTTTTGTTTGCGCTGGCGTTCTACCCCATCTTCGGGCTTGTCCCCAGCTACATCGGGCAAATCGTGCCGGTCAGCCGACTGACCCAGGCATTTGGTATTGCCAATGTGCTGATCGGCCTGGGTGGTGTGTGCGGCAACTTCCTGGGCGGTTTTTCCAAGGACCTGACCGGCTCGTTCTCCACCGTCTACTGGGTGGTTGCGCTGTTGCTGTTCGTGCAATGCGTGATGGTATTCCTGTTGGGTAAACCGCCTGTGGCGGTGACGGAGGGTGAGCGGCCATGAGTCATTTTGCGGAACGTCCAGACCGGAATCTGCATGCGTTTGCGTTCAGCCATCTCGGCGCCGAACGCTCGCGTATACCGCAAAAGCCTTTGGTCATCTGGATGACGGGCATCTCGGCTGCCGGCAAGTCGACGATTGCCGATGCGTTGGACAGGGCCTTGCAGGCACAGGGGCGCTTGACCTGCATCATTGACGGCGACTCGGTGCGCGGCGGCTTGTGCCGGGACCTGGGTTTTACCGACAGCGACCGCACTGAGAATATCCGGCGGGTCGCCGAAGTGGCGCGCTTGATGCTGGACGCTGGGCTGGTGGTGATCGTGGCGCTGATCTCTCCGTCGGCGGCCAGCCGGCATTACGCGCGCGCCATTGTCGGCAATGAGCATTTTGTCGAGGTGTATGTGGACGCGCCGCTGGAAACAGCGGAACAACGTGACCCTAAAGGCTTGTATAAAAAAGCCCGCCTGGGGCTGATCCAACACTTCACCGGTATTGATTCGAACTACGACGTGCCGATCTTTCCAGAAGTGCACGTGGACACCCAGGCGCTGTCTGTCGAACAGTCTGTCGCGACTATTCTCGATTGGATGGCCCGCAACAACGAGCGCACATAGCCGCTGGTCTTCGCGCCGAGGTGGCGGTGCCTGCACGTTCAGAAAACAAGGTAATCTGCGCCATCGCAGCCATACCGCGTTTTTTCAGGAGCAGGCATGACGCATTTCACCGGCACTGCAAAATCCATCCGTCTGATTGGCGGGGTCCAGGTCTTGGACTTCATCAATACAACCAACGGCCGCCGCCCTGGGTCGCCGCTCAAGGTAATGGAAGAGCGGCTCACCAGTTTTCAGTTCTTCATTGAATGGGCGCTGCACGCCTCGTTGATCTCCGCCCAGGAGTTCGCTGAATACAAGGCCATGGTGTTTGAGTCGCCTATTTCCTACCAACCGGATCTGGACGCCATCATTGCGTTCCGCGAATGCCTGTATGCCGTGTTTTATCCGTTGTCCTTGCGTCAGGCTGCGCCTGATGACGCCTTGCAGCAGATCAACCTGAATTTCCAGCAAGGCACCGCCTGGCGTGTACTGCGCACGGTTGACGGGACGCCGGCCTGGGCGTGGAAAACCTGCACCTCTGCCCAGGAACTGAGTGCAATGTTGATCGGGCGGCTGGCAATCGAGGCCACGCAATTGCTGGTGTCCGGTGATCTTCGCGCCTTGAAGTGCTGCACGGCCACCGACTGTGATTGGCTATTCCTGGATATCTCCAAGAACAAACTGCGCAAATGGTGCCAGATGAGCGTGTGCGGCAGCCGGGAGAAATTGAGTCGCCTTAAACAGGCGCTTTAGTCTCCAGGCAGTGTCGCGGTCGACGGGTAGCAATTGCTCCGCTTAATAGGAAGCATTACTATTCACGCCCCGCCTCCCCAGTGCTCCCGCGATGATCCCTCAGCCGCCCCGCAGAACAGGCTTTTTCGAGCACTACGAAGAGTTGATCGGAACCTGGACGCGCCGCCTGAGAAATCGTCAGCAGGCCGAGGACCTGGCCCATGACACCTTTGTGAGAGTGCTGGAGACAACCGCCTCCCAGGTAGAGCAACCGCGCGCTTACCTGCATCAAACTGCGCGAAATATCGCCGTGGACGCCTACCGACGCGAAGATCGGCGGGAAGCCATGGCGTTGGAAGCCTTTGATCAGCGCCAGCCCCACGGCGGCGACCCGGAGCATTTCATGCATGCGATCCAGTTGGCGGACTCTATCGAACGGGCCTTGGCCGAGTTGCCGCTCAACTGCCGCAGGATTTTCATCTGGCAGAAGATCGAGGGCCTGACCCAGCAGGAAATCGCCGAGCGCCTGGGCTTGTCTAAAAATATGGTGGAAAAGTATATGATCCGCACCCTGCGGCATTTGCGTGACCGCCTGGACGCGATGGCCCCATGACACACGCTCGCTCTGAAACAGGACCTTCCATGATGGATAACCGTGCCCGCGACGAAGCCGCGCAATGGTTTGTACGCCTGCAAGACGGCGAACTGAGTGCCTCTGAGCGTCAACGGTTCGAGGCCTGGCGCAATGAGCATCCCGATCACCCATACGAATTCGATGTCTTGCAGGGAATGTGGAGCGCCACTGACCTGCTGCCCAAGGCCCGCTTGCAGGCGCTCTGTGATGGGCCGGCCGAACGCCCCAAGCGCCAAGCCGTGTTGCGTTATGCGGTGGCCGCAAGTGTCGTCGCTGCTGCCTTGGGCCTGGGATTATTCAGCGGGCTTGATCATCCAGAACCCTACAGCGCCGAGTTCAGTACGCGTGTGGGTGAGCATCGCCAGGTCGCGTTGCCCGACGGTTCAGTGCTGGACCTCAACAGCCGCAGCGTGGTCGCGGTGCACTATGAAAAGGACCGGCGCGGCGTGGAACTCAAGCAGGGCGAGGCGATGTTCAGCGTCGAGCACGATACCCGCCGGCCCTTCGTGGTCGATGCCGGGGCCGGGCAGGTGACGGTCACCGGCACCCGTTTCGATGTCCGCCGCGATGATGACCAGACCCGCGTGATGGTCGAGGCAGGTACCGTAAAGGTGCAGGGGCACTCTGTGGACAACGTGGTGACGCTGACGGCAGGCCTGGGTACCCAGGTCGACAGCAAAGGGCGGGTAGCAGCGGCCTATGACGTGAACACCGAGGAACTGACTGCCTGGCGTAACGGCAAGCTGGTCTTCAATAACGCCTCGCTGAGTGAAGTCGTCCGGGAAGTGTCCCGCTACCGCGAGCAACCGCTGCGGGTCGGCACGCCGGCTGTGGGTCGCCTGCGCCTGACCAGCGTGTTCAAATCCGACGACACCGATGCCTTGCTCAAGGCCCTGCCACACATCCTTCCGGTCGCACTGCGCACCTTGCCGGACGGCAGCCAGGAAATTATTTCACGCTGACATTCAGGTTTTTTTCGAGTTCTTCGTCTTCTCCTGCAACTGCAACTGGTTTGCATTAACAGCCGTGTACTTTTGCGATCACAGGACTAGGTTCGACGTGAAAAAACTTGCCGCCTATCACAATAAAATCTCCCGCTGGGTACCTCTGGCGCTGGTGCTCGCTGTCAGTGCCTCCATGCCTATGGCCTACGCTGCCGAGGGTATTCATATCCAGGCCCAACCCTTGGGCGCGGCGCTGAGCCAGTTGGGCCAGCAGACTTCCCTGCAAGTGTTCTTCAGCCCCGATTTGGTCGCCGGCAAGCAGGCGCCGGCGGTAGACGGCAACCTTTCCCCTGAGCAGGCCCTGCGCCAGCTCTTGCAAGGTAGCGGCCTGGATTACCAGATCGACGCGGGCTCCGTGACCCTGCGCCCGCTGAGCAACGGCACCGGAGAAGCCGGCTCGCCTCTGGAACTGGGCACCACCGATATCAAGGTGGTCGGTGACTGGCTCGGCGATGCCGACGCCGACGTGGTGCAGAACCACCCCGGCGCGCGCACGGTGATCCGTCGCGAAGCGATGGTCGAGCAGGGCGCAATGAACGTCGGCGACGTACTGCGCCGCGTGCCCGGCGTGCAGGTGCAGGAATCCAACGGCACTGGCGGCAGTGATATTTCCCTCAACGTTGGCGTACGCGGCCTGACGTCGAGGCTGTCGCCACGCTCCACCGTGCTGATCGACGGCGTACCGGCGGCGTTCGCCCCGTATGGCCAGCCACAATTGTCGATGGCACCGATTTCCGCCGGTAACCTGGACAGCATCGACGTGGTGCGCGGCGCCGGTTCCGTGCGTTATGGGCCACAGAACGTCGGTGGCGTGATCAACTTTGTGACCCGTGCGATTCCCGAGAAGTTCTCCGGCGAAGTCGGCAGCACCCTGCAAACCTCGGCCCACGGCGGCTGGAAGCATATCGACAACGCCTTTATCGGCGGCACGGCCGATAACGGCATCGGCGCGGCTTTGCTGTACTCCGGGGTCAATGGCAACGGCTATCGCAACAGCAACAACGGCAACGATATCGACGACGTGATCTTCAAGACCCATTGGGCGCCGACCGACCAAGACGACTTCTCGCTGAATTTCCATTATTACGACGCCAGCGCCGACATGCCCGGTGGCCTGACCCAGAAGCAGTTCGACGCCAACCCCTACCAATCGGTGCGTGACTGGGACAACTTCAGCGGCCGCCGCAAGGACGTGTCCTTCAAGTACATCCGGCAGATCGACGACCGCACCCAGGCTGAAGTGCTGACCTACTATTCCGACAGCTTCCGTGGCAGCAACATCGCCAACCGCGACCTGAAAACCCTTGGCTCCTACCCGCGCACCTACTACACCTTCGGCATCGAACCACGGGTGTCCCATGTGTTCGACGTGGGCCCCAGCACCCAGGAAGTCAGCGTCGGCTATCGCTACCTCAAAGAAGGCATGCACGAGCAGGCCACCAGCCTCAACCTGGTCAATAACGTACCGACACCGGGCGGGCAGAGTGATGGTCATGTCTACCAGGACCGCACCGGTGGCACCGAGGCCAGCGCCTTTTATATCGATAACAAAGTCGATATCGGCAAGTGGACCATCACCCCGGGTATTCGCTTCGAAGACATCCGTACCGAATGGCACGACCGCCCGGTGGTTGCGCTGAACGGCACTCGCACTCAGGAAAAACGCCGCGAAATCCACAACACCGAACCGCTGCCGGCACTGAGCGTGATGTACCACGTGTCCGATGCCTGGAAACTGTTCGCCAACTACGAGACTTCGTTTGGCAGCCTGCAATACTTCCAACTCGGGCAGGGCGGCACCGGCGACCAGACCGCCAACGGCCTGAACCCGGAAAAAGCCAAGACCTACGAGGTGGGGACACGCTACAACGACAGCGTGTGGGGGGGCGAGCTGACATTCTTCTACATCGACTTCTCGGATGAGCTGCAATACGTCAGCAACGATGTGGGCTGGACCAACCTCGGCGCTACCCAACACACGGGTATCGAAGCCTCGGCCCACTACGACCTGTCGAACCTGGACTCGCGCCTCGACGGCCTCACGGCGAATGCCGGCTTCACCTACACCAAAGCCACCTCCGAAGGCGACGTACCGTTCAAGGGCCGTGACCTGCCGCTTTACTCCCGTGAGGTGGCCACCCTGGGCCTGCGTTACGACATCAATCACTGGACCCACAACCTGGATGTGTACGCCCAGTCCGGCCAACGCGCACCGGGTACCACCAGCACTTACATCACCCAAGGCACGGCGGACGGGCGGTTCGGCGATATCCCAGGTTATGTTTCAGTCAATGTGCGCAGCGGTTATGACTTCGGCGAACAGTTGTCGAACCTGAAGTTGGGCGTCGGCGTGAAAAATATCTTCGACCAGCAGCACTACACCCGTTCCAGTGATAACAATGCCGGCTTGTACCTGGGCGAACCGCGTACGTTCTTCGTTCAGGCCAGCGTCGGGTTCTGATCCGTCCCGGTTTGGAAATATCGCGGTCCTTGGCCGGGCTGCGATTCTTCTGCTCATTTCCTACACTGTTTCGATGCATCTTGCTGCTTGATCAGGAACCGATTCCGACAAAAAGCCACACATGGGCTAGCTGACAAGCTTCGACTTCATGGTTGGAGCGCCCGGCTGAAGATTGCGCTCACCGTATTGGAGAAACTTATGTCGGTATCGATGCTCGATACACCCGTACCCACCTCATCAAACCCTGATTCTTCGCAGGTCAAATCCAGCCCTGCGGCAAACAACGGCCGTGCGGCACCGGTCGCACCATCCTTCAGCGGTCAAAACGCTGCAAACGTCAGCTTCCAGTCCCGGGAAAGCGCGGCCGGGCCAGTGTTCGGCGGTCAATCGCAGGCGACAGCGCGTAATAGTGTTGCAGATCCCGCGGCCCATCAAAAAAGCGCTTCTGCGCAGTCGGGTTTACTGGATCAGATCAGGCATTGGGTGAACCCATGGTTGGGTTGGGGGCGACCACCGCACCATCCAGGTTGGAGCAATCCTCCACCCCGCCCCATGCCTGTCATCAGCAACCCACCGCCACGCCCATTCCCTACCTTGCCAGGCAGGCCTGACCCGCAGTACTCCCTCAAGAACAATGAAGACTTGGCAATGCAGCTGCGTGACAACTTCAATGCCTTCAGGGACCCCAGGAACCCTGGGTATATCAGTGCCGACAGCATTCGAGCGATGGCGAATAAAGGTTGGTCTCCGTTTCCCAGCGTCAACGAGAACATTCGCCTGGCCAAAGAACTGCTGCGACGTCCGGAACTGATGAGTGCGCTTGACCGGCACACCTCTACCGGTGCGCTCGATGGTCTGATCGACCGGAATAATGTGAACGCAGTTATCTACGGACAAAACTACTTCAAATACAAGACTGACAAGGAACTGGCGGGTGAGATGCTCGAGCATTTCAACGAGTTGAAAGGCAGCCCCTGGAACCGAGAACTGAACGTCAACGATCTGAGAAAGCTGGCTGCCGAAAACCTGACGGGTGACTCTCCCAGGGATCACCTGATCCAGTTGTCCCAGGAAATTCTAAAGCGCAGTGATGTGCTGAGGCAGATGGATGACCTGCTCAGCAGGCCGGGTGACCATAAGATCAGTTGGGCTGGGCTTTACTTTCTGGCTCGCTGAGCGACACCCAGGCGCCGCGAATCGGATGCGGCGCCTGCATCCATCCTTTCAGGAACTGTTTACGCCAATTCGCCACACAGACTTTATCCACCGGCACCAATCAACTCCGGCGGTTTTCAGATTCTGAGTGAGGGCTAACCAATGACTTCAACCTCGTTTCGTTCATCCCAGCCCAGCTGCCAAGAGCTTTTTCGCAACCCCCATGCAGAGGACACCACGCTGTTGGAGAGGGATGCCGCATCGCGCGATACCTTTGCCCCTTCGAATGTACATGCGGCCGAAGCCCAGCGGATGAAGGCTTTTGTCGGCCAGCACAAATTCCAGGCACCTGTTGCGGGTGACTTTTTCCGGGGCATGCGGGTGGAGGAAAAAAGCGCCCATGACGATACTACTGCGCCGAAAAACGCCGGCCTGCTCAATGGCCTGACCGCTTGGTGGCGCAAGCAGAAACTAGGTTGATGCTGCCCTGCGGTTACAAACACTCAAATTTTACTGGAGTCCATTTGGCCTCTCTCCGGAACCACTGTTTTCCGAGAACCACTTAATCGCTGGTTGTTGATTTCGAGGCGTTTTTGACGATCGAACAACCAGGGGCCGGTCCACGGAATCTAACTATGCTGGAGATGAACTATGTCTTTCATGATCAATAATCCAGGGGGTGTCCCGCCTGGGTTGAATACAGCAACGGGGAACGGCCATGCCCGATACGGGGTAGATGCACGCGCGCTTGGCAAATCGCTCCCCACGCAGCAGCCTTCATTCGATAGTAAGTTCGCGAACGGTGCCCAGCGGCATTTCGACGGTCAAAACCTCTACGGGGGCATGTCGAATGTGGGGAACCCCTATGTCAGTTCGGACGACCACCTGCTGGCGACTCAACTGAACAACGTCTTTCCTATGCTGGGTGATTTCAAGGAAGGTGGCCGCCTGACCCTGAAATCATTGACGAACATAGCCAACGCGAAACCTGGCGAGAGCAAGGTCCCCGAACGTACGATCATGCTTGCCCGGGAGATACTCAATCGCCCACGACTGGGCGAGTCGATTGTTGGCAAGGGCAATGAAATCACCCCGGACAGCCTCGAAAAAGCCGCCAGTTTGATGATTGGCAATACCAATCCCAACACTCAGAGCGCCGACCCCTACCATGCGAAAACCGACGCACAGGTCGTCCAGGCGTTCAGGGGCATGTTTGATGACTTGCGGGACACGTCGGAAGACCGCACCTTTTTTTTCGAGAAGCACCGGTATGTGAAGAAAGAGACGATTATCGAGATGAGCAAGGATCCTGACGAAACAGACAAAAATGGTCAGGTTGTGCGGGATATGGCCACTGGGTTCCCCAAGAAGAAATACAGCGAGCAGCAGGTATACATGGCCAAGAATCTGGTCGAACGACCCGGGCTGTTGGCTTCGCTGGACAGCACCAAGGCTAACGGAACCAACATTTTCGGCAGCCACAACGATGATGGCTGGTTGAAGAACTA
Organism: Pseudomonas sp. SJZ103; assembly: GCF_007828335.1. Taxonomy (NCBI): domain Bacteria; kingdom Pseudomonadati; phylum Pseudomonadota; class Gammaproteobacteria; order Pseudomonadales; family Pseudomonadaceae; genus Pseudomonas; species Pseudomonas sp. SJZ103. Next base: position 48,304 of record NZ_VIUN01000007.1, read on the forward strand.
CAGCATTGATCGCTGGTTGAAAAACGATAAGGAAGAGAAGGGGCGATAAATCACTCAGGCGTGCATGAGCTTCTTGAAAGACTCAAGAGGCTCATGTTTTTCTTCGTTCATACCCGCAGTATTTTTCCGCTGACCGCCACCGCTACCAGCAGTACCCCGATCAACAGGAAGGCGGTTGCCAGGCTGCTGCCATGGGCAATGAACCCGATTACGGCAGGCCCGGTCAGAATGCCGGCATACCCGAGGGTAGTAATGGCCGGGACGGCAATGTGTTCCGGCATGACGTTTTGCTTGCCGACGGCGGTGTAAAGCACCGGAACAATATTTGAGCAGCCGGCCCCTACGAGGGCATAGCCCAACAGCGCCATTTCCCAGGCGGGTGATAGCGTGGCGAGGAAGATACCGGCCGCAGCGAGCGAGCCACCGGCCACGATTACCCAGGTAGCGCCCAGGCGCCGTACGATGGCATCACCGGTCAATCGCCCCGCCGTCATGGTCAAGGCGAACGCCGCGTAGCCCAGCCCGGCGTAGGCTTCATCCAGGTCGCGCTCGGCGCTGAGGAACACCGCGCTCCAATCGAGCACCGCGCCTTCGGCCAAAAACACAATAAAACACAGGCAGCCGATAAACAGCACCACGCCATGGGGAACCGCAAAGGCAGGCCCTGAGCTTTCACTGCCATAAGGCAACAGGTGTGGGCCGGCCTTGAGCAGCGCCACCACCATGACAGCGATCACCACCAAGGTCGCCTGCAGTGGCGACAGGCCCAGCCCCAGGAGCCCGGCGACACCCGCCGCGCCGACAATCCCCCCCAGGCTGAACAATCCGTGAAACCCCGACATCATGGTTTTTCCGCTGGCTCGTTCGACAATCACCGCCTGCAAGTTGACCGTGGAATCTACTGTGCCCAGGCCGGCACCGAACAGGAACAAACCGGCCATCAGCAACGGAATCGAACTGACCGTGGCCAGCATCGGCAAGGCCAGGCAGATCATGATCGTACCGGCCGTCAGCACCCGTCGGCAGCCAAAGCGCGACGCCAATGCGCCCGCCGCCGGCATGGCGATGATCGAGCCCACCCCCAGGCACAACAGCAACAGACCCAGCGTGCCTTCACTCAGGTCTGCGCGCGCCTTGGCATAGGGCACCAAGGGAGCCCAGGCGGCGATACCGAAGCCGGCGATGAAGAAAGCGATGCGGGTCGACATTTGCTCCAGACGCCCGGGAACCACGGGCGCAGAGGTGGGGATGGCAGTCATGAAAAATCCTTGGTTTAGCGTTCAACGAACGATGTCCGGCGCGACATCCTTGCACATCAGGCCTTGGGGGGCGAGCCGGGTTCCCCTCGAGATAAGCGCCGATGATTTTTTTTACAATTCGGGAACGTTATAGGCGTTGGCAACCACGCATGGGTTGGCGTTCCGGAAGGTGTGTAATTCCTGTGGGAACTGGTGAACCCCGGGTTTCTCACGGTGGATTACCACCTTCCGGACCGCCTCCCACACACCCTGCGTTGTGTAATACGCTGCTCGCCCAATCCTGTAGACAACCGAGCGGACGCATCGATGAAGATTGCAAGGCAAGTGGCGCCATGACCCGGTTCTATGACGCACGGGGCAACATTTACGGGGTCGCCAGCCCGGCGTTTTTACGACAGCAGGGCATCGAGGTGCCCAACAGCGCGGCGCATGCCGCGAGGACTCGCGAGGCTTGGACTGCGTCGGCCGTAAGCTCCGAATGCGAGTGGGGCTCGACGCCGCGCCCAGCCAATGCCAAGGCCCACCGCTGTGATGGCTTGCTGGTTGGGCCGTTCCAGGCCGAGCCGCCGTTTGACCTGTTGATCGTGAACACCGACGGCTCCCTGGCCGAGCGCAGTGGCAATGGGTTGACGATTTTCGCCCAGGCGCTTACTGACCAGGGCTTGATGACCGAGGCCTGTGATTTGCGCGTGCACCATGACAAGCCTGACGTGGTGTCGCCGGTGGTGACTTGGGTCGAGCCTGCTGTCTATGAACACCGCTCTGGATTCTGGCTGGCATTGGGTTTGCCCGGATTCGGGCCATCTGCCGTGGGTGCGCAAGGGGTGGAGCAGGTGTTCCTGGGCGGCATTGAATTGAGCCATGTGAAGGCGTTGGCGGTGATCAACCCACAGTGGGCATACAGTCAGTTTGTGCGTGTGGGCAATCCTCATTGTGTGACCTTGGTCGAACACGTGTCAGCCTTGCCGAACAATCTGCTGATGCAACAGCCGGCGCTGTTCGAACCGTTGCAGGCGATTGCCTTCGCCCCCCCGGCAGGAAGCGGCGAGCCATGTTTGGCCGGAGTCAATTTGCAATGGGTCGCCAGGCAATCCGGCAACCGTGTTGTTGCCCGGGTGTTCGAGCGGGGAGAGGGCCCCACGGCGTCCTCCGGCACCAGCGCCAGTGCCGTGGCATGTGCGGCGTGGCGAGCGGGTTGGGTTGAGGGCGATGATGTCGCGGTGGTGATGCCGGGCGGCACTGCGCCAGTACGCTTGCATACCCAGGTTGATACGCTGCTGAGCGTCAGTCTGTTCGGGACTGCACGGCCTCAGACATGAAGTCTTTTGAACAGTTGACGCCCTGAGTGGGTGTCAGCTGTTTCGATATTAATTAATTGATTAGATAAAAGTTGGTGTAGGGCATTTCTTATACTTTAAGAAGTGGCACATTGGCTTGGGTTGTTATTTCGTAAAAGACACTTCAATCTCAGTTGTACGAAACTTCTTTTTTATTTTTCTGGGGACCGGTTTTTTTCTGAGATCGCTACGCTTCAAGGTGTTCAGGCGCTTTTTCTCGGCAACTTATTCAATGTTTGGCGGGGGAAGTATTTCAGTCCGGTAATAAATATCGATATTGGCGGGTAACAACGGATGGTTAACGCGTTTGTTTCGTCACGTTTCAAATTAATCCTTCCAGGCATAAAGACTGACTTTCAAGTACTGGCGTTCAAAGGCCAGGAGGTGCTTGATCAGCCGTTTTTCATCCAGGTGCAGGTGGTCAGCGAAAACCCTTCACTGGATCTGGAGTCACTGCTCCACCAGCCCGCCTACCTGGCTTTTGGCGACGCCAATGAAGGCCTGAACGGGCAGATTTACGCAATTGGCCGCGATGACCCCGGGCGGCGGCTCACCCGTTATCACCTGACGTTGGCGCCGCATCTCGCCTACCTTGCCCATCGACGCGACCAGCGGATTTTCCAGCAGCGCAGCGTTCCGCAGATCATCGCGGCAGTCCTCGAACACCACGGCATCCTGGCCGACCGCTATGCCTTTGAACTGGGGCCGGTGGTCTACCCACCGCGTACGTTCTGCGTGCAATACGCGGAAACCGACCTGCATTTCATCCAGCGGCTGTGTGAAGAGGAGGGCATTCATTACCACTTCCGTCACAGCGAGAACCAGCATGTGCTGGTGTTTGGCGACGACCAGACCGTATTTCGCCGCCTGCCTGCGCAGCGTTATTCGCCTGCCGGCGGGCCGCTGGCCGAAACGCGAGTTATCCAGCGTTTCGACGTACGCCTGGCTACCCGCAGCCAGCAAACGGTGCGTCGTGATCATGACTTCGAGCATCCGTCCTTATGCCTGCAAGACACCGCGGGTTCTGCCTCAGCGCAACCTCTTGAGGACTACCACTACCCGGCTGGGTTTACCGGCCATGCACGGGGTGCGCGCCTGGCTCGCAGGGGGTTGGAGCGCCTTCAGATCGGCCGATATCGAGCGTTGGGCAAGAGCGACCAGGCGGTGCTGCGCAGTGGGTATTTTCTTGAGCTGCACGACCATCCGGATCCGGCCTGCAATGATTTATGGTTGATCACTTCGGTCCGTCACGAGGGTTATCAACCGCAGGTGCTGGAGGACGCGGCAGGTGAGGTGGATGGATTCCAGGGGTATCGCAACCGTTTCACTGCGACACCCTGGAGTGCACCGTATCGACCCCCTCTCAAGCACCCCAAGGCGACCATCCACGGCACCCAGACCGCAACGGTGACCGGGCCTGCCGGTGAGGAGGTGCATTGCGATGCATACGGCCGGGTGAAGGTACGGTTTCACTGGGACCGACTGGACAAGAGCGATGACAAAAGCAGTTGTTGGGTGCGGGTGGCATCTGGTTGGGCCGGAGACGGGTTTGGCGCAACGATGATCCCGCGGGTGGGCATGGAAGTGCTGGTGACGTTCCTTGAGGGCGACCCGGATCAGCCGTTGATCAACGGTTGCCTGCCCAATGCATTGCACATGCCGACCTATTCCTTGCCGCAACACAAGACCCGCAGCATCTTGCGCAGTCGCAGCACCCCGGGCGGAGGCGGCGGCAACGAATTGCACCTGGAAGACCACCGTGGCAAGGAACTCATCTACCTTCGGGCTCAGCGGGACCTGGAGCAACAGGTGGGGCATGACAGTCGCCTGGAAGTGGCCGGTGAGCGGCATGAAATCATCCGAGGATTAAGCGCGGTTCACCTGGAAAGCGAGGAGCATCGTCACGTCACCGGTGACCGCAAGGTTGTGCTCAAAGCCAGCGACCATCTGGACGTGCAAGGCGATAGCCAGACCTATGTCGGGCAGACCCTGGTGATTGAAGCCGGGCAACAGGTGCATCTCAAAGCGGGTGCCGGCCTGGTGATCGACGCGGGCGTACAACTGAGCTTCAAGGCCGGCGGGGAGCACCTGGTGATCCAGGCAGGCGGCATTTTCAGCAGTCGGCCAATCACCCTCGGTGGCACCCCGTCCGCGACCGGGTCGGCGAACTCCCTGTTGGTTGCCGAGAACCCGAAAATCTCTGCCACACAGGGCGCCATCATGCACTTGGCCAGACAACTGGATGCGGACTTCTGCCCTGTATGTGAGTGCTGCAGCGAAGGCCTCTGCACTGTCGGCGGGAGGGCAGCCTGATGGAAAACCTTCCACACCGATGGATGAACCAACAGCAGCAGGCGGGGTACAGGCTGTGCCTGATGCTTGAGGGTAGTAACGCAGCTTGCCAGCCACTGTTGGCGGCACGTGGTTTTCCAGCGTACTGCCGCCTCTACGCACAAACCCCACTGGCGGAAATGGCCACGGCCGGCCCCGTGATCCTGTTGCTGGATCAGGTAGGGGAGCCCGCATTGCTCGATCTTCTGCAGGAACCTGAGATGAATTGGGGGTGGTTGGGCAGTTTGCCAAACGCGGACCTGACGCACATGTCCCGGCATTGGCGCGACCGGCTGCTGGTCGGACCGGAGAATAACCGGACGCTGTACCGCCTTCACGACAATCGTACGTTGGCGCGTGCACTCAGCCATCTGGGTCTTGAGCAATGGCCAGCATTCCTCGGCCCACTGATCAGTGTGTGCTACTGGCATGAAGGCAGTTGGCACTGTGGCGACAACCCTGCTCCCGGTGACTATCCGGTGCCCGAGCCAGCCCCTTGGTTGAACACGCCCAACCCGAATGCCTGCGCCATCCTGCACGCCAATATCCTGCGTTACCTGCTGGCTGAGCACAGTGAAGACCTGGCGGCATTGGTTGAATTTCATGATCCAAGAGTCTGGCTGACCCAGGTCCTTGAGCAGGCTCGCGCCTGGCAATGGAGTAACCCGGAACAGCTGGAGTTCCTGGTCGTGCGACGGTTGGAAGAGGCCACTCTCAGCAGCGTGATTCGGTGGCAGCCGATGGTTGGAGAAACACCGCAGGATCACTTTGAACGAGTTAAGCAGCAGTGGCACATGTTGGAGAACAAGGATGAGTAAGCGTGTATGGGGCGTGTTGCTTGCGCTGGCAATGGCGGGACTTTCGGGGTGTGCGATGAAGCCGGTTGATCGCTTTACGTTGGAGGTGGATTTACCTGCGGAATTTAAGCTTAAAACTGCCGCTAACTACGGGCCCGCAACGGGCGAGACCTGCACCTTGCCAAGGCGCAGAGGCAAGAGGCCGGAGCGGAAGGTCTTTTTTACCGAGTACAAGCCGGTGGCAAGTCGGGCGAGTTATGAATTGCCGCTGAGTGAAATGGTACAGGGGTGTCCGCTGGCATTGCGCAGTGTGGACTTTGATCTTTATGCGAAGTGGGGCGAGCGGGATTCGGATGTTGGGGGGGATATTGGGGGGATTTCCATTCGGGATCGTCTGGAAGGTGATAGGCCAGGAATGCCTGAGTCGGGATTTCAGGAACTGTCTTGGCAATGTCAGTGGTTGTTTCGGACTGCGGGGCCGGAGCACGTAATCATAAAGGTCCTTAAATGCAGATATTTGCGCGACGGTGGGGCGCCACCTAAAGCTAGTGCGAGAGGTGGTTTGCTGCGAGATGAACTGGGAGGGCAAAAGGTACTGATAAAAGTAGGGCTTAATCCCGAAGAGCGACCTTACATGGGCGATAACTGGATTCGGGTTCCTAGTGGGTGGAAGCGCTGTCTAGGGAAGGATTTTGATGATCTGTATGCGTTCTGTAACGGGAATACTACCGACTTCAAGCCCATTAAAATGCCCGATGGGCGTATATGCGACATATATCCAACTTGTACTGAATAAGGATATCCAGGCATGACGATGGAACAATGGAAGCACCCTTTTTTTAAGGAAAGTATGCCCGCTTGCACATTGCATGGAGGTTGGCTGAGTTTTTGTCTAGTGGACGAATCAGGTGATGGAAAAGCCTATGGAGGGCTTAGATATGAGATTTTTGACAGCTCAGGGCAGCGGTACAAAGGGCATTTGAATGGGGAAGGGTTTGCCCGGCTGGAGGGGCAGTGTCGAGGTCCTGTCGTGCTGGTTTTAGATGCTCCATATGAGGTGGAGAGGGACTATTATTCAACATTGCGGCAGCGAGACAGCTATCCATTACCCATCACCGATCTTCAAGTCCGAGCTGAACAAACCCGCTTTTCAAATACCAATGGTCGACGAACCGAAAGCAATCCTGGACGACAGAACGCAGATCGGTTTTACCAGGTTGAAGTGAGCGACTTGGTTCGCCATATCGCGCATCTTCCCTCTGTGGAAGAAACGCCCCTGCGCCCCCCACGGCATGCATTGAAAATGATGGCTGATTTGGGATTTGGCCCGCCCCAGCCAACCTTGTCGGGTATCGTGCTGTTCCCCAGTAACCATACCGTTCTCGAAGTTCGACCGCTGCGGGCCCTGCGCCCGATGCTCTGCACTGAAGATAAGTTCTGTGCGTTGAACCTGTATCAGTTGGCCTTGTTTGCAGCGTTGAGTTACTGCGATTTTGGGCAGGAGCCGTCTGAGAAACCCGTTGATAAAGTCCATTTTCCGCTGGACCCCAGCGTTGGAAATCTGTTTGCCAAACAACTGTCTGGATACCGCGAAGCCTGGCGAGTTGATCCCGAGCAAACTCAGCGCTTTTACCCTCTTTATGAAGATGTCCCTTATTCCAGGCGCTTCGAAGTCCTGCCCTTCGACCCTGAGTTGTACCTGCAAAATCGCCCGGAGTTGGGGGCGAAACAGGAACACCCCGCAAGCTTGCACTTCTTTGATGATGAAAAGGACGGCACTGACACCCAGGCGTTCATCACCCATCACGATGAGGTGATCCTGATTTCAGTGCGCGGCACGTTCAGCACGGCCGACGCACTACGGGATGCAAACGCCCATCAAGTTGTATTCGCCGATGGTATCGGCAAGGTGCACGAAGGTTTCTATCAGGCTTATCGAGCTATGCGTGACTTCGTGCTGCGTTACCTCAGTCAATTTCACATAGGCCAACGAATAGTCATTTGTGGTCATAGCTTGGGCGGCGCAATTGCGTTGTTACTGGCCGAAGCGTTACGTCGGATTCCAGGGCGTAACTACAACATCCTCCTCTACACCTACGGCGCCCCCCGCGCCGCCGACTCTGAGTTCAACACCGGCGCCTCCACGTTGGTTCACCACCGCATCGTCAACCACAACGACCCGGTCCCCAGCGTCCCGGCCCCTTGGATGAACACCACCGCCAAACTCTGGATCCCCGGTGCCGTCACGCTATTCAGCGCCCCCACGGCCGGGGGCCTGTTGTTCGCCGCCGGCCTGGTGCGTATTGGCGGTAACCCCTACCAACACCACGGCGATCAACAGCACTTCATGCCGATCGTGCTCCCGGACGGTACGCATTCGTCCGTGCTGTGGAAGCCGGGCTGCGAGTCCATTGAAGAAGCCGGCCGCAACCGAGCATGGCAAACGCGCGGTGACATGCCCGATCGCGATGGCCTGATCAAGCAGTTGGTGCAATACAAACAGCATTTCATGACTGCCAGCTACATCCCGGCCGCCTGGGCGACGTTGCGTCGCTGGCAACAAGCTGTGGATAGCAACGGTCCTCTGGTGACCCAAAGGGAGTTTGAACTGCTCGACCATGCCCTTGCGGCCATGCGCAAACAACTGCAAGACAAGCGGCGTGAACTGACTCGACAGCGCCCGGCCAACGACCGTGCCTATGAATACCATGAGCCGCTGAACGCCGAGATCGACCGCCTGCACACCAGTCGCGAGCGCCTGCAAACCCTGCGCTGGCGTCGTCTTGAAGCGCGTGATGTGTATGGCAGCCATAGCCACTCCTCCAACCTGCAACCCAGTCTCAAGCGCTGGCTTCGCCATCGTGAAAACCAGGAGTTGCCTCAGGTCGCCAGCATCCCTCCCGCTGCGCAGAGTGAGCTGGGGAGGGCACAACCGCTGGATCTCGACTCAATCGTGTGATCGGCGTGCTTATACAAACTCCACCTGCGCCGGCTGGCGTTTCATCAGCACCTTGCCGTGGCGAATCGAGTACAGCGGTAGCCCTTGGCTGCGAATCACCTCGTAGTCGCTGTCGGCTGAGAGGATCAACAGGTTGGCCGGGCGCCCGGCCTCAAGACCGTAACGGTCACCCAGGGCCATGGCCTTGGCGCTGTTGTCGGTCACCAGGTCGAGGGCGCTTTGCAGGTTGCGGTAGCCGAGCATATGGCAGATGTGCAAACCGGCTTCCAGCACGCGCAGGATGTTGCCGTTGCCCAGCGGGTACCAGGGATCGACGATGGAGTCCTGGCCAAAGCATACGTTCATGCCGGCCTCCAGCAGCTCGTTGACCCGGGTGACGCCGCGGCGTTTCGGGAAGCTGTCGAAGCGGCCCTGCAGGTGGATGCTTTCGGTGGGGCAAGAGACGAAGCTGATCCCGGAGTGCCCCAGCAGGCGGAAGAGTTTGGCGCAGTAGGCATTGTCGTAGGAGCCCATGGCCGTGGTGTGGCTGGCGGTGACGCGGGCGCCCATGTCGCGGCTGCGGGCTTCTTCGGCGAGTACTTCGAGGAAGCGTGAATGCGGGTCGTCGGTTTCGTCGCAGTGCACATCCACCAGGCAGCCGGTGCGTTCGGCCAGGTCCATCAGGAACTTGACTGAACTCACGCCTTGGTCGCGGGTGTATTCAAAGTGAGGGATGCCGCCGATCACATCAGCGCCGAGGCGAATGGCTTCTTCCATCAGCTCGCGGCCGTTGCGGTACGACTCGATGCCTTCCTGGGGAAAGGCGACGATTTGCAGGTCGATCAGGTGCGTGCTTTCTTCGCGCACTTGCAGCATGGCCTTGAGCGCCGTGAGGTCGGGGTCGGTGACATCGACATGGGTGCGTACATGCTGGATGCCGTGAGCGGCGAGGGCCTGGATGGTTTTTTTGGCGCGGGTCCTGGTGTCTTCCTCGGTGATGGTGGCCTTGCGTTCGCCCCAGCACTCGATGCCTTCGAACAGGGTGCCGCTCATGTTCCAGCGCGGTTCGCCGGCGGTGAGGGTGGCATCGAGGTGAATATGCGGTTCGACGAAGGGCGGTATCACCAGGTTGCCGGCCGCATCCAGGTCATCGGCCGCCATTAACGGTGCTGTTGTTTGTGGGGTGATGCTGGCGATCCGGCCGTGTTCCAGGTGCAGATCATGCAGGCCTTCACGGTTGCGCAGGCGGGCGTTGATGATGTGCATGGGCAAGTTCCTCTTGGCTAAAAACAATCAGGCAGACAGCCGCCAGATCATCAGGGCGATGCCGATGTCCAGGCGGTCATAAGCGTTATCCAGCGTCAGCCCACACAGGGCTTCGATGCGCTGGACACGGTGTGTCAGGGTATTGCGGTGTACGGCCAGGCGCTGGGCGGCAGCCACAAGGTTACCATTCTCGTGAAACCAGGCTTCCAGGGTCGGCATCAGGCTGGGCCCGTGGTGCAGGTCGTGACGCAGCAGCGGGCCCAGGCGTTCATTGAGGAATTGGTCGAGCAGGGCGCGATCACGCACGCCGCTGAGCAGCTTGAGCACGCCCAGTTCGTCATACACGCACAGCCCGGCACGTTCGCTGAACCGTCGTGCCGCCGCCAATGCCTGGCGTGCTTCGTCCTGCGCCTGGGCCAGGTGCGCGGGTGGGTGTGCGGCGGCACTCAGGCCGATAAACAATTTCAGCGGTGCCAGGCGCAGGTTGAGCGGGTTCAGCCAACTGGCCAATTGTTGGCGATTGGCCAACGCCGTGACGGCATCCTGTGCCGGCAGCAGCAGGGTCCATTGCCCGGCGCGACCCAGTACCGGCAGCACCGCCGATAACTGACGCAAGCGTCGACTGATAGCGTCGTGTTGCCGCGCCAGCTGCGCCTCCACCTGTGCCGCGTCGCCTTGGGCAAACAGCAGCTCACTGCCTTCCACCTGCAGTTGGGCGACCTGCCAATGCCCGGCCAGTGACATGTTCAATTGCACGGCCCGATGCAGCAGCAAATCCAGGGATTGATAATCCCCGGTCAGCAAGCGCTCCAGCACGTCGTGCCGCGAGCGCCCCAGTTGTTCGGACTGGATCAGCGCCGAACCAATCGCCTGGGTCACCAGCACCATTTTCAGCGAGTAGGGCTGCTCGATCAGCGGCATGCCGGCGGCTTCGGCGGCGTCGAGCAAGCGCTGGGGAATCGCCTGGATATACGCCGCTCCCGTCAGGATCACCAGCCCGGCCACTTGGCGCTGGCAGGCTTCGTCCAGCAGTTGCAGGAGGTTGGCCTCATCCCGAGGGTGATTGATGCCGGTGACGAACACCAATTCACCACCCAGCACCCACTCGGCGATCCCACTGTTTTCCGCCACATAAGGCCAACGCACGACGTTATCCAGGGCGGCAGCGCCGGCGCGCAGGCGCATGGATTCCAGGCCCTGCAACGCCAGTACATCCGCAATCGTCAGGCTCATGCCCGGGCATCAGCCAAAGGTACACGCAGCACGGCGGTGAGTACGACGTAAGTCAGCGACGCGGCAGCGATGCCCACCAACGGCGCGACCCACGGCGAGTTGAACGCCAGCACGGTACCCACCGCATACGCCACCAGCCCGGCCCAGTTGAAGGCCGGCAGGCGTGCATCCGCCAGGCGCGGGTAGTGGCCGCGCCAGCGGTAGAAGAAGTCTGCCATGATCACCCCGCCAATCGGCGGAATCACCGTGCCCAGCAGTATCAGGTACGGCACCAGCATGTCGTACATGCCCAGCAACGCCAGCAAGGTGCCGATCACCGCACCCGCCAACGTCACGGTTTTGCGGCGTTTGGTGCGCAGCAGGTTGCAACCGGCCACGGCGAAGTTGTAGATGGTGTTGTCCTGGGTGCTCCAGATATTGAGCAGCAACATGGCCATTGCCGCCATGGCGAAGCCTTGCAGCAGCAACACTTCGACCACATCGGGCTGTTGGTAGACGATGGCGCCATAGGCGCCGATCAGCACCATCAAACCATTGCCGATAAAGAACCCGATCAGGCTGGCCAGCACCGCGACCTTGGCCGAGCGGGAAAACCGCGTCCAGTTGGTGGCCTGGGTGGCGCCGCTGACAAACGTGCCGAACACCAGGGTGATCGCCGTAGACACATCCAGCTCGCCGGTCGGCACCACCGCCAGCAGCCCATCCAGCCCGCCGACTTTCACCGTGGCGACCCACATCGACAGCAACAGCAACAGGCCCATGGCCGGCACCGCGATGTAGGAAAGAATCTCCAGCCCGCGATAGCCCACGTAGGCCGTGGCGCAAAACACCAGGCCGAACAGCACCATCAACGCCAGCACGCTGCCCTGGCTCAGCTCGAAATACTTGCCGAGCACCACGGCGGCCGTGGCGGTGCCCCAGGCGTACCAGCCGATCTGGGTGAAACCGAGGATCAAGTCACTGAGCTTGCTGCCCACCTCGCCAAAGCAGAAGCGGCCCATCAACACCGAGTTCAGCCCGCTCTTGAACGCGATGTAACCCAGGCCTGCGGCGTAGATACCCAGCAGCAGGTTACCCAAGGCCACCACGCCGAGCATCTCGGTGAAACTGAACGCCACCCCGAGCTTGCCGCCGGCAAACATGGTTGCGGTAAAAAAGGTAAAGCCCAACAGCACCATGGCGGTCGACGCCAGGCCCTTGCGCGCATGCATGGGGACTTCGCTTAAGGGGTAATCGTTGCCCGGTTCTTGCTGCGTCATGTCCGTGCTCCCTGAATGAGTGACGCAGGCCTATTGCACCGGGCGTGCCAAATCAGCGGCAGTGACAGGCGCACGGTCGGCGCTGTGCACTGTGCACAGTATTTATAGCCAAATAGGGGGGAACCGCAGGTAGGCGTGTTCGCTGTGCCCAATCGGGCACGAAAGCGGTGCAGCAGTGGTACAAATTGGATCAGTCGAACAGCGTCTGCGTGGTCTCGCCGCGATGAAAGGCAAACGCCGCCTCCAGATCACTTTCGATGGTGCGCCCACGGGACAGCGGCGGCAGGTCGTCGAGGGTAAAAAAGCCCACCTCGGTGGTCTCGAACCCGGCCACCGGCGCCAGTTGATCCACCCGGTCACACAGGAAATACAACTTGTAGAAATCCCGCACATCCGGCCGATACAACCCCTTGGCCTTGTGGGTGACGCTATACAGTGCGCGCGCAGTAACGCTCAGCCCGGCTTCCTCGCGAATTTCCTTGATGATGTTTTCCGCCGCCGACAAACCGATATCGGCATAACCACCGGGCAGCGCCCAGCAGCCGTCGGTGGCCTCGCGCACCAGCAGAATGCGCTCACCCTCGATCACCGCGCCACGCACGTCGATCATCGGCGTCGAATAGCGCTGGGCGAAATCCGAAACCAGCCCGGTGATGCGCTCCAGCGGCACGTTGCCCAGCTGCGCCAGCATGCTGTGGGCAATCTCGGCGATTTCTTCCAGGCGTTCGCGCTCGAAATCATCGGTGCAAAAGTGCAGCCCCGTGGAAGCCAATGCTTGCAAGCGTTTGGCTTGGGCCAGCCAGGTAGTTTCCATGGACATCTCCTCGGTGGCGAAGAAAGGGAAGGGTGGAAGGGTGCTACGGGAGGCACAAAAAAACCACCGCAAGGGTGGTTTTTTAACATCGCAGGCCTACTCGCCGCGATAGATGCAGCCACTGGTGCAGGTTTCGTGGATGCGGATCGCACTGAGTTCCGGCAACAGCGGTTTGAGTTCAGTCCAGATCCACTTGGCCAGCACTTCGCTGGTGGGGTTTTCCAGGCCTGGGATGTCATTGAGGTAGTTGTGGTCGAGGCGTTCGTAGAGCGGCTTGAAAATCGCCTTGATCTCCGAGAAGTCGCGAATCCAGCCGGTATGGGGATCCAGGTCGCCGCTCAGGTGGATCGCCACCTTGAACGAATGCCCATGCAGGCGCCCGCACTTGTGGCCTTCCGGTACGTGGGGCAGGCGGTGGGCGGACTCGAAGGTAAACTCTTTGAAGATTTCCACAGTATTTTTCAGCTCGGTCAGGTATCTGGCAGGCGGCGAGTTTAACAGCTTGATCCCATGCCGCGCATACCGCTGGGTCAAAGCGCCTGCAAGCGCTCGCCCAGGCCACCGTTATCGGCCAGTTGCAGAAACTCATCCCCCAGCCGCCGGCTCTCGCTCATCGCGGTTTGCCAGTACTTGTTGCGACTCGGGTCGTCGCCCATGAAGCGCTTGAAGTCGCTGCGGTCTGGCAGTTTGCCGTGGGGCAGGCGGGCCAGGTAGTCCTTGGACGGCGCCAGCAGTAACACATCCTGCAAGCCTTGCTGGTTGCTGCGCCGCCATGGCAGGCCCTTGTCGAACCAGCCGGGGATGACCCGGTCGGTGAAGTGCGGGTACAGCACGATGTCGTCGCCGTGGTAGGGCAGGTCGAGGTGGTAGTCCAGCAGGCCGCCGTCGCGGTAGGTGCCGGTGCCGGCTCCGGGCAGGTCGCGCACGCCTTGCATCACCATGGGGATCGAACCGGATGCCAGCAGCGCCTGGCGCAGGTTGCCCATGTCCAATTCAAGGAAGCGTGAGGGGAAATCCTTCAGCGGGTGCACCGGCGGTGCCTGGCGCGGGTCGTGGATGATCAGCCGCTCGAAATGCCGCGCCAGCCGCGCTCGGCCGCGCAGGTTGTCGGCAATCACCGATGACAGGCCCAACCCCAGGCGCCCGCGGTGGTCATCGGCGAGCAGGCCGTGGCTCTTGACCACCATGATGTTCAGTCGGTAGTCGGGGTTGTCCAGCACCCGTGCGTCGCGGCCGGCCAGCAGGTCGTCGAGCATGCGCTGGCAGCTGCGGCTGACTTCGGCCATGGTCACGCCTTTGGCAAAGCGTTGTTCGTTGTACAGGCGGCCGAGGTCCAGCAGGCCTTGCACCGGGTTGGGCAGGCAGGCGCTGGCAAACCGCCAGGAACCGATCGATGCACCGATCAGCGCACGCTCCCTTGGCGCACGCGGCAGCCAGTCGCCGAACAGCGCCAGGTCCAGGCCCTGGATCCCCAGCGCCTTGGGGCCGCCGGCCGCTCCGGGGAGTATGCCGACATCCGCAGGCTTGAGGCCCTGTTCGCGAATGCGCGCAAAGGCGCGTTTGCCGGCCTTGAGGGTCAGGGCGGGGAACTTGATGTGGATGGCTGTCATACCGGTCTCTGTTGAAGCGGGGTGTAGGAGCAGGCGTGCTCGCGAAAACGTTAACGATACCGCGTGAATCCTGAATAAACATCGTAGCCCGTCGCGCCTGCTGGAAATTGCCATGGTGGCAATTCAGTTTCAGTTAAGTTGCAGTAGCTACCGTGGCCGGTGTAGGAAAAACATCGTGTAACGGAGACTCATCATGAAACGCCTCACTGCTCTGGTCGCCGCCGCTATCATCGCCTCCACGGCGACTCAGGCCGGAGCCGTGTACCCCGACAAACCACTGACCGTGCCTGCCACTGTTACAATTGTCGCGTTCGACCAGCTCGAAGCCACAGCCCAGGCCTTGCATCCCGGCTCAACGCTGTTGGACACCGACCTGGACGAGGCTTACGGCAAGTATGTCTATGAAGTCGAACTGCAAGATGCCGACGGCATTGAATGGGAGGTCGAATTGGACGCGCTCACCGGGCAGGTTCTCAAGAATCATCAGGATACGTAATGAAGGTAAATTTACGCGCTGGCAGTCGAATGGCGTTGGTGCTGGTGGTGTTCTGCTCAGGCTTGCAGGCCCGCGACCTCAACCAGGATGAAGCCTTGGCGCTGCGCCAGCAGGGGGTGATCCTGCCCCTGGAGCAGTTGTTGCAGCAGGCCATGGCGCGGTATCCCGGCTCGCGCTTGCTGGAAGCCGAGCTTGAGAAGAAGCACGGCCAATATGCCTACGAAGTGGAACTGGTGACCACCGACGGCGTGGTTCGAGAGATCAAACTCGACGCCACCAACGGTGTACTGATCAAAGACGAGGAAGACTGATGCGCCTGCTCCTGGTGGAAGACAACGTACCCCTGGCCGATGAACTGCTGGCCGGCCTGCAGCGCCAGGGTTATGCCGTCGACTGGCTGGCCGACGGCCGCGACGCCGCGTACCAGGGCCGCAGCGAACCCTACGACCTGATCATCCTCGACCTCGGCCTGCCCGGTTTGCCCGGCCTTGAGGTGTTGGCGCAATGGCGCGCCGCCGCGCTGGCCACCCCGGTGCTGATCCTCACCGCCCGCGATTCCTGGGCCGAGCGCATCGAAGGGCTCAAGGCCGGTGCCGACGATTACCTGAGCAAACCTTTTCACCCCGAAGAGCTGCACCTGCGCATCCAGGCGCTGTTGCGCCGCTCCCACGGGCAGGCCAACCAACCCACCTTGCAAGCTGCTGGCCTGCACCTGGACGAAGGGCGCCAATGCGTACTGCGCGACGGCGACGAGATCCAATTGACCGCCGCCGAATTCCGCCTGTTGCGCTACTTCATGTTGCACCCTGAACAAATTCTCTCGAAAAGTCATTTGGCCGAGCACCTGTACGACGGCGAGACCGAGCGCGACTCCAACGTGCTGGAAGTGCACGTCAACCACCTGCGTCGCAAGCTCGGCCGCAGCGTGATCGAAACCCGGCGCGGCCAGGGCTACCGGTTTGGCGCCAGCCCTGCATGAAGTCGATTCAGCGCCGCCTGAGCCTGGGCCTGATCAGCGTGATGGTGATCGTCGGCGTGGTGTTGGCGCAAACCAGCCTGTGGTTGTTCGAGGCCGGTTTGCAACGCTACCTGGAAGCCGGGCTGCGCAACGATGCCGAGAACCTGCTGGTCGCCCTGGTACGCGGGCCCAACGGTGTACAGCTGGATGAACAGCGCCTGTCGCCGGCCTACCAGCGGCCGTTTTCCGGGCATTATTTCCGTATCGATTTTGCCGACACTCACTGGCGTTCCCGTTCGCTGTGGGACCAGGAATTACCCCGACTGCCGGAGGCCGGGCTCAAGGGCAACCTGCAACTGGGGCCGGAAGGCCAGCAATTGCTGGTGCTGCGTTCGGACTACAAGCGCTTTGGCCAATCGATTTCCATCAGCGTGGCGCAGGACTACACCCCTGTGCGGGAAAGCTTTCGCCTGATGCGTCGGATTGGCCTGGTGCTGGGGCTGGCGGCACTGCTGCTGGTGTTGTTTTTGCAGCGAGTCACCGTACGTCGTGCCTTGCGCCCGCTGGAAACCGCGCGCAATCAGATCGCCCAGTTGCAACAGGGCCAGCGCTCGCAACTCGACACCCAGGTGCCGCTGGAACTGGAACCACTGGTCGCCCAGATCAACCACCTGCTGGCCCACACCGAAGACAGCCTCAAGCGCTCGCGCAACGCCCTCGGCAACCTTGGGCATGCGCTGAAAACCCCGCTTGCGGTGCTGTTGAGCGCTGCGTCGAGCGAGGCGCTCAAGGATCACCCCGAACTGAGCAAACTGTTGCGCGAGCAATTGGAGCAGGTACAACAACGCCTCAACCGTGAACTCAATCGCGCACGGCTGGCCGGCGAAACCCTGCCGGGTGCTTTGTTCGACTGTGAAAAAGAACTGCCCGGCCTGCTCGCCACCTTGAACATGATCCATGGCGAACACCTGGACCTCAGCTACCACGTCGCGTCGGGCCTGCAATTACCCTGGGACCGCGAGGATTTGCTGGAGCTGCTCGGCAACCTGTTGGACAACGCCTGCAAATGGGCGGATGCCGAGGTGCGCTTAAGCATCAGCGAGACGCCGCACAGTTATCTGCTGGCGGTGGAAGATGACGGCCCCGGCATTCCCGAGGCCCAACGGGACCAGGTCTTCAGTCGGGGCGCACGCCTGGACGAACAGATCGACGGCCATGGCCTGGGGCTGGGGATCGTGCGGGACATTGCCGAGGTGTGGGGCGGGGTGTTGCAGTTGCAGGAGAGCGAGCTGGGCGGTTTGAAGGCATTGATCGAATTACCCAAACGCCATGGCTGACACACCGTAGATCAAAATGTGGGAGGGGGTTCGCCACAGAGGTAGTGGGCCCCCCCACATTGGACTGCCTTCGACCCTCAGACGCGGAACTGGTCCATTAACCCCTGCTGCTGATTCGCCAGGCTGTTCAACGCCTGGCTCACCCGCGCCGACTCATTGGCCTGTTCCGACAGCGATTCGGTCACATCGCGAATGGTCGCCACATTGTGGTTGATCTCTTCGGCCACCGCGCTTTGCTCTTCGGCGGCGCTGGCGATTTGCAGGTTCATGTCGCTGATCACCGTGACCGCATCGCCGATCTGGCGCAGGGCGGTGACGGCCTCGCCGACCTGTTCGACACTGCCCTGGGCCTGGCGGTAGCTGTTGCCCATGGAACCCACGACCTCTTCGGTGCCGCTCTGCAATTGCTCGATCACCAGGCGGGTTTCCTCCACCGACTCCTGAGTACGCCGTGCCAGGTTGCGTACCTCGTCGGCGACCACGGCAAACCCACGGCCGGCCTCACCGGCGCGGGCGGCTTCGATCGCCGCGTTGAGCGCCAGCAGGTTGGTTTGCTCGGCGATGCCGCGAATCACTTCCAGCACTGAACCGATCTTCTCGCTGTTGGCGGCCAGGCCTTCGACCTGGGCCATGGCGGTGCTCATGTCCGCCGCCAACTCGCCGATGTTGCTGGTGGTGCGGTCGATCACCGTCAGGCCGTCGCGGGTGGCCTGGTCGGCATCACGCGCGGCCTGGGCTGCCTGGGCGGCGCTGCGGGCCACGTCCTGGGCGGTGGCGCTCATTTCGTGGGAGGCGGTGGCCACCTGGTCGACCTGGCGGTACTGCTGCTCCATGCCGGCGCTGGTTTGTGTGGCAATCGCGGCGGACTGGTCGGCGGTGCCCCGGGCGTCCTGTACTGAGCGTTTTACTTCGGCAATGATCGGTTGCAGCTTGTCGAGGAAACGGTTGAACCAGCCTGCGAGTTGGCCCAGTTCGTCCTGTTTGTCGTAGGCCAGGCGGCGGGTCAGGTCGCCTTCGCCGCTGGCAATGTCTTCAAGCATATGGGCCACGCCGAGGATCGGTCGGGTCACGCTGCGGGCCATCAGCCATACCAGGATCAGGCCGATCACTGCGGCCAGCAGGCCCAAGCTCAACTCCAGCAGGGTGCCGCGCGTATTATCGGCGTCCATCTGGGTCTTGAGTGCTTCAGCCGGCCCGACCAGGACTTTTTCCGGCACATCCAGCAACACGCCCCATGGCTTGCCGTCGGGAATCGGCGCGAACGGCGCCAGCACCTTGAGCTGATGGTCGGTGCGCAGGCTGCGGATTTGTGTCCCGCTGGCCAATGCGCTGATCAATTGCGCGCCGCTTTGCGTATCGACCTGGTCCAGGCGTTTGCTCAACTGGCTGGCGTCCGCGCTATAGCCGGCGAGCAAACCGGTTGGGCTGAGGATGCTGACCTGGGTCTGGCCGTCATACAGCTTGTGGCTGGCCTGCTGGCTCACGGCCTGCAGGCTGTTGAGGTTGATGTCCACCGACAGCGAGGCGATCACCTTGCCATTGACCGTCAACGGAAACACGATGCTGGTCATCAGCACGTTTTGCCCGTCGATCACATAAAAGTACGGCTCGATCACGCACGGTTTGAGCGTGCTGCGCGGGCAGGTGAACCAGGCGTTGGCCGGTTCACCGCTGGGGCCGATGCTGGTGTCGGACATGTCGCTTTCCGGCAGTGCCATCGAGGTCAACTTGCCTGGTGTCGGCTGCGACCAGTACAGGGCGAAGCGGCCCTTGTCATTACTGCCCAGCTCCGCCTGGCCAGCGAACAACTCATCCTTGCCATCCAGCGCATTGGCTTCGAAGACCAGGGACAGGCCCAGCAGTTCCGGGTTGGCCTGCAGCGCGGCCTTGACCTGGCGGGTCAGGTCTTCGCGGGTGTCGAAGGCGTCGAGGAAGCGTTTTTCCGCTTGCTCGCGCAGGAACAGGACCTGGCGGGAAAACCCATGCCCGTATTGATAGGCGTCCATGAACTGCCGGCGGATGCCCAGTGCCTGCACCTCACCTTGGGCCTCGATGCGTGCCTGGGCCGCTTCATTGAGCATCTGCATGCTGGAGGCTTTGACCTGCTCGGAACTCTGCGCCATGCGGTACAGCGACAAACCCACCAGCAGGGTCACGATCCCCAGCAGGCACAGGCCGGCGAGCAGGGTGATTTTCCATTGAATGGAGAGCTGTCTGAGGGACATCGGTACATCCTTACCTGAAAAACACATAGAGCACGGTTATCGGCCGATCTGGAATTTTCTTTATTCAAACGATCAATTTAAACCTCAAGACGGCGCCGTTTTTTGACATGGCGCCCCGCCTGCTGCAAAGTGCGCGCCCTCTAATAAGACCTCCTTCAAGCCTGCACGCTGGCTGCCACCCGATGGTCGCCTGGGCGTGGGCATGCCTGTTTTTTATGTTTCTGCTTGAGGTAACCATGATTAACGCAGTCATCGCCGCGGTCGGCACCATGCTGGTGCTCAGCCTGTCCCGCGTGCATGTGGTCATCGCCATTATCGTCGGCGCCCTGGTGGGCGGCCTGACCGGTGGCCTGGGTATCGAGGCCACCCTCAAGGCCTTCAATGGTGGCTTGGGGGGTGGTGCGACCGTGGCCTTGTCCTACGCTTTGCTTGGCGCTTTCGCCGTGGCGATTGCCAAGTCCGGCCTGGCCCACGCCCTGGCGGACAAGGCCTTGCTGCTGGTCGACCGTCAGGAGGCCACGGGCGGCAACCACGTCAAATGGCTGCTGATCGGCTTGTTGTGGGTGGTCGCGATCGCGTCGCAGAACATCCTGCCGATCCATATCGCGTTTATCCCGTTGCTGGTGCCGCCCCTGCTGTATGTGCTGACCAAGTTGCAGTTGGACCGGCGCTTGATCGCCTGCGTGATGACCTTTGGCTTGATCACGCCGTACATGTTCCTGCCGGTGGGCTTCGGCAATATCTTCCTCAACCAGATTCTGCTGGCCAACGTGGCCAAGAGCGGCGTGGACATCAGCCAGGTCAACGTCACGCACGCCATGGGCCTACCGGCGCTGGGCATGGTGGTCGGGCTGCTGGTGGCGGTGTTTATCAGCTACCGCAAGAAGCGTGTGTATGACCTGGAGAACATCGAGCGGGTCGAGCAAGTGGCGGTGCAGTACAACCCGCTGACCCTGCTGGTGGCCGGCCTGGCGATTGCCTCGGCGTTCATCATCCAGTTGTGGCTGGACTCGATGATCATCGGTGCCCTGGCCGGGTTCCTGATTTTCTCGGTCTCGGGCATCGTGCGCTGGCGCGACACCGACGACCTGTTTACCGAAGGCATGAAGATGATGGCGATGATCGGCTTCATCATGATCGCCTCGTCAGGCTTTGCCGAAGTGCTCAAGGCTACCGGCGACGTGCGCTCGCTGGTGGAGGCCTCGGCGGCGTTCATCGGCCATAGCCGTGGTGTGGGGGCGTTGTTGATGTTGCTGGTGGGGCTGCTGGTGACCATGGGCATCGGCTCGTCGTTTTCCACGGTGCCGATCCTGGCGGCGATTTTCGTGCCGTTGTGTGTGCAACTGGGCTTCAGCCCGCTGGCCATCGTGTGCATCGTCGGCACCGCCGGGGCGCTGGGTGATGCCGGCTCGCCCGCCTCGGACTCCACCCTCGGCCCGACCTCCGGCCTGAATATCGACGGCCAGCATCACCATATCTGGGACACCGTGGTGCCAACATTCCTGCACTACAACCTCCCATTGCTGGCGTTTGGCTGGTTGGCGGCGATGACACTCTGATCTACAGATTCACCGGCGCTGGCCGATAACCTCTCAAGTCGCTTAATAAGAGAGAAAAGCCATGCGTCTGAGTCTGAAGGCCAAAGTCCTGTCCCTCGCCGTTGTACCGGTGTTGCTGTTCGCCGTGGTCATCAGCCTGACCACCGTGTGGATCCTCCAGGGGCAAGCGCGCAACGAGGTGGATGAAACCCGCCAGCGCCTGCTCAACAACGCCAAGACCACCCTGCAAAGTTATGTGGAAGTGGCCATGACCACCATCAAGCCGCTCTACGACGCGGCCGCGCCCGGGGATACGGCGGCGCGGGCGGAGGTGGTCAAGCTGCTGTCCAACACCAGCTACGGCAAGGACGGTTACTTCTTCGGCTACGACTCCGAGACCATCCGTCTGTTTAAGGGCAACAGCCCCGACGGCGTGGGCAAGAGCTTCAAGGACAACCGTGACCCCAACGGAGTCTACGTCAACCGGGACTTGGTCAAGGTCGGCAAGGACGGTAGCCACTACCTGCAATACAGCTCGACCCAGCCTGGCCAGACCGAGTTGGTGCCCAAGATGGGCTACACCGAATACCTGCCCAAGTGGGACATGGTTATCGGTACATCGGTGAACCTGGATGGCATCGAGGCCCAGGTAGCGGTGGTCGAGGCCAAGGTGGAAAAGCGCATGGAAGGCGTGCTGCTGAGCATCCTCGGCGTGGCCGTGGTGGTGTTGCTGGTGATCGCCGCTGCCGGCATGCTGCTGGCCAACACCATCCTGCGCCCGCTGCATCTTATGAAAGCCAACCTCGACGACATTGCTGCCGGCGAAGGCGATTTGACTCGCCGCCTGGCCATCACCAGCCAGGATGAACTCGGCGACCTGGCTGGCGCATTCAACCGTTTTGTCGACAAGATCCATGGCCTGGTGCGCCAGATCACCGAAATGACCACCCAACTCACCGGCCTGGTGAGCCAGGTGTCCGACCAGGCCCAGCGCTCGGAGCAGGCCATGGAACGCCAGCGTCACGAGACCGACCAAGTGGCCACCGCCATCAACCAGATGTCCTCCGCAGCGCAAGAGGTGGCGCGCAGTGCCCAAGGCGCCTCGGTGGCCGCGCAACAGACCGACGCAGAAGGCCAGGCTGCCAAGCGCGTGGTGGACGGCAGCATTGCGCAGATCCATGCGCTGGTGAATGACATCCGCAGCAGCGGTGTCTCCCTCGACAGCCTGAAGCAGGACGTGTCGTCGATTGTCAGCGTGCTCGGCGTGATCCGCTCGATTGCCGAACAAACCAACCTGCTGGCGCTCAACGCGGCGATCGAAGCCGCGCGGGCAGGGGAGGCCGGGCGTGGTTTTGCCGTGGTCGCCGACGAGGTGCGCGCCCTGGCCAGCCGCACGCAAACCAGCACCCAGGAAATCCAGGGCATGATCGACCGCCTGCAAAAAGGCACCGAAGCGGCCATGGATGCCATGCGCCGCTCCAGCGATGCCGGCGATGGCACCTCGGCCAAGGCCAACGAAGCCGGGGCGTCCCTGGACACCATGGCCCAGTTGATCGGCACCATCAACTCGATGAACGCGCAGATTGCCAGCGCCGCCGAAGAACAGACTGCCGTGGCCGAAGAGATCAACCGCAGCGTGCATCAGATTGCCGTGGCGGTGGACAGCGTGGCCGATGAAACCCAGTTGGGCGCCCAGACCTCGCGCAGTTTGGCGGACCTGGGCCAACGGTTGGGGCAATTGGTCGGTCAGTTCAGGATCTGAACCGCTACACGATGTCGCGCATCAACAGGCCAAAGCGCAGGTCCATCTCGGCCGGCAGGGGCACATACACCGTGTGCCCATCCCCCGGCGCCACGTCAATGGCTTCGCCCTTGGTGTTGTGCAGGCTGGCCAGGTCAAAGTGGAAGTTGCCGGCGGGGGTCATCAGTTCCAGGTGATTACCCACCGCAAAGCGGTTCTTCACCTTGACCTCGGCCAGCTCGCCACGGCGCTCGCCGGTCAACTCGCCGACAAACTGCTGGCGCTCGGACACTGAGCTGCCGTTCTGGTAGTTCTGGTATTCGTCGTGCACATGGCGGCGCAGGAAACCTTCGGTGTAGCCGCGCTGGGCCAAGGATTCCAGGTTGGTCATCAAGTTGCGGTCAAACGCACGGCCGGCCACGGCATCATCGATTGCCTGGCGATACACCTGGGTCGTGCGCGCGCAGTAGAAATGCGATTTGGTGCGGCCTTCGATCTTCAGCGAATGCACGCCCATGTGGGTCAGGCGCTCCACATGCTGCACGGCACGCAGGTCCTTGGCATTCATGATGTAGGTACCGTGCTCGTCCTCGAAGGCAGGCATGTGCTCATCGGGGCGATTGGCTTCCTGCAGCAGGAACACCTGGTCTGTGGGCGCGCCGATCCCCAGTGTGGGTTCCGGTTGATACACCTGGACTATATCGCCCGTGGCGTTTTCCACCGCCGGGGTGGCCTGGTATTTCCAGCGACAGGCATTGGTACAGGTGCCCTGGTTGGCGTCACGCTTGTTCATGTAGCCCGAGAGCAGGCAGCGCCCGGAATAGGCCATGCACAAGGCACCGTGCACAAACACTTCCAGCTCCATGGCCGGCACCTGCTGGCGAATCTCGCCGATTTCTTCCAGGGACAGTTCCCGCGACAGGATCACCCGGCAAATCCCTTGCTGCTGCCAGAACTCCACGCTGGCCCAGTTCACCGTATTGGCCTGCACTGAGAGATGAATCGGCATCATCGGGAAGTGCCGGCGCACCAGCATGATCAGCCCCGGGTCGGACATGATCAGCGCATCCGGGCCCATGGCGATCACCGGGGCGAGGTCCTTGAGGAACGTCTTGAGCTTGGCATTGTGTGGCGCGATGTTCACCACCACGTAGAACCGCTTGCCCAACGCGTGGGCTTCCTGGATGCCGAGCGCCAGGTTGGCGTGGTCGAACTCGTTGTTGCGCACCCGCAGGCTGTAGCGCGGCTGGCCGGCGTAGACCGCGTCGGCGCCGTAGGCGAAGGCGTAGCGCATGTTTTTCAAGGTGCCGGCGGGGGCGAGCAGTTCGGGGGCAAGGACGAGAGGCATGGGGATCGGGTCGCAAAAGGCCGCGAGCGTAGCCCAACGTGTGCCGGGCTTTATTGATCTGGGTCTACGCTTACCGCAACAAAGATGGCACTCCCGGGATTTGTGGTGGACTAAGCAGCTGGACGCAAACGCGCGGCCTGCTTTTTTGACATGGATCGGACATGAATCAAACCAACCTGCAATTCAAGACCCTGCTGTTACTGCTGGCCCTGGTGACCGTCGCCTTTATCTGGATATTGCTGCCGTTCTACGGTGCGGTGTTCTGGGCGGTGATCCTCGGCATCATCTTTGCGCCGATGCAGCGCCGCCTGCAGCAGCGCTTCGGCTGGAACCGCAACCTGACGTCCCTGACCACCTTGATGGTGTGCCTGGTGATCGCGATTCTGCCGGTGATCATTACCAGCGCGTTGCTGGTGCAAGAGGGCGCCACGCTCTACAAAAACGTCGAGAGCGGCAAGCTGGATGTGGCCGGCTATATCGAGCAGTTCAAGAACTTCCTGCCGCCCTATTTCCAGCACCTGCTGGACCGTTTCGGCATGGGCAACCTGGAAGGGCTGCGCGAGAAGATCGTCAAGAGCGCGATGCAGGGCAGTCAGTTCTTTGCGACCCAGGCGTTCAGCTTCGGCCAGGGTACGTTTGATTTCCTGGTGAGTTTTTTCATCATGTTGTACCTGCTGTTCTTCCTGCTGCGCGACGGCCCGGAACTGGTGCGCAAGGTACGCACGGCGGTGCCGTTGGCCGAGCCGCAGAAGCGCCGGTTGCAGCTCAAGTTCAATCGGGTGGTACGGGCGACGGTCAAGGGCAACGTGCTGGTGGCCGTGACCCAGGGGGCGTTGGGTGGTTTGATTTTCTGGTTCCTGGACATTCCCAGTGCGTTGCTCTGGGCGGTGTTGATGGCGTTTCTGTCACTGCTGCCGGCCGTGGGAGCGGGCATTGTGTGGGGGCCGGTGGCCGCCTACTTCCTGTTGAGCGGTTCGATCTGGCAGGGCGTGGTGTTGGCCCTGTTCGGCGTGTTTGTGATCGGCCTGGTGGACAACGTGCTGCGCCCGATCCTGGTGGGCAAGGACACCAAGATGCCCGACTACCTGATCCTGATCTCGACCCTGGGCGGCCTGTCGGTATTCGGCCTCAACGGGTTTGTGATCGGGCCGCTGGTGGCGGCGTTGTTCATGTCCAGTTGGGCGTTGTTTGTCGAAAGCAAGCCGCGGGTCAAGCTGCCGTTGCCTTGAGTCTCAGGCGTGCAGCCTGAAATTCGAGGCCTTTTGCAGTTGTTTTTCGGCGGCGGACAACGACGTGAGCGGGCCGCTGATGGCTTCGCCGTCGCGTACCAGGTACCAGCAGGCGAGCAGGCCCAGCTCCCGAAGCGGGGCGGGGACGGCGCTGCCAATGACGGACATGATTTGAACAGTGGGCATAAGAACCTCCAATCGCTATGGAGGTCACCTTACGGGGCGCTGGCGTTCAGGAAAAATCATCTGGCTCGATAGTCGACATTAACAAAAGGCGTCAGTCGACCACTTGATCGAGCATGCTCACCACTTCCTGCTCATTAAGCAGGCCTTTGCGCACCAGGTTTTCCGCCAGCAGCGCGAGGAACTTGGCGCTGCGGTGGCCTTCCAGGTGCTTGAGCTCCGTGAGGGCGCTGTAGACCTTGCTGGACGTACAGAGGCCGGCGGTGCGATGCGGGTTTTGTGTGGGCATGGTCAGTCGTCCTTGTTGTTATTGAGTGGACAGGATTGATAGTGGGAGTGTGTCGTGACACAAACATGACAGCGTGAGCCTGTTTCGGGCAAGTAGACTTTCGACCTTAATAGTGTGGGATTGCAGCCTGGTCATTGTCCTCAGAGCGACCTTGGCAGGATAAATCCGGACGTTACCCACAAAAAAAGGCCTCGCGAGTGGGCGAGGCCTGTTTCATGTGTGACGGTTGAGACTTACCAGCCGCGGCGGTAGTAACCGTGGGGAGGGCCATAGTAGCCGCGCGGTGGACCGTAATAGACCGGCGCCGGGCGGTAATAAACCTCCTGTTGCACGTACACCGGTGGCGGTGGTGCGTAGTAGACCGGCGGCGGCGCGGCATACACCGGCTGCGGTTGCACGTAGACCGGCTGCTGCACATAGACCTCACGGGGTTGGCTGGCAACCACGGAGCCCACTACGGCGGCGCCGACCAGGGCACCCAAGACGGCTGGGCCACCCCATCCACCACCATGGGCGGAGGCTTGGCCTGCCATAGCGAGTGCACCTACCAGCAAGGCGATCTTGGGGATTGTACGAATCATGGTCATTCCTCGGTTAGCCCCTGCGCTTGTGGTCTGCAATCAATAGACTCAAGTAATGTCGCGGGGATACTTTTAAGACAACGTATTTCTGAAAAACAGCACGGCCGCAAGGTAAAGGTTGTGTAAGGTCTGTACCGATTTGCTTACTCAAAGGAGTTATCCATGCAGATGCACCCCAACAAGGACACCCAACTGTGCATGTCACTGTCGGCGCGTCCCGGGAATTTTGGCCTGCGTTTTCATAACCATCTGTACGAACAGTTAGGGCTGAACTTCTACTATAAAGCCTTCAGCAGCCAGGATTTACCCGGCGCGATAGGTGGTATCCGCGCATTGGGCGTGCGTGGTTGCGGGGTGTCCATGCCCTTCAAGGAGGCTGCCATTGCCTTAGTGGACGAGCTCGACGATTCGGTTCAAGCCATCGACTCCCTGAACACCATCGTGAACACTGACGGGCACCTCAAGGCCTACAACACCGACTACATCGCCATTGAACAACTGCTGAAAAAGCACGCCGTTCCGCAGGACTCGACCTTTGCCCTGCGTGGCAGCGGCGGCATGGCCAAGGCCGTGGCCAGCGCCTTGCGCGACGGTGGTTATGGAAATGGCGTGATCGTGGCGCGCAACGAACTGGCCGGCCGGGCGTTGGCGCAGAATCTTGGGTACGCATGGCAGGCGGAACTGGGCGATTTGCGCCCACAGATGCTGATCAACGTGACGCCCATCGGCATGACCGGCGGGGCCGAGGCGGATGCCCTGGCGTTTGAGGCGGATGCCGTGGATGCAGCGGACACTGTCTTCGATGTGGTAGCGATCCCCGCCGAAACGCCATTGATCGTGCGCGGTCGGGCCAAAGGTAAGCGGGTGATCACCGGGCTGGAGGTGATTGCGATCCAGGCGTTGGAGCAATTTGTGCTTTATACCGGTGTGCGGCCTACGGATGAACAGTTCCAGAAGGCAGTAGCCTTCGCCCGCAACTGAAGGCCACTGCAGCTCTAAATGTGGGAGGGGGCTTGCTCCCGATAGCGGTGTATCAGGCAATGAAAGTGTTGACTGTCCCAGCGCTATCGGGAGCAAGCCCCCTCCCACATGTTTGACCGCGTCAGGCCTGTTCCAGCTGCGCCAATCGTTCTTCCAGAGCTGCAATTCGCGCTTCAAGCTCTTCGATACGATCCAGCGAGACTGCGCCGGCAGAGCGTTCCACCGGGCTTCCCCGCGCGGCGATAATCACCTCGATGTCCGCCGGATCGCCCAGCGCATGGGTATAGCGATCTTCCCGCTGCCCCGCCTGGCGCGGCACCAGCAGCGCCAGCCCGCGGGCAATCAGGCGCTCCAACTGGTGCACCACCTGTTCGGCATCTTCGAAGTCATGCATGCGCCCGCTGCGGGTCAGCAGCTCGTTGACCGTCTGTGGCCCACGCAAGAACAGCAGCCCGGTCAGGATCACCTGGGCCGGCACCAGTTCCAGTGCCTTGTCCACGCGATGCTCCCAGCGGTCGGCGCGGCTGCCCATTACCAGGCGCGTGAAGCCTTGGCCTTCCAGTGCACGCAGACTCTGGCCAACCTGGCCCTGGCTCAGGTTCATCACCGGTTCACGGCTGGTCTTCTGGTTGCAGGCCAGCACCAGGGCGTTGAGGGTCAGGGGGTAGGTTTCCGGGTTGGTCGCCTGTTTTTCGATCAGGCAACCCAGGACGCGAATTTCCGTGCTGTTCAGGCGCGGCTCAGGGGTGTCGGTGTCGTGCTCGGCGGTCATCGCGCTTTCCCTATGCTGTGAACGCACTAGCGTAAGCCGGAAAAAATAAAAGACAAGCGCCTGGCGTGTCTATAATCGCCGCTGGTTCCAACCCTGCCATTACCCATGAGACTGCCATGACTATTTCCCTGTACGCCGCCTCCATCCCCGTCTTCAAGCAAATGCTCACCGCCCTGAGCGATGTGCTGAACAAAGCCGAAGCCCACGCCACCGCCAAAAACATCGAACCCAACGCCTTGCTGCAAGCGCGGCTGTTCCCGGACATGTTCCAACTGGTGCGCCAGGTGCAGATCGCCGTCGACTTCGCCAAGGGCGTTTCCGCACGCCTGGCTGAGATCGAAGTACCGAAATACGAAGATACCGAAGTCACCTTCGCCGACCTGCAAGCGCTGATCGCCAAGGTGCTGGCGTTTGTCGACACCATCAAGCCCGAGCAAGTCGACGGCAAGGAAGGCATCGAGATCATCACCCGCCCAGGCACGCCGAAAGAGAAGCGCTTCAGCGGCCAGTCCTACCTGCTGACCTACGGCCTGCCGCAGTTCTTCTTCCACGTCACCACCGCGTACGCCTTGCTGCGTCACAACGGCGTGGAAGTGGGCAAGCGTGACTACATGGGCGCTTTCTAAGCAGCCAAAAAAAGCCCGGGGTGGTTCAGGAATGAACCGCCCCGGGCTTTTTTACGCCTGGCGTTTAAGCCGTCTGTTCTTCCTTGCCCAGGCACGCGGCCGCCGTAAATAGCACATCGGTGGACGAATTGAGCGCGGTTTCCGCCGAATCCTGCAGCACGCCGATGATGAAGCCTACGGCCACCACCTGCATGGCGATCTCGCTGGGAATGCCGAACAGGCTGCACGCCAGCGGAATCAGCAGCAGTGAGCCGCCGGCCACACCCGACGCGCCACAGGCGCAGATGGCCGCGACCACGCTGAGCAGCACGGCGGTTGGCAGGTCCACGGCAATGCCGAGGGTGTGCACGGCCGCCAGGGTCAACACGGTGATGGTGATCGCGGCACCGGCCATATTGATCGTGGCCCCCAGCGGAATCGACACCGAGTAGGTGTCTTCATGCAGGCCCAGGCGTTTGCTCAAGGCCAGGTTCACCGGGATATTCGCCGCCGAACTGCGGGTGAAAAACGCGGTGATGCCGCTTTCGCGCAGGCACATCAACACCAGCGGGTAGGGGTTGCGACGCAGTTTCCAGAACACGATGGCCGGGTTGACCACCAGTGCTACGAACAGCATGCAGCCGATCAGCACCACCAGCAGGTGGGCGTAGCCGAGCAGGGCGCCGAAGCCCGAGGTGGCGAGTGTCGAAGCCACCAGGCCGAAGATACCCAGCGGGGCGAAGCGGATCACCACGCGCACGATCAGGGTTACACCGTTGGACAGGTCGTCGAGCACCGTGCGGGTGGTTGCTCCGGCATGACGTATGGCAATGCCCATGCCGATGGCCCAGGCCAGGATGCCGATGAAGTTGGCGTTCATCAGCGCGCTGACGGGGTTGTCCACCACGCTCAACAGCAGGCTTTGCAAGACCTCGCCGATGCCGCCGGGGGCGCTCACGGTGGCGTCATGGGAGGCGAGCACCAGCGATGAGGGAAACCACATGCTGGCAATCACCGCCACCACGGCGGCGGCAAAAGTGCCCAGCAGGTACAGGAACAGAATCGGCTTGATATGGGTTTCCTGGCCGTGTTTATGGTTGGCGATCGACGCCATCACCAGCACAAATACCAGGATCGGCGCCACGGCCTTGAGCGCGGTAACAAATACCTTGCCGATAAACCCGGAGGCCTTGGCCGCCTCGGGCAATAGCAGGGCCAGCAGGATGCCGGCGATCAAGCCGATGACGATTTGCGTGACCAGGCTGAGGCGGGCCAGGCGTTGGAAAAGAGAAGGGGCAGCAGTCATATGAAGGTTGTCTCTAGTTTTTTTAAAGGGCGCAGCAATGCAGGCGGAAAGGGCTGTAGGAAGCAGGTCGCGAAGTCTAGCATGCTGCTGGACCTGTCCCGGCCGCTGCGGCATTGGGTCGCCGGGGCTTCGCAAAAGCCGGACATACTCTGTTAAGATTCGCCTCTCTCACCTTTCCTTTCTGTCAGCGGGCCCTTCGGGCTGCCGTTGATGTCGTCGTTTCTGGAGTTTTCATGCTGTTTCCCATCCTGCTGCTGTCGGCCGCCGGCTTTACCGTGCTGACCACAGAGTTCGTTATCGTCGGCCTGTTGCCTTCCATTGCCCGGGACCTCAACGTCAGCGTGTCCCAGGCTGGCCTGCTGGTCACCTTGTTCGCGTTTACCGTCGCGGCCTTTGGCCCGTTTCTGACCGCGTACTGCGCCCGTTTCCCACGCAAGCGTCTGTTTATCAGCATCCTGATCCTGTTCGGCGTGGCCAATACCGTGGCCGCATTGGCGCCGAACATTTGGGTGATGGCGTTGGCGCGCTTGATCCCGGCCCTGGGCCTGCCGGTGTTTTGGGCTCTGGCCAGTGAAACGGCGGTGGATATCGTCGGCCCCGAATACGCCGGGCGCGCCATCGAGAAGATCGGCTTCGGCATCGTCTGCGCCACGGTGTTCGGGATTCCGGTGGGAACGCTGATTTCCGATATGTCCGGCTGGCGCTCCGCGTTTGCCATCCTCGCCGTGGTCGCGTTGGCCAAGGCCTTGCTGCTGTTTATCTACTTGCCCGTGACCCAGCCGAAGAACGACCAGGTGTCGTTGCGCTCGCAGTTCAAGATCCTGCGCAACCCGCTGATGCAGGGCCATATCCTGCTGTCGATCCTGGTGTTCAGCGGCATGTTTACGGCTTATACCTACCTGGCGGACATCCTTGAGCGCCTGGCCGGTTTCGACGGCACGCTGGTGGGTTGGTGCCTGATGGGCTTCGGCGCGGTCGGGCTGATCGGCAACTCCCTGGGCGGGCGTGCGGTGGACCGTCACCCGCTGATCGCTTCCATGGTGTTCTGCGGTTTCATGATCGCCGGCATGGTCGCGCTGGTGCCGGCGATTCACTCCACGGTCGGCCTGGCGGCGGCGATGGCGGTGTGGGGCGTGACCCAGGCGGCGATGTTCCTGGTCAGCCATGTGCGGTTGATGAAGGCCGCACCCCATGCGCCGGCATTCGCGGCGTCGTTGAATATCGCCGGGGCCAACCTGGGGATCGGCCTGGGGGCGATGGTCGGCGGTCATGTGATCGACACCCTCGGCCTGGGCAGCCTGGGTTTTGCCGCTTCCGGGTTTATCCTGGTGTCGATCCTGCTGGCGCTGTGGCTGATGACCGCCAGGCAAGCGGTCGCGTCCAACGCCTGAACGCTCAGGGCAGGGCGGTAAACAACTCTCGCCGTGCACCTTCGGTAATTGCCACGATGCCGGGGTGCTTGACCTTGCGCTCCACCGAGATCGCGTAGAACGACTCGGTGACGGCATCGGTCTGGCCAATCAACGCCACGCCGTACTGGCGCACCACCTCATCGGCGATCACGCTGGGCGCGATGAAGATCCCGCTGCCGGATTGGCCGAAGGCCTGCATCAAGGCGCTGTCATCGAACTCGCCGATGATCCTGGGCTGGATCTGCTGCTCGGCAAACCAACGCTGCAGGCGGCTGCGCACCACGGTTTCCGCGCCGGGGATCAACAAGGGCGCGCCGTGCAGGCACTTTGGGAAATCTCCGGCGTACCTGTCAGCCAATGCCTGGGTGGCAAAAAAACTGATGCCACATTCCCCCAGTTTCTGGCTGTAGCCCTTGATATCCAGGTGCGAGGGCATGGGGCTGTCGGAGATCACCAGGTCCAGGCGCTGGATCGCGAGGTCGGCCAATAAACGCTCCAATTTGTCTTCACGACAGGTAATGCGCAGGGGCTCGCTCAGTTCCATGGTTGGCGCGATCAGCCGGTACACGATGGACTTGGGCACCACATCCGCCACTCCGACCCGAAACAGGATCTGTTGCTCATTGGGCTGCGCGCGCAGCATCGCCTCCAGTTCATTGCCGGTCTGGAACATCTGTTCGGCATAGGGCAGGGCCTGGCGCCCGGCTTCGGTGAGTTCAAGCTGGCGGCCTACCCGTTGAAACAACGCAATCCCGTAGGTTTGCTCCAGCAGGCTGATCTGCCCGCTGATGGTCTGGGGCGTGAGGTTCAGTTGCTCGCAGGCGCGCACGATGCTGCCGGTCTTGGCCACTACCCAGAAGTAATGCAACTGTCGGTAATTGAGCATGATGATCGTCACTTCGTAAAAATCGAAGTATACGCGAGAAAAATACGAATTTTCCTGAACTGTTCGCCTGCATAGAATGCCTCGCTATCGCGGGGCCACTATTTGGACCCAATGGTTCTAACGAGGAATACATGATGAAACTCAATTCCCTGGGCGCGGCATCGTTACTTGCGCTTTCATTGGTGATGATCAGTGGTTGCGATCAGGTCGAAAAAAGCGCGCAACAAGTCATGGGCAAGGCCACCGAGTCGGCCAAGCAAGCCATCGATGACACCCAGAAAGCTGCCGAGCAGGCATTGAGCGAAGCGACAAACGGCCTGATCAATCCACAAAAAAAGGATGATCAGGAACAAAACGAGTCTGAATCGAACACCAAAGAAACCTAATCTCCCCGCACAACGTCAGGACTGACCTATGGATTATCTTTTACAACTGGCCGCCAGCCCCACCGCCTGGATCGCCCTGGCCACCTTGATCGTGATGGAAATCGTGCTGGGCATCGATAACCTGATCTTTATCTCGATCCTCACCAACAAATTGCCCGAGAAGCATCGGGCCAAGGCGCGACGCATCGGTATCAGCATGGCGTTGGTGTTGCGCCTGGGCCTGTTGAGCACCATTGCGTTTATCGTGCAATTGACTACGCCGGTGTTCGAAGTGCTCGGCCAGGCGTTCTCGTGGAAGGACATGATCCTGATCGCCGGTGGCCTGTTCCTGGTCTGGAAGGCCACCACCGAAATCCATCACAGCATGGACCCGGAGCCTGAAGAGAAGACCAGCACCGGCAATGTTGTGGCCATTGGCTTTGCTGCTGCCATCGGGCAGATCCTGTTGCTTGACCTGGTGTTCTCCATCGACAGCATCATTACCGCCGTGGGCATGACCGAGCACTTGCCGATCATGATCATCGCCGTGGTGACCTCGGTGATCGTGATGCTGGTGGCGGCTGAGCCGTTGGCCAAGTTCATCAACGACAACCCGACCGTGGTGATGCTGGCCCTGGGCTTCCTGATCATGATCGGCATGACGCTGATCGCCGAAGGTTTCGGTGCCCATGTGCCTAAAGGCTACGTGTACGCGGCCATGGCGTTCTCGGCGGCCATTGAGTGCCTGAACATCGCCCGGCGCAATCGCCACAAGCGTCTGCTCGCTGCCCGGCAGTAACGCTGCAACCCAAAAGGCCGGCTGTGCTCACAAGAGCCCAGCCGGCCTTTTGCTGTCTGTTAGAATCCGCCCACTTGATAGCTTGAGGTCCACCATGAACGAGCCGATTCGCCTTACCCAGTACAGCCATGGCGCGGGTTGTGGCTGCAAGATTTCGCCCCAGGTGCTGGAAGTGATCCTGGCTGGCAGCGGCGCGCAGAACCTCGACCCCAACCTGTGGGTGGGCAACGCCTCTCGCGATGACGCGGCGGTGTATGCCATCGACGACGAGCGCGGCGTAGTCTCCACCACTGACTTTTTCATGCCGATTGTCGATGACCCCTTCGACTTCGGCCGCATCGCCGCCACCAACGCCATCAGTGACATCTACGCCATGGGCGGCGACCCGTTGATGGCCATCGCCATTCTTGGCTGGCCGGTGAACGTGCTGGCGCCGGAGATCGCCCGTGAAGTGATCCGTGGCGGCCGCTCGGTGTGCGACGAAGCTGGTATTCCCCTGGCGGGCGGGCACTCCATTGACGCTCCCGAGCCGATTTTCGGCCTGGCCGTCACCGGCATCGTGCAAAAACGCCATATGAAGCGCAACGACACCGCCACCGTGGGTTGCCGCCTGTACCTGACCAAACCGTTGGGAATCGGCATCCTCACCACCGCCGAAAAGAAGGGCAAGTTGCGTGAGGCGGATATCGGCCTGGCCCGTGACTGGATGTGCACCCTCAACAAACCCGGCAGCCGTTTCGGCAAGTTGGCCGGTGTGACGGCAATGACGGATGTCACCGGTTTCGGCCTGTTGGGCCACCTGGTGGAGATGGCGGACGGCAGCGCTGTGACCGCACGCATCGAATATGACAAAGTGCCACGTCTGCCCGGAATCGAGGACTACCTGGACCAGGGCTGCATGCCGGGCGGTACGTTGCGCAACTTCGACAGCTACTCGAGCAAACTCGGGCGCCTGCAGGAATTGCACAAACGCGTGCTGTGCGACCCGCAGACCAGCGGTGGCCTGCTGATCGCCGTGACCCCGGAAGGCGACGCAGAATTCCACGCGGTCGCCGCCGAGCTGGGCCTGGACCTTGAGCCCATCGGCGAACTGGTTGAGCGACAGACCCACGCGGTAGAGGTGTTTTGATGGCAACTGACATCACCGATTACCGCGACATTTTCCTCAACGACCGGCCGATGATGGACACCCGTGCACCGGTCGAATTCGCCAAGGGCGCGTTCCCAGGCGTGATCAACCTGCCGTTGATGACCGATGACGAGCGTCAACGCGTCGGCACCTGCTACAAGCAGCAGGGCCAGCAAGCCGCCATTGTGCTGGGGCATGAGCTGGTGTCGGGGGCGATCAAGGCTGAACGTATCGAACAATGGGCGCGGTTTGCCCAGGCCAATCCCGATGGTTTCTTGTACTGCTTCCGTGGCGGGCTGCGTTCGCAGATCGTGCAGCAATGGTTGAAGACCGAAGCCGGTATCGAGTACCCACGGGTCGGCGGTGGCTACAAGGCCATGCGGACCTTCCTGCTGGAGACCCTTGACCAGGCGGCAGCCCAATGTGATTTCGTGCTGCTGGGTGGCATGACCGGCACCGGCAAGACCGAAGTGCTGGGCCAGTTGCGCAACGCCCTGGACCTGGAAGGCCATGCCAACCATCGCGGTTCCAGCTTCGGCAAGCGCGCCACCGTGCAACCTTCCAACATCGACTTCGAAAACCGCCTGGCGGTGGACCTGCTGAAAAAACGCGCGGGCGGTATCGAGCAGTTTGTGGTCGAGGATGAAAGCCGCATGATCGGCAGCTGCGCGCTGCCGTTGCCGTTGCACAAGGGCATGCAGACCTTTCCGATGGTGTGGCTGGAAGACAGCGTCGAAGGCCGCGTCGAGCGCATCCTGCGCGACTACGTCGTTGACCTGTGCGCGGAGTTCATCGCGGTATTTGGTGAGCAGGGCCAGGCGTTGTTTGCCGAACGCCTGACCCAGAGCCTGGCCAATATCCACAAGCGCCTGGGCGGCGAGCGCTTCCAGCGGTTGCAGGCGATCATGCAGGATGCCCTGGCGGAACAGTTGCGCAGCGGCGCCGTGGACCTGCATCGCGCTTGGATTGAAGGGCTGTTGCGCGAGTATTACGACCCGATGTACGCCTTCCAGCGTGAAAGCAAAGGCGCACGGATCGAGTTTGCGGGAGAGCAGGGCGCCGTCACGGCCTATCTGCGCGAGCGCGCCTTTAGAGGATAAACGCGCCGATCAACCCGCACACCACGCCTACCAGCATGGTCAGCCCGGCCACCGTCACCAGGACCCGCGCATCGAAATCCTTGCGCAGCATCAACAGCGACGGCAGGCTCACGCTGGGCAGGGTCATCAGCAGGGCCACGGCGGGACCTGTGCCCATGCCCAGGGTCATCATGGTTTGTACGATGGGGATCTCTGCCGCTGTAGGAATTACGAACAGCGTGCCGACAATCGCCAGGGGCACCAGCCATACCAGGCTATTGGTCATGGCGCCGTCCACATGGGGGAACAGCCAGACCCGCGCGGCGCCGAGTACCAGCACCGCCAGGATATAGATCGGTATTGTGCTCCAGAACAGCTGCCACAGGGTACGCAGCCACCGACTGAAGAACGGTTGCGCTTCGACCTGGCTGGCCTCGGCCACGGCGTCCAGTGCGACTTCCGGCACCTGATCCGGCCGCGCGATGCGCTGCGCCACCAGCGACACACCCACCACCAGCACAATGCCCGCCACCAGCCGCAAGGCGGTAAAGCCCCAGCCCAGTACAAAGCCCATGAACACCAGCGTCGCCGGGTTCAGCACCGGGTTGGCAATCCAGAAGGCCAGTGCCGCACCCACTGACACTTGCTGGCGGCGCATGCCCGCCGCGACGGGGGCCGCGCAGCAACTGCACATCATCCCCGGCAAGGCGAACAGCCCGCCGCGCAGGGTCGAGCCCAGCCCGGCACGGCCAAACAGGCGCAGCAACCAGTCTCGGGGGATCAGCACTTGCAGCAACGAGCCGAGAATCACCGCCAGTACGGCGGCTTTCCAGATCGCCAGGAAATACACCTGGGCATAGGCCAGCGCCGCTGCCACGGGCGAGCTTTGCTGATCGTTGAGGATCGAGGCGCCGATGCTGTGGTTGTCAGCGGCAACAAACGCCTTGAAGTAGTAGGGCGACCACTTCACGTAGTAGAGGCCGACGCAGGCCACCAATAGGAAGAGGGCAGGTTTCCACCAGAACGACCAGCCCCGGACGGGCTGGGTGGAGGCGAGGTTGGGCATGGGGGAGGGTCCGCAGATGAGTCAATAGCGGTGCATCATACGCTCTCAGCTATCGGCACTCACCTGTGTTGGCTGCGGGCAGGTTTCGTCACCGTCGTTCAAGCCCTGCTTGTAGTTGCGGCTGAGCAGCGAGGCTTTGCCGTTGTGCCAGGTCAGCGTCAGTACATACAGCGTGTCGTAGTCGCTGCCGGACCAGTCGTCGGTAATCGTGTGTTTTTCGCCGGAGGCCTCACTTGCCACCTTGTTGATCAGTTCCGGCAGGTAGCCGTGGGACCACGCGGTGTAGATGGTGGCATTGTGGTATTTGTCTTCCACCAGCTCGTCGGCCAGGTCGCCGGTGTCGTTGGCCGAGAATTTGATGTTCACCGGCAGGCCCAACTTGATGGCGCTGGGGCTGATGGTCATCAACGGGCGAATATAGCTGTAGGAATTGTCCAGCTCACCTTCCTCGACATTGCGGGTCGGGTTGGCGGCAAACACGAAGTTGGCCTTGCCGAATTTTTCCGGCAGCAAGGTGGCCAGGTTCATTGCTCGGTTCAAACCCTGGCAATTGAGTTGGCCCAGGCCGCCGGCAGGTTTTTCGGCGTGGCGCAGGAACACCAGGGTTTGTACGCCGTCCACCGGTTGGGCGCGGCTTTCGCGGGCGTCGAGGGCGGCGACCATGGCGCCGCTCACCAGCAAAAGTGGCAACATGATGTAAGAATACTGTTTGAGTCGTTGCACAAGGCGCGGAGGCTTGATTTTCATTATAGGTTCGAGTCTTCGTGCGTCACGTTAAGGCGGACAAGCCTGGCCCCAGTGACGCCTGAGGGCGTCCTGCGGTGTTCCGTGTCGATATAGCGAGGCGCCTCCATTCACCGTTTGGGCGCACTTAAGAGTGCGCTCGGGCGTATTGGTTCGCCCACGCGGGATAATAGCCGGCTGATGTTGCGTATTGATGACCCATGCAGGACACCGCTCAGATGACTATCATGGGCACTTTCTGCCTCAGGGATCATCTCGATGAACTCAATCGCCGCCTTCCCGATCAACAGTAAATGGCCCGCCCTGCATCCGGAGCGCCTGCAACTGTACTCGCTGCCCACGCCCAACGGGGTAAAAGTCTCGATCATGCTCGAAGAACTGGGCCTGCCTTATGAGGCGCACAAGGTCAGTTTCGAGACCCAGGACCAGTTTTCCCCCGAGTTCCTGTCCCTGAATCCCAACAACAAAATCCCCGCGATCATCGACCCCGACGGCCCGGCCGGCCAGCCGCTGGCACTGTTCGAGTCCGGCGCGATCCTGATCTACCTGGCAGAAAAAACCAGCCAGTTGCTCTCCGAAGATCCGGCGACACGTTATGAAACGATTCAATGGCTGATGTTCCAGATGGGCGGCATCGGCCCCATGTTCGGCCAGCTGGGGTTCTTCAATAAATTTGCCGGCAAGGCCTACGAAGACAAACGCCCCCGCGACCGTTATGCCGCCGAATCCCGGCGCTTGCTGGAGGTGCTGGAAAAGCGCCTGCTCGGCCGCACCTGGATCATGGGTGATGACTACAGCATCGCCGACATCGCCACCTTCCCCTGGATTCGCAACCTGATCGGGTTCTATGAATCGGGCGATCTGGTCGGCATTGCCGACTTCCCTAACGTGCTGCGCGCGCTGGACGGCTTCGTCGCCCGGCCGGCGGTTATCCGTGGCCTGAGTATTCCGAACTGACGTATGCCGACTTTCGATTTCAAACAACTGGATGTCTTCAGCAGCGTGTCGCTCAAGGGCAACCCGCTGGCCGTCGTCCTGGGTGCTGACAGCCTCAGCGACCAGCAGATGGCCGACTTTGCCAAGTGGACAAACCTCAGTGAAACCACGTTTTTGCTGACACCGCGCGATCCTCGGGCAGACTACCGGGTGAGGATCTTTACGACCTTGCACGAGTTGCCGTTTGCCGGGCACCCGACGCTGGGCAGTTGCCATGCGTGGCTCAAGGCTGGAGGCCTGCCGAAAGGCGAGGAGATTATCCAGGAATGTGAAATCGGCCTGGTGCGTATTCGTCGTCAAGGCCATGAGCTGGCGTTTATTGCGCCGCCGTTGATGCGCTCCGGCGCTGTGGACTCCGCGCTGTTGGAGCGTGTTCGCCTCGGACTGGGCCTGGCGCCGGGGGCTATCGTGCGCAGCCAGTGGGTCGACAATGGCGCGGGGTGGCTCGCGTTGATGCTGGCTGAGCGTGATCAAGTCCTGGCTTTGCAGCCGGACTATTCGCAACTGCTGGGACTGGCCGTCGGCGTGATTGCACCTTGCAACCCTGCTCGCGACGATGTGGACGCGCAGTTTGAGGTGCGTGCTTTTGTCGCGGGCGACGGGGCCCAGGAAGACCCGGCCACCGGCAGCCTGAATGCCGGCGTCGCGCAATGGCTGCTCAGCGAAGGACTCGCGCCGGAGTGCTACGTGGTCAGCCAGGGCACGGCCATGGGGCGTGCGGGGCGTATTCGCGTCGAGCGCCAGGGCGATGAAATCTGGGTCGGCGGCGCCGTCGCGGTGTGCATCGAAGGGCGTCTACAGCTTTAGATCAATACATTATTACGGCCCCCGCAATACACTGTTGGCCCCTTGGCGTTTGTACTGCCGGGGCCTTGGGGCATAAGCTTTCGCCCCAAAGATTTTCAGCCACTTTTTCAGGACAGCCATGACCAGCCAGTTCCCCCAAGCCCGCCCCCGTCGCCTGCGCCGCTCCCCGGAGCTGCGTGGCTTGTTCCAGGAAACCGAGTTCACCCTCAATGACTTGGTGCTGCCGATTTTCGTCGAAGAAGAAATCGATGACTTCGTGCCGATCACCAGCATGCCCGGCGTGCAACGCATCCCGGAAAAGAAGCTGGCTGCTGAGATCGAGCGCTATGCCCGTGCCGGTATCAAGTCGGTGATGACCTTCGGTGTGTCCCACCACCTGGACGCCAGCGGCAGCGACACCTGGAAAGAACACGGCCTGGTCTCGCGGATGTCCTCGATCATCAAGAACGCGGTGCCGGAAATGGTCGTGATGTCCGACACCTGCTTCTGCGAATACACCGACCACGGCCACTGCGGCGTGATGCACGGTGCCCACGTCGACAACGACGCGACCCTGGTCAACCTCGGCAAGCAAGCCGTTGCCGCTGCCCGCGCTGGTGCCGACGTGATCGCCCCCTCGGCCGCCATGGACGGCCAGGTCCAAGCCATTCGCCGCGCGTTGGATGAAGCCGGCTTCACCCATATCCCGATCATGGCCTACTCGACCAAATTCGCCTCGGCCCTCTACGGCCCATTCCGCGAAGCCGGCGGCAGCGCGCTCAAGGGCGACCGTAAAAGCTACCAGATGAACCCGATGAACCGCCGCGAAGCCGTGCGCGAATCGCTGCTGGACGAACAGGAAGGCGCGGACGCACTGATGGTCAAGCCGGCCGGTGCCTACCTCGACATCATCCGCGACATCCGCGAAGCCTCGCGCCTGCCAGTGGCGGCGTACCAGGTCAGCGGCGAATACGCGATGATCAAGTTCGGCGCGCAGGCGGGGGCGATTGATGAGGATCGGGTCGTGCGTGAGACGTTGGGGTCGATCAAGCGTGCGGGGGCGGATTTGATCTTCACCTACTTCGCGATGGACTTGGCGTTGGCTGGGATCTAAGGGCAGTGCAAACCCTGTGGTGAGCGAACTTGCTCGCGTGGGGCTGCGTAGCAGCCCCACGCCCACGATCTACCTTAAATACTTCATCTCCCTGACTAACTGCATTCTGTGAAGCTTGAATTGTGTGATTGGATGAGGGGGGTAATCGCTGGTCTGAGTTTTATATATTTTTCCTGGCTTTTGAATGGAAGGCTGCGGTGGGTTGAAAGTTTAGGATGAAGTTTAATTTCAGTAGTCCGTGCAGGCGGTGATTGGGTTTCCGTCTGTATCTAGTATCGCTGGTGCTTTTCTTTGTGTTTCATATTCAAATGTGTATTTTTATAGCCCTCTCCGATTGCTTTTCGCTGGTTGAGTGTTTTTTGTATATGTAATGAACGGCTGTAGAGTAAGTGAATTTATGCTCAGGCATTTGTTGGGTGAAGAAGAATGTCAGTTGCTATCACTTCAACAAAACTGAGCTCGCCGGTGATTGGCTTGTCAATTTCAATCAAAATTACTGAATCGCCGATTTTTAGTATTGAGCAACTTTGGTCGGCATCTTGGATAAGCTCGCCGATAATTTTATGAGCCCCATTTGCAGAAGTGATCTCTGGTGTTTTTACGGATGAGGACATGATGTTTTGTCCCCATGAAAATATTTCATCGAGTTCTAACTCTACATCCAGGATTTCACCAATTTTTAACTTGGTCCCGCTCCATAAAGCTGTGGCGTTTCCAAAAGGTGAGTTGAATTTTACTCTCACAGTGCCTTTGTCAGAAAAAATATCAGTTACTTGTATCTTCATTTCACTTCTTCGTCAGGGGAACGCGTACAACAGTATTGTCAACGTTCATGGTGTTGGTTTTTATCTCGAGCGTCCATGTCTCCTCATGATAGTGATGCTTGCTTGGCTTGCTGTTCATTTCATGAGCCCCGTAACGAATACTTCTTTTTGCGTCGCTGGAAACAATTCTGTCGCGGTCGGGCTTCCCAGTTCGTGGGTTGGTGTTTGTGTGAGGGCCAGGTCCTAGAAATTCATCCCATTTCTGAATGGTTTCTTCTGGCTTTACAGGTTTATTGGCAAATGTCTCCTTATGGTAGCCCAGTGTAGGTGGAGAGTTGGAGCTTGTGGGACTGAGTGGGCTGCCTTCATTAACGTGTGCTTTTCCCGCTGGATCTTCAGCACTGGGGTTCGGCTTGCATTTATCCCCGCCTGGACAAGTACTCAGACCTAACGGATCCACCCACCCCATAGGGTTCGGCACGTACTGGTACGCGTTAATCCCACCCGCCAACTTCACCGGATCAGGCGTCAGATAGCGACCAACATCCGGATTGTAGTAGCGATGACGGTTGTAGTGCAGCCCGCTTTCCTGATCAAAGTACTGGCCCTGAAAACGCAGCGGGTTGTCGATTGCGCCTTTGTCGAGACGGCTGATCTGGCCGTAGGCGCGGTAGTGGGCGGACCAGACGATGTCGCCGTCTGGAGAGGTGAGTTCCTGCGGTGTGCCGAGGTGGTCGAGTTGGTAGTGGTAGGGCTTGGTATCTTTTGGGCCAAAGCCTTCCAGCAGGGCGAGTGGCCTAAAACTATCGGGTTCGTAGAGATAGCTGCGATGGCGATCCGCATGGTGTTCGGCAATCAGCTTGTCGCCTTGCCAGAAAAACTCCGTGGTTATGCCGTCCACGGTTTTGCTGATGCGCCGCCCAAACGGGTCGTAGCGATAGCTCGCGGTTTGGCCATTGGGTTGGGTGATTCCAATCAGGCGGTGCTGGCAGTCGTAGCGGTATTCGGTAATCAGCGCGTGCCCACGGCCCCGCCGTTCGCGGATGAGGTTGCCGAAGGCGTCATAGTCGTAGTGGCGGTCGCCCTGGATCATCAGGCGGTTGCCGGCGACGATGTCGGGACCGGGGCGGTCTTGCATGAGCAGGTTGCCGGCCGGGGTGTGGCCGAAGCGTTCCTGCAGGTCTTGGGAGTGGTCGGCGCGGGTGAGGCGGCCTAGTGGGTCGTAATGGTAGTGGTGTTCGCCTTTGCGGGTGTCGAGCAGGCGGGTGAGGTTGCCGGTTTTGTCATAGTCGTATTGGCGTTGGTAGAGGTGGTCTTGTTGCTGGGTGATTGCGTGGGCGTGCAGGCGGTGTTGGTCGTCGTAGTGGTAGTGGCTGAGGAGTTGGCCTTGTTGGCGTTGGTGTTCCTGACCGGCTTTGAACAGGTGAGAGGTCAGCAGCGCACCATTTAATTCGACGGTGGCGAGGTGGCCGCCTTTCGCATGATTAAAGACCAGCCGGTTGTTATCGGGCAGGCGCAGGTGTTGAAGCTGGCCGCAGGCGTCGTAGCCATAGCGCAAGGTGCCCCAGCCTTGGTGTTCGGCGGTGAGGCGGTTTTGGCTGTCGTATTCGTAGGCCAGCGCCCAGTGGCCGTCGTCGACGCTGAGGAGGTTGCCCTGGCGGTCGTAGGCGTAATCGACCTTGTTGCCGTCGGGCAGGGTTTTTCGTACGAGGCGGCCGGCGTGATCGCGTTCGTAACGAGTAACGAGCTGACTGCCGTCGTCACCGTGTTCGGTTTTTTCCTGCAGATTGCCGTTGAGGTCGTAAGCGTAGGCGGTGCGCTGCCCATCAAACCCGACTTCCTGTTGGATCAGGCCATTGAGGTGGTAATCAAGTCGGTAGGTCTCGCCGACCTCGTTTTCGATTTCGGTCAGCAACAACCGGGCATTGTCATAGCGGTAGTTGACCTGAGTGCCATCGGCGTTGAGGCGCCGACTGATCAGGTGCAGGCCGTCGGCGTATTCGTAGCGGGTGACGTGGCCCAGTTCGTCGCGTTCGGCGGTGATTTTTCCGTAGGGGTTGTAGCTGTATTCCCTGCACGCACCGCCTGGTAAAACGACACGAATTAACCGACCGATGCCGTCCCACTGATACTGGGTCAGCGCCCCCTGTTCATCCTCACGGGCAATCTGGCGGCCTAAATCATCGTAGCGATAGCGGCGGATGCCGCCATTCGGCAGTTGCTCTTCAAGCAACTGTCCGCGCTCATTCCACACCAGCCGCTGACAACTGTGATCCGGATACCAAACCCCAACCAGTTGCCCATATTTGTCGTAGCTGTAATCCGTAACATGACCATCGGGATCGGTCCTACGCGTCACGTCGCCCTGATCGTTACGCTCGTATTT
The DNA here is from genome assembly GCF_007828335.1 of Pseudomonas sp. SJZ103. NCBI lineage: Bacteria > Pseudomonadati > Pseudomonadota > Gammaproteobacteria > Pseudomonadales > Pseudomonadaceae > Pseudomonas > Pseudomonas sp. SJZ103. The sequence continues at coordinate 92,263 of NZ_VIUN01000007.1, forward strand.
CCAAACCGCCTCACCACGGCGCACCACCCGTACGAAGCCATTGTCATGCTCGTAGGTTGTCGGCTCATCATCCCCAGGAAACAACGCCACCAAGCGTCCGGCTTCGTCGTACTGATACGCCGTCACCGCCCCCAGCGGGTCCTGCTCAACCGTCAGGCGACCCTTGTCGTCGTAGGATTTGAAGTGCTGCGCACCGTCCGGATCAATCCGCTGCACCAGCCGCGCCCGGTCGTCATGGACGTACACTTCCTGACTGCCATCGGCGTTATGCACCGTGACACGGCCGTCATCCCCCCAGGCATACCGCGTATCCATCTGGGAAAAACTGGCCCAATGCCGGACACATCGCGCAGCCTTGCCAGCCCGTTCCCATTCCCAGAAGAAACTCGCCCCACCGGCCAGTCCACGTTCAAGAATCACGTGCTGATCGTCGTAGCGATAAACCTCGCTTTCACCTACCGCATTGGTCGCCGAAACCAACCGGCCAGCGTCGTCGTATGCGTAGGAAACAACGTTCTGCTCGGTCACCCACTCGAAGGGTTCATACCCCTTGGCGCGCTGAACCTGATAGTCCACCGCCACGATGTGGCCGAACGCATAGCGCAGGAACAGCGAGCGTCCGACGCCGTTATCCAGCCGCTCAATACGCCCCAAATAATCCCGAGAAATCCGCAGCCGGTTGTCGTACGCATCGCTGATGGAGACCAACACACCGTCGCGAAAGTGATAAAACCGCGACACCTGGGACAACACCAACTCATCCGGCGAAGCGCCCAAATAGATCGCCGCTTCGGCCAAACTATTGGTGATGGCCGGTCGAGCAACGGTCGGCATCGGAAACGAAGTACTGCGGTTCTCATGGTCCGTCCACACCACCGAATCGCCCGACACCACAAGCCGATGCGCCAGCGAATGACTCCAGCCAAACCCCAACCCGCAATCCACTTCCACCGCACTGGTGCGATACAACCGCGTCCACTCAAACGGCAAAATCCCGTCCAACGTGCCATCGGTCAGGGTCAGCAGTTCCTCCCCGGTAACCATCGACACGGGGCAGCCGTTGGTGACGGTCTTATCCGAAGAAGCCGCCGCATCGCCCTTCGGATTCGTCGATACAACAGGCACATCATCGACAGGCTCCTGCCTGACCAACACGGTCTTCTGTGTCTTGTTACGAACCGCCGGCACCGGGTTGGAAACCAACTGATCCCCAGCCTTCAACGGCGCAACCGGTACGGTCTTGATCGCTGTCGCCGGGCCACCGAGCAGCAAAGGCTTCACCGCTTCGACATGCGGCTCCAACCCCGGCTCTACAAGCTGCTTGGCCAGCAACTCCAACAACTCCCGCGCGCGCTTGGATTTGATCGCGCTCAGTACCTGGGGGCCCAGCCGCGCCGCCACCCCCATCGCACCCAATACACGAATCAACAGCAGATTGATCAGGACCTCGCCAGTGATCTCACCCCACAGTTCAGTCATCTGCGGCGGCGGCAGCATGCGCATCCAACTGACCATGGCCGACACGTAGATAAACAGCAGCGGCTCATCGCTGAGCACAAGCAAACCGTTGGCAATGGTGTCTTTGCCGAGCTTCAACAGTTCATCGAGTTCGGCCTGGGAGATGTAGGCCAACAGCTTTTCGCTGTCGGGCTTGAGATCCGCCAACAGGTCATACAGCTGCGTAACGTTGCCCCACACATTGAAGAGGGCTTTTCCAAGGCCGCTGAAAAACGCTGCTTCCAGCATTCGGCGCCGATCGAGCGGCTTGGCTTCGGCATAGTCTTTCCACTGATCCTGGAAAGTGCCGGCCCACTCTTCACGCAGGCGAGCCTCCAACCCCAGGATCACCGACTGATAAGACCCATACAGCGCCTTGACGTGATCCTTGGAAACGTTGGGGTAGAAACTGATTCGGTACTGCTGGTTGCGATCACACTCGGTGATTTCGAGGATACCGCTGGGGCCGATGGTCTTGTGGATCGGCTCGCCCAACGGGCCGCCATTGGGATCGACGCGTTGCAGCATCACCGGCGTGTTGCCGATGGGCACGGACCGCGTGCTCTGGAACATATGCACCAGGGTCAGGGTGCCATTGGCGGAGCACGTGGCGACGGTGCTGCTGGGGGTGATTGAGCGATTGATCGGCGCGACCAGCGCCACCTCATCGCCGACCTTGAAGACCTGCTCGACCTCCAGTGCCGAGAAGCTCCAGAAGCTTTGCGCCCAGTCATCGAACGTATTCAGGCATTCGCGAAAGTCACGGAAGACGCTTTCAACGTCGACCGTTTTCACATCCATCGGGGTCAGGGCCAGCCTGCCAATGGCCGGGTTCAAGACGCAGCCCCATGAACCAGGGCTTTAACGAAAACAACCATCTGCAATCCCTCGCACTGTGTATTCAGGCGAGGGACTTTGCAGAGGTTTTCAGGCTGGGGCTGTAGAGCTTATCTTGCCGTTACGTGGGATCTTTCAGCGGCTATCGTCCTATCAAAAGCCTTCAGCGCTGTGCAAACGCCAGGTTCAACCCCAGCCCCGCAAACGCCGCCGCAAAACTGCGGCGCAGCCAGTTCTGCACCCGTGGCGACTCGATCACCGCGCGGCGAAACCCGTTGGCCAGCAAGCCGTAGATCACAAACACCGCGAACGTCATCGCCATGAACACCGCGCTCAGCACCAGCATTTGCACGGCAGGTGCCGTGCTGCCTGGCGCCACGAACTGGGGCAGGAAAGCCAGGAAGAAAATGGTCAGCTTGGGGTTGAGAATATTCAGCAGGAAGCCGCGCAGCATCAAACTGCGCGCGGTGGCGACTGTCGGTGCGTCATTCATGGCGAAGGCCGAGCGATCACGCCAGGTGGCATACGCCAGATACAACAGATAGGCGACGCCAGCGTATTTCAGGACTTCGAAGGCCAGCGCGCTGGTATGCAGCAGTGCGGAAAGGCCGAGCACGGATGCCAGCAGATGCGGGAGGATACCGGCCGTACAACCCAGCGCGGCGAACACACTGGCGCGCTTGCCGGCGGTGAGGCCCGTGGACACGGTAAAGATCACGCCGGTACCGGGGATCAGTACGACAATCAGGCAGGTGACGAGGAAGTTCAGGCTGAGCATGGCATTCAAACTCCGTGTACGAATGAGGGATGACAGATCCTGTCACGTTCGGCCTGGGTTGGCGAGAAGGCGAGTTGGCGAACCCGCGTTAGACTTACCGGTCCATATCCGCAACGCCTGGCCCATCGTCCTCAAGGAAGCCCCATGTCCCCACGCTGCCTGATCCTCTGCCTTGCCTCCTTGCTGGTGCTGGCCGGCTGTTCCACGTCACGCGGCCCGCAGCAACCAGAGCGAAGCGAAGCCGAGGTGAAGGCCGAGATCGTGCGCCTGCTCCCGGCTAAGGTTCCAGACCGCAACGGCTGGGCCCAGGACATCTACACCGCCTTTGATACTCAAAAGATCTATCCCAGTACCGAGAATATCTGTGCCGTATTGGCGGTAACCGAGCAGGAATCCACCTTTCAGGTCGACCCGCCCGTACCCAACATGGGCAAGATCGCCCAGGATGAAATCCTGCGCCGTGCCGCCAAGGTGCATGTACCGGCGTTTGTGGTGCGCAGCGCCCTGCAACTGCGCTCGCCCACCGGCAAGTCCTACGCCGACCGCTTGAATGCCGCGCGCACGGAGAAGGACCTGAGCGGCATCTTCGATGACTTCATCAGCATGGTGCCCCTGGGCAACACCCTGTTTGGCGGCTTCAACCCGGTGCACACCGCCGGCCCCATGCAGGTCAGTATCGACTTCGCGCAGAAACAGGCGCGGGGTTATCCCTACACGGTGGATGGCACGATTCGTCGGGAAGTCTTCACCCGGCGCGGCGGCATGTACTTCGGTATCGCCCATTTGCTTGGTTACCCGGTGAGCTATGAACAGCCGCTGTACCGTTTTGCCGACTTCAATGCGGGGTGGTACGCCAGCCGTAATGCGGCGTTCCAGGCGGCGGTCAGCCGCGCGTCGGGCACTGAGTTGGCGCTGGATGGGGATCTGATTCGCTACGGCTCATTGCTGCCCGGTACCACCGAACTGGCGGTGCGCTCATTGGGCGCGAAGCTGGACATGCGCAACCCCAGCATTCGCAGCCAGCTGGAACAGGGCGAGCAGCTGGATTTTGAAGACACCACCCTCTACAAACGCGTGTTTGCGCTGGCCGATAAGGCCGCCGGCAAGCCGCTGCCCCGTGCGATCCTGCCGGGCATCGTGCTCAAAAGCCCGAAGATCACCCGCAACCTGACCACGGCGTGGTTTGCCAAGCGCGTAGATGAGCGGTACCAGCGCTGCATGAAGCGCTGATCAGCTGCGGCGCCTGACAAATTTGCGCCACAGCCACACCCACAACCACACCACCGGAAACGCCAGGATCACGAACGGCAGCACATAGCTTGCGCGCTCCAGGGCGTCTGCGGTGCCGTCCACCAGGTTAGTGCCCAGGTTGCTGAACATCCGGCTGAAGCGTGACGGTTGGTTGGCGCCGTCGGAAGAGCGGAAGTTGAGGGTGACGCGGTTGGTATCCAGGCGACGCTGCTGGCCGGCGGCAACCTGGGCGAGCTCCTGCAGTTCGTTTTCAATGCCCGCCTGCTCCTTGCTCAAGGCGATCAGGTCGCTGACGCTGATGTCCTTGCGCTTGGCCAGTTCATCGAGGCGCTGTTGCTGGGCTTGCAGGCGATCCTGGCGGCGGCGTACATCGGCGACCGCGTCGGCCAGGTCTTCGGCGGTGGTGATGCGCTGGCCGAGTTTGCCGCCTTCAGCGGCCATGGCGACCATTGGTTCGACGCCGGTGGGCGCGATCCGCAGGATGATCTCGCCGCCGTTGCTGTCCTCGGTGATGCCAAGGATATTGCACGCGCCAAACCGCGCCGATTCACAAGCCTCGCGGGTCGCCTGCATGCGCGGCGCGAGCAGGGCGCCGGGCAGGGCCAGGGTCAGTTCGTGCTCATAGGCCAGTTGCGCGCCGGCCCGGCCTTGTTCGCCATTGATCACCGTGGCGCGGGAGTGGTCCTTGGGTGAGCAGCCGACGAGAGCCAGACCGGCCAGCAGGATCAACAGGGGCGCGCGAAGCGATTGAAGGTTGCCGTCCGGATGGCGCATTGCAGTTCCTTGAGGTGTGCGGGGGATATTGGCGGCGATTAAAGCGGGTCCGGCGAATTAACGCAAAGTATCGTGCAAGATTTGCAGGGCTGATGGTGATGGCTGCCGTTGGGCGTGTGGCGTACATCTCAAATCCGCCCCCCAAGGAATACTCGCCATGATTGCTCACGCCGTGCCCGAAGGTTTTGTCCCGCTGCCGCGCAGCAGCCCGTTGCTGGATTTGCTTGGCCCGGCGTATTGCCGAGGTGACGGCCTGCAACTGGAGATCGGCCTGCGCGCCGACAATCGCCATGCCAATGGGCGGGGGAGTGTGCACGGCGGGGTGTTGGCGACCCTGGCGGATGTCGGCATGGGCTATGCCATGGCGTTTTCCAGTGAGCCGCCGTTGCCGTTGATTACGGCGAGCATGACCGTGGATTACCTGGGGACGGTGCAGGTGGGGGAGTGGATTACGGTGCGCTTGGAACATCACAAGCGAGGGCGGCAAATGGCGTTTGCCACGGTGAGCCTGCAGGTGGCGGAGAAGGTGGTGGCGCGGGCGAATGCGGTGTTTGCCGTGCCTCAAGCTGACAGGTAATGAAGATCTGATGTGGGAGGGGGCTGTGGTTCTTCAGGGAAACCGCATAAAGAAAAGGCCTGGCTTTTCGTGGAGCCGGGCCTTTTCCGTGTTGCTCTTTTATCAGTGGCGTTCGAGTGCCAGGGCTACGCCTTGGCCGCCACCGATGCACAGGGTCGCCAGGCCTTTCCTGGCATCGCGCTTGATCATTTCGTGCAGCAGGGTGACCAGCACGCGGCAGCCTGAGGCGCCGATGGGGTGGCCGATGGCGATGGCGCCGCCGTTGACGTTGACCTTGTCCGCATCCCACTCCAGCTCTTTACCTACCGCCAGGGATTGCGCGGCAAAGGCTTCGTTGGCTTCGATCAGGTCCAGGTCGCCCAGGCTCCAACCGGCTTTGTCCAGGCAGCGGCGGGTGGCCGAGACCGGGCCGATGCCCATGATCGCCGGATCGACACCCGCGTTGGCGTAGCTGGCGATACGCGCCAATACCGGCAAGCCCAGGGCCTTGGCCTTGTCGGCACTCATCAGCAGCACCGCAGCGGCGCCGTCATTCAGGCTGGAGGCGTTGCCGGCGGTGACGCTGCCGTCTTTCTTGAACGCCGGCTTGAGCTTGGCCAGGGATTCGGCGGTGGTGCCGGCGCGAGGCTGCTCATCCACGGCGAAGGCAATCGGGTCGCCCTTGCGCTGGGGAATCAGGATGGGTGTGATCTCGTCGACAAACCTGCCCGCTTCGATAGCGGCGGTGGCTTTTTGCTGGGAGGCGGCGGCGAAAGCATCCTGGGCTTCACGGCTGATGCCGTATTTGTCCACGAGGTTCTCGGCGGTGATGCCCATGTGGTAGTCGTTGAATGCATCCCAGAGGCCGTCGGTGATCATGCTGTCGATCATCTTGGCATGGCCCATGCGCAAGCCCGTGCGCGCAGCAGGCAGTACGTAGGGTGCCAGGCTCATGTTCTCCATGCCGCCGGCGATGATGACCTCGGCGTCACCGCAACGGATGGCCTGGGCGCCCAAGTGCAGGGCTTTCAGGCCTGAGCCGCAGACCTTGTTGAGGGTCAGGCTCGGCACGGCGTGGGGCAGGCCGGCGAGGATCGAGGCCTGGCGTGCAGGGTTCTGGCCGGAACCCGCGGTGAGTACCTGGCCGAGGATGACTTCATCCACTTCGGCCGGGTCCAGACCGGTTTGCTCCAGCAGGCGACGGATCACGGCGGCGCCCAGCTCCGGTGCCGGAATGCTTGCCAGCGAACCTTGAAAGCTGCCCACGGCGGTGCGGGTGGCAGCAACAATCACGACGTCTTGCATGGAATCTGTCCTCACTGGAAGTGCATTTCTGGAACGTGGTCCGGGACGATCAGTTTACCGGCGGTCTTGCTCACAATCTCTTCAACGCTGACGCCAGGTGCGCGTTCCTTGAGGACAAAAGCGCCATTTTCGATTTCCAGATACGCCAGGTCCGTCAGCACACGCTTGATGCAGTTGGCTCCGGTCAGCGGCAGGCTGCATTGGCTGAGCAACTTGGACTCACCGTCCTTGGAGGCGTGGGTCATGATCACGATGATGTTTTCCGCACCGGCCACCAGGTCCATGGCGCCGCCCATGCCCTTGACCAGTTTGCCGGGGATCATCCACGAGGCGATGTTGCCGTGTACGTCCACTTCAAAGGCACCGAGTACGGTGAGGTCGACGTGGCCGCCGCGAATCATCGCGAAGGATTCGGCGGAGGAGAAGATCGAGGCGCCGATGCGCGCCGTCACGGTTTGCTTGCCGGCGTTGATCATGTCGGCATCGATGGTGTCTTCGGTAGGAAACGGGCCCATGCCCAGCAGGCCGTTTTCCGATTGCAGCATCACTTCCATGCCTTCGGGAATGTAGTTGGCCACCAGGGTCGGAATGCCGATGCCCAGGTTGACGTAGAAACCATCCTGCATTTCGCGGGCGACGCGTTGAGCCATTTGTTCGCGGGTAAGAGCCATTTTAGGAGTCCTTATTGTTCGGGCTGGGGGCGGATTATTTGCGCACGGTGCGCTGTTCGATGCGCTTCTCGAACGTGCCGCAGATGATCCGGTCGACGTAGATGCCAGGGGTGTGGATCTGCGCCGGGTCCAGCTCGCCCGGTTCGACGATTTCCTCGACTTCGACCACGGTGATCTTGCCGGCGGTGGCCGCCAGCGGGTTGAAGTTCTGGGCGGTGTGGCGATAGATGACGTTGCCGAAGTGGTCGGCTTTCCAGCCTTTGACGATGGCGAAGTCGCCGGTAATGGATTCTTCCATCAGGTACGGTCGACCGTTGAATTCGCGGGTTTCCTTGCCTTCGGCGACCGGGGTGCCGACGCCGGTGGCGGTGAAGAAGGCCGGGATACCGGCGCCGCCTGCGCGCATTTTTTCCGCCAGGGTGCCTTGGGGGGTCAGCACCACTTCGATTTCGCCGCTGAGCAATTGCTTCTCGAACAGGGCGTTTTCACCGACGTAGGAGGCGATCACCTTGCTGATCTGCTTTTCTTCCAGCAGCACGCCGAGGCCAAAACCATCGACGCCGCAGTTATTGGAAACCACGGTGAGGTCACGGGTGCCTTTGCGCTTGATCTCGGCGATGAGGTTTTCCGGAATTCCGCACAGGCCGAAACCACCGGCGAGCACGGTCATGCCGTCTTCCAGGCCTGCCAGTGCTTCCTCGTAGGACGCCACGCGTTTATCAAAACCTGCCATATGCACCTCTTTTATTGTTAGTGGGCCAGCCAATGAATCGAGTGTTGCGCCGACGGATTGATTTGTTAAGTTGTTTTTTAAGGTTGATTGATTTAGAAAACAGCATAGTCGACCCGCCGCCCGGAGTAGCGCCATGACCGTTAAACAGATGCGTGCCTTTCTTGCCGTGGCCCAAAGCCTGAGTTTTGCCGCCGCCTGTGAGCGTCTGCACCTTTCTCAATCGGCGCTGAGCCTGACCATCAAGGGCTTGGAAGAAGGGCTGGGCGGGCGCTTGTTCAGCCGTAATACGCGCAATGTGGCCCTCACGCCCGAGGGCGAATCCCTGCTGCCGCTGGCCCGTCGGCTGATGGCCGATTGGGACAATACCGAGGACGAACTGCGTCAACTGTTCACCCTGCAACGCGGGCGGGTCACCGTGGCGGCGATGCCGTCGTTTGCCGGCAACCTGCTGCCGCCGATCCTGAAGATATTCCGCGCGCGTTACCCCCAGGTGAACGTGACGGTGCATGACTTGATCAATGAGCAAGTGCTGGAGATGGTTCGCGACCGCCATGTGGAACTGGGCGTGGCGTTTGAACCCTCGGAGGGTTCGTCGCTGGCCTTTACGCCGTTGTACCTGGACCGTTTCATTGCGGTGGTGCCCGGTGATTCACGGCTGGCGCAGTGTGCCGAGGTCGACTGGAAAACCTTGCTGGAGCACCCGTTCATCACGTTACAGCGGCCTTCCACGGTGCGAGTGATGTTGGAAGAGCATCTGGGGGCCTTGAAGATGAAGTTGCCGGTGGCGTTGGAAAGCCATCAATTGGCAACCGTGGGCAAGATGGTCGCCAGCGGCCTGGGTGTCAGCGCCGTACCGGCCTTGTGTGCGCAGCAGATGCAGGAGGCGGGGGCGCACTGCATCACCTTGACCGATCCGGTGATCGAGCGGCCGATTGGCGTGTTGACCAAGCCCGGGCATGAACTGTCGGCGGCGGCGCAGGTGTTGTTTGATATTTTTCGGGATGAGGCGGGGAAGGGCAGGTTCCCGGCGGTGTTATAAAACAGGTATTAAAAAGCCCGCTCGAATAAACGAACGGGCTTAAATTTAAAGGTGCACTGTTATCAGCAGTATCTATCAATCACTTTAACTTGCGATTGGCCTTTGAGGTTCTGCCATTCGGTATTAAGTGTGTGGAACACTTGCTCGATAAAGTTGCGATCGGCCGCGGCTTTCTTACCGACATAACCCTGGCCACGGCGGTACATCTTCAGGCGCGCCGCCAGTTCACGGTTATTGCGGTCGAACTCGGCTTCTTCGGTATGGGGCGCCAGGCAGTCAATTTGCACTTCGCCCGATTTGCCAATCCACAGGATATGGTCGTCGAGTGTGTCTTTCTGCGCTGCGAACATCTCAGCCAATTCATCGATAGTTGGTTGGTTGTTCAGATTCATGTGTAAGCCCCTTGACCAGTTGGCGATCTATCAGTTGATTCCGTTAAAACTGCTTAGTTGTCTCCGGCTTGGAAAACCGGGCGTCAGTGACGGTCTGCCGAATACGGGCAGGGTCTTGAACCTGATGCATGTAGTCTTGCTGATGAACTGCTACGCAATGGTTTCATAACGAAGACAAGTCGCGTTTGAGCGCCTTGTACCGATCCTTGCGGGCCGGTCAGCTTCATCAATCTGCCTTGTGGGCAGTGCACATCCGGAAAAAACAGCTCGGCGGTCAGACGAGCTTGTTCAAAACGCTTGTTACCAACGCTCCCGATCCGGGAGACGTCTAGATCATGCAAGGACAAAAAGGTTACGTCAACGGTTATGTAGTGATTATTTTTGATCACTACATAATTCGCCGTGGGTATGGGGAGATACGGCAGGTGCGTGACTTGAGCGTCATTTTTTGCGCTGGACGGTCGCTATGGCTGAGGAGGAGTTGACTGCAGGCGGTCTGCCAGCAAGGGCAGAAGCTGCTCGCACGAGGTTTCGATCTTTACCTGCAACAACTCATCACCCCGGGTCTTGCCCAAGTTGATGGCGATCACCGGCTTGCCCTGTTCGACCATCGCCTTGCACAGGCGAAATGCGGAGTAAGCCATCAGCGACGAACCCACCACCAGCAACCCATCGGCATGCGCTACCGCCGCCATCGCCCTGGCAGCCGTCGCTGGCGCGACGTTCTCGCCAAAAAACACCACGTCCGGCTTCAGTCGTTCACCCTCGCAATGGGGGCAGTGGGGGACCTGGAAGCGCTCTTCAAACGCGGGGTCGAGCAAGGTGTCACCATCAGGTGCCTGTACCGCATGGACTTGCGCCAGGTACGGGTTATCGACTTCCATCTGCCGCTGGATCACATCGCGCGTGCTGTGCAGCTGGCAATCCAGGCACAGTACCCGGTGCAGGCTGCCGTGTAGTTCGATCACATCGTGACTGCCGGCCTGGTCATGCAAGGTGTCGACGTTCTGCGTGATCAGGCCGGTGATGTGCTGGCGCTGTTGCAGGGTCGCCAATGCCCGGTGAGCATTGTTCGGCTGCGCGATACGTACCCTCGGCCAGCCCAGCATCGCCCGTGCCCAATAGCGGCGCCGCGCCTGCGCGGTGGCGAGGAATTCCTGATACATCATCGGCGCCTTGCCCCGGCGCACGCCTTCGCTGTCGCGGTAGTCGGGGATCCCCGACGACGTGCTGATGCCTGCACCGGTCAACACCAGGAAGCGCCGTTCGGCCATGGCGCGGTGCAGGGTATCGAGGTGATCTTCCTGATGTTCCAGCGTGTCGAGCATGGTGTCTCCTATTCGCCGCGGATGTACTGCTCCAACTGCCTGATCAGGTCAGCCTGTTCGGCAATGGCTTCCTTGACCAGGTCACCGATGGACAGCAGGCCAAGCAGCTTGCCGTCTTCGACCACGGGCAGGTGGCGCAGGTGGCTGTCGGTCATGATGTTCATGCACTCTTCGACACTTTTGTGGGTATCGACGGTGATAACAGGGGAACTCATCACCTCGTGGACCTTTGTGGTGACCGACGACAGCCCCTTGAGCATGATTTTGCGTGCGTAATCGCGTTCGCTGATGATCCCCACGACCGCGCCTTCCTTGACCACCGGCAAGGCCCCGACGTTTTTCTCCGACATCCGGACCAGCGCTTCAAACACAGTGTGGTCCCATTGGATGGTGTGAACGTCCTGGTTTTTCTGGTCCTTGGCTTTGAGCAATTGTGCAACGGTCTTCATGGCGGCCACTCCGGTGTTGTTGTTAGGAAGTCAGCAAGTTCCCTACAGAATCCTAGACGGGCTGCGGCGCTGCAAGGACCAAAGCGGCGTTAAACCCGTCGAAAAACGTCATTCACAGGGTTTTTTTCACTTTTCATCCTGCATTCGCCGGCTTTTTGGCGCGTTTGGTCGTGCCGGCTGCCTTGCGGGGGGCGGCCTTGCGTTTCTTTTTCCACGGCGCAGCACCTCGACCCGCCGGGCTGGCCGGCCCGGTGATGGTCATGCGCATGCCGTTGCAACGCGCCACTTGCTTGCTCATCCACGCCGCCTGCTTGGCAACGAATTCTTCCAGGCTCATCTCGCCGCTTTGCACCATGTCCAGCGCCTGCTCCCAGATCGCGGTGGTGCCAGGGTCGGCGATGGCACGGGGCACCGCGTCGATCAGGCTGAAGGCTGCCGGGGTCGCCGACAGCGCCTTGCCGTTCTTCACCAGGTAACCGCGGTCGAGCAGGCCCTGGATAATCCCGGCGCGGGTGGCCTCGGTGCCGATGCCGGTGGTGTCCTTGAGCTTTTGCTTGAGCAGCGGGTCTTCCACCAGCTTGGCGACGTTTTTCATCGCCTTGATCAGGTCACCTTCGGTAAAGGGCTTGGGCGGTTGGGTCCACAGGTCCTTGAGGTTGACCTTGGCCACCGCGTAATCCTGGCCTTGCACCAGTGTCGGCAAGGCCTGGGGTGCCGGTGCTTCGCGGCTCTTTGCCGGTGCCAGGGCTTCGGGCAAGGCACGTTTCCAGCCCGGCTCGATCACCACTTTGCCCACCGCGCGCAACGCCTGGCCCGCACAGTCGAAGTCCGCCTGGGTGCGATCGTATTCATGGTTGGGCAGGAACTGCGCCAGGTAGCGCGCGCGAATCAGGGTGTAGACCGCACGGTGCTTGCCGGTGAGTTGGCCAACGTCCTTGCCGGCGCCGGTGGGAATGATGCCGTGGTGCGCGCTGACCTTGGCATCGTTCCAGGCCCGTGAGCGGCGCAGGGGATCGATATGCGGCATCAACTCATTGACTGCCGCATCCGCACGGCCCAATGCGGCGAGGATCTTCGGCGCCTCACTGTGCTGGCTCAACGGCAAGTAGCCACAGTCACTGCGCGGGTAGGTGATGACCTTGTGGGTTTCGTACAGGGACTGGGCGATATCCAGGGTTTCCTGGGCACCGAGGCCGAGCTTCTTCGAGCAGATTTCCTGCAGGGTGCCGAGGTCGAAGGGCAGGGGCGCCACCTCGCGCATGCGTTCGGTGCGCAGCTTGATCAGCCGCGCGCTGGCGGCGTTGGTCATGGCGTCGGCAGCGTCCCGGGCCAACTGCGGGTCAAGGCAGCGGCCCTGGTCGTCACAGGCATCCTCGGTCGCGCGCCATTGTGCGGTAAACGTCATGGATGGGTGGCGCAGGTCCACATCAATGGCCCAGTAAGCCACGGGTACGAAGTCGGCGATGCTGCGGTCGCGGTCCACCACCAGGCGCAAGGTCGGTGTTTGCACCCGGCCTACCGGCAGCACGCCCTGATACCCCGACTGACGCCCCAGCAGGGTAAACAGGCGACTCATGTTCATGCCGATCAGCCAGTCGGCGCGGGAGCGGCCCAGGGCCGAGTGGTACAGGCTGAAGGTTTCGGCGCCTGGCTTGAGTGCCGCCAGGGCCTTGCGGATGGAGGCATCGTCCAGTGCCGACAGCCATAACCGCTGGATCGGCCCGCGATAGCGACAATGCTCGACCAGTTCGCGGGCGATCATCTCGCCCTCACGGTCGGCGTCGGTGGCAATCACCAGTTCCTGGGCTTCCCCCAGCAGGCGCTTGACGGCCTTGAACTGGCTGGCGGTCTTGGGCTTGACCAGCATCTTCCATTTTTCCGGGACGATCGGCAGGTCGGCCAGTACCCAGCGTTTGTATTTGGCGTCGTAGGCGTCGGGCGGGGCGGTTTCCAGCAGGTGGCCGATGCACCAGGTGACGGTGACCCCATTGCCCAACCAGCAACCGTCGCCGCGGCGACTGGCGCCGAGCACGGCCGCAATGTCCTTGGCCTGGGAGGGTTTTTCACAGAGGTACAGCCGCATGGTCATCACATCAGATCGGGTTGATGCTTTGCAGGATGCTCAGTCAGAGGGATTTGAGCAACTGTTATCTGTATGGATGTACAGCAATTCGTGTAAGCGTTGCCGGAATAAATGTGGGAAGGGGATTGCTCCCGATAGCGCCATATCAGTCAACGCAGCTGTGACTGAACCACCGCTATCGGGAGCAAGCCCCCTCCCACAAGGGATCTCCTGTGTTCAGGAGATCGGTTTAATTGTTGTCGAGATCCACATGCCGCGTTTCTTTAAGGCAGAACAATCCGACAATCAGGCTCACCCCCGTCACCACCACCGGGTACCACAAGCCATAGAAGATATCCCCGGTGTACACCACCAGCGCAAACGACACGGTCGGCAGGAACCCACCAAACCAGCCGTTACCGATGTGGTAGGGCAGGGACATCGAGGTGTAGCGAATACGCGTCGGAAACAGCTCCACCATCAGTGCCGCCAGCGGGCCGTAGCACATGGCGGCGATCAGGATCAGCACCACGATCAGCACTACCACCATGACCTTGTTGACCTGGGCCACATCCGCAGAAGTCGGGTAGCCGGCCAGGGTCACTGCACCGCGCAGCGCGGCCTCGTCGAAGCCGTCGATGCGCACTTCACCCACGCTGACCTGCACCGGGCTGCCGGCCGGGGCGGCGGCGCTGCTGTACGGCAGGCCTTGCTTGACCAGGAAGGTCTTGACCTTGTCGCACGGGCTGTCAAATTTCGCCTTGCCTACCGGATCGAACTGGAAGGTACAGGTGGCCGGGTCGGCCAGCACGGTGATCGGTGCCTGGCGGCTGGCCTGGTCCATCGCCGGGTTGGTGTAGTGCGCCAGGCCCTTGAAGATCGGGAAGTACAGCGCGGTGGCCAGCAGCAGGCCGAGCATCAGCACCGGTTTGCGCCCGACCTTGTCCGACAGCCAGCCAAAGAAGACGAAGAACGGCGCGCCAATCACCACGCTGATGATCAGCAGCATATTGGCCAGGGCCGGGTCCATCTTCAGGAACTGCGTGAGGAAAAACAGCACATAGAACTGCGACGCGTAGAACGTCACCGCTTGCCCACCGTTGATGCTGAACAGCGCGATCAGCACCACCTTGAGGTTTTCCCATTTACCGAAGGACTCACGGATCGGCGCCTTGCTGGACTTACCTTCCTCTTTCATTTTCAGGAATGCCGGCGACTCGTGCAGGCTCATGCGGATCCAGGTGGAAATACCCAGCAGCACAATGGAAAACAGGAACGGAATACGCCAGCCCCAGACTTCGAACTGATCGCCGGTGAAGTACCGGCATGCCAGCACCACCAGCAACGACAGCAGCAAACCGAGGGTCGCGGTGGATTGAATCCAGCTGGTGTTGAGGCCGCGTTTGCCGGCCGGTGCATGCTCGGCCACATAAGTGGCTGCGCCGCCGTATTCACCACCCAAGGCCAGGCCTTGCAGCATGCGCAGTACGATCAGGATGATCGGTGCCGCGATACCGATGCTGGCGTAGGTCGGCAACAGGCCGACGCAAAAGGTCGCCACGCCCATCAAAATGATGGTCACCAGAAAGGTGTACTTGCGCCCGATCATGTCGCCCAGGCGGCCGAACACCAGCGCGCCGAAGGGCCGCACCACAAAGCCGGCCGCAAAGGCCATCAAGGCAAAGATAAACGCCGTGGTGTCGTTGACCCCGGCAAAGAACTGTTTGCTGATCACCGCCGCCAGGGCGCCGTAGAGGAAAAAGTCATACCACTCGAACACCGTCCCCAGGGACGAGGCGAAGATGACTTTTCTTGATTCGTTACCGGTGCTCGCGTTGGTCGCCGAGCCCAGGGGTTGAGCATGTTCTGACATCGGGAAGCCCTCACAGTGATTATTTATTGTTGTTCCACTGTCGGCGCCAGGGTTGGCGCCGCTATTCAGATTGCATGAACCAGTTCTTTCTCCGGGGCGAGACTCCTTGTGTTCGGCGAAAGGATCAGCTGCGCGGCTTTTTCCGCGATCATCAGCGTGGGTGAACAGGTATTGCCGGAGGTAATGCGCGGCATGACCGAGGCATCGGCGATACGCAGGCCGGGCACGCCATGCACGCACAACTGGGCGTCGACCACCGCGTCTTTATCGCTGCCCATGCGGCAGGTGCCGACCGGATGGAAGATCGTCGTGCCGATACGCGCGGCGGCTTCATGCAGTTGCTCTTCGGTTTGCAGCGCGTCGCCGGGCAGGTATTCCACCGGTTTGAACTGGCTCAGGGCCGGTGCGGCGACGATGCGTCGGGTCAGGCGAATCGCGTCGGCGGCCACCCGCAAGTCTTCTGGATGGCTGAGGTAATTGGGCCGGATCAGCGGCGCATCCGCCGGGTTGGCCGAGCGGATATCGATGCGACCACGGCTTTGCGGGCGCAGGTCGCAGACCGAGGCGGTAAACGCCGGGAACCCGTGCAGCGGTTCGCCAAAGCGCTCCAGGGACAGCGGCTGCACGTGATATTCAAGGTTGGCCGAGGTCTGTTCCGGGCCCGAGCGGGCAAACGCGCCGAGCTGGCTGGGCGCCATCGACAGCGGGCCACTGCGGTCGTACAGGTAGCGCAGGCCCATGCCCATCTTGCCCCATACGGTGCCGGCGATCTGGTTCAGGGTGCGGGCGTTTTCCAGCTTGTAGATCAGCCGCAATTGCAGATGATCCTGCAGGTTGCCGCCGACGCCCGGCAGTTCATGCAGCACATCGATGCCCAACGGCTTGAGCACGCTGGCCGGGCCGATCCCCGAGCGTTGCAGGATGCCCGGCGAGCCCACGGAGCCGGCGCACAGCACGATTTCCTTGCGCGCCTTCCAGCGCACTTGCTGGCCGTTTTGACGCCCGATCACGGCCGAGGCGCGGCCGTTTTCCAGCACCACGCGGTCCACCTCGACTTCGGTCAGCACGGTGAGATTGGGTCGCTGGCGGATCGGTTTGAGAAATGCCTTGGCCGCATTCCAGCGCACTCCAGCCTTCTGGTTGACCTGGAAGTAGCCGCAGCCTTCGTTATCGCCCTGGTTGAAGTCGCTGATCGTGGCAATGCCGCTTTGCGCTGCGGCGTCCCGAAAGGCGTCCAGGATCGGCCAATGCAGCCGTTGCTGCTCGACTCGCCATTCGCCGCCGTCATTGTGGAATTCCGAGCTGCCGGCAAAGTGGTTTTCGCTCTGCTTGAACAGCGGCAGCACGTCTTTCCAGGCCCAGCCATCGTTGCCTGCCGCCGCCCAGCCATCGTAGTCCTGGGCCTGGCCGCGCATGTAGATCATGCCGTTGATGGAGGAGCAGCCACCGAGCACCTTGCCCCGTGGGTAACTCAGCGCACGGCCTTGCAGGCCTTCCTGGGCTTCGGTCTTGAAGCACCAGTCGGTGCGTGGGTTACCGATGCAGAACAGGTAGCCGACGGGGATATGGATCCAGGGGTAGTTGTCGCGGCCACCGGCTTCGAGCAGCAGAACGCGGTGGGAAGGGTTGGCGGACAGTCGATTGGCGAGCAGGCAGCCTGCGGGGCCGGCGCCTACTACCACATAATCGTATTCAGCAGCTGCAATGGGCATCTGAGGTCTCGCTTGTTTTTCTTATTGGCTCCATCCTAGTTGTTAGTTTTCGTCTTAAAAATGTTAGTTTTTACCCAGCTGCTGTGCGTTTTTAAACAGCGCTGCCTGGGGCTCATGCAATGGAGGCGACATGTTCGACTGGAATGACCTGCGGTATTTTCTTGAGTTGCAGCGCAGCGGTCGCCTGCTCACCGCCGCGCAGCGCCTGAAAACCACGCATGCCACCGTGGCCCGGCATATCGAAGCCATCGAGAAGAGCCTCGGCACCGCGCTGTTCGTGCAGCACGCCCAGGGTTACGAACTGACCCCTGCCGGCGAAGCCCTGCTCAAACACGCCGAAGCCATGGAAAACGTCGCGCTGCTGGCCGAGGACGAACTGACCCACTCCGCTGCGCCCCTGGGCAAGATCCGCCTCGGGGTGGCCGAAGGGTTGGGGGTGATGTTCCTCGCCGGGCGCATGAGCGGGCTGTTCGACCGCTACCCCGGATTGGAAGTGGAACTGGTGGCGGTGCCGCGCTTCGTCAGCATCCTCAACCGCGAAGCGGAAATCAGCATCCACCTCGAACGCCCCAGCGTCGGTCAATTGGTCACGCGTAAACTCACCGATTACCGCCTGGCACTCTATGCCAGCCGCGCCTACCTGGCGCGCACCCCACCGATTGAAAAACGCGAAGATCTCGCGGCCCATTCATGGATCGATTACGTCGACGACCTGCTGTTCAGCCAGGAATTGAAGTTCCTCAGCAGTTTCTGCCGTAACCCCAAGGTGGTGTTCCACAGCACCAGCGTCATCGCCCAACACCAGGCCGCGCGCTCCGGTTTGGGGATTGCGGTGTTGCCGTGCTTCATGGCGTCGGGCGACCCGGAGCTGGTGCCGTTGCTGCCGGGGGAGGGGATCCAGCGCAGTTACTGGATCAGCTCGCGCCGGGAACTGCACAAGTCGGTGCGATTGCGGGTGTTGTGGGATTACGTGGTGGAGTTGTGCGCGCGGGAGCAGCCACTGTTGCTCGGCGAATCCAACGGATGAAACCCTCCCACAGTGATCTGTGGTGTGGGTGACATCGGGTTAATCGCGCAATTCGAATTGCGCACTGCCCAATCGCTCCCCGTTCACCAACACATGCACCGTATGCCTGCCGGGATAGTGCTTGCGCGTGGTCAACGCGCGAATATGCTGCTCGCGGCGCAGGCTGTGCTGTTCACCTGCGCCGAGCGTAAACGCCTTGAGCTTGAACACCTTGGCCGCGCTGTGCCCGGCGCTTTTGACGTAGTCGATGGCGTAGTCCACCACCAGCTTTTGCGCAGTGGCAGCGGTGGATTCCAGGTTGAACGACAGGGTGATCCGCTCGCCCAGGGTGATCACCGCCGGGGTCACGCTCAGGTCATGGAGCTTCACCTCGGCCTTGGCGCCGGCGCCCATGATGGTCAGCGCGCGGGTGTTGCCCTGCTTGATCAGGCTGCGCAGCGCATGGCGGGCGATCCAGGCGGTGTGCGGGTTATCCAGGTTCCAGCCTTCGATCAGGCTGAGTACCCAATCCGGGTGGTCCTTGGTGACGTCATTGAGGTGGTTGGCCACGGATTTGCGTACGTAGAGGCTGTTGTCGGCCTTGAGGTTGTCGAGGATCGACGCACACAGCTCGGGGTTGGCCTGCACCGCGGCCAGGCGAAACGACCACGGCAGGCGCGGGCGCGAGCCTTCGCTGGCGAGGCGGCGCACGTGTTCGTTGTCATCCAGCGACCACGTTTGCATGATCGCCAGGGTGCGTTCGAGGTCGTGGAGCAAGAAGTGTCTTATGGCGAATTCAGCCGAGCCAAAGGTGGTGAAGTATTTGAGCGCGGCCATGGAGCGCTTGAAGTCATCCAGGCCGTAGCTCGCCACGTAGTGCGGCAGGCATAGGCTGACAAACCCGCTGTTCAGGCGCGGTGCCAGGGCGTAAAGCAGCTTGAGGCTCTGGGCATAGTCCAGTGGGATCACCGCGTGCAGGCTTTCGCTGACCCGCGCCATACGCTGCATCACCGACAACTCGGCCAGCCCGGCCTTGGCATGCTTGAGAAACCCCTTGGCGTCGAACGCCGGGTACACCGCCGTCATTTCGCTGGCGATGTGTTGCAGGCGTTCGACGTTGAAGATTTCCTTGAGGGCCGGGGCGCTTTGTTCGGTCATCGTTATTCCAGGGTTAGAGAAACCAGCGGTATTCCCGCGCGTTGATCTCTTGTTGAAAGGCCAGGTGGTCCTGGCGTTTGTTTTCGCAGTACACGTCGATAAATTCAGCGCCCAGCTTATCGCGCAATACCGGCTGATGCTGCATGGCGCGCACGGCATCGAGCATTTCCACGGGAAAGTCGGTGCCGCTGCTGCGGTCCTCGTTCAGTGGCGCGATAGGTTCGCGCTTGGCTTCAAGGCCATGCTCAAGGCCGACCAGGATCGCCGCCAGCACCAGATACGGGTTGGCGTCGGCACTGGCCAGGCGATGTTCGATCCTCAGATTGCGCGGGTCGGAATCGGGGATGCGCACGCACGCATCGCGGTCTTCAAACCCCCAACTGGCACGGGTCGCGGCGTTGACCGTACCGCCCAGGCGGCGGAAGGCGTTGTGGTTGGGCGAGAAGATCGGCATGCAGTGAGGCAGCAACTCCAGGCAACCGGCCACGGCGTGGCGCAGCGGTTGCTGCTGGTGCGCCGCGAGCACATTGTTGCCCGCGCCGTCATACAGGCTGACATGCACATGCATGCCGCTGCCGGGAAATTGCAGGTAAGGCTTGGCCATGAAACTGGCGCGGTAGCCGTGTTTCAGCGCCACGCCGCGGGTGCTGCGGCAGAACAGGGCCGCCCAGTCGGCGGCGCGCAGGCCGTCGTCGAGGTGACCGAAATTGATCTCGAACTGACCGGGGCCGAGCTCGGCGGTGATCACCGTGATGTCGATGCCCTGGTCCTTGGCGGTCTGCGCCATATCGTCCAGCACCTCGCTGAAGCGCGACAGCCGTTCGATATGCAGGTTGGGCTGGTCGTCGGTGTCATTGCTCAGCGGGTCGCGGGCGAATTGCGGCAGGCCGTTGTCGAGTTTTTTGTCGAACAGGTAGAACTCCAGTTCGAAGGCCACCACCGGGTGAATGCCTTTGTGGTGAAGACGCTCCAGCACTTTGGCCAAGACTTCGCGAGGTTCGAATTCGATCGGTGCTTCGGTGCCGTCCGAGGTGATCAACATCTGCCCCAGCGGCTGCGACTCCCAGCTCACCGGCTTGAGCGTGCCGGGCACCAGGCGACGGTTGGCATCCGGGTCGCCGTCGTGGAAGCAGTAGTCGCCGATCTTGAACAGCCCGCCCTGAACCCCCAGCAGCACGGCGTTTTGCGGCAGCTTCAAGGGGCTGCCGGCGGCGACCTTTTCGAGCATCTCGATGGGGTAGCGCTTGCCGTAGAAATGCCCGGGGATGTCCAGGGCGATCAGGTCGACATAACGCACGTCGGGATGGTTCTGGCGAAAGGTCCGTACTTCGGCCAGTAACGTGGAGGCTTGGCTTTTCACGGGTGTTGCTCCTAGTTGTAAACCCACAGCACGCGGGCGGGCAGGTCGGTCAGGTTGGCGTAGCGGCAGTGGGCGAAACTGGCCAGGTGGAAGCTGTCACCGGGGCCGAGGGTGACCGAATCGGCCTCACCCTCTACCCACAGCGTCAATTCGCCTTCCAGTACAAATCCGGCCTGCTCGGCGCGGTCGCTCATGGTCTGTTCACCGCTGTTGGCACCGGGTGCCAGCAGGCTGTCGAGCATCGAGAAGGCACCCTTCATGCTGGGGGAAACCAGGATGTCGGTGATGCCGTTGGCGTAATACACCGTGCGACGTTCGTTGGGGCGGGTGACCCAACTCACGGCCTTGGGTTTGGACAGGCTGTAGAAATAGGTGGTGGGCACATCGAGGGCATGGCTGATGGCGGTGAGATCCGCCACGGTCGGACGCGACAAGCCGCGTTCCACCTGGGACAGGAAACCCACCGAACGCTCGATCTTCTGTGCGAGCTGGGCGAGGGTGAGCTTCTTGTGCTTGCGCAGGTCGTGGATCAGGATCGCGAGGGCGTCGAGTTCTTCTTGCTGGTTCATGAAATTTATGTCTAATAATTTCATGAAAAATTACAGTATTTATTTCATGGTGGCAATGGGCGAGGCGCGTAAGCCACAGGGAGATTTGTCAGGGGCTGAAAAGTTGTGAAGATACCTATGCTCATCACAGGGGATCAAGGTTCAGCAGGCTGAATGATTTCATGCGCCCGCGGTCGGAACCTGGGTACGCATCATTCATTGAAGGAGCACCCATGAAGTCCAAAACCCTAGCTGCCTGTGTCCTGGTCGCCGCCAGCCTGTCCACCGCCAGCTTTGTCGTGCAGGCCGGTGATACGCCGCAGGAAACCGTGCAGCCTTCGAACATCAACACCCGTGATTTGAAAGAAGGCGACCGCGCCCCGGACATCCTGATGCGCAAGGAGTCGGCGGTCAGCGACTGGAAGAAACGCGGTCTCAAGCAGCCTGAAGCCGACAGCCAATGGGCGCGTGTGGGCGATAAGTTCGTGCTGCTCAAAACCACCAACGGCACCATCCTGGAGATCACGCCCGTCAAGAAATGACCCGCGTTTTTTTTCGGCTCTTGCGTTAAGGTAACCGGCCATCAAGACCGTGTTACCTTCAAAGAAAGAGAGCAGGATGCTTGCCACAATAAGAAACTACCCCCGCGCCGTGAACCTGTTGTTGTCCGCCACGTTGCTGCTGACGCTGGCCAAGGCCATTACCTTTCCTTACCTGGTGATCTACCTCACCCGCCACTTTGCCCTCGACATCACCCAGGTTGGGCTGGTGATCGGCAGCTCGTTGATCGTCGGCTCGCTGCTCAGCGTGTATGGCGGTTTTCTGGTCGACCGCATCAACAGTTATCGGTTGTTGCTGGGGTTGAGCGTGCTGTTTGGGCTGGGGTTTATCGGTACGGTGTTGGCGCAGAACATCTGGGCGTTCTACAGCTGTCTGATCCTGATCAACCTGGCCTACGCGGTCATCGATATTGCGGTAAAGGCCGGTTTTGCCAGCTTGCTGCCGGAGGATGCGCGCAGCGAAGTGTTTTCCATCAAGTACACACTGACCAATATCGGCTATGCCGCCGGGCCGTTCTTTGGGGCGATGGTGGCCAAGCTGGACATCAGCCTGCCGTTCATCTTGTCGGCGCTGTTGGGGGCGGGGTTTTTCCTGCTGTACTGGCGTTGGGGCGATCGCACCCTGGCGACCGTCGATGTCACGCAAAAGCCGGTGCCGTTCCTGGCCGTTGGTCGCGTGCTGCTGCGTGACCATCGCCTGGTGTGCTTCACCCTCGGGGGTGTGCTCAGCGCCGTGGTGTTCGGCCAGTTCACCGCCTACCTCTCGCAGTACCTGGTCACCACCACCAGTGCTGAATACACCTACACCGTTATCAGCGCCGTGCTCACCACCAACGCCGTGCTGGTGATCGCCTTGCAGTACGTGATTGGCCGACGTATTTCCCACCGCTACCTCAGCCAATGGCTGATCGCAGGCCTGGGCATGTTCATGTTGGGCTTGGTCGGTTTTGCACTGTCCACCAACGTGCTGTGGTGGGTGCTGGCGATGGCGGTATTTACCGTGGGGGAAATCATCGTGTTCCCGGCCGAATACATGTTTATCGACCGGATCGCCCCGGACCACTTACGCGGCATGTATTACGGGGCGCAGAACCTGTCCAACCTGGGGGCTGCGCTGGGGCCGGTGCTGTGCGGGCTGGTGCTGGCCAGCCTGCCGGCCCACTACATGTTCTACATGTTAGGCGCGTTCATCGTCGCGGGCGGGGTGTTCTATTTCATTGGTTCGTCGTTGAAGGCGCGTCTTCCAGCGTGACGTTGCCCATGTTGTTGCTTTGCAGTTCGTAGCGCAGTTCTTCCACCATCTTTTCCACGTCTTGCGGGGTCTGCAGCCGGTTGGTGCTGATCCCCGTCACCACCAGGTCCACCCGGCCGGTGTCGGCGTCGTAGACCTTGAGGGTCAGCGACGCATCCCGGCACAGGGTGAACTCGCATGTCAGCGGCGCGAGGCCTTCTTCGATGCAATTTCGCAGTTGAGAGAGTGTAAACATGTGGGTTCCTTCAAGGTGTCGTTTTTACGACGGCACAGGTTAAAAGCCCTGTACTCACACCCTGAAGGTTAGGGATTGCGACTGCGCTGGATAAGGCGAATTCGCACTAACTGTACTAGTGCATTTGCACTTTTATCGGCTTTTCTTGACCCGCAATTCACCGGCAAACAGTCCGCGTTCACGAGCCCAGACGATCGCTGCGCTACGGCTATGCACCCCCAGTTTCGAGTACACCGTAGCCACATGGTTACGCACGGTATTGGGCGCCAATTTCAGGCGTGAGGCGATCTCCTTGTCGGCCAGGCCCTCGCAGATCAGACCGAGTACATCACGCTCACGGGCGGTCAGGTCGGTGAAGGCCACGTTCGGCAGGTTGGGGCTGTTGACGCTCTTGGCATTGGCCAGTTTCTCGATCAGGGTCTGGCTGAACCAGGACGCGTCCTGCATCACTTCCTCGATGGCCGCCACCAACTCCAGTTCCGAGCGCTTGCGTTCGGTGATGTTCATCATCACCAGCAGATAGCAGGGCACATCTTGAATGATGACCGTGTCGGCCGAGACCACGCAGTCGATGACCTCGTTGCCTTTCTTGCGCACCCTGAGGTCCTGGCCATCGAGGTTGCCGGCTTTCTCCAGGGTGGCGAACAACTGGGCGGCTGTCTCCTGGCTGTCGATGAAGTTGATGTCTTCGATGGATTTACCGATCAGCTCTTCACTGGTGTACCCGGTCATGGCCATGAATGCTTCGTTGACATCCACCACCTGCCGATTGTCGGCGCTGCACACCAATGTGGGCACCGGCGTCAGGCGAAACGACTTGGCGAAGCGCTCTTCACTCTGGCGCAGGGCGATTTCGGCCTTGCGGCGTGGCTCCAGGTCGGTGAAGGAAAACAGCATGCAGTCTTCTTCGTTCATGTCCAGCGGCTGGCCGGCGACAATCACCAGTTTGCTGCCGCCTCCGGGCAGTTTCAGCTCGGCCTGCATCTGTGGGATGGTCGCGCCTTCACCGAGGCGCTGAACGGCCAGGTCCCTGCGCTCGGCATGCTCCAGCACGTCCAGCTCATACACTGAGCGGCCGATCACCTGGTCACGGTTGTAGCCGGTCATCTCCAGGAAGCCCTGGTTCACTTTGATATAGCGCAGGTCGCTGAGGCGGCAGATCACCGCCGGCGCCGGGTTGGCGTTGAAGGTTTTTTCGAAGCGCTGTTCGGCGCTGGCCCATTCGGTGGCGTCGCTGAGGATCAGCACCAGCAATTCAGGCGTGCCATGGGAGTCGCTGATGACCAGGCTGCGCAGGCGATGCACCCAGGTTTTTTCTTCATCGGAGGTGGGCATGACCTCCACCACCACGTCGCTGAATTCATCGCCTGCCGCCGCGCGGGCGAGGGGGTAATTCTCCAGGGGCAAGGGATGATTATTGCGATAGCGCAGGGCGAAGCGTTCGGCGTATTCCCGGGTATTGCTGCCCAGTGCCGCGACCTCATTCACCCCGTGCATGGTCAGCGCGGCTTCATTGGCCCAGAGGATGGTCTGGTCGACCTCGGCCAGGATTATCCCGTCGGACAGCCCGGAGATGATCTGCTGCAGTTGGCGGCGGTTGGTTTCTTTGGCAAGGACATCCTGGGTCATGATTTCTCCGGGTTTTAGGCGCATGGAAGTACGACAGCCCGGTGTCAGGATAGTGCGGAGCAATTGGCCGGCATGGGGTGCGAATGCATCAGATGGCGTAGTGCATTTGTGCGAGGACGAGGAGCTGAAGCCACAGGCCGAGCAGAGATCCCGTGAGGTGACGCCCAAGCAGCTGTCGCGTGCGGCGTTGAGTTTCTTTGTGGGTCGAGTGGCGCTGACGATGCGTCGGGTAACGTTGGCTTGATCGGTTGATGTGTTCAAAGGTGGTTAGGGGGGGCCCTAACCACACCTTTCAAGTTGCCAGCCAACCTATGATCGGCACAATCATCAACGTACTCAAGGCCATTGAAACTACATTGCCAATGTATGGATGAAAATGGGCAGGCAGTCTCGCTGCAATTGCACAGGCCAACGGCGGTGCGACCAGTGCGCCCAGCAATGCACTTGAAGTCACCACCATCCAACTGCCACCGTGGGTCAACACCGCTGCCGGTACCACAGATACCAACGGTACATAGGTGGGATACCAACCCCGCTTTATCCATTGATGGCGCCAGATCACTACGCCAAAAGCCGACGTCAGTGCCTGCGCTCCTACCATGTGCAAAAGCAGGCCGGAGCCATAAGCCGGGCTCATGGGGTTGAGGGCATAGGCAAGTAACACGCCTGCCAACAGTCCGAGACTGGCCAACTCATTTCCAAAAAAGGGGGCTTCGGAAAAGTCCGCCAGCACTCGGCGCAGGCTCCAGAACACTCCGTAACTGGGCGGGGTAACAGGTATCGGTCGGTCTGGAGCGATAGCGTCCGAACGCACCAGCGAGGGCACCCGACGACACAGTGCAAATGCGATGACGCTTCCGATAGCCATGCCCAGCACATTACCGACCACGGCTGGTAAACCCAGTGGCACACACACCAGATTGACGATCAACAAGCACAATGGAGTAACCAGCAATGCTCCCAGCACTGCACCATTGAGGGCGACCTTCCAACCGCTGCCAAACATGAGCACTATCGCTGCTGGCAATGAAACAAACGCCGCAAACGTAGGCTGCCAGGTTTCGGCGGTAACGCTCCAACCCCACAGCAGGTTGCTCAGCAACAGCCCGATCAACGAACTGGTCACCACCCAAGGCCATAATCCGGTGCCATAGCAAATGGAAAAGCCCTGCCAGGCTTTGCCGCGCTTGCTCGCCCACCAAGCCAGATAGGCACCACTCAATAGGCCCAGTGACGCGAGTTCATGCTTGTAGAAGGCAACTTCGCTGATATCTCCCACTACCCACCGCAACCAGGCGGCGGGGTGGGGTAGGGCCGTCACCATCTCACTGTATCCTGGCCACGAACCCCGATGACTGGCTACAACCCATACCGCGAGCAAGGTTGCGACCAGTCCCAGTGCAACCACTGTGATATCCACCCGTGAGCAGATCGGTGGTTTCTTGGTAAATAACCTTTCCATAATGTGCCCTCCTCTCAGCGAGGCAGGGCAGGGTGTTGGGAATACCCGAGCATCTGATCATAAAGATCATTGCGACGGTCCCGCTGCAGATCATTGAGGCTGTTCCAGATGGGCGCGCTGCGGGCGCTGGTGATGTCAATGTCGGCGAACAGGATCTCCTGGCGATTGGCCGAAGCGACGGCACCGATTGGCCAGCCATTTGTCCCCGCAATTAGGGAGCAGCCTAGATAGCGGGCGTCTCGCTCTTCACCAATGCGGCTCGCGGCCGCGATAAATACGTTGTTCACATGTGCAGCTGTCATCGTCAGGTACGACGCCATGCACTTTCCTGCCTCATCGAACAACGGTGGGGGTGTCCACACCCAATTGTTCAAGCTGCAAATGATATCGGCGCCTTGCTGGCTCAAAATGCGCGGCACCTCCGGGAACCAGATGTCCCAGCAGATCAGCAGGCCGATACGACCGATCGGCGTTTCAAACACTGGAAAGCCAGTATCCCCGGGCGTGAACCAAAGCTTTTCCAAGTTCCATAAATGGGCTTTGCGGTATTTGCCTATGAACCCGTTGGGCCCCAGCAACACGGCTGTGTTGAACAGCTGCATACCGTCGATTTCGCTAAGGCCAGCCACCAGATACACCTGGTGCTTGCAGGCAAAATCGATCCATTCCCGCACACTCGGTCCGCTCGGCACCGCCTCTGCATGATCAAACGCGTCCTGGCGGCTGCTGAAGAAATAGCCGCAGTTGGAAAGCTCCGGCAGCACGATCAGATTGGCGCCGCCGTTTACTGCTTCAGTCGCCAGTAGAAGACTTTGACGCAGGTTGTCGCTTCGGTTGGCTATACCGACCTGGGGGTTGAACTGAATGACGGCGACGCGGGCAGGGCTTGTTGGTTCGTTCATGGGGGTGACCTCTTATTGTTATGCAACCAGGGTTGGTTGGATGTTTATAAGAGGTGACGAGATGTTCGAAGAGAAGTCGGACGGTTCCTGCTGCGTTGTAGTTAAGTTCTCTAACGCTGCGTTAGCTGTTTGTGCTGAAACACCATGCCGAGCAGTGGGGCCCTTAGGTTAGAGAGGTCGTTGCTAAGCAATGGGCTGCTGCGCAGCCCAGCGGGAGCAAGCTCCCTCGCCACAGAGACCCACTGTGCTTTTAGCGTGGCTGCACACACTCCAGTGACCGGTCAACCATCACACTGGCCATGTCCACCAGGTGCATGACCGACAGCACCAGCGTGCGTGAAGGGCCGTCCAGTTGATCCCCCGCCGTCTGTGCGGCAACGGCGGCGCAACGTAGCACACTGCTGGCGTGGGCCAGGGCGTCTTCGAAGCTGAGGTCTGGGGTGGTGGTGAAGAATTGCAGTGCTGGGGCGGGTGGGGCGGGGACGAGTTTGTCCATGGGTTCAACTCCTAATCTAAATTGGAATGTCACCACCATCGCTACCAAACGATGTTTAGGGTGGTGACCGTACGCAGATTGGTAGACCGGTGATTAGGACCCGGTGCACCCGAAGGTGCCCTGCGCACGGCCACCATAACGCAGGGCCGAAAAAAAGCGCCTTGCAGAAGGGGGCGCTTAGCGCCTAATCACTCGTGGTCTACCAAACCCCGAGTCACTGAATTGGCAGTGACCGCCGAAGACTAGCCACGTGATTTGAGCGGCGCAAGCGCTTGGGATTCTCTCGGAAACGTCCTGCAAGTTAAAGGGAAATGTCACGGCTGCGACTGTTCCTACACTTGCCAAACACCACCGATTCTGGGAAAACCCCAGCCTTTACGCCTTCAGCGAGAACCCCATGAGCCCCGACGAACTCCAGATCACCGACACCCGCCCAGGCACCGGCAAAGCCGTGGTCAAGGGCGCACTGATCACCACCCAATACACCGGCACCTTGGAAGACGGTACGGTCTTCGATTCGTCCTGGGAGCGGGGCAAGCCATTCCAGTGTGTGATCGGCACCGGGCGGGTGATCAAGGGCTGGGACCAGCTGCGTGCTAAGTGACACTGTGATGTATGCTGCCCTTTTGAGCAGCAGGAAGCAGTCGGTATGCGGTCAGCTATTCCCTACATTCGCTTTAGCAGTGCCCGTCAGACCACAGGTAGCAGTGCCGAACGTCAGCAGCAGATGGTCACTCAGTGGCTCACAAAGCATCCTGAGTACACCCTGTCCGATCTCACCTACAAAGACTTTGGCAAATCTGGCTACCACGGTGAACACGTAAAGGACGGTGGTGGCTTTGCCAAGCTATTGGCAGCCGTCGAAGCTGGTGATATCAAAGCTGGTGATGTTGTGTTGGTAGAAGCCATTGACCGTACAGGCAGGCTTCACCCGCTGGACATGTTGAACAAGGTGATAACACCAATTCTTGCTGCCGGTGTATCCATCATCACCCTTGATGACAAGGTGACGTATACCCATGAATCAGCAGCAAGCGGTCACTTGTTCTTGCTTGTAGCCAAGATACAAGCAGCGTATGGCTACTCAAAACAGCTGAGTGAGCGTACAAAGGCCAGTTATGCGATACGCCTTGAACAAGCAAAAGAGGGAAATAAGGTAAAGCGGAATACGCCTGTCTGGCTTCACAGTGATGGCAGGTTGAATGATGATGTTACACCCTACATCAAGCAAGCATTCGAACTGTATGTGTCTGGTGTTGGCAAGACGGCGATTGCTAATCGTCTGAGAGCTAGCGGTGTACCAGAGTTGGTAAAATGTTCTGGACCAACTGTAGAAGCATGGTTAAGGAATCAAGCGGCGATTGGTAATTGGGAGTATGGTAAGGATGATCCAGACAAGCCCTCTCAGATCATTTTTGGTGTGTACCCACCAGTAATTTCCAATGAATTGTTCCTGCAAGCACAACACAGAAAGAGCGCCGTAGCAACAAAGCCCAGAGAACGAACCTCAAAGAATTTTCTTGTTGGTATTGTGAAGTGCGGTGTGTGTGGTGCAAACCTAATTATTCATAATAAAGATGGTAAACCTAACAATATGAGGTGTCTTACACACCATCGTCTTAAAGATGCTGGTTGTACGAACAAAGAAACAATACCTTATCAGGTTGTTCACTTTATTTATTTGCAGACTGCACCCTCGTGGGTTGATCGAGCAATGAAGATTGTTCAACTCAGCGAGAACGATAAACGAAAACTTCACCTTGCAGGTGAACGTGAGGAATTGACAAAATCAATCGAAAGATTGGTAAAGTTGTCAGCAGTGGGGGATTCAGTGGAGTTGGAAGCTCAGTATAAACTTGCAATTGGTCGCCGCACGGAAATTGACAACGAGTTAGAAATACTAAGCCGTAAAGCAGGCGGTGTTGTTGTTGAATCAAATCCAAACTCAATCTTTTTTGGTTATGACGCAAAGGTGGAACACGACAGACTTGTTATTCATGATCCTGTACAACTTTCCGCATTGCTAAAACAAGCTGGGTATTCAATTACATTGCAACCGGGACGTAAGTTGTACCTTGCTGATTCAGAAACACCATGGGTTTACACCGGTGTTGCTCGCAAAGGTAATGCGACGTTAGGTTTTCGGATTCAGCATGGTGATTATGAATTCACTATATCCAACATCATCCCTGAAGTGGTTGATGCAAATGTTTATGACAGCGACCCGATTGGGGAGTTAAAGCATTTAGCTGAACGATCATACAAACATGTTAAACCAATTAAGTCACTCAAGACCGGATTGAGCATTAAGATAATGATCGTTGATGAACATGGTAACGAGGTTTTTTAGTTTGAAATAGTGTTCAAAACATCCGTCACGGTATTGACAATTACTCTTATTTGTGAGAGAATGTTTATATTGGAGATAGCAGATTAGCCGGTCTCTTTCCAGTTGTTTTAGCCAGCAACTGCGGTTCCCTCTAATACAACCCTTGCCCATTCCTTCAAGGGTTGTATTGTGGTCTGATCCTCCAACAAATCTCCCAACTTAAACCCATATCCCTAACCGGTATGGGTTTATTTTTATCTGTACTAAACAGTATCAAACACTTCCTAATTAAAAAAAAGGTAGCATATTATGCGTACTACTCATTGTCGTGCCTGCAATAAAGAATTAACCAACCGTAGGCCACAGACAACAACTTGTAATTCTACATGCCGGTCCCAAATTTGGCGTCGATCACGAATCGCATTGACCCCACTATCGATTACGTTCAACATTACCAATCATGCACTTGTTACAAAGGCTGCATTTGCTGCTGGCAAGTCAATTAATCAATACGTGCATGATCGTGCCGTGCAAAGCGAGCGCGTCTAATGCGAATATTCTTAAATGAACAAGCCGAGCGTCAACTTCAACTAATCATGTTGCATACTGGCTATACGAATCCAGTACATTGTGTGCAGACAATGATAACCCAAGTGAGTAACAAGTTACATCGAGCTAGGAAGTTGAAAGCAAATGAGTGACCTGGATTACTTCGCTCGTGGAATTATGCGGGCATCTGCACGACGTAAAGAGCAACAACCAAAACAGAGTGTAACAACCACCCCTGTCAGTACCACCATTAAACAATCAAGTGACGAACAATACCAAGCCGCCATCATTCAGTTGATGGTCAATCACATTCGACAAAAGAAGGAAAAACAAAATGACTGATAAAATTACCATCGAGGGCGTACCACCACAGTTTGACGAGAAACTTTTGAAGGAGCTGCAAGCAGCACGACATATTGTTTATGAACAGACTGATGAATCCACTGCGTTCGTACGGGGAGAAATACCAGTTCAATTCTTGACCAGTGTAATTGATCATCATGATAAGGGTTACACGCTAAATCTGAGGTATCCGGTCTCTTTTGGTCATGGCAGCTATTGGTGTCGTATGGATAAGCCTGACTCCATTAAAGTTGACGAATGCCAAGCGCTTGATTCTCAAGTGAAGCAAGAGTACATCGCCGACTTGGAGCGTGAACATCAGAAATACAAAGACCTACTAACTGCACAGTTGCTTCAAGCTGCACAGTTGAAAGAGAAAAAGAAAATCGAAGATGCCCACAAGAAACGAATGACTGACATCGAAAAGGAAGTGAATGACACGTTCGGTGAACTGGTAGTTCCAGACTAATCCGGCAACGCCCGCTGTAAGCTCCTACAGTCACTCCTGAGCACCTCACAATGGAAAGTAATACCGCTACGGCTCCGGCAGTGTAACAACACTGTACGGGGCTTTTGCGTGCCGTGCTGAAAAAGCACAAAGGTATTGCGTGCTAACTTAAAACAACTGGTGGTCATTCTTGAGAGTCGAAGACGGAAAACTACCTGAAAAGCAGTGGAAGTTACCGCATTATCGATGCTAAAATCTACCGCACTACTATGACAATTTATTCGGGGCGAGGATGTGTTTTTTTGCGATCAGCCCGCTGTGCTGGTTGGTTTTGACTGGTGCACAAGCCGCGTCAGCATGGTTGAGGTATAGGAAAGAGAGAATTAGAGCTTCTGCTGTGTCTTGAGTGGTATGTCTTTAGGTATTTTTAGTAGAGAGAGGATGGATTGTGTCAGAGACCAGTGATGACAAGAGTAAGAGGAGGTACTTGAAGGTACTAAAAGAGAATCAGTGGAACTACCAGTACTCGGTTTTCTACGATGATCCGAAACAGAGCGTATGCCTGTTAGACGATATGGTGACATTCAAGCATCGCCTGAGGCGTCAATACAAAGATCAGCCGTTCCTATTTCGTATTCAGACCCATACGCATAAAGACGAGAAGGTGCTTCAGGCATTCTTAACCTTGCTCACGACTGAGAAACTAGACGATCTGGAAGGGTTTGCTGGCAAGGTATTTCCATCACCTGTGAACGCACCATCTAGACGGCTCACAGGTGAAAAGTTGGCGACCATGGCTAGAAGCATTGAGCGCCAGCGACCCCACGACCTGTCTAAGTTATTTGGTAAGTCTGGTCAAAATCGGTGGGGCATCCTGAACAAGCCATTGCTGGTGCCTGCGTGATGATGTCAGCAGGACTTGTATCAGGGATGAATCAGGGGACGGTAGGAAGGTTGCAGCACCTCACTACTCATACCAACTCGGCTACAACACTGATTTTTACTGGCCTCCAGCTTTTCCCCTGTTAAGCACGGTTGCGTTTCCCCCTGATTACATCGTGCAAGCTGGCGATTCAGTTGAAAGCGGGAAGAAAGCGGACCACTTCAACCTGTACACGTCACTCAGCAGGCAATCTGCTCATTAATCAGTTTGTTATCGGAGCCAGTCATCACGGGTATGGCATAATGCTATCTAGGCGGCTTGGAGTCGTCTGATCCCTGATAGAGCCATGACCGATAAAGGACTTGCGATGAACTGCCGCATTAAGATGTTTGGAGCCGCTATAGGCTTTGCTTTCCTCACCGGCTGCGCATCCGTGCCAATGGGCGCCCCTGATGCAGATGCCAAATTAAAGACCTTCTCGCCGCCCCCACAGGACCAAGCCGGACTTTACATCTACCGGGATAGCTTCGCAGGGCAGGGCTTAAAGAAGACTGTGACAGTGGATGGCAAGGCCATTGGTGAGACAGCTAATCGTGTTTACTTCTACCGACTAGTAAATGCTGGCAACCATACGATTGGTACAGAGTCGGAGTTCAGCGACAACGTGATTAACTTGGTCGCGGTAGGTGGCAAAAATTACTATATCCGGCAGTCAATAA
This sequence comes from Pseudomonas sp. SJZ103, assembly GCF_007828335.1. Lineage (NCBI taxonomy): Bacteria > Pseudomonadati > Pseudomonadota > Gammaproteobacteria > Pseudomonadales > Pseudomonadaceae > Pseudomonas > Pseudomonas sp. SJZ103. The sequence continues at coordinate 125,398 of NZ_VIUN01000007.1, forward strand.
GGATGGGTGTGTTTGTAGGTGGCGCCAGTCTTGCGGTCGTGCCTGAGGCTGTAGGTCAAGCACACCTGCAAAAATGCGAGCTAGCAGCGTCGCAGTAAAGCCACCAGACAATCCTGTGAGCTCAGCAAATGTGCCCACAGGATGCCTCCCCTCTGATTCACAGCCTGTATAGCTAGCATGCGTTGCTATCATTTGACTCTACTTGTTTGATAGCTGGATGGAGCTGCGATAGCTGCTATCAAATATCTATTGATAATAGCTAACTGATCGTATTATCATTGATCTATCAAGTCACTAGGCAAAGGATAGAAGGCGATGAACACCCACCTGTATCTGAGAGCATCAACCAAGGACCAAGATGCAAACCGTGCCCGTATCGCACTGGAAGCATTCGCTGGTGAAAAGGGTTTGAACGTTGTTGACGTGTACAGCGAGAACATCTCAGGAACGAAGCTCAACCGTCCTGAGTTAATGCGCCTACTCGACACTGCTGAAGGTGGTGATGTGCTACTGGTGGAGTCTGTAGACCGTCTTAGCCGTCTGTCACAAGCTGACTGGAAGTCGCTGAAGGCCAGTATCGAAGCGAAGGGATTGAAACTGGTAATTGCGGATCTTCCCACCAGTCACATGTTGGTTGAAGATAAGGGTATCACCGGTCAAATTATGGAAGTCATCAACGGGATGTTGATTGAACTCATGTCCACCATGGCACGTCTTGATCAAGACAAACGTGTTGAACGCATCAACCAAGGACTTGCGAACAAACGCGCTACTGATCCGGAGTGGAAACCAGCAGGGAAAGGGCGGAATGCAGCGTTGTGGAGCAAGGTTACGACGCTGATGGCCAAGCATCCTACAATGTCTGCTGACCAGATTGCCAAGCTGGCTGATTGTGGTGTTGCAACGGTGTACAGGATCAAGCGTGAACTTGTCTAAGCCTCGCAGGAGGCTGATAACTTCTGAAAGATTGCGCTGGTGTTGAAATCAATACAATGCGCCCGTAAGCGACATTACAAGAGCTCGCAGCCGCTCTCCAACCATCGACACCAATCAGGATTTGACGATTCTTTAGGCCGTCCGCGCTAATCAGGCGCACCCCCATCAAACCCTGCCGACCTGTATCCAAGCCCCCCGGATTTGACCGTCTGAAAGTACGGATTCGACTCGAAATCTCGATTGCGAAATACGGGGTAGGTGACGCATCATCTCAGCAATGATAGGTATGGCACTTACTACGTCACACTCACCCAATGCGAGGGATTGCGAATGCTCCATATGTTTTTGCCATTTGATCAGCACTTTGACTCAGGGTTTGGAGCTGTCGCGGACTCTTTTAGATATTCTGCCGACGCACTCACTGATCACCCACACGGCTCTGGCCTGAATTCACATCTCCCTATTAGCTTTCTCTACAGGCACGCTATCGAGCTGTATTTGAAGTCAGGAATTATCCTTCTCCATCGAAAATTCTCGATCCCATACGGAGATATCCCACCAGATGGCGAGCCAAGTGTATTGGTAAAACAAAAACGACAACCTTTGCACAGAGTCCATAGTCTTAATCCCCTCTATGAAGAGGTTTGCTCTCTTCTTGCCGCATTAGCTGAGCCGCTCTCGCACGTTCCTAGGACGGCACCTGAGGATTGGGTCCTACCTAAAGAGTTAGACGCGTGGATAGCGTCAATTGAGGCCACAGACGCGTCTAGTACGTTCTTTCGATACCCTGTTACAAAAGACGCGGAACGAGATAGTCAAAAATCCACGATTCGACGTGATGAGGTCGAATCCATGGTAGAGCGAATGCACGGTGACGGTCCTTCGGTAAAGGCCATGCTGATGGTCAATGATGATGGAGAGGTAGTCGAGGCGTATTCCCACGACGACACTGCAAATAAGGACGTAATCGCCATCCTTAGAAAGTCAGCAGATACTCTCCACGATATGCACGCAATGATGTCCTATACGCTGGTTGGCGGTAGGTGACGTCACGCGAGGTGAGAGGTAGGGCTTGTCCCTGCCGTCATGCCTCTCCCTCGTATTATTTTATATCGGTCACTGGAACCGTCTTGAACATCATGCTTTGTGCAGATGCAGTGATTTCACCGTGGTGGAATGTCCATTGAGCTAGCTCTACATGGGGGTAGTTCAGATGAAGCTCCTGCATTATCGGTCCCCATTGAGCACCATCGGTTCGCATAAAGTGGACGCGCTTAAGAACCGACTTGAGTAATGGGCGAGCACCTGCCTTACCCGAAAGTAACCTTATCTCCCTCTCATGTGCCCAATCTGTGTGTTTGATCGACGTTACTCGTGCAGTGGAAAGAATACCCATCCTACGGCGAAACTGCTCTTCAAGTGAGAGTTCGTAAAGTTCTTGAAGGCTCAAGCTAGGGTTCTTTTCCGCTAGGTCAAGAAAGACCGTACGCCAATCTTCTGCACGATTGTGCTGGCGAGCGACTCTGCTGTACGTAACGTCTACCGGCAACAATTGGCTCTCTTGCACAATTGAGGCTGACCACTCCAATTCAAAGCAAACGCCTTGGCAGTTTTCAGCGTAATACGCCCACATAGCCTGATCGTTAGGGCGGCGTGCGGCTGAAAAGATACCTATGTTGTCGCAAGACTGCCTGAATCGTTCGTTTTCCTCGGTGTTTATCGCAATAAAATCAGGAGGGCACGGATAACCGGGTGATAGGCGAGGGCCACCACGGTTCTGACTTACTTCCGAGATCGTGTCGAGATAGATTTTACTGAATGCTTCGGGTTGCGCGTGATCAAACTTGGTTTCAAGTATGTCGTTCAGTTCCACCGGCTTTGCGAAGTAAAGCGTCCCATCTACAAGGCACCTGAGGGCGCTCACGCCGCTGCGGTATTTGAAACAGGTCAGTGTCTGCTTAGGATCATCTTTAGCCATACTGGTATACCTTAGGCAATTTGATGTATTGAGATTAGCCACATTGGCGAGCTTTTCTTTCTAGGAAAATTTCTTGTAGAAGAAGGCGGCAAGTGCAGCAAAGGCCAATAGGTATGGTGCCACGAGATCCAGAGTTTCCCTTTGTGCCATCCAAGCACTCGCTCTGTACCTCAGTTCAATCCAGAGAAGAAGCAGAAAGTCTTTGCGTTTCCAATTGCTGTCGTACTTGTTGAGGTTTATATATCTCTTGAAGTAAATAATCCCGTGCTCCGGATCTTCTTCTTTTGTTGGATAGACAATAACTCTTTTTAATAAGCCTATTCTCCTGTACTCCGGCTCTACTAGCCCCGGCTCATCACCACCCCAAACGTCCACGGCCTTTTCCACTAAGCCCTTAACCTCCTCTTTTTGCTGGTCATAGTAATATACTGTGGGGTCGTTGATAAGTTTCTTAGACCATATATTGAAAAGCTCATTGCGGTAAATTTCCGAGTATGCATAGTAGCGTACAATGCTATAAATAATACCTGCAATCAAAAGCCATTGTAAGTTTTCATGATTTGTAAACTCAATTTTAAAGATTAGACTGCTGGCCTCTTTGATGTTTGCACCGCTAACTACAATTGCAAGGAGTAGCAAGGAAAGTAAGAACAAATTTCTTCTTTTACTCTTCAGTCCGTCATCAGCATCTATTGCTTTCCTAAAGTCTTCTGTATTCATAGCATCCGTTCTGACTCGTTGCGATTCGTGGGTGGTGTACATTGGGCATAACGCCATCAGTATCTCACACCTGGGCAGCATGAGTTGGCTGCTGAGCCTACTAAGTATTGGTAGTGCAATATACGAAAAGGCTGTGACCAGGGTTTGATGGGCATGCAGGTCGGCGGGGTGCGCAGGTTGTTTGTGCCGGCGCACCTGGCCTATGGCGAACGGTCTATGGGCGCGCATATCAAGCCCAACAGCAATCTGCGCTTTGAGATTGAGTTGTTGGAAGTGCTGACGCGGGATGATTGAGTCGTTTCGACGCAAGGAGGCTGCATGAACATACTTCACGCAATACGCGACAGCTGGGGTTGGGCGGGCATTGACCCTGTTGAGGTCGTAGGCGCTACGGCGTTTGGCAATTTGATGGTCGAGGACGAACAGGGTCGCTACTGGCGAGTGTGCCCCGAGGCACTTTCCTGCGAAGTGATCGCCCAGACCCGTGAAGCCTTGGAGGAGGTCTCCAGGGATCAGGCCTTTCTGCACGACTGGTACCTGCAATCGATGGTGGATCAGGCCGAGGAGATGCTGGGGCCGTTAGCGCAGGGCAAGGTTTACCATTTCGTTATTTCGCCGGTGTTGGGCGGCGAGTACGCCATCGACAATGTGCGTCAACTTGATCATATCGAGCAGCTTCGGTTCTGCGGTGATCTGGCACGTGAGATCAAGGATTTGCCCGACGGCGCGCAAGTGAAACTCAAGATTGTGGATTAGTCGCTTGTAAGGACAGCCCCTCATGGATGTGGATTGCATGACTCAACTTCCTCTGAACACCTTCCCCGATATTCGAGTCGTGGCGCTTACCCTGGCTGACGAAGTTGAGCTACAGCAGTTTTTTGAGCACGCGCCGGATTACTTCATCGCGGTCAACGGCGAGCCTGCCACGCTGACCGAAGCGTGCGACGAATTGCAGGTGCAATTGCCGGCGGGGTGGGCGTGCAGTCGGATGCACTGGCTGGGTTATCGCGGTACGGACGAGACGCTGGTCGCCGTGGTGAATATCGCGGCGGATCTGCTGGCTGATGGGGTGTGGCATATCGGTTTGCTGCTGGTCGATTCGCGCTGGCATGGCACCGGGCTTGCCCAGCAGCTGCATTCAGACCTTGAACGTTGGGCGTTGGAAAATGGCGCCCAGTGGCTGCGGCTGTCGGTGGTGGTCGGCAATACCAAAGCCGAACGCTTCTGGCCCAAGCTTGGGTATGTATCCGTGCGCACGCGGGACGGGATCACGATGGGGCGGCAGGTGAACAGGGTGTCGATTCAGGTTAAGGCGTTGGCGGGTGGACAGGTTAAGGATTACCTGGCGTTGGTTGAGCGGGATCGACCCTGTACACCGTAAGTGTGGGAGGCCCCGCTCGCCACAGGAATGCGCTCGACTGAAATGGCTTACCCTCCTTTGATCTTCGCCAGGTTCAGGATGACCGCTTCCTGAACCCTCCCTGAAGAATCTTCTTATTCACCATATGGAAACTTTCCTACGGTTTACTCTCCTTAAATCGGGGCGTAAGCTTCGCGCGTTTTCATCAATAGCGGAGACCCTCAGTGGGTACTTGTTCGAGTGACAGTTGTCGGCCGGTCTCGGTAACCGGCACATACTTGGCAAGATAACGCGCATTTTTTCGATGCCGTTGTCTCGCCACCTAGCGAGAAGCGGCATCCCGGCAGCGGCCAGTCCTGGCTGTTGTCCGATCCCTCTCATCGACGCTGACCAGCACCCGGTTAACCTCGGGATGCTACGGACGCGCCTGCCTTTTACGGCGGGCGGGCCGAGCTGACTTTGCCTATGAAACGGGCGCGGTGGGACAGGCAGTACCTGCACGACGGTTTTTTCCTCGCGCAGGAGTAACACACCATGAACCTCACTCTGTTGAAAGAGTTCTTCGCCGGCTTCTTGCGGACCCGGCATATCGCCCGGCATTTCCGTCGCCTGGCGATGCTCGAAACCGTGACCGATGCCAGCGTCAGCCGCGAAGTGCCGCCCACTCTGGCGCAAACCCTGGTGGTCGCGGCCAATAGCAGTGCCGTGCAATTGCTCGGCACGTTGGGCAGCCATACCGAGGGTTTGAACAGCCTGGAAGCCGACGCCCTGCGCGTGCAATACGGCCTCAATGAAGTCGAGCACGAGCAGCCGCTGCCGTGGTGGGTGCACCTGTGGCACTGCTATAAAAATCCGTTCAACCTGCTGCTGACCTTGCTGGCGGTGATTTCCTGGCTGACCGAAGACATGAAAGCCGCCACGGTGATTTTCTCCATGGTGGTGCTCTCGACCCTGCTGCGCTTCTGGCAGGAGGCCAAGTCCAACAAGGCCGCCGATGCCTTGAAAGCCATGGTGAGCAACACCGCCACGGTACTGCGCCGGGATGATGCCAAGCGCGTCGAATTGCCGATCAAACAGCTGGTGCCAGGTGACCTGATCGTGCTCTCGGCCGGTGACATGATCCCCGCCGACTGCCGCGTGCTCAATGCCAAGGACCTGTTCGTCAGCCAGGCGGCGATGACCGGTGAGTCGATGCCGGTGGAGAAGTTCGCGCTGCAGCAGGACGCCAGCACCCGCAACCCGCTGGACCTGGAGAACATCCTGTTCATGGGCACGAACGTGGTGTCCGGCGCCGCGACGGCGGTGATTTTGACCACCGGTAACAGCACCTATTTCGGTGCGCTGGCCCAACGTGTGACTGCCACCGACCGTGCAACCACCTCGTTCCAGCAGGGCGTCAACAAGGTCAGCTGGCTGCTGATCCGCTTTATGTTCGTGATGGCGCCGCTGGTGTTGTTCATCAACGGTTTCACCAAGGGCGACTGGACCGAAGCGCTGCTGTTCGCGCTGTCGATTGCCGTGGGCCTGACCCCGGAAATGCTGCCGATGATTGTCACATCCACGCTGGCCAAGGGCGCGGTATTCCTGTCGCGCAAGAAGGTTATCGTCAAGCGCCTGGATGCGATCCAGAACTTTGGCGCGATGGATGTGCTGTGCACCGACAAGACCGGCACCCTGACCCAGGACCGGATTTTCCTGGCGCGTCACGTGGACGTGTGGGGCGAAGAGTCTGACGATGTGCTGGAGATGGCTTACCTCAACAGCTACTACCAGACCGGCCTGAAAAACCTGCTGGATGTGGCGGTGCTGGAGCATGTGGAGGTGCATCGCGAGCTGAAGGTCGGCACCGCGTTCCAGAAGATCGATGAGATCCCGTTCGACTTCAACCGCCGTCGCATGTCGGTGGTGGTGGCGGAGCAGGGCCAACCGCATTTGCTGATCTGCAAAGGCGCGGTGGAGGAGATCCTCTCGGTGTGCAACAGCGTGCGCCATGGCGAGGTCAACGAAGCGCTGACCGACGACTTGCTGGCGCGCATTCGCCAGGTCACTGCCGCGTTCAACGAAGAAGGCCTGCGGGTGGTGGCGGTGGCCGCGCAACCCATGATGCCGGGGCGCGATACCTACAGCCTGGCGGATGAAAACAACCTCACGCTGATCGGTTACGTCGCCTTCCTCGATCCACCCAAGGAAAGCACCGCGCCCGCTCTCAAGGCGCTGAAAGCCCATGGTGTGGCGGTCAAGGTGCTGACCGGCGACAACGAGCTGGTCACCGCCAAAATCTGCCGCGAAGTGGGCCTGGAGCAACAGGGCCTGTTGATGGGCAACGACATCGAGGACATGACCGACGCCGAGCTGGCCAAGGCCGTGGAAACCACCAATGTGTTCGCCCGCCTGACGCCAAGCCACAAGGAGCGCATCGTGCGTCTGCTCAAGGCCAACGGGCATGTGGTGGGCTTTATGGGCGACGGCATCAATGACGCGCCGGCGCTGCGTACGGCCGACATTGGTATCTCGGTGGACAGCGCGGTGGACATCGCCAAGGAAGCCGCCGATATCATCCTGTTGGAAAAGAGCCTGATGATCCTGGAGGAGGGCGTGCTGGAGGGCCGGCGCACCTTCGCCAATATGCTCAAGTACATCAAGATGACGGCCAGCTCCAACTTCGGCAACGTGTTCTCGGTGTTGGTGGCCAGTGCGTTTATCCCGTTCCTGCCAATGCTGCCGATGCACCTGCTGGTGCAAAATCTGCTGTATGACATTTCGCAGATCGCGATCCCGTTCGATAACGTCGACGAGGACATGCTCGCCAAACCACAACGCTGGCAGCCGGGGGACGTGGGGCGGTTCATGCTGTTTTTCGGGCCGATCAGTTCGATCTTCGACATCACCACGTTCGCACTCATGTGGTACGTCTTCGATGCCAATACGCCTGACCACCAGACCCTGTTCCAGTCCGGCTGGTTCGTGGTGGGCCTGCTGACCCAGACGTTGATCGTACACATGATCCGCACCCCGAAAATCCCCTTCCTGCAAAGTCGCGCGGCGATGCCGTTGATGGTGATGACCGGCGTGATCATGGCCGTGGGGATCTTCCTGCCGATGGGGCCGCTGGCGCATTACTTCAAATTGCAGGCGCTGCCGTCGCTGTACTTTGTGTTCCTGCCGGTGATCCTGCTGGCGTACATGGCGCTGACCCAGGCGGTGAAGGGCTACTACATCCGTAAATTTGGCTGGCAATGAACAGGGACGGTTTCCCATGCAAGCAATTAACAACATCAACCTCAACGCCCTGATCGACACCCTGGTCAGCCTTACCGCCGCGTTTATCCTCGGTGGCCTGATCGGCTTCGAACGCCAGTACCGCCAACGCACGGCGGGCCTGCGCACCAACGTACTGGTGGCGGTGGGGGCGGCGATTTTTGTCGACATGGCCAACCGCCTCGGCGGTGCGGAAGGCGCGGTGCGGGTGGTGGCGTATGTGGTGTCGGGCATCGGCTTTCTGGGGGCCGGTGTGATCATGCGCGAGGAAGGCAATGTGCGCGGTCTCAACACCGCCGCCACGCTCTGGGCGTCGGCGGCGGTGGGGGCATGCGCGGGGGCCGACCTGGTCCTCGAAGCGTTGCTGGGCACGCTGTTTGTGCTGGCGGCCAATACGCTGCTGCGGCCCATCGTCAATAACATCAACCGCCAACCGCTGGATGTGGTGTCGGCGGAGGTCACCAACATCCTCTATGTGATTGCCCGGCGTACCCAGCAAACCGCGGTATTGGCGTTGCTGGAAGCTGAACTGGCGCGCTGTAACTACCCGGCCAGCGATGTCGATGTACGACCGTTCGGCGCCGAGGAGGTTGAAATCGAAGCCACCCTGGCAGTGACCTCGGTAGATGGTGACGAGTTGGACGCCCTGGTGGCGCGAATTTCCAGGTCGACCCTGGTGGTACAGGCCTTCTGGAGCCCCAGCACCACCGAGTAGCTCCTGGAGGACTCTGAGGAAAGGTCCTACATTTAGTCGAGATTATCCCTTCATTGGAAAAAGCACGCGGTTGCTAAGGTTGCGCGCTTGCGCCTGTTCAGGAATCAAGGCGTGGCTGCACATGTTTACTGTGTTTTGCAAAAGGAGGGGCCTTACTGCCTGAGGTGTTGTACGGAGTATTCAGTACCGCTTGTCGGAACTGTTACTTTTCACAGGTAGTGAGGTCTCGCGTGATATGTAAGCGTACTGATCTTCCCAGGGGAGTCTTATGAGCAACAAAGCTTTAATCGTGGATGATCACCCTTTTATACGCGCCACCGTGAAGTATCTGTTGAAGCAGGAAGGCTTCGATACCATCTACGAAGCGGGTAATGGCGCTGACGCCATGCAGATTGCTCGCGAAGAACGTCCGGACCTGGTTGTTCTCGACCTGGCGATGCCCAAGCTCGGTGGGTTGGAGGTGATCAGCCGGATCAAGGCGCTGGAGTTGCCCTGCAGGATCCTGGTGCTGACCTCGTATCTGGCGGTGTTCTTTTCCACTCGTTGCATGCGCGCCGGGGCGATGGGGTTTGTCGCCAAGACCGGTGAACTGGATGAGCTGCAAAAGGCGATTAGGGCGATCAGGTCCGGCTACAGTTGCTTCCCCAGCCTGCCCACCAGTTCGGTGCGTCGCGACGACCTGCAATCGACCGAGCAGGAGTTGGTGGGGGCGCTATCCGATCGCGAATTGACCGTCCTGCAAAAGCTGGCCCTGGGCCTGGGCAACAAGGAAATTGCCGAGGACATGCTGTTGAGCCACAAGACCATCAGCACCTACAAGACGCGGCTCAAGGAGAAGTTGAGTATGTCGTCGGTGGTGCATCTGTCCAAGTTTGCCCAGCGCAATCATCTGATCTGAAATGATCACCTCCCGGCGGGTGAAATGCGCGGCCATCCTGCTGATGGGGCTGTTGCCCTGGGTGGTGATGGCCTTGGAGGAACCGCACGATCTGAAACTTCTGGGCCACTCCACCCTTGAGAACCCTTCCCTGGTATTGGACGAAGCCGACTGGCGCTGGTTGCGCGAGCGCCGCACGCTGTCGATGGGGGTGTCGGCTCCCGACTACGCGCCCTTTGACCTGAGCAACAACGAGGAGCTTGAAGGCATCACGGCAGATTATGCGGCGTTGGTCGCCCAGGCGCTGAATATCACGATCGACGTGAAGCGCTATGACACCCGCGATGAGGTAATCGATGCCCTCAAGGCCGGCGCAGTGGATTTTGTGGGGTCGGCCAATGGGTTTGAGGCAGCCGACCCGAAGCTGGTGCTGTCCCGTTCCTACGCCAATGACCAACCCGCGCTGGTGACGCGCGCAGGGGAGAACCATGCGCTGAAGGCTGACCTTGCGGGCAAGCGCGTGGCGATGCTCTATCACTACATGCAGCCCGAGGCTGTCCAGGCCTTTTACCCCGATGCGCAATTGCTCTTGTTTGCCTCGACCTTCGAAGCCATTGGTGCCGTTGCGTTCGGCCAGGCGGATGTGTACCTGGGTGACGCCATCAGCACCCGCTACCTGATCAACAAGAACCATCTTAATAACGTGCGTATGGCGAATTTTTCCGCGTTGGAGGTCAACCCGTTCGGGTTCGCATTCGCCAAGGACAATACCCGCCTGTTGGGCATCATCAATACCGCGCTGGCCGCCGTTCCGGCCAACCAGCAGATGGAAATCCTGCGCCGTTGGAGTGCCGGCGGCAGCGGATTTCTGGAGGCCGAGCAACTGCGTTTGAGCGAACGTGAGCAGCGCTGGCTGGAGAAGCACCCACGAGTGAAAGTGGCGGTGCTCGACAAGTTTGTGCCGTTGTCTTTTTTCAACGAACGCGCGCAATTCGAAGGGTTGAGCTCCGAGGTGCTGTCGCGCATCAGTTTGCGCACAGGCTTGAAATTTGATGTGGAGCGGGGCAGTTCGCTACCTCAGCAAATTGACCAGGCCAGTGTCGGTCGCGTGGACATGCTGGCGGTCGTCACCCCAAGTGACGAGCGGTCCGAAAAAATCCGGTTTACCCGACCTTATTTGTCCAGCCCCTACGTATTGGTGGTACGCGCCGACGACGAGCATCTGGTGACCCTGGAAGATATGCCCGGCAAGCGCATGGCGATTATTCGCGGCAACAGCCTGGCCGCGCAAATCAGCCGGGACTACCCAAACATCGGGTTTGTCGATGTGGAGAACCCAGAGCAGGCCATGGAATTGGTGGCCAAGGGCAGCGTCGATGCGACGGCGGTTTCACTGATCAGCGCGCGCTACATGATCGCCCGCAATTACCGCAATCGCCTGCGCATCACCAGCACCGTCGGGAGTGAGCCAGCTCGCATTACCTTCGGGGTCAACCGCAGCCAACTGGAGCTGTACTCGATCCTCGACAAGGCCTTGTTGAGCATTACCCCTGAAGAAATGGACGAGCTGACCAACCATTGGCGCAGCGAGATCATCATCGAAGACAACTATTGGATGCGTCACCGCAACATCATCCTCCAGGGGTTTGGCTTGGCCGCGCTGCTGCTGCTGGTCACGCTGGGATGGGTGTTCTACCTGCGCAGCCTGATTCGCAAGCGCGCCCAGGCCGAGCGTGCCTTGAGCGACCAGATGCGTTTTATGAGCGTGCTGATCGATGGCACGCCGCACCCGATCTATGTGCGCGATCGCCTGGGCCGCCTGATGGCCTGCAATAACGCCTACCTGGATGTGTTCGGCTTCAAGTTGGAAGACGTTATCGGTAAGACCGTGGTGGAAACCGACACGGGTAACCCGCCCCAGGCCCAGTCGTTCCATGCCGATTATTTGCGTTTGATGGAGTTGGGCGAGCCGCAGGTTCATGACCGTGTGCTCAAGGCGCCCGGCGGCGAGGTGTTGACCATCTACCAATGGATGCTCCCGTACCGTGATAGCAATGGCAACGTTGTGGGTATGATCGCCGGCTGGGTGGATGTCAGCGAGCGCCAGCGCTTGCTGGGGCAGTTGCAGGAAGCCAAGGACGAGGCCGACGCCGCAAACCGTGCCAAGACCACCTTCCTGGCGACCATGAGCCACGAGATTCGCACTCCCATGAATGCGGTGATCGGCATGATCGAACTGGCCCTGAAGAATGCCGAGCAGGGCGTGGCTGACCGCGATGCGCTGGAGGTTGCGTCGGTGGCGTCCCGGAGCATGCTGGAGTTGATCGGCGATATTCTCGACATTGCGCGAATCGAATCCGGCCACCTGTCCCTGAGCCTGGAACCGGCCAATCTGTACGAACTGCTGGCCTCGCTGGCTCGGGTGTTCGAGGGGCTGGCGCGGGACAAGGGCCTGGTGTTGCAGGTGGAGCTCGACCCATTGATCGATCGGCCGGTGCTGGTTGACCCGCTGCGCTTCAAGCAGGTGGTGTCCAATGTGTTGGGTAACGCGATCAAGTTCACCACCTCCGGCCAGGTGCGCCTGGGTGCCCAGGGGGCACCGGTGTTGACCGACGACCAGTTGCACCTGCGGTTGTGGGTGGAGGACACGGGTATTGGCATCAGTGCCGAAGATCAGCAGCGTTTGTTCAACCCGTTTATCCAGGGCAGCAACAACGAACAGCCAGCGCGAAGCGGATCGGGCCTGGGGTTGGTGATCAGTCGTAACCTGTGCGAGATGATGGGCGGTCAATTGCACTTGAGCAGTGTGCTGGGTAAGGGCACGCGGGTGGATGTGACATTGACGCTGGCGCTGACAACGGCGGCGCCGGTCAGTGTCCCGGTCCCGCACATTCCGCCAGCACGCGGGTTGAACATTCTGGTGGTGGATGACTACCCGGCCAACCGCTTGTTACTGGCGCGACAGCTGAGTTTCCTGGGGCATCGCATCACTTTGGCCGAGGACGGCGCCCAAGGATTTTCACTGTGGCAGGTCGGGCATTTTGACGGCGTGATCACCGATTGCAATATGCCCTTCAAAGACGGTTACGCGTTGGCGCGTGATATTCGCGCACAGGAACGCCAGCGTGGGCTGGCGCCGTGCCTGATCCTCGGGTTCACCGCCAATGCCTTGTCGCAGGAAGCCGAACGCTGCCGGCAAGCAGGCATGGACGGTTGCCTGTTCAAGCCGACCGGGCTTGAGGACCTGCGCCAGGCCCTGGCATCACGGACCGCTGGTGCGCTAACCGATGAAGTGGAAGTGGCGTTTGATTTAAGTTCACTGATCGTGCTGACGCAGGGCGATAAGGATGCCCTCAACGAGCTGCTGACGCCGTTGCTCAGTAGCCTCGAAGAAGACCGTGCGCTGTTGCCGCGCCTGAAATCGCCGGCTGATTTCGCCAGGCTCCATGACCTGGCTCATCGCGTCAAAGGGGGCGCGCGCATGGTCAAGGCCCAGGTGTTGATCACGTGCTGCGAGACATTGGAAAGCGTGTGTGAACGGCATGACAGCGATGCAGCGGGCGCTGCGGTAGAGGCGATGGACGTGGCCATCGAACAGTTGCATCACAGCTTGAGCCGCTACGGCAATCAGGCTTGACTGCGGGAGTTGGCCATTCGGTTGATTTGGGAGAACTCCTACACGAAGGGGGAACATGCCTGATTTTGTCTTCGGGATATGTCTGGACAATGGGCCTCGCTCACTGACGAGCGCTGCCTGCCCAGGGGTTTGCCATGCCGAACAAAGCACTGACCATCCTGATTGCTGATGAACAACACCTGCAACGGTTGTACATCGAAAAAATGCTCAATCAGTTGGGGTACCACCGGATCGTGCCGGTGCAAACCTTCGAAGAAATCCAGATTCTCACCGCCATCCCGGCCGAACCCTTCGACGTGCTGATCATCAATGCGGGACTGACGGCCCATGCCTGTGGGCCTCAGCCCCAGGTGCGCCATGTATTGGTCTACGATCACCTGGATATCGGCGCACCCCCCGGCGTAACGCCGGCGGTGCTGGTGCGGCTGCCCGGTGTGCCGGACAACGTCAATCTCGAACATTTCATGGACATCATCGACCCACCCGCGGCCACTGCCGGCCTGCGGGTGTTGCCGTGGCTGCGCGAGTTATCCCGCGCACCGGTGGCCGGGGCTTAGTCCCACTTCGGCGCAATGCCCTTGGGGCTGGTCAAGCGCTGGCCCCGCTCCGAAACACCGTCGAATCCGAAAAGGACTCCTGACTGCACGTCACGAATGGCCAGTGTGCCGGACGCTGTCATGAGGCGCCGTACCTGCGGCAGCAGCGCCTTGATCGATCAGCCTTAAGCGCGCAGGCGCTCGGCAGCCGCACGCAACAACTGCTCGGTGGCGGTCCAGCCCAGGCAGCCATCTGTCACCGACACGCCGTATTTCATCGACGGGCTCAACGGCTGGCAGCCTTCGAACAAATGGCTTTCGAGCATCATGCCGATCAGCGAGGTGTCACCCTGCATGCGTTGCTCCAGCACATCGTTGAACACCGCCGGTTGGCGCAACGGGTCCTTGCCGCTGTTGGCATGGCTGCAGTCGACCATGATCCGAGGGGTGACCTTGGACTTGGCCAGGTCGTGTCTTACCCGCGCCACGCTCTGCGCATCGTAGTTCGGTCCACGGTGACCGCCACGCAGTACCAGGTGGGTGTCGGGGTTGCCTGGGGTCTGGATGATTGCCGGGTGGCCTTGGCTGTCGACGCCGAAGTGGCGGTGTGGGTGGGACGCCGAGCGCATGGCGTCACAGGCAATCGCGACACCTCCATCGGTGCCGTTCTTGAAGCCCACGGGCATGCCGAGGCCGCTGGCCATCTCGCGGTGGATCTGCGACTCCGTGGTGCGCGCGCCAATCGCCACCCAACTGAGCAGGTCATCGAAGTAGCCGGCGGCCATGGGTTGCAGCAGCTCGGTGGCGACTGGCAGGCCCAGGCGCAGCATTTCGCGCATCAGCTCGCGGGACAGGGTCAGGCCGGCGGCCATGTCATCGCTGCCATCCAGGCGTGGGTCGTAGGCCAGGCCTTTCCAACCGACAGTCGTGCGTGGTTTTTCGACGTAGGCGCGGATGACCAGCAGCATCTGGTCGCTGACTTCCAGAGCGAGCTTCTTCAGGTTACGGGCGTATTCCATGGCCGACTCCGGGTCATGGATGGAGCACGGACCGACAATGACCAGCAAGCGTGAATCTTCGCCATTGAGGATGGCGCGCACGGCTTGGCGATGGGCGTGGATCTGCTCGTTGAGGAACGGGCTGAGGGGCAACTGGTGCTTGAGCTCAAGTGAGCTGGGCAGGCGCTGGGTCAGGGCTTCATTGGCGCTGGCCAGGGCGCTGTTCAAGGCAGAGAGGGGCAGGGCGGCGACGGAGGAGATCATATTCAAGGCTTCCTGGGCAAGCGGCGGGCTATTCCCGCACGCTTGGCCTACTGGGGTGTTCGACAATTCGCCGTATCGGCTACGTGTGTTGGTTTGCCACCGATAGGTGACCGATCGGAGGCGGCAGGCTGTCCCGAGCGGAGCTTGCTAAATCGCCATGCAGTGCAGGTGTCGTAGCGGTAATAGGTGGTGTAGTTCATGTCGTGATTCCTTTAAGTGTTCTTGATCAAGCTGAAAAGTTTATGGAGACCTGAAAAAACAAAACCCCCGGTCGGGGAGCCGACCGGGGGTTAGATTTCTCTGGAAGGCGACCCCTTGAGTAGTGGGCGCCGATTTCAGGTATCAGGCGCGCCAGTGGCTAAACCAATACCCAAAATAAAAGCTGGCCAGTGCGCTCGAACCGTTCACACGGGTAGCCGACACCGAGCGCTGGGCGCTGGCAGCAGGGCAAACCTGAGTGTGGGTGAGTTGCAACATGGTGTGTCTCCAAATGTATGGGGGGAGCTTACTCGAGCCACGCAGGGAGATTCAATCAGTAATTTCTATTGCGGTGGGGGACTTACGGCTATGGGGTGAGTGCCGATATGCTGTTTGCACTTTGATACTGATTGCTTGGACGCGACCATGACTGCCCTCACCCTTGCTGCTGCTCAATCCATTTCCATCGCGGGCGATGTCCCAGCCAATGTTGAACGGCACCTCGCATTTATGCGCACGGCGGCGGAACAGGGTGTGCAATTACTGGTGTTCCCCGAGTTGTCGTTGACAGGGTATGAGCCGTCGCTGGCCGCTGAATTGGCGATTGCGCCAGAGGACAAGGTGCTGGCGCCCCTGTGCGAGATGGCGCGTGAGCTGCAACTGACGGCGGTGGTGGGGATGCCGATCCGACTGACGCCCGAGGCGGGTGTGCTGATCGGTGCGTTGGTGCTGGGAGCGGAGGGTTCCCTGGCGGTCTACACCAAGCAGCATCTGCATGCCGGCGAAGAGGCTGTGTTCGTTGCAGGGCAGGGCGGTGCGGCCCTTGAGTGGGGGGATGAGCGGATTGCGCTGGCGGTGTGCGCAGACTTTTCCCATGCCAGTCATCCTCGTGCCGCGGCGCGAGCGGGCGCCACGGTGTATGCCGCCGGCGTGTTGATCAGTGAGCGCGGCTACGCCACAGACAGTGCGCTGCTCCAAGGTTATGCCGCTGAACATGGCCTGCTGGTGTTGATGGCCAACCATGGTGGTCCTTCGGGTGGCTGGGCCTGCGCCGGTCGCAGTGCGATCTGGGCCGCCGATGGCAGTTTGCTTGCCGCGGTACCTGGCGTGGGCGATGCGTTGCTGATTGCTCGCCGCGATGGCGGGCGTTGGGCTAGCCAAGTGATGGCTCTGTAAATGGCGTTTCACCTGCGCGCGGCAACGGACCAGGACCTTCCATTTGCCCGGAAGCTGACCCACGAGGCCATGGCTCGCTACTATGTGGAGTATGGGTTGTGGTGGTCTAACGAAGGTTTCGATACGGCCTGGGCCGGCCGGGAAAACTGGCTGATTTGCCGGGACGACAGCGTCTTCGGCTTTATCAGTCTGAGCCGCGACAGTCGGGCCCTCTATATTCGCGAGTTACATATGCTGGAGGCGTATCGCGGATCAGGCGCGGGTAGCTGGGTGTTGGAGCAGATGGCGCTCAAGGCGCAGGTGCTGGGACTGTTGCGTTTGACCGTATTCAAGACTAACCCGGCCAGAAGCCTCTATCAGCGCATGGGGTTCAGCATCGTTGGTGAAGACGACTGCTTCTGGCGTATGGAGCGTGTTTGTCGCTCAAGCTAAAACGTGCACCTATTTCTTATAAGCGCATACTGGTCTCAGTCGATTTCATGATCGTTGTTCAGGCCTGCAGTCTCAGCAAGGATGATCCCTTCTTTCATGCCCAAAAGGACCGCTACCTTATGGGCCTCCCCACGCCGTCCCTTTTTGCGCCCAGCGAGCACTTGATAGGTGGTTGCCGGATCAACGCCATGTTCACGGGCGAACGCTTGAACTGACTTTCCCTGATGTTCCAGCCAGGCCTTGGCTTGTGCAGCGGTACGGATTCCGGGCATAGTTCAAAACCGTTCAAGTTTGTTTAATAAAGAGATGAGCGTGTCACCTCTCGGGGTGTGCCAAATAGGATCATACATCCAAATGAGTGGAATCGGTTCGCGTTTAAGGCAAGAAAGAGAGCGGCTTGGCTTGTCGCAAAAAGTGTTTGGTGAGATCGGGGGTGTTGAAGCCAACGCACAAGGTAAATACGAAAGTGGAGGGCGTGCACCTAAGGCCGATTACTTGTCTCGTGTCGCCGAAAGAGGTGTGGATGTGTTGTACGTATTGACTGGCGCAGCCACGCCCATTCAATGGGAGAATTTGAGTCAGATCGAAGAGAAAGTTCTCGGGGACTATCGCGCAATGTTCAAGGAAGACCAGGCTGCAATCCGTCGCCTGACCTCAACGTTGGCTGAACACTCGATTGCGATGAATGGAAAAGCCAAGCCACAGCCCCAGGATTCCTGACGCCTTGCCCAGCAATTGAGCCATCCGCCGCTCGGCGGATGGCTATCGCTCAATCAATCTCTCTCTATATGACGCGTGCTATTAGGTCTGCGCCTTGGTTTTTTGCTAAGGTGTTCAGCAACCTATAAGACCATTTCGCGAGGTGTCTGCTTGATTAGGGTGCTAGTAGTCGATGACCATGATCTCGTTCGTACAGGTATTACACGAATGCTGGCTGACATCGATGGCCTGCAAGTAGTCGGTCAGGCCGAGTCAGGTGAGGAATCCCTGATCAAGGCCCGGGAGTTGAAACCCGATGTGGTGTTGATGGACGTCAAGATGCCTGGGATCGGCGGTCTTGGCGCTACTACCAAATTGCTACGCAGCCATCCGGACATCAAGGTCGTGGTGGTGACCGTGTGCGAGGAAGATCCGTTTCCGACACGCTTGCTGCAGGCCGGCGCTGCGGGATACCTCACCAAAGGTGCGGGCTTGGCGGAAATGGTCCAGGCCATTCGCCTGGTGTTTGCCGGCCAGCGCTATATCAGCCCGCAGATCGCCCAGCAATTGGCTATCAAGTCCTTCCAACCCACCAGCGACTCACCGTTTGATGCGCTGTCGGAGCGGGAAATCCAGATTGCCTTGATGATTGTCGGTTGCCAGAAGGTGCAGGCGATCTCCGACAAGCTGTGCCTGTCGCCCAAGACCGTCAACACCTACCGTTATCGCATTTTCGAGAAGCTCGCCATCAGCAGTGATGTCGAATTGACCTTGCTCGCGGTGCGCCACGGCATGGTGGACGCCAGCGCCTGACATGACCACACCGTTTGATCCGAGTGCCTTCCTTTCAACCTGCAGTGGCCGCCCTGGCGTGTACCGCATGTTCGACAGCGAGGCGCGCCTGCTTTACGTCGGTAAAGCCAAAAACCTCAAGAGTCGTCTGGCGAGTTACTTTCGCAAGACCGGTCTCGCGCCGAAAACCGCCGCCCTGGTGGCGCGTATCGCCCAGGTCGAAACCACCATCACCGCCAACGAAACCGAAGCGCTGCTGCTTGAGCAGACGCTGATCAAGGAATGGCGGCCGCCCTACAACATTCTGCTGCGTGACGATAAATCCTATCCCTATGTGTTTTTATCCGACGGTAACTTCCCACGCCTGAGCATTCACCGTGGGGCGAAGAAGGCGAAGGGCAAGTACTTTGGGCCTTATCCCAGCGCCGGGGCCATTCGTGAAAGCCTGAGCCTGCTGCAAAAAACCTTTTTTGTGCGCCAGTGCGAAGACAGTTTCTATAAGAACCGTACCCGGCCCTGCCTCCAATACCAGATCAAGCGCTGCAAGGCGCCCTGTGTGGGGTTGGTTGAGCCGGCGGAGTACGCCGAGGATGTGCGCCATTCGGTGATGTTTCTCGAGGGACGCAGCAATGCGCTCACCGATGAGCTTTCCACAGCCATGGAGCAGGCGGCCAGTACCCTGGATTTTGAACGGGCCGCCGAGCTGCGCGACCAGATTTCGCTGCTGCGCCGTGTTCAGGACCAGCAAAGCATGGAAGGCGGCACCGGCGACGTCGATGTGATCGCGGCCTTCGTCAACCCGGGCGGTGCCTGTGTGCACCTGATCAGCGTGCGCGGCGGGCGGGTGCTGGGCAGCAAGAACTTCTTTCCGCAGACCGGTATTGACGAGGAGGTCGCCGAAGTCATGGCTGCTTTCCTGGGCCAGTATTACGTGAGCAGCCCCGAGCGCGACCTGCCGTCGGAGTTGATCGTCAATGTGGTCCACGAAGACTTCCCCGCGTTGATCGAAGCGATCCACGAACTGCGCGGCCGCGAGCTGGACATCAGCCACCGTGTACGCGGGACCCGCGCGCGCTGGCAGCAACTGGCGGTGACCAACGCCGAGCAAGCCCTGAGCGCGCGCCTGGCTAACCGGCAGCACGTCGCCGCCCGCTTTGACGCCCTGGCTGAAGTCCTTAACCTGGAAGAGCCGCCCCAGCGCCTGGAGTGCTACGACATCAGCCACTCCAGTGGCGAGGCCACGGTGGCGTCCTGCGTGGTGTTCGGACCGGAAGGGCCGATCAAGTCCGATTACCGGCGCTACAACATCGAAGGCGTCACCGCTGGCGATGACTACGCCGCCATGCACCAGGCCCTCACGCGCCGCTTCAGTAAGTTGAAGGACGGGGAGGGCAAGTTGCCGGATATCCTCCTGGTCGACGGCGGCAAGGGCCAGTTGTCGATGGCCCGTGATGTGCTCAACGAGCTGGCGGTGCCGGACCTGATCCTGCTGGGCGTGGCCAAGGGCGCGACGCGCAAGGCGGGTTTCGAGACGTTGTACTTGAATGATGCCGCCCATGAGTTCACTTTGAAGGGCGACTCACCCGCGTTGCATTTGATTCAACAGATTCGCGACGAAGCCCACCGTTTCGCCATTACCGGCCACCGCGCCCGTCGTGGCAAAACCCGGCGAACCTCAACCCTGGAAGGGGTGGCAGGGGTAGGGCCGACGCGGCGTCGCGACTTGCTTAAACATTTTGGTGGCTTGCAGGAGCTGTCCCGTGCCAGCATTGACGAGATAGCCAAAACACCCGGTATCAGTAAAAAGCTCGCTGAGCTGATTTATGCGAATCTGCATAGCGAATAGAATGCCTTTCCACCTCGTAGCCAGTTGTGCCGATGAATATCCCTAATCTGATTACCGTTCTACGTGTCCTGCTCATCCCGATTTTCATTTTGTTGTTCTATTTACCGTACGAATGGAGTTATCTGGCCTCCAGTTCAGTGTTTGCCTTTGCGGCCGCCACCGACTGGCTCGACGGTTACTTGGCGCGCCGCCTGGAGCAGAGCACGCCCTTCGGCGCGTTCCTCGACCCTGTGGCTGACAAGCTGATGGTGGCCGTCGCCCTGGTCCTGCTGGTGCAGGAGCACGGGAACCTGTGGCTGACCCTGCCGGCCGCCGTGATCATCGGCCGCGAGATCGTCGTGTCGGCCCTGCGCGAATGGATGGCCGAAATCGGCGCCCGTGCCCACGTGGCCGTGTCCAACATGGGCAAATGGAAAACCGCCGCGCAAATGCTCGCGCTGGTCATCCTGCTGGCCAACCCATCGGATTTCTCGTTCTGGGTACTGACTGGCTATGCCTTGCTGCTGATCGCAGCGGGCCTGACCCTGTGGTCGATGCTCCAATATCTGCGCGCCGCCTGGCCGCATCTGCGCACTACCGTTGAAAAGAAATAAAACTTTTTTGAATCAAGGGGTTGACGGGTGCTGAGGATTCTATAGAATGCGCATCACCAAGCGGGAATAGCTCAGTTGGTAGAGCACGACCTTGCCAAGGTCGGGGTCGCGAGTTCGAGTCTCGTTTCCCGCTCCAAATATTGCGCTGCAGAGTTCCATTGAATTCTGTAAGTGATTGAAATAAGGACCTTCGGGTCCTTTTTTCGTTCCTGCGGGAACCACTGCAATCCAGCTCCATCCAGTGCTTTTAAGTCCCGATTTAAGTCCCAAATGAGGATCTTGGGTTTGGATGTGCACTGAATCGGTTTTTTGCTGGAGAAGCTTGGATAGCGAGACGAGCATCCGGTCCTGACTCTGTTCAGCAGCCTGCTATGGCACTCTCGGATACGACCGTTCGGCAAGCCCGAATCACCGGCAATGACTACACGATAGGCGACACGGATGGGCTTGCGCTCAACGTGACGGCCCGCGGTGGGAAAATCTGGCGTTTCCGATATTACTGGGCGGGCGTGCAGAAGCGCATGTCTCTCGGTAGTTATCCGCAAATCAGCCTTAAAGAAGCCCGTGCCCGACGTGATGAGGCTCGCGCCTTGGTCGCCCAAGGCATCAATCCCTATGAGCACCGTAAACAGCAGCGTCGTGCTGTTCGTTTTGCGGCAGAGCACACCTTTGAGGCCGTGTTCAATCAGTGGGTAGAGTTCCGCAGGCTGAGCCTGAAGGAAGGGCGCCAGAGCACGCTCTCGCAGATCTTGCGAATCTTCAACAAAGACGTCTTGCCCGTACTGGGTGGACGGTCCATCTACGATATCAGTCGCCACGATCTGCTGGATTTACTGAGCAGGATCGAACAGCGCAAGGCCTTAACGACAGCCGAAAAATGCCGGACCTGGTTCAACCAATTGTTCTGCTATGCGCTGGTGAATATTGAGGGGCTGGAACACAACCCAGCTTCAGGCCTCGACGTTGTCGCACTCCCCAAACCGCCTGTTACGCACAACCCATTTCTTCGTATGGACAAGCTTCCGGGATTGATGGTTGCTCTTCGAATTACGGCGGTGCCAACCAAACACGGCTTGGCCTTCGGTTGTTGTTGCTGACCAGTGTCCGCACGGGTGAGTTACGGTTGGCGACACCCGACCAGTTCGATCTGGAGAAGCGCTTGTGGGTCATACCGGCGGAAGTGGTAAAGCAGCTCCAGTTAGCGATGCGGAAGCCAGGTAAGCAGATTCAAAATGTACCGCCCTACATTGTCCCGCTGTCGGTTCAGGCGCTGGAGATTGTGCGTCACTTGCTGGACCAGGTTGTTCCCGCGCAGCGCTACTTGTTTGCGCATCGAAGCGACCTGAGCAAGCGTATCAGTGAGAACACGCTGAATGGTGCGTTACGCCGGATGGGGTACGCCGATCAATTCACGGGCCATGGGACGCGGGCGACGATCTCGACGGCGCTGAACGAGATCGGATATCCAAAGATATGGGTGGATGCACAGCTTTCTCATGCTGATCCGGATAAGGTAAGTGCGGCTTACAACCATGCGGAATATGTCGAGCAGCGCCGGACGATGATGCAGGACTGGGCGAATGGTCTGGATCTTTGGGGGCAGGGTCAGCCAGGGAAATATTATCTGGAAAAGGTTCACTTGCCATGTTGCCGGTCGAGTTGAGGTTTAAGCCCAGCGATCGGAGCTCACAAGATCCCACTAATGGAGAAGCAACCTCGCGAGTCGCGCCGGGCCAACACCAGCCGAGAGTCTAACAAGTTAAGCATCTGTCATTCCGTTCGACCGCCGAGCACTTCAGCCACCCAATCGGCGATATATTGTCCGGCATTGATACTGTTGTCGAAGCTCGAATGCTGCACGCCCCCCTCACGTTCGGTGAAAATTTTCAGCTCGCGTTTTGGGCTGTTGACCAACTGTTCGTAGGTGCGGTGGGCCCACTTCAATGGAATCTGCGAATCCTTTTCACCGTGGGTGACCAGGAAGGGGACATTGATGCGGTCCAGGATGCCGTCCAGATGAACGTTCTCGGCGATGGTCATGAACTCGTCCGTGTCCTTGGCCCCCCAGACCCAAGACACATGCGACCAGTAATGCGGCACCGGGAAGCTGCCTTCCTTTTCCAGGCGACGTTTCTGTACATCACGCCAGTCATGGTTGGCGCCCCACACCACGCCGCAAGCGAAGCGCGGCTCGAAGGCTACCGCGCGCGGGCAGTAGTATCCGCCGAGCGACACACCTTCCAGGCCAATGCGTTTGGCGTCGACATCGTCGCGGGTTTCCAGCCAATCCACCACGCGGCTGGCCCAATGTTCGCTGTCGAAGCGCGCGGTCAGGTTGTGTAGGCGCAATGCTTCGCCGGTGCCGGGTTGGTCGATGATTAATGCTCGACTAGCGACGCTTCAAAGGGGAATGTGGGTGGTCGACAAGACCTGACGCAACCCCATGAACGATCGAATCTGGCGAACCCCAGGCAGGTAAAGCAACTGCTCCGCGTGGAGCCGGTTGAAACTGTTGCTGTCCTTGGTTCGTATCAACATGAAGTAGTCGAACTCCCCCGTCACCACATGGCACTCCATGCAGCCGGACACTTTTTGTGCGGCTGCCTCGAATGCGGCGAAGGATTCCGGTGTGGAGCGGTCCAGCACCACGCCGATCAACACCACCATCCCCGCATCCAGCGCCACAGTGTCCAGCAGTGCAACGATGCCTTTGATCAGGCCAACTTGCTTGAGCCGCTCGACGCGCCTGAGACACGCCGGTGCACTCAATTTCACCTTCTCTGCCAGCGCCACATTGGAGATGGAGGCATCTCGCTGCAGGGCCTTGAGAATGGCGCGGTCGGTTCGATCCAGCGGCTGCGGCATCGGGGTTGATACGCTTGGCTTCCTGCGAGTATTTATTGCGTTCATAACTGTTTATTCGCAATTAAAGTATGTTCGATATTTATAGCGAGAAATTATAGTTCTTTAAGTGCTAGAAGTTTGCAACACATCTTTTTGGAAATCTTCTTAATATTGAACTCATCGAAGCCCGTCTGAAAGAACCTGGAAGGCAACCTTTGCCTTTCGGTCTGGCGCTTTGATGTCCAGTAATCAAGGAGCAGCGTCATGAACCTGAATCGTTTTAAACGTTATCCGTTGACCTTCGGTCCTTCTCCCATCACGCCCTTGAAGCGCCTCAGTGAACACCTGGGTGGCAAGGTCGAGTTGTATGCCAAACGTGAGGACTGCAACAGTGGCCTGGCCTTCGGCGGGAACAAAACGCGCAAGCTGGAATATTTGATTCCCGAAGCCATCGAGCAGGGCTGCGATACCTTGGTTTCCATCGGCGGTATCCAGTCGAACCAGACCCGCCAGGTGGCCGCCGTTGCCGCTCACCTGGGCATGAAGTGCGTGCTGGTGCAGGAAAACTGGGTGAACTACTCCGATGCGGTGTATGACCGCGTTGGCAATATCGAAATGTCTCGCATCATGGGCGCCGAGGTACGACTGGACGCCGCCGGGTTCGATATCGGCATTCGGCCCAGCTGGGAGAAGGCCATGGACGATGTGGTGGAGCGGGGCGGCAAGCCGTTTCCGATACCGGCGGGTTGTTCCGAACACCCCTACGGCGGCCTTGGGTTCGTCGGTTTTGCCGAGGAAGTGCGAGAGCAGGAAAAACAACTGGGGTTCACGTTCGACTACATCGTGGTCTGCTCTGTGACCGGCAGTACCCAGGCCGGCATGGTCGTCGGTTTCGCCGCGGACGGCCGTTCGAAGAACGTTATCGGCATTGATGCCTCGGCCAAGCCGGAGCAAACCAAGGCACAGATCCTGCGTATCGCCCGGCACACCGCAGAGTTGGTGGAACTGGGCCGTGAAATCACCGAAGACGACGTCGTGCTCGATACACGTTTTGCCTACCCGGAATACGGCTTGCCCAACGAAGGCACGCTGGAAGCCATTCGTTTGTGCGGGAGCCTGGAAGGTGTGCTGACCGATCCGGTGTACGAGGGAAAATCCATGCACGGGATGATTGAAATGGTCCGCCGTGGTGAGTTCCCCGAAGGCTCGAAAGTGCTGTATGCGCACTTGGGTGGGGCGCCTGCGCTGAATGCCTACAGCTTCCTGTTTCGCAACGGCTGATTAACGCCAATAACCAGGGAGCTCACGAAGCGATGGGTGAGTCGGCATCAATATTGAATGTCACGACCCCATCGTCGAATCGCCACCCGGAGCACGTTGCTCCTATCCAACCGCCGGGAGTACCGCCATGCATGCGATAACGCAATCCGCAGTCTGGATCAAGGAGCCTTCGGCGGATGCCGGAGTGGTGATCGTTACCAGCGCCGCGTTGCCCCCGTACATGATCGACAAGCTGCACGTAGCGATAGATGAGTGGGACCAGGTGGCCTATCTAGCCGTCAAACAATCCGAGGCGTTGAGGCTCGACTGGTTGCGGGCAGGGTCCAGCCCGGAGCCGTCTGCCGGGGGCTACGCGTGCCATGCCAGCCAACTGCTGCGCGGCGTCTCCCACGGCAGCTTTTTACTGGATGTCGAAACTGGCACGGATGCCGGCATGACCTGGCTGGGATCCGTCTTTGGTCATCCTTTGCGCGTGGTCGAACTTGGAACAATAGCTTCCTCCACTGCGCACATGGATCAACAGGTGGAGGCGGTGTTAGCGGCGACCCGAAGCCTGGCGAAAAGCGTGTTGCAGGCACGCGGCGTCATTTAACTGATGTCCTGGTCAATTTGCCTGTTGAAACAATAAAGGCATCGCTTATGAGCCAAACTGCCGATTGTCGTCCCAACGCAATGAAGTGGATGCGCGAGCCGTCAAGTTGCACACGCATCGTGGTCATCGTGTGCGGACTTGATAGCGTTCATATTGACTTGATTCATCAAGGGTTCAGCTGTTTTGACAATGTTGCGCTGCTCCATGTCGATACGGTGGACACCGTGCCTGGCAAGCGCGTTGATGTGCAAGTGGTCAAGAATGACTGTTCTTTTGTAGTGCTCGGTGAACTTGATGAACATTTATTGCATGGCCTTTCCATGGGCAAACGATGCATCTACTCCATAGCGCCAGACGGGACGGCCGAATGTTCGGTCATTGCAGCAGTAGAACAGGTCAAAAACTTTGCCAGAGTGAGCCATTCGCGCCACCTTGAAGCGATACCCGACAGCGGCAGGAGCTGCCTGTGAGCCTGTCGGATCCCCTGACCTCGGCGACGCGTAGAAACCCATGACCTCAAACGCTGTCGCCGACCGCCAGAATGGTCGCCACCAGGGCCAGGGCGCGAGGCACCAGGGTGTCCAGTTCCAGGTATTCACGCTCAGTGTGGACCTTGCCGCCCACTGGACCGAGCCCGCACAGGGTTGGAACGCCCAAGCTGGCGGTGAAGCCGGAGTCGGCGCAACCACCGGTGAATTCGCCTTCGACGCTGAAGCCCAGCGCCAGTGCTTTTTGTTGGTAGAGGTGCAGCAGTCGTTCGCTGTGGCGTGCTTCCATCGGTAGAAAGGTCGTCGCTTCCTTGAGGACGGCGCGGGTGCCGATCACTTCTTCTTCGGCGACGATGGCCTGGATTTCGCTGAAGATCCGATCCCAGTGCTTGAGTTCGATGAAGCGCACGTCCAGCCGCGCGCAGGCGCTGGGCGCGACGGTATTGCTCGACGTACCGCCGGATATCAGCCCAACGTTAGTGGTGATGCCTGCCGGGTAATCGGTCAAGGCATGCAGCTTGACGATCTTGCGGGCCAGGGCCTCGATGGCGCTGGCCCCGTCGGCATGGTTGACCCCGGCATGCGCCGCGCGGCCGCTGACTTCGATGATCAGCGTAGCGCCGCCTTTGCGTGCGCTGACCACGTTGCCGCTGGCCCGGCCGGGTTCGGTATTGAGCACGGCGCGGGCGGCACGGGCGGCTTTTTCGATATGGGGCCTGGCGCTGCCGGAGCCGATTTCTTCGTCGCCGGTGTACAGGACCTGCACCGGATAGGGCAACCGGCCGGCGCGCTTGAGGGCCATGAGGGCGAAGCAATTGAGCACCAGGCCGCCTTTCATGTCGGCGACACCAGGGCCATAGGCGAGGTTGGCGTCGCGGCTGTAGCCGCGAGTCGTGGTGGTGCCTTTGGGGAACACCGTGTCGCGATGGCCCAGCAACAGCACCGGTTTTCCAGAATCGCCTGGCACTTCGGCGAGCAGCACGTCACCAAAACCCTCGACCGGCATGTGCTTGAGCAGGATGCCGTCGGCTTGCAGTTCAGCCGCGAGCAGCGCGCCCACAGCGTCGACGCCCGCCTTGTCATAGCTGTTGGAGTCGGTGTCGACGATACGCTGCAGCAGCGCCTCCATGGCTTCGCGCTGGTCAGCAAGCCAGTCCAGGGCCTGTTGTGGCGTGGCGCTCATTGCGCCTGCTCCCGTAACTGATGTTCCCGCGTCAGGCGTGCCGCGTCGTTGCCCAGGTCCCAGAACAGCCCGGCCATGATTTGCAGGCTTTCCTTGACCACCGGTGCCAGCAAGTGCTCGTCCGGCGCATGTTGCGAGCACGCCGGGTACGAGTGCGGCACCCACAAGGTTGGCAAACCGAGCACGTCCGCGAACACGTCGTTGGGCAGCGAGCCACCGAGGTTTGGCAGCAGCGCAGGTTTTTTGCCGGTGGTCTGTGCCAGGGAACTGAGCGCCCAATCGACCCAAGGGCTCTGCGGATCCAGCCGAGTGGCATGCATCACATCAATGCGGCTTTGCTTGACCTCAACATTGTTGAAGCCATGCGCATCCAGGTGGGTACGTACCGCCGGGATAAAGGTCGTGTAGTCGCTGTCGACCACGAAGCGGATATGGCAGTGGGCGTTAGCCTTGCCGGGAATCGCATGCACCGGGGCGTCTGGGTTGCCGGTCTTGAAGGCGATGACGTCGAGGGTGTTCCAGCCGAACACCTTTTCGCTCAGCGAAAGCGTCGGGTTACCCCAGTTGGCGTCGATGTCCGGATCGCCCGGTCCGCCACCAACGGCAATATCGGCCAGTGCCTGTCGAACCGGCTCCGGCAGTGTCTCAGGCATCAGGCCTGCAACTTTCACCCGACCATGTTCATCGACCATGCTCGCGATGGCATTGGCCAGGATGATGCCGGGATTGGCCAGCAACCCGCCCCAGTTACCGGAGTGATGAGCGCCTTCACGCAAATTGACCACCAGCTCGAAGTTGAACACCCCGCGTGAGCCGAGAAAAATCGTCGGGCGTGATGCCGCCAGGCGCGGGCCGTCCGAAGCGATGAAAATATCCGCTGCAAGCTCTTTGCTGTGCGCGGCACAGAATGCATTCAAGCCCGGCGAGCCTTCTTCTTCGCCCATTTCCAGCAGCAGCTTGACGTTGAAACCCAGCTTGCCATCGCGCGCCTTGAGCGTTTGTTCCAGGGCGGTCAGGTTGATCAGGTGCTGGCCTTTGTTATCCGCCGTGCCGCGGCCGTACCAGCGATCGCCTTCGGCAATGACTTGCCACGGCGACAGTCCTTCGCGCCATTGCGCCTCATAGCCGCGCACCACATCACCGTGGCCGTAGCTGAGCACGGTCGGCAGGTCCGGGTGTTCAATGCGCGTGGCGATCATGAAGGGGCCGCGTTCTGCCACCGGGTTGTCATGGATCTTGACGCTGAAACCCATCGCCTCGACATGCGGGGTGATGAACTCATTGAGGTAGCGATACAGCTCGGGCTGGCTGTCCGCTGCCTGGCTTTCGGTGTGCAAGGCGACGCTGCGTTGGAGCAGATTGAAGAATTCGCCGTTGTCGAATTGCGCTGTGGTGTTGCTGATAGCCAGTGAACGACTCATGAGTGGACAAGCTCCAGTGTTTGGGCAGAAGTGTCGTGAAGGTGGCAACGCACGTTGCCGCCGATAAGCGGACCGTTGGCCGGGTAGGCCGTTTTGCAGGGAGCGAAGCAGCTCGGGCAGCGCGGATGGAAGGCGCAACCGGACGGCGGTGACATAGGGTTGGGGAAGGTGCCATGCAGACCGATGTCGGGAATGCCCAGGCGCGGATCGGGCGTGAGCACCGAATCCAGCAAGGCGCGGGTATAAGGGTGGCCGGGTTGAGCGAACAACGATTCGCGCGTGCGTTCTTCGACGATGCGCCCCAGGTACATCACGGCGACCCGGTCGGCGAGGTGTTCGATGACCGCCAGGTTATGGCTGATCAGCAGATAGGTCAGGCCGAATTCGCGCTTGAGGTCCTGCAGCAGATTGAGGATCTGCGCCTGCACCGACACATCCAGCGCTGAGGTGGGCTCGTCGCAGATCAACACGTCAGGGCGCATGATCAGCGCTCGAGCAATCGCGACCCGCTGGCGTTGCCCGCCGGACAGCTGGCTCGGGTAGCTGTCGATCACCCGCTTGGGCAGGCCGACCACATCAAGCATCGCCTCGGTCTTCCTGCGGCGCTCGGCGGTGCTGCCGATGCCATGCACGATCAGCGGCAGGGTAACGATTTCGCGCAGGGTCTTGCGTGGATTCAGCGAGGAATACGGGTCCTGGAAAATCGGCTGAATACGCCGGGACATTTCCTTGCGATCAGTCGCCGCGAGGTGTTTGCCATTGACCAGCACATCGCCGCTGGTGGGCGGCAATAGACCGAGCAGCATCTTGGCCAGGGTACTTTTGCCGCAACCGGACTCGCCCACCAGACCGAGGGTCTCGCCACGCATCAGGCGCAGGGAAACACCATCCACGGCCTTCAGGGTGGCGGCGGGTTTGAAAAAGCCCGTGTTGATCCGAAACTCGCGGCGGATGTCACACAGCTCCAAAGCGATGTCTTTTTTCATGACCTTGCACGCTCCTGAAGGCGAATCGGTGCCGGGGCCGGGGCGGCGAGCAGGCAGCGCGCCATGTGCCCGTCCTGTTCGACTTCGGGGATGTTTTGCGCGCAGGCCGGCATCGCCTGGCCGCAACGATTGCGGAATGCACACCCTTGCTGTTCGCCGACCAGACTCGGCACCAGGCCTGGAATCGAACCCAGCGCCTCACCCGGTTTGGTCCGGCCAGGGATTGGAATACTCGCCAGCAGACCCCGGGTGTACGGATGCTGCGGGTTCTCGAACAGTTGCAGGGCAGGGGCGGTTTCGACGATTTCCCCGGCATACATCACGGCGACCCGGTCGGCGATCCGTGCCACCAGTCCAAGGTCGTGGGTGATGAAAATCACCGCCAGGCCGAGTTCTTTCTGAATGTCGCGGATCAAGCGCAGGATCTGCGCTTGAATGGTCACGTCCAGCGCCGTGGTGGGCTCATCAGCGATGATCAGGTCCGGTTCGCACATCAACGCCATGGCGATGATCACCCGCTGGCGCAGCCCGCCGGAAAGCTGATGCGGATACTGACGCAAGCGCTCGGTGGCGTTGCTGATCCCGACCTTCTCCAGCATCTGCGCGGCGCGCGCCAGGGCCTCCTTGCGTGAGACCTTGCGATGCTGAGTCAGTACTTCGCTGAGTTGATCGCCAATGCTGTAGGCCGGGTTCAGCGAGGTCATCGGCTCCTGGAAGATCATCGCCAGGCGGTTGCCGCGCAGGTCGCACATGCGCCGCTCGCTCTGGCCGAGCATGTCGATGCCGTCCAGCGTCAGCCGGGACGCGGTGCGTTTGGCCTTGCGTGGCAACAGGTCCATCAACGCCAACGAAGTCAGGGATTTGCCGCAGCCGGACTCCCCGACGATGCACAGCATTTCACCGCGCTCGACTTCAAAATTCAGACCGCGTACGGCATGCAGCATGTCATCCGGCGTCGGGCTGTTGCCCATGGGGATGTCCACGCGCAGGTTTTCCACATGGAGTAGTGCCATGTTCGGTGCCCTCTATCAGTTACGGCGGTCTATCAGTTACGGCCGTCGGGCAGGATCAGGTCGCGCAGGCCATCGCCGACGAGGTTGATGCCCAACACCAGAATCATCAGGGCGACGCCGGGAATGGCGATGACCCACGGGGAAAAGAACATGTAGGGCTTGCCTTCCGCGATCATCAAACCCCAGGACGGCGTTGGCGGTTGTACGCCCACCCCGAGGAATGAGAGGGCCGACTCCAGCAGGATCGCGTGGGCCATCTCCAGCGTCGCGACGACGATCAGTGCGCCGACCAGATTGGGCAGGATTTCACTCACCAGGATGCGCAGGGTCGAGCAGCCGAGCGCCTGGGCCGACGCGACATATTCAGCATCGCGAATCTGTTGCACCGAGGCCCTGACCACCACCGCGAAGCGATCCCATAACAGGCAGCCGAGCAGCACGATCACCACCTTCAATGAGCCGCCCATCAGCGAGGCCGAGGCCAGCGCGACCATCACCACCGGCATCGCCAGCCGGGTAGTTATCAGGTAGCTGATAAACCCATCGACCTTGCCGCCGTAGTAACCTGCCAACAGCCCCATGACCGTGCCGATAAAGCCGGAAATCAGCGCCGCTGCAATGCCGATGAACAGCGAAATACGTGCGCCGTAGAGCAGCCTCGACAGGTAGTCACGGCCCAGCTTGTCGGTGCCGAGCACGTATTCCCAGGTGCCGTTGGCCATCCATACCGGTGGTTTCATGCGCAGCATCACGTCTTGCGCATAAGGGTCGTAAGGTGCCAGCCACGGCGCGAACAGTGCACCCGCGAAGATGATCAGCAACAACACCGCGCCGATGGCGAAACCACGATGACGCAAGCTCTTGCCAAGTACTCGGCTCAGGCTGCTCGGTGGTGGCAGGTAGTCATTGATCGCGAGGGTAGTGGGGATGCTCATGTAGTCCTCCTAGCGCACACGAATGCGCGGGTCGAGCAGTGCGTTGAGCACATCGGCCAGCAACGTGAGGATGATGTAGATCACTGCAATCAGCAGGACCACAGCCTGTACCACCGGAAAGTCGTCACGGGCGATAGCGTCCCAGGCAAGTTGCCCGATGCCCTGCAGGGAGAACACGGTTTCGATCACCACCGAGCCGCCGAGCATGAAGCCGAACTCCACCGCCGCCAGTGCGACGACCGGAATCAGGGCGTTGCGCAGTGCATGCTTGAACAGCACGCGGGCAGGGCGCAGGCCCTTGGCGCGGGCGGTGCGGATGTAATCGGAACTGAGCACATCAAGCATGCCGGCGCGGGTCAGGCGCATGATTGCCGGCGTCGCGTAGTAGCCCAGGGCAATGGCCGGCATGACGAAGTGCAGCAGGGTCGAGTTGCCGGACACCGGCAGCCACTTGAGCGTCACCGCGAACACCACGATCAGCATCAGCGCAAACCAGAAACTAGGCATCGCCTGACCCAGCACCGCGATGCTCAAGGCCAGCCGGTCAATCCAGGTGTCGCGTTTGACCGCAGCCAACACGCCCAGCGGAATGGCCACCAGCAAGGCGATCCCCAGCGCCATGGCACCCAGCCCCAGGGTAATCGGCAAGCGGCTGGCGACGAGGTTGTAGACCGATTCCTGAAAGAAAAACGAGTTGCCCAGGTCCAGCCGCAGCAGATCGCCCAGCCAGTTGAAGTACTGGGTCGGCAGCGGTTTGTTCAACCCGTACTGCACGCGAATCTGTTCGATCTGTTCGCTGGTGGCTTCCGGCCCGCCAATGGCAGTGGCGAGATCGCCGGACAGATGCAAAAGAGAAAAGCTGATCACCGACACGGTAATGGCAACGCAAACAGCGATGCCCAGGCGGCGCAGAAGGAATCCAAGCATGGCAAGTTTCCTCATATCCAATGGATGACAAGTGTGAGGATGTATCCGTGGCGCACGAGAGTCCGTGCGCCCGGTTACGTATTACTTCCACGTGGACTCGACGAAACGCGGCAGCTCATCCGGGTACGGCGTGAACGCAAGTTCGGAGGTGTAGGCGTAGTTCATCGAGTAGTTGAACAGCGGCGCCCAGTAGGCCTGTTCGCTGATGCGCTGCAAGGCCTTGCGGTAGTTGTCCTTGCGCACTTGCGGGTCGAGGGCATTGTCGGCGGTCTGCAACCAGCCCTGGACTTGTGGGTCCTTGATGTTGTCGTCCGGATTGCCCTTGAACCAGGTACCGGCCGACGCCGAGGTGTCGAGGATCGAGAACGAGCCCCATGCCTGAAACGACATGGGCACCTTGCCGCCACGTTGCTGATCGCGCAGGGCGGCGTACTTCAAGTAGCGCAGCTTGGCGTTGATGCCCACTGCGCGCAGGTTGCCGATGATGGCTTCGACGTAATCACGGTCGCGATAAGCGAAGATTTCTGTCTCGAAGCCATTTGGGTAACCGGCTTCGGCGAGCAGCGCCTTGGCCTTGGCGGGGTCATAGTTGTAGACCGTAGCCGCAGTGGTATCGCAACCGAACTGGCCTGGATAACAGGCAACCTGCAAAGGCTTGGCTTCGCCACCCACCAATTGCGTGGCCAGCGCATTGCGGTTGATCGCATGGTTGATGGCCTGGCGCACCTTGAGGTTCTTCATCGGTGAGTTTTCAGTGGAGGTGCCGCGTGCATCAAGAATCAGGAAACCGATGCGCATGGTTTCGCCACTGGTCACGGTCAGGTTCGGCATACCCTTGAGGTCGACCGCCTGATCCGAGGTCACACGCCAGGTCCAGTCGACACCCTCGGTCATCAACTCGGCCAGGCGGGTTTCTGCATCCGGGATCACGCGGAACTTGAGGTGGCTGATATGGGGCTTGCCTTGTGGGCTGTCCGGGAAGTAGTCCTTGTTGATCTCCATGCTCACGCCTTCGCCCGCCACCACGGACACGGCTTTATACGGCCCGGTGCCAATTGGCTTGCGGCTGAATTCGGCCAGGCCGACCTTCTCGAAGTACTGCTTGGGGAACATCGGAACGGCGTTGGACAGGTATTCCAGTGCCGGCGGGAAAGGCTTCTTCAAATACAGGCGGACGCTGTAGTCACCGGTTTTTTCGGCGCTCTTGATCCAGTCTACGTTTTGCACGGTAACGACTTTCGCTTCGGGCGACACCACGTAGTTGAGGGTGAACACCACGTCGTCGGCGGTGAAGGCGTCGCCGTTGTGAAATTTGACGCCTTTGCGCAGCTCAAAGTCGATGGTGGTGTCGTCGACCTGCTTCCAGCTGGTGGCCAGCATGGGTTTGTATTCGCCGCTTTTGGGGTCGCGGTAGATCAGGTTGTCCCAGATCAGCCGGCCGAGAATCACGCCTTCGCGTAAATCGTTGTGATAGGGGCTGATGTTTTCAGGCTCGCTGTCGGAAGCGTAAACCAGGGTGTCGTTGGCTTTGCCGGCATGCGCCGGAAAGCTGCTGATAAGGCCCATCAGCGCAATACTGCAGGCGAAACCTTTGATGCCCATGCCGTCGTCTCCGTTGGCGAGAGTGGTTGAATCAAAGGGCAGCGAATCGCAAATGCGTAAAGGAGGAGGAAAAGGTCGGGCACTGTTTTTTTTGGTCTGGACACGAATGTAGGGAAGGGCTATCAATGCCACAAGCACAATATTTCGATACTTCCTTTGCCGAAAAGGCAATCCATGGGGGCTCCGATGCAGCTGTATGGCGTGCAGTCCACGGCACTGCGCTATTTTCTTGAAGTCGCGCGATGCGGATCGATCAGTGAGGCCTCAATGCGGCTGAATGTGGCGGCATCAGCGGTGAGTCGACAAATTTCCAAGCTTGAGCTGGCCCTGGATGCCAGCCTGTTTGAGCGTCGTGCCCGCGGCATGGTGCTCAGCGAGGCAGGGGCACGACTGGCGGCTTATGCGCGTAAGTCGCAACTTGAGGCCGAGCAGGTGGTGCTGGAAATTACCGAGTTGCATGGCTTGCAACGCGGCCATGTGCATGTTGCCTGCTCGGAAGGATTTGCCCTGGAATACATGCCCAGGAGCATCAGCGCGTTCCGGCGTGAGTACCAGGGTATTCATTTCACGCTGGAGGTCTGTGCGCCCGCTGAAGCGACCGAGAAGGTTCGCTCCGGTGAAGCCGATCTGGCGATGACGTTCAGCCTGACGCCGCAAAAGGAAATCAAGGTCGAACATATCCTGAGCGGGGCGATTTTTGCCGTGGTCTCCAATGCCCATCCCTTGGCCGGGCGTGAATCTGTCAATCTCGCTGAGTTGCAACCCTGGCCCATTGCGTTACCCAAGGCTGACACTACGATACGGCAACTGTTCGACATCTGTTGCGGCGTACAGGGGTTGTTGTTCGATCCGGTATTGACCACCAATTACGTTGCCGCGCTCTACAGTTTCGTCCGTGAAGAGGGAGGCATCAGCCTGGCCAGCGAAATGACCTTGCACCAACAGGTGGCGGACAAGCAGTTGCAATGCTTGCCGATCCTTGATGAAGGCATGCAGGCAAGGCGCATCGAGCTGCAAAGCATGGCTGGGCGCAATCTACCGGCGGCGGTTTCTGCGTTCAGGGATTTTCTGATCGCTGAGCTGACGAAGGCGAAGCGTCGTTGAAAATCTGTTCCGTCACCTTTGCAGCTCACGTGCAGCCTGGCGAAGTGAAATGACTGAGTATGGAGTCAAGCAACCCTGGAAAGCGTATTTCAAGCTCATCCTTACGAAGAGCGTTCATGTGGGTTGCACCGACGCTGCGCGTGCGCATCAACCCCGCATCACGTAGAACTCTGAAGTGGTGAGAAGCGCTTGATTTAGGTCGGCCTCCATCCAACTCTCCACAGGTCGCTTCACTCACGCCAGCAAGGTGGCGAATAATTTCCATGCGCACAGGGTCGCTTAACGCATAGAGAACACGCTCAAGAATGAACTCCTTGGCTTCCGGATGTTTGAATGCTCTCATGAACAGCAACCTATAGCTTAAGATTTAAAAGGTGTGCCTCTGCTTCATCAGCACTTCAACTACGGTTGCCCTATTAAATAATAGGGGGCTTGCGAGATGGAGCAATGCTCGAGTTCTAATGGTCGGTAATGCCTATTTCTTGAAGGCCTCAAGATTTTCACGGAGCCAGACGGACAGCGAACGCGGTGGGGTACCCGTGAGGTCTTCAACAGTAAAGGTTCGTTCTGTCAGTACGGAATCATGGAAGATGCGATCAAGCCCCACGAGAATCTCGGCTACAAACGGGGAGAGTCCATCGGCAACTAACGCTGAATGCTGTGCGACTGGAGACCGATGGGTATAGGTGACTGTGTGGCCTAACAGGCTGGACAATTCCTCGGCAACTTGCGGCATTGTCCAGTTTCGCGGCCCTGTCAGGTGATACGCACGTTGTGAGCCTTCTGCTACTTCCTCCAGTAATGCTATGCGCGCCGAGTCCGCTACATCTCGAGTGTCTATCAGGTTCACACGCCCATTGCCTGCGGCGCCTGCCCAAGTGCCCGTGGCAACAGCGTTGCCAGCACGCTTGAGCACGTCCATGAACGTTGTAGGTCTCAATACGGTAGACGCGATAGGTTGTTGACCCAGGTGTGCTTCTATCAATGAATGCCAAGCAAATGGATTGAGAGGGGTCGATGGCCCCATAACCGAAAGCTTTACGATGTGCTGCACGCCCATTTCTACGGCAGCGTCAATGAGGGCTATCTCGTTGGCGACTTGTTGGGGTGAAGTGCCGTGAGCAATGAACAGTTTCTCGACTCCGACAAGTGCTTTTCTGAGCGTTGACGGCTGATCAAACTCCAATTCGGCAGAGACCACCCCTTGTGGAAAGGTCGTGGATGATGTGTGCCGTGTGAGCGCCAGCAGGGTGACCGGGTCTTGCGCTAACTGACTGATCAATCGCCTGCCTACGCGGCCCGTCGCGCCGGCAACGGCGATGCTCAGTGGTTGCGTCCGATTGGTCGATTGATTGAGCATGATAAAATCTTCCTATATGGTGGAACGATCAGTCCAAGTATCCTGGTCTGATCGTTCCATGTTGTCAACGGAGGATTTATGAGCGGCAAACCGCAATATGACGAAAGTGCTGTCCTGAAGGCGGCGACGGCTGTTTTCTGGCGGCATGGGTACGCCAATGCATCGGTCAGCGATCTGACCGAAGCAACGGGGTTGTCTCGATCAAGTCTGTACCAGCGGTTTCATGATAAGGATGGGCTCTTTAACGAGTCTCTTCAGCTATATACCGGCCGTGTATTAACGCGAATGAGATCGACCCGAGCACAGACCTCCAAGGCAAGCGTAGAAGCACTGCTACGAGAGTTTCTTCCGAAGGCAATTGGCGTGGAGCGTCCGCCTGGTTGCCTGATATCTCGCAGTAACGCTGAGCAAGAAGACCTCACTGCCACAGGAAAGAAAACCGCGAATTTTGCGGCTTGTCAGCAGCGACAGATTTTTGTGGACATTTTGACTCATGGTCAGTTGGAGGGTGAGATAGGGCAGCATGTCGATTTGGAACTACTGGCTTGGTATTACTTCGGAATACTGCAGGCTGTGGTAAACCTGCCTTCAGTCGGAGCGACTAATGAGACACTTGGCGCCCTCATTGATGTCGCGATGTCGGCATGGCCTAAAAGCAAAGATAGTTCGGGTACTGAGACGATATGAGTGAGTATTTGCAGGATCGTTCTGCGGTAAGCGAGCGGCCGAGCTGATGCGCCTGCCTACGCAGAGTATGAGCAAATTTGTTTTGCTAGCAAGGGTGCTCACCATGGATTTTCCAAGGTTCAACCAGAGCGGTGCGGCCGGTCGAAGCCGCACGTAACACTTAAGCCCGTACGGCGTCGCTTACACTCAACTCGCTTTGCTGGGTTCACGCACCGTCTGAACTGAGTGGTGAACTCACTCTTGAGCAATTGTGCTTAGGGTTTGGAGCTCGGTCGCCCCGGGATATGGCTCAGTATCGATTTGGAGAAGCCACCATCGACACATATATCCTGTCCCGTGACATAGGCCGATAAGGGGCTAACGAGAAATTCGATCACGTTCGCGATATCCACGGGCTCGCCGATTCTCGCCAGCGGAATGATTGCTTCCCGTGCTTTCTTGATCTGGGGGTCGGCATACATTTTTTCCGACATCGGTGTATGGGTCATGCCTGGGGACACCACGTTGACGCGGATTCCGTCAGGAGCCCACTCCAGCGCGAGCGTCTGGGCCAGCATTGTCAATGCAGCCTTGGTGGGGCTGTACGCGCCTGAACCGGCATGTGGAGTCTGGCCAGACATCGACGAGGTAAAACACGCCGAGCCTCGGCTCTCGCGTAGGTACGGGTAGCTGGCTTTGGCAAGCAGCCAGGCGCCGCGAAGATTGACCGAGAACATATCGTCCCAGTCCTCGACGGACAAATCACAGATTGCGCCAGGGTTGGCGACGCCGGCATTCGCAACCAGTGCGTCGAGTCCGCCGAACTCCGCCACTGCAGCCGCCACCAGCTGGCTCGGCACCTCAGGGTTGCCGAGATCTCCGGACAATGCGATGGCGATACCGCCCATGACCTTGATGGATTGAACGACTTCTTCCTGCGTAGTCGTGAGTGTGTGTCCGCATACCGCAATTTTCGGCTGCAAGCCCCGGGCAAGGGCCGCCTCCGCGATCCTCAAGCAGGCAGACGCACCGATACCGCTACTACCGCCACTGACCAAAACTCTCATTGGACACTCCTTCTTATAGTTAGACATTGAGGTAAAAGAGAACTGCAAAATACGAAAATGGATTCAACTTTGCAATCAAATTGACAATGGAATTTGATTCCGATATCGTTTTTTCGTAGTCGGTTACCCTGTCAGTGCAGGCCACCGCTGCCCAGATCCATTCATCGTTGCGTCTTCCCTCTAGCGATAGTGGTCCAGGTACAAAATCCATAATACGAATGGCCGTTTCCTCCAGCGAATACTCACCTGAAAGGATGTTTCGACATGATCATCAGCACGTTCTCCTATCTATGGTCCTCCACGGCAATTGACGCGATTGCGCAGTTGGCCGAGCACGGGCATCGCGTGTTTGAGGTACCCGTCAGCTCGCCACATTGCTGGCCGGTAGAACTCTCGACGGCAGAACGTTCTACCGTAAGCAGGCGTCTTCGTGAGTACGACACAAAGATCAGGTCCCTCAACGCCGGCGGCTATGACGTGAACCTTGCCAGTCCCGCCGCAAACATGCGTCAGAAGAGCATCGAGCACATCAAGTCGGTGATTGACCTGGCTGCGGCCTGGGATACTCAGGAAGTGGTGATATCTCCCGGTACCAGGCGTCCCATGATTTCCCCGCCGCTCGAAAAGACCTACGACTGGATGTACGAGAGTCTGGCGGTTCTGATTCCGATGGCGAAGCAGGCTGGCGTACGCTTGCTGCTGGAAAATACCCCGTATTGCTTTACCCCCACCATGCCGGAACTGGCAGAGGTTGTAGGCACCCTCAATGATGATGTGGTCAAGGTCGTCTACGACATCGCCAATGCCGCTTACATAGGTGAAGACCCTGTAGCGAGTCTGCTGGCTTACCACGCCGCGATCGACTTTGTGCATGTGTCCGACACCGGTATGGATGTGTGGGGTCATGATCCGGTCGGCACCGGTGTCGTGGACTTTGTCGGATTGGGCGAGGCCGTTCACGCGACCTGCGGTATTGAAAACTGCGTACTTGAAATCATCCGTGAAGAAAACGCTTTGTATGAGCTGAACAAGGGGGTGCAGGATCTTCGTGCCAAGGGTTGGAAAATTCCGTAATCACCTTTGGGTCGCGTGTCGTTGCGGCTTGCGACCTGATTGCTCCAGTGGCCCTGAGGCTTGCACTATCCCCAGGTCCAAGCGACAGCGTTGTCACCCGCAATAGGCCCGCGCGCAATCATAAGCGTTCTGCGGGCCAAGGCCTGCTGGAGCTGTTCATGGTCGCAACGGTAAGCTCGGTGCTACCGCGTAGGCAGTGAATCCTTTCCACTGACCGAGGTCCATAGTGCCCAGTGCTCGCCCACCTTGATGGCTGCGCGCTTCAAGCTTTCTATATGAGCGCCCAGGGTGTCTTCTCGCATACGTGCAATTGGGCCGGCGATGCTCAGGGTGCCCACCGGGAGCGAGCTGTCTGGTCGTGAGCTGTCGAACACAGCTGCCGCCACCACACACACGCCCACTTCACCTTCTTCGCGAACTACTGCGTACCCTTCTTTACGGATCAAGGCGATGTCATCAAAGATGTCGCGAATCGAAACGCGCGCATTTGGCCCCGCGTAGTCTCGAGTGTTCTCGATGTCCCAGGCGGCAAGAATTCGCATTGCGCGCTCATCGCGCATGGTGGAAAGCCACACTTTGCCTGCCGCGGTGGTGTGAGGAATGATTTTTTCATCCAGGGCGCGGCGGTACTGAAGGCCTTTGGTATTTTTCGTGGCCTGCAGTACCCAGGTCAGATGATCCTCAGCAACCTCCGCCAACCGAACGTGCTCGCCGGTTTCGCTGGCCAGATCGTTCAGTAAAGGTTGCATGATCTTGGCGAAGCCCGTTTCAGCAATGTAGCTCACACCCATGCTGGGGATCTTCAGTGTCAGGCGGTAGTGATCCTGTTCGTCCTGATAGACGTAGCCTCGTTCTCGAAGCGCGCTCAATATGCGGTGAGCCGTGGCCATGGCGACTTGGGTCTGCTCGCTGATTTCGGACAGGGCGAGACCGCCTGGATGGGAAAGCAGCAGTTCCAGGGTGTTGAAGTAGCGGCCAATATGTGACAATTTTTCAATCCTCTTTGTTGCTGGCCATGGCCAGCAACCTTGCGTCGTGGGTGCTAGAGCGTGATGGGAGCGCCACCGAGGCGATCTGACTCATAGGCAGCCTCGATGATACTCATGACGCTGTGCATCGTTGCAAGTCCTGCGCCTGTATATGCAGTCTCACGGCCAGGGGCCAGGACGTCGGTTACGAAGTTGTCGTAATACACGTCTGAGTTCAGGCTCATATGAAGGTCACTTGCCTGGCCAGCAGCGTCGGTCAGGCGCATGCCATCCGGGGTCGAGCGCGCGTAGAACTGATCGGTTGACAATGAAAAGGAGTACTCCCGTTGCTCGGGAGTATTCCCCGGGTAGTTGTAGCCAGTCTCGATGGTGCAGATGCAGCCGCTCTCGGTCACCAGCGTCATCATTGAGCCGATCTCTACCGCTGTCAGCTGCGGGTCGCGATACATCATTGCGGACACGCTGCGGATGCGCTCTCCGGAAATCTCCTGAACCAGATCGATGAAATGAACGGCCAGGTTGATCGTGCAACCGCCCCCCGAGCGTTTCGGGTCAAGCATCCAGGAGCAGCTGTTCATCAGGTAGCGTTCGGGTGGCCCGGCGTTGAATCGAAACGACTGGGTTCTCCACTTTGCACCGCTCTCAAGCGCCGCTTGTTTGAGACGGTTCAGTAATTCACTGTGTCTCCAAACCAATGGGACCGCTACGAACAGATCTGCGGCTTCAGCACGTCGATACAGATCCAGCACTTCGTCCCGGTTGAGCCCGCAAGGCTTCTCCATCGCGAACGGAATGTTGCGTTCGATCAATTCTTTGCCCATGGCATACAGCTCATCGTGCGGACCAAAGGCGAACGCAAAATCAGCTTCTTCGTTATCCAGCAGGTTTTTCCAGTGATCGTACGGCTGCGCCCCGAAGCGTTGAGCAAGGGCTGGACCACGCGATCCCGTGGCGTCAGATACCGCCGTGACGGTCACATCAGGCAAACGCTCAAGGGCGTCAAGGTAGAGCGGGGTGTGCCAGTGGCTGACTTCCAGAAGAACGACTTTCAACATTCATTCCTTATAAACAAGAGAGTTTGACTAGCTTGCCGGTGCCCTCGGGATTGCGGGTCAAGTACAAAAATAACAACGTGCGAGCCGCTATTGCGAGGTTGTCCGCAGGCTAGCACGAGTCGATTACGAACGGAAGTCAGTTTCGTTTTGCTGCGGAGTGGTGTGGGCAACTAAGCTGAGATGCAATTTCAACGGGCACGCAAAAATGTGCACATGCGGGGCATGTGCACATCGTTGACTGGTTCGATAGAGGGTATTAAGAGGCGGGGCAGGGTGACGATCGGGGTGGGGTATACGCGATCCTTACAATCCGCTCGAGTAGCGACGTTCTATATCTTCGAAACCAAGAAAGCTTAATGCCAACAGGGCTTGGCCCAAGTGCATAGGGTGGCCATCAAGCGTTCGGCAGCCACGCGATTGCGCTTCCAGCAGCAGGGCGGTCGGCTCGGACCTGGTGATGATGTCGACCACCACCGTAGTTGAGGCCAGCTGCTTTGCGTCTATCGGCATCGGGTCATCAGGGTTCATGCCGAGCGGGGTAGCATTGATCACAATGTCATGGCCTGCAGCATCTGCTGGGCCTACATGCACAGCGCAAGGACCCTCTTTGGCGACACATTGCGCCAGGTCCAGGGCGCGGTGCGCATCCAGGTCAGAAATGATCAACGATCGGGCGCCAGCAGCGGCAACGGCAAACGCGATTGCCCTTCCCGAGCCGCCCGCACCAATAAGCAGAACGGATTTCCCCAACAGGCTGACGCCTTGGCGCTGCATGCCCAGCACGCAGCCAAGCCCGTCGAACACGGCACCCACCCAGCGTCCGTCGCTATCACAGCGAATGACATTGATTGCGCCGATCTGACGCGCAGTAGGGTGAAGAACGTCCACAACGTCAAGCATGCTCTGCTTGTGCGGCATGGTGACCAGTAGCCCGGCAAGGTTGCTCACGGCTCGTATGCCTCTCACAAAGTCAGCCAGGCCTTCGGGACCGACCTCCAGTGGAATGCAGATGGCGTCAGACTGCGCTTCGGCAAATAACCTGTTCAACAGCATTGGGGACTTGGCGCTCTTGAGGGGGGCACCAACTAATCCATATATACGAGTGCTGCCAGTAATACGTGGATGCATGTCAACCTACGGGCGTTGGCAGTGGCACGCCAATTGTCAGTAGGGGATATCGGAACCCGCTACTGACAACATGTGCATTGTTACTGCCGTATTACTCTAAGCGCTGTGCAGAGGAATTGAACAGCGCGGTGGTGGTATCAGGCCAGACTGTCAGGAGCGTGTCGCTGGCACTGATTGGACTGCATTGGCTTGCGATTTGGAATTGGACTGTTCCTGCACCCATTCGTATTCCTCTTTAGACATCGGGACCGCATTAGGGTCACCGAGGTCCTTCAGGCGAATCCGGTATGTTTCGCGGGTAGTAAATGCAGCAATCGCAGAGATTACGCAGATACCGAAGGTCAACGCTCCGATTTTCAGCGGGATATTCTCGGTTCCGGGAGGCGCAATCGATACGAAAAGGGCTGGCAGAAATGCTGTGCACGCTACGCCGATATTCTGACCAATGGCCATGCCGGTAACACGGACGCGTGTACGGAACAGTTCTGGGAACAGGCTTGGGAAGACGCCA
This sequence comes from Pseudomonas sp. SJZ103, assembly GCF_007828335.1. NCBI lineage: Bacteria > Pseudomonadati > Pseudomonadota > Gammaproteobacteria > Pseudomonadales > Pseudomonadaceae > Pseudomonas > Pseudomonas sp. SJZ103. The sequence continues at coordinate 168,639 of NZ_VIUN01000007.1, forward strand.
TTGAAGCCCTGGTAAGCCACGCCCCACATGAGGAGCGACAGTATCAACGAAAGCCATAGGTTGTGAATGCTGATCGCATAGAGATACGCAAATGACAGCAGTCCGCCGCTAAGAACACCCACAATTACCGGAGGCCGGCGACCAATCCTGTCAGAGAGCTTGCCTACGAAGGGGATAAGTATCACGGCACACAGATTGCCTAACACCGGTATCCACATGAATACGCCGGAAGGAAAGCCAATGCCGTAGGCAGGCTGGACTGCATAAGTTGCACCGAATACGGAGGCAACGATTGCAAGGACTGCAGACAGGGCCATGCAAATCACTCGCAACACATCTCGCCAGCTCTGGGTGAACACTTCGACCACAGGTAATTTGCGTGTCTCGCCTTTGGTCTGCGCCTCGGTGAATACCGGCGCTTCATGAACTTCACGGCGAATGATCCATCCGGCGACCAGCACCAGGGCACTGAGCAGGAATGGAATTCGCCAGCCCCATGCAGCAAATTGATCAGCTGGCATGAACTGGGCCAGAGGCAGGAAAACCCCAGCCGCGAGTAGTTGTCCGGCTTGTACGCCTTGAAGCGTAAAGCTTGCGAAATAACCTCGGCGTCCATCGGGGGCGTGTTCCAGGGTCATGGAGCTGGCACACGACACCTCGCCAGCGACTGCAAATCCCTGAATCAAACGCAAAAAAATCAACAGGGCAGGAGCCCAGACACCGATCTGCTGATAAGTAGGAAGCAGTCCGATGCTTACGGTCGAAAAGCCCATCAAGAACATGCAGTAGACCAGTACGGTCTTGCGTCCATGGCGATCGCCCAGGTGCCCTAATACCACGGCTCCGATTGGACGAGCGATGTACCCAACGCCGAAGCTTGCCAGCGAGACGATGATGCCTACGGTCGGATTGTCTGTTGGGAAAAACAGCTGCGGGAAAAGCAAGGCTGCTGCAGTGGCGTAGATGAAAAAGTCGTAATACTCCAGAGCCGAACCGATCCAGCCGCTGGCAGCGGCTTTCCTTGACTGTCGTTTGGAATGAGGCTCAACCAATGTGCTTTGATTCATGACGTGTCTCCGTCTTTTAGATTTTTATTATTGTAACCGTGTTCCATTAGTAATGTTGTTACTTTGGAAAGGCGGTTGTCAAGGTGCAGTTGACTGGATGAAACCAGTAATAGAATTCGGCCATGACTTATGCGACGAAACGCTCAATGTGGGCTTCGCGACGGTGCGAACGCAGTGTCTGTAGGGCTTGCACAGCGACTTGACGGGAGGACAACGCTCGTCCGCCCGTCAAGTGCTTTTGAAGTTGTCTACAGCTCTATTGGGACGCCTGTGGGCTTACAAGCTGTCTTGGGAAAGATGCCCGTCGACCAGTCTGAAAATGTTCAGCGGATTCGCGTTCTTGAGAGCGTCTGGCAGCAATGCATCAGGGTAGTTTTGGAAGCAGACGGGTCTCAGGAAACGGTCGATAGCCAACGTGCCGACCGAGGTGCCGCGACTGTCGGACGTCGCAGGATAAGGGCCGCCGTGCACCATTGAATCGCAGACCTCGACACCCGTTGGGTAGCCATTGATGAGGATGCGGCCGACCTTCACCTCCAACAAAGCAGTCAACTCTGCGAATTGCGTCAGGTCTTCTGGCTCACCGATCAAGGTTGCGGTCAACTGTCCGTGAAGGGCATTTATGGCGGCGTTGAGCTGCGATTGGTCATTGACCTCGATGAAGATAGAGGTGGGGCCAAAGATTTCTTCTTGAAGGACCTTGTCGCCGTTCAGCAGTAACTTTACATCGGCCTTGAACAATTGTGGCTGGGCCTGGTGTCCCTGTTGGTTGCTGCCAGCCAGGTGCACGATGCCGGGGTGCGCGTGCAGGTTCTGCAGGCCAGCCGCATAGCTGCGCAGGGTGCCTGCGTTGAGCATTGTCTGCGCCGGTTGGTCGTTTATCAGCGCTGCGACTCTATTCTGAAAGGCACTGAATGCATCCGAGCGAATGCCAACCACCACTCCGGGATTGGTGCAGAACTGCCCACAACCTTGAACCACCGAGGCGGCAAGATCGTGAGCGATACTGTCGGCTCGACGCGAGAGTGCCTGAGGCAGGATCACTACCGGGTTGATGCTCGACATCTCGGCGAAGACTGGAATGGGCTCGGGGCGAGCGGCGGCCATGTCACACAATGCTCTACCACCTTTGAGCGAACCGGTAAAACCAACGCCCTTGATGAGCGGGTGTTTGACCAAGGCTTCGCCTACGCCGCTGCCATAAATCATGTTGAAGACACCGGCGGGCATGCCGCTGCGCTCGGCCGCGCGGATAATTGCGTTGGCAACCTGTTCTGCAGTAGCCATGTGGCCGCTGTGGGCTTTGAATACCACCGGACAACCCGCCGCGAGGGCCGAGGCGGTATCGCCGCCGGCCGTGGAGAAGGCCAACGGAAAGTTACTGGCACCGAACACAGCAACCGGACCGATCGCAGTGCGGTACTGGCGAAGGTCAGGGCGTGGCAATGGCTTGCGGAGGGGTAAAGCTTGGTCGATGCGAGCTCCGTAGAAGTCACCGCGGCGCAGTACATTTGCAAACAGGCGCATTTGGCCACTGGTACGTGCGCGTTCGCCTTGGATACGAGCTGCAGGCAATGCTGTTTCACGGCAAACCAGGGCAATAAACTCATCGTCCAAAGCCTCCAGTTCTTCAGCGATGGCATCGAGGAATTCAGCCCGTTTGCTCGCGCTCAGGCTGCGGTAGCTGGAAAAGGCGTTGTTGGCTGCGCGAGCCGCATCCTCGATTTCTTGCGGCGTCGCCTGGTGGAAGGCATAGGGCAAGGTCTCCCCTGTGCTGGCATCCACACTCTTGACGATCATACTGCCGGCAGCGCTGCGCTGACCGCCGATAAAATTCTGGCCGGTGATGAGGGACATGGTGGTCTCCAGGTTGAATGTGCAAGCGATAGCTGGGCAAGGCGTTCCCAGCACTGAAAATCAGGTGACGGCGCCGATCTGCCAAGGCACGAACTCATTTTGTCCGTATCCGTGTTGTTCGCTCATGCTGCGCTCGCCCGAGGCGATGCGTAGCATGGTTTCAAAGATCGCTGCACCGCACGCTTCGATGGTCAATGTGTCTTCGGCTATTTCGCCGCAGTTGATGTCCATGTCTTCTCGCTGACGCGCCCACAAGGCGCTATTGGTTGCCAGCTTGATTGATGGCGCAGGGGCACAGCCATAGGCCGATCCGCGCCCGGTGGTAAACGCAATCAGGTTGGCACCGCCAGCGACCTGGCCGGTTGCGGAGACGGGGTCATAGCCAGGGGTGTCCATGAAAACCAGCCCGTTGGCAGTGACGGACTGGGCATATTCGTAGACATCCATCAGGTTGCTCGAGCCAGCCTTTGCCACAGCGCCCAGCGACTTTTCCAGGATGGTGGTCAAGCCACCTGCCTTGTTGCCGGCGGAGGGGTTATTGTTTAATTCGGCCCCCATACGCTCGCAGTAGCGTTCCCACCAATGAATTCGAGCGATAAGTTTTTCGCCGACTTCACGGCTGACTGCCCGTCGTGTCAGCAAGTGTTCGGCACCGTATATTTCAGGGGTTTCAGAAAGAATCGCGGTACCGCCACAGGCGACCAGGCGATCCACTGCATTGCCCAACGCAGGGTTGGCCGTAATACCGGAGTAGCCATCCGAGCCACCACACTGAAGCCCAACGATCAGATGACGAGCGCTGACCGACTCACGTTGGATCCGATTGGCCTCGCCAAGCAATTCCTTCACGTGGTCAATGCCACTGGCGATGGCTTTGGACGTACCGCCACTGTCCTGAATATTGAACGTTCGCAGCGTATTGCTACGGGTGAGTCCTTGCGTCGCGAGTAATGAGTCGATTTGGTTCGTCTCGCAGCCCAACCCGATGACCAGCACGGCGGCAAAGTTGGCGTGGGTCGCATACCCCGCCAATGTCCGACGCAACAGGCTCAGACCGTCGCCCGCAGGGTCAACGGCGCAGCCGGCAGAATGCGTGAGCGCAACAACACCGTCGACGTTTGGATACGCTTGCAGTGCAGCGGGATTGATGTCCCGACGAAAATGGTCTGCGATGGCCCGGGCGACTGTGGCAGAGCAATTCACTGAGGTAAGAATGCCGATGTAGTTGCGCGTCGCGACGCGTCCATCCGGGCGTACGATACCCATGAACGATGGGGCTTCACTCAGCTTGACGTGGGGCTTCGCATCGACGCTGAACGCATAATCTCGAGTGAATTCCCCCATGGCGAGGTTATGCACATGGATATGCTCGCCTGCTTCTATGTCGACAACGGCAAAACCAATGATTTGCCCATAGCGTCTTACCGGTTGACCGGCTTCGATACGCCGGGAGGCCACTTTATGGCCCGGCACAATCGCTTGAAGGACCGTCACGCCTTCCTGCTCAAGGATTTCGCCCGCGATTAGCGGCCGGCGTGCGATAAGCACATCGTCCAGCGGGTTCAAACGCAGCACAGCTGCTGCGCCGGTTTTCATGATCAGTTCCATCGCATCCTCACGGGCTGCTGGGTGGTGCGCGGTCGCCAATAGCGCCGCAGTTTTGTGGCGGCACTATAGGATTCATAGAAATGGCTGCCTAATGAGAGCTTTCGATTGCTCGATAACTTTGCCTCATCGACTTTTACCGGGATCGGTGCAGGGCCTCTTCTCTGTAGTCGTTTGCCGCAGTTTGGCGAACGCTAATAAGGTCGCAACAAACATCCGCATGGGCTCTGACAGGGGCTCATCCTTGCGGGTGATAACCCCGTAATCCTGAGATTCAACCTTGAAGGGGGTATTGAGGATTTGTAGCTGCCCATTTTGCAGTTGCGACTGGACCATTGACTCGGGGAGCATGGCAAGCATTGGCCCAGACTGCAGCAACTGCAGGAAGGTCTGCATCGAAATGGTCTCCACTGTATTGGTCGGCGGGACTATCCGGAACGTCCTGAACGCACGCTCCATGCGTTGTCGGATCGGCGTGTTAAAGGGATACATGACCCATGGCCATTCGCTGAGTGCGTCAGTGGGGACCTCCTCAAGTTGGCACAGAGGATGTGTGCTGTTCGCGACAAGGCAGAAGGGTTCAGGTCCCAGCGACGTAAATTCGAAGGGCTGGCAATCCTCATCCGTGAAGCGTGCGATGATTAAATCGAGTTTTTTTTGTTCGAGCATTTCCAGCAAGTGATTGCTGGTTTGTTCGATCACCTCGATAGAAAGGAGGGGGCGCTCACGTTTTATGCTGGCGATAGCTTCAGGCAGCACCACTGATGTTGCGGCGAAAATGGTGCCGATTTTTAAATGACCATGCCCGCCTTTTCGCAGCTTGTTGACTTGGTCGACGAACGATTCCGTGTCTTCCAAGGTAATACGCGCATAACGGGCCACGAACTCTCCTAGTTCAGTAAGGACCAGGTTGCGCGTTTGACGTTCAAACAATGGAAAGCCCAGGAGTACTTCCAGATCGCGAAGCAATTTACTGATGGCCGGTTGCGTAACATTCATGTGTTCTGCGGTTGTGTGCATATTGCGGGTCTTGGCCAGGCTATTGACCAGTACCAGGTGTTTGATCTTCAGCCATCGGGTGACACTGGCAAACGTAATTTGATCGTTTTCCATCGGATAAGGCCTTGTCTGTCGATAACGAAACAGCATTGATTGGTGAGTTTCTTTCATTGGGATTTACCGGAGCGGTCCATTACTTTTACGGCTCTGATGGCTGACTGCTCTGGAAGCTCTATGGCGAATTTGAAACTGACGCGCGAAAACACCCTGCCGCTGGATGGCTTGGCCGGAACGCTGATCGGCCGCGCCTGGATCCCGGGTGCGATTGCAGGACCCTCGCCAGTGGTGTTGCGCGATGAAGGTGTGTTTGATCTTTCTGAAACTTTTTCGACGATAAGCGAACTGCTGGAACATACCTCGCCGTTGCTGGCTGTTCGCCAGGCGCCTGGGAGGTACATCGGGACCGTCGAGGAGTTGCTTGAGAACACCGGCAGCCATGCCGATCCCGGCAAGGCATCTCTGTTGCCCCCAGCGGATTTGCAGGTCATCAAGGCGGCCGGGGTAACGTTCGCGTCCAGCATGATTGAGCGGGTAATCGAGGAGCAGGCCCGAGGTGACGCTGCCAACGCCGAAAGTGTTCGCCGCTTGGTGCAGGAAGCGATAGGCGATAACTTGCGGGCAATCAAACCGGGCTCGCCAGACGCGATGCGCCTTAAAGCTGTACTGATCAAGCAGGGCATGTGGTCGCAATATCTGGAGGTCGGTATCGGCCCGGACGCGGAAATTTTCACCAAGGCACCGGTTCTGGCCGCAGTGGGCAGCGGCAGCGAAATCGGAATCCATCACAAGTCTGAATGGAACAACCCCGAGCCGGAAATTGTGCTGGCGGTGAACAGTCGAGGCCAAGTGCATGGCGTCACCTTGGGCAATGACGTCAACTTGCGTGATTTCGAAGGCCGCAGCGCACTGCTGTTGAGCAAGGCCAAGGACAACAATGCGTCTTGTGCGATCGGCCCCTTTATTCGTCTGTTCGATGAAGCGTTTACGCTCGATGACGTGCGCAATTGCGTCGTGGATTTGCAAGTTCAGGGCGAAGACGGCTTTATCCTTGAAGGCAGCAGTTCCATGGCATTCATCAGCCGTGACCCGTTGGATCTCGTGGCCCAGACTGTCGGCGGCGATCACCAATACCCTGATGGCTTCATGCTTTTTCTCGGGACATTGTTTGCGCCTACCCAAGATCGTGAAGAGCCCGGAAGCGGCTTTACGCATAAGCAAGGGGATGAGGTCAGCATAGGTAGCCCGCTGCTGGGCACGCTGCGTAACACCGTCACCTACAGTCATGCGGCTGCGCCCTGGACTTTCGGCTTGCGAGCGATGATGCGCAATCTTGCTGCCCGCGGACTTCTGTAGGTAAGGCGGGGTGGTGAGATGCATTGGGCGTTCTTCCGGGAAGATTGAACATACACAGGTGTACGTCTATTGATAAAAAAGCCGAACCAGAAGGGGCGGTTTTCAATATCTGTCAGGCGTTCACCACGTCCTGGACCCCGTCTGCGGTGGTAGCTCTGTCTCGATAAGGTCAACCGGGTACAAGCGGGTTTGACTTATCAAGAGGTGCCTGCATACTATTGGAACGTCGTTCCATTACGAACAATGTTGCTCACATTCACCTCATTGTCAAAGATAAGTCGAGAAAAATATGAGAGTCGTCAAAGGTGCTGTCGACCGCTGCCTGGAGGCCATTGAGCTGCTGGCACGCGAAGCTCGCTGGATGCGGATGTCCGATATCGCAGCTGAGTTGGGCTTGGAAAAGGGGCCTGCTCATCGCGTGCTTGCTCAGTTGGTCGAACAAGGGTGGGCAGAGCAGGATGAAGCCACCTCGCAATACCGCCTGACTCTCAAGCTGGCACTGTTGGGGCAGCGCTATTTACATGGGATTGGCTTGCCGGAATTGGTCCAGCCGATCCTTGAGCAAGTGGCTGCTAAGTGCCATGAGTTGGTGCGACTGACGGTGGTCAACGAGGGCACCTTGTCCTGGCTGTCTTCGGCCCAAGGTGCCGCGCCGGGGCTCATGTATTCGCCGGCCATGGATAAACCCATCAATCTCTATGCCACCGCGAATGGCAAAGCCTGGCTGGCCTCAATGCCTGATGAACTGGCCATTGAGCATGCGCTGCGTAGTGGATTGGGGAAAGCTGACGCCGGGATGGGGCAGGGGCCGAAAGCGATCAACAGCATCGAAGGTTTGTTGGCCGAGCTGGCGCTGACACGCAAGCGCGGGTATGGCTTGGTCATTGAGGAAGCCGAGGCGGGTGTTTGGGCGATTGCCGTACCGGTCAAGCTGATTCCGACTGGTACTGTGGTCGGCACGATGAGTATCGCCGGCCCGGTCTTGCGCATGCAGCCTGAACGTTATGACGAATTGCACGCGCTGCTCGAAGATGCAGCCAATAAGCTGGGTACGGTTTGGCCGCGCCAGAACAGCGTTCATTCGGAGAACACATGAGCCCGCCTGCGCCTGCATGGACCGAGGCGGGGGCAGGGCTGGAAATCGCCGCCGCTGCCCTGGTCCGTGCACGGCTGGAGGGTGTTCGACTGGCAGCCTTGCCAGGCCCGAACCTGCCAAGCAGCCTCGCACAAGGTTTTGCCATTCAGCAGCACGTAGGGCCATTGGCTGGAAAAACCGTGGGGGGGTGGAAGTGTGCCTTACCCCCGGCAGGCAAGTGGATCGTTGCGCCGATCTACAGCGACAGCATTGTAAAAGGCGAACGTTACCGACTGGCCGCCGACGCCGATAAGGCGCGCATCGAGCCTGAATTGGCATGCGTCCTGGCCCATGATTTGCCGGCACGTATCGAGCCTTATACCGCTGAACAGATCGTTGCTGCGATCAGCGACGTGCACGTGGCATTGGAAGTCATCGATTGCCGTTACACCGAGCCACACACTCTGCCGTTCGAGCAATTGCTTGCGGACGGTCTATTCAATCAGGGCCTGGTACTTGGGGCGCCAATCACGCTGTCGAACTCTGCCAGCATGCCCTCTGAACTGGATATCACCCTGAGCGATGCAACGGCAGAGCTTTTGAATATCAAGGGTCGCCATCCGGACGGGGATCCGTTGTTGCCTATCGTATGGCTGGCCAATTTTCTGTCTACACAAGGGATAGGGCTGCAAGCAGGGCAGGTGATTATCACCGGGTCCTATGCAGGTGTTCTCGATGTGCCCGTCAATCAGCCACTGCATGTTCAGTTCGGCGAAGCAGGCTCGTTGTCTGTCCATTTCTCAACGCTGGAGGAGTAACAAATGCGCTTAGTTCGTTTTGGTTTGCCGGGGCAGGAACAGCCGGGAATCCTGGATTCGCAAGGGATCGTGCGAGACCTTTCGGGCATTGTCGACGACATTGATGCGTCTGCCCTGAGCCCGTCGGTGCTCGAAAAACTACGTGCTGTTGACGTTGAAAAGCTTCCGGTGGTGGCGCCGGGCACACGCCTTGGTCCATGCGTAGGCAGCGTACCGAACCTGATTTGCATCGGCCTGAACTACTCCGATCACGCGGCTGAAACAAATACACCTATCCCGAGCCAGCCGGTGGTCTTCAACAAACACACCGCGTCCATCAGCGGCCCCAATGACCCGGTGATTCTACCAACGGGGGCTCAGAAGCTTGATTGGGAAGTCGAGTTGGCCATCGTTATCGGTACGCCTGCCTGGCAGATTGATGAGTCGCAGGCGTTGAATCACATCGCCGGTTATTGCCTGGCCAATGATGTCTCCGAGCGGGCTTATCAGCTTGAGTACGAAGGGCAGTGGGCCAAGGGGAAAAGCGGTTTTTCCTTCGCTCCACTGGGACCTTGGCTGGTCACCCGCGACGAAATTGCCGACCCGCATGCCATTGATCTCTGGCTCGACGTGAACGGCAAACGTCTCCAGACCGGCAATACCCGCACAATGATTTTCAGCGTTGCACACATTGTCGCGTACCTCAGTCGCTTCATGCCGCTACTGCCGGGTGACGTCATCATTACCGGTACGCCACCGGGTGTGGGGCTTGGGCAGAAGCCACCGGTATTCCTCAAGGCGGGTGACACCATGCGTGTTGGTGGCCAAGGGCTGGGTGAACAATTTCAGACCGTGGTTCCTTACGTTGCTGAAATGGGTGCTGCATGGGTCGCCGGTCGCCATCCCAATGTTGACTGACTATCGCTGGAGGAAAACGCTATGAGCTTTGCAGGAACAGGTGTAGTCGCGATCTGGCATGATCTTTTGCCCGAAGCGCGGGACGAGTTCTATGAGTGGCATAACCGGGAACACATGCCTGAGCGGGCTGGCATTCCGGGGTTTTTGCGGGGACGTCGATACATCGCTTTGGATGCCGGACCGACCTATTTCAACCTCTATGAGGCTGACACTGTGCAGGTGTTGGGAGGGCAGGATTATTTATCGCGTCTCAACAGTCCGACGGCTTGGACAAAGCAGTCGGTGCAGTCATATCGCAACGTCGCGCGATCCATATGCGAGGTTACTTATACCAGCGGTGTGGGGCAGGGCGCGTATTTGCTGACGGTCCGTTTCGACGTTGTCGAGGGGGGGCATAACTCGGTGTCAGACGCATTGCGCCAACGCGTGCTTCCGCCTCTCGTTGATACCCAAGGTATTACGGGTGTGCATTTGTGTGTGGCTGATGAGGCCGTGAGCAAGGTTGAAACCGCAGAGAAAAAAGCCCGCGCCGAAGGGACCCAGATACCGGCCTGGATCGTCATGATCGAAGGGTGTGCGCCTGACTACGTTCGCGTCGCCGGCGAGTCTTTTGTCGCTGAGCTGCAACGGCTGTTGGAGGGGCAATCGATGGCACCAGAAACCACGCTTTATCAATTGGAATACACACGTTGCAAAACGCCAGGGAGTGCGGGTTGATCGCCGAGCGTTCGAGTCTGTTTTAACTCTCAGTCGTTGTTCTCAAGCAATTCCCCACGAGCGTGCCATGACAGGCATTGATTCAGGCTCGCGTCTGCGCACGCTCGGGTTTTGCTTAAGGTGCTGTTAACCAATTATCAAGTTACTCAATAAAGGATTATCACAAGACACATAAGGGAGCTGCGCAGTCACTGGTAGTTAGTTATTCGAGCTGCCTGTGCACAAGTTGAATGACACGCCAAAAATCGCAACAACAAAAATAATAACTCATTGTGAGAAAACATCATGCGCTACCCTGTTATTTTCCGCAGCGTGCCTGCACATCAATCCCTGATTACTGTGACGCTTGCGTTCTGCGCGGGTACGTCAGCCGCTGTTCAGGCCGATCAAAATAGCGGCTTTGTCGATGGCGCTACCGCCACCCTCAACTTGCGCAACGCTTACATCAATCGCAACTTCATCAATCCGGCCTATCCCAACAGCGCCGCTCCACAGAATAAAGCCGAAGAGTGGACACAGAGCTTCATCCTTGATGCTCGTTCCGGTTATACCGCTGGGCCGATAGGATTCGGTGTCGATGTATTAGGTCTTTATTCCCAAAAGCTTGATGGTGGCAAAGGCACCGGCGGTACCCAACTGCTGCCGATCCACGACGACGGCCGCCCCGCCGATAACTTTGGGCGTCTGGGCGTGGCGCTGAAAGCCAAGCTGTCGAAGACTGAATTGAAAGTGGGTGAATGGATGCCTGTGTTGCCGATCCTGCGCTCTGACGATGGTCGTTCTCTGCCCCAGACCTTTCGTGGCGGCCAGGTGACGTCCAACGAAATCGCCGGCCTGACTCTCTACGGCGGCCAGTTTCGCGGCAACAGCCCGCGCAACGACGCGAGCATGGAAGACATGTTCATGAACGGCAAAGCCGCGTTCACCTCCGACCGCTTCAACTTCGGCGGCGGCGAATACACCTTTAACGACAAGCGCACTCAGGTTGGCGTGTGGTACGCCGAGCTCACCGACATCTACCAGCAACAGTACGTCAATCTCAGCCACAGCCAACCCGCGGGCGACTGGACCCTGGGCGCCAACCTGGGCTTCTTCAACGGCAAGGAAGACGGCCGCGCCCTGGCCGGCGACCTTGACAACAAGACCACCTTCGCCTTGCTCTCTGCCAGATACGGCGGCAACACCTTCTACGTCGGCCTGCAAAAACTCACCGGCGACAGCGCCTGGATGCGGGTCAACGGCACCAGTGGTGGAACATTGGCCAACGACAGCTATAACGCCAGTTTTGATAACGCTCAGGAGCGCTCATGGCAGCTACGCCATGACTTTAACTTCGCAGTGCTCGGTGTCCCGGGCCTGACATTAATGAACCGATATATCAGCGGTGATAACGTCCACACAGGTTCGATCACCGATGGCAAAGAGTGGGGCCGAGAGTCGGAACTGGCCTACGTGGTGCAGTCCGGTGCACTGAAAAATCTCAGCGTTAGATGGCGCAATTCGAGTGTTCGCAGGGATTTCAGCACCAATGAGTTTGATGAAAACCGGATTTTCATTAATTACCCCATTTCGCTGCTATAAAACCCCTTACGATCGCACTTACTGAATAAGTAGCCGGCGTTCTGGGACGCCGCTACTTTTCATAGGGAAAGGGCGCTACTCATTCCAGCAGCAAGCCCTTCACACGGCCCGCCGAAAGCCAACGATCGCTTTGGTTTCGAGAAAATCGCCGAACGCAACTTCTCCCCATTCACGACCGTTACCCGACTGTTTGTATCCCCCGAACGGGGCCGCCAAATCCATGTCGGCATAATTGAGCGTGACTTGTCCGGCCCGAAGTTTACGCGCCACTGCCTCGGCGGCTGTATGTTCGCCCTGAACATAAGCGGCAAGACCGAATACGGTGTCATTGGCGATCGCCACTGCATCGGCTTCATCGGCATAACCGATGATGACAAGCACCGGACCGAAGATCTCCTCGCGGGCGATAGTCATGTCATTCGTCACGTTGGAGAAGACGGTCGGTTGCACATAGAAACCGGTGTCGAGCCCTTCGGGTCGGCCGAGACCACCTGTTATCAGCGTTGCACCTTCTTCGATGCCGACCTGGATCAGGTTCTGGATCTTGCGCCATTGTGCCTCGGAGGCGACCGGCCCCATTTTTGCGTTACTTGCCGGGTGTCCGACAACCCACTGCGCTGCCGCAGTGCGCGCGAGATCGGCTACCTCCGCCATTCGTGTAAATGGAACAAGCATCCGTGACGGCGCATTACATGATTGACCGCTGTTGAGCATAATTTGAGCCACACCCGCCGCCACGGCTGACGGAAAATCGGCACTCGGCAAAAGGATGTTCGGCGACTTTCCGCCCAGTTCCTGGTGTACGCGTTTCACCGTCAGTGCAGCATTGCGTGCGACCTGGATGCCTGCGGGGGTGGATCCAGTAAACGAGACGAGATCGACTTCAGGATGACCCGTCAGTGCGTCGCCAACACCTTTGCCGTCTCCGTGTACCAGATTAAAAACACCGGCTGGTACACCGGCATCATGCATGATCTCGGTAAAGATCGTCGCCGAGAAGGGCGACACTTCAGAAGGCTTCACCACCATCGTGCAGCCTGTCGCCAACGCTGCGGCCACCTTGCAGGTCAACTGGTTGAGCGGCCAATTCCATGGCGTGATTAACGCACAAACGCCAATCGGCTCGCGTACGATCTCAGTGGTGCCCATCTCGTGTTCGAAACTGTATTTGGCTAACGCGGCGCGAGCGATTTGAATGTGGGCCAGGCCGGCCGTGACTTGTAATTTCTCGGCGAGCCATAGCGGTGCGCCCATTTCCTCTGACACTGCTATCGCAAGATCCTGTGCGCGCAACTGGTAGGCAGCGATGATTCGATCGAAGAGTGCAAGACGCTCCTCAACCGATATTTGCGAGAAAGACTGGAAGGCGGCTCTCGCGGCTGCGACCGCTTTATTGACGTCGAGGGTGCCGCCGAGCGCTAGCTGGCCGGCAACCGTTTCGTCAGCCGGATTAATGACATCTATTACGATATTGCCAGCGGGCTCCACCCACGAACCATCGATGTAAAACTGAAGATTTTCGCGCATTTTAGTCCTCGTCATATTGGGCTTCCCAAAAAAGGTCAGGCCGCTGGGATCAGCGTTGCCGCGTCGATATCGAAGGCGCTTGGCCAATCGTCGAGAGTCGCAGAGAGGCGCTGGTCAAAGGTCACAAGAAGGCATCAAAATGAGGCCATCGTTGGCGACCTTTACAAGGTATGCGTGATAAACCTAGAGTCAATTAGGCACTTAAAGTAGCGTTGGTAGGTTCATGGATACCGCGGGCAAACCTGCGAAGTCATTCACTCCGTCAGGCTTACCTGCGCGGCCTCGTCAAACTTCAACCGGGCCGTTTCAACCTCAGGCAATTTGTCGAGCGTCCATTTATGCAATTCGCGAAATGGCTGCTGCAGTGTTCGACCCAGTGGGGTGATCTCATACTGGACTGCTACGGGCGAGAACGAGATGACCTGGCGCGAGACAAGACCATTTCGTTCCAGTCGCCGCAGGCACTGTGTCAGGGCCTTCTGAGTGACGCCCTCCAGGCGACGCCTGATGGCGTTAAAACGATGCGGCCCGTCATCAAGTACCGCCAGAACCATCATCGACCACTTGTCTGCGATTTGGTCGAACAGCGCCCGGCTTGGGCACTCCGACGAAAAACATTGCGGCTTTAATTCCAGCATCGAAGTTTCCTCATGTATACCTAGGCGATTCTAGGTGCCTAATTGACATTTAGTTTACAAAATATACTTATATGGTCTCCAAAAGCAAATGGAGACCCTCCAATGTCAAACCCTGATACCAGCGTTTTATTTCGTCCTCTTTCCATCCGCTCGCTTGAACTGAAAAACCGGATTGTCATGGCGCCGATGACCAGGCAATTTTCGCCAGAGGGCATCCCCGGTGAAGGCAGCGCTGCATACTATCGGCGGCGGGCTGAGGGGCGGGTCGGATTGGTTTTGTCAGAAGGGACCGTCATCAATCGTCCTGCTTCACGTAACGGTCCCGGCATCCCTTTTTTTCACGGTGAAGCAGCGCTGGCCGGATGGAAGAACGTGATCGATGCTGTTCACACTGCCGGGGGCCGTATGGGGCCGCAACTCTGGCACACCGGCGCGGTGCGTGACGTCAGCGGCTGGGCCCCTGATGCGCCGGTTGAAAGCCCATCTGGCCTCGATTCGCCAAACGAGCCTCGCGGTGTGGCGATGAGCGAAGAGGATATTGCAGACGCAGTTGCTGCGTTCGCCCAGGCGGCGGCGGATGCCAAACGCCTGGGTTTCGACACGGTTGAGATCCATGGGGCTCATGGTTATTTGATCGATCAGTTCTTCTGGGCCGGCACCAATCAGCGCACCGATCGTTATGGCGGACCGACGATCAAAGAGCGCTCCCGTTTTGCCGCTGAGATCGTGTCTGCTGTGCGTCACGCGGTCGGGCCCGAATTCCCTATCATCATGCGCGTCAGTCAATGGAAGCAGCAGGATTTTGGGGTACGCCTCGCCGAGACCCCTGCACTGATGGAAGACTGGCTGCTGCCGTTGGTTGAGGCGGGTGTGGATGTTCTGCATTGCTCGCAGCGACGCTTCTGGGACGCTGAGTTTCCCGAAATTGATGGTGAGAACGGGCTGAACTGCGCGGGCTGGGCGAAGAAAGTCACTGGAGCCACAACCATCAGCGTCGGTTCGGTCGGACTGGATAATGATGTTACTCACGCATTCGCCGGCAAGGGATCAACCCCTGCGAGCCTGGATCGGCTCGTCGAGCGTATGGAGCGCGAAGAGTTTGATCTGATCGCGGTAGGGCGTGTTCTGCTGAGTGACAAGGATTGGGTCGCCAAAGTGGAAAAAGGTGATTACGCAGAACTGAAGGGCTTCAATCCGGCATCTTTAGCCGAATTGGTTTAAGCCTTACACCGGATCCCGGGCATCTACGTGCGAGTCGTAGATGCCCGGAATCCGGGTGATACGGCGTCGCCACGGATGATGCCGAGCGATCTGGCAAGCGGTGGTGACCGGTCATGGGAAGGTGTATTCAAGTATACCTGGTAGGGATTTAGTGCCTATTTGAAACCAGGTATACAGCCGATATCATGGGTTTCTTTCGCCATCGCCTCTACTGGAAGTTTGGAGGCGAGAAACAGGATTGATCATGACACCTATAAGCCAATCCGTGACGCCCATAAAAAACCACGTCACGCGGTTTACCTGCAACGGGTGCGGAATTTGCTGTAAAGGACGTCTTATCCCTCTGACGCTTCAAGAGGCCGAGCAGTGGTTAAATCGTGGCGGTAACGTCGCAGTCATACTCGAAGCTTTCGACACGTCAGCCTTCCCATTGCCAGAGCACTACAACCACAGCGTGCAACGCGCGGTCGATGTGGCCAGTGGAGAGGCACGTATTCAGGTAATAGCCATTTTTGCGGGTAACGCCCTGACACAGTGCCCAAGTCTCGGGGAGGATAACCGCTGCACGATCTATGAAGATCGACCGCTGGTCTGTCGAATCTATCCGATGGAAATCAATCCATTTCTGACCCTGCGCCCCGAAGAAAAGGTCTGCCCACCGGAAGTCTGGGAGTCGGGAGAGGTGTTATGGTCTGACCGTGTAGTTGATCCTGTCTTGGAGGATCAGATTCAACGCTCCCGACAGGCTGACCGCGACGATGCCAAGGCAAAAGTTTCAGTATGCGCGGCGCTGGGGATGAGTGTTGCCGCCTGGAAAGGCAACGCGCTGGCTGTTTACTTAACCGACCGTGCGCAATTGCAGCAGGCCATCAGTCTCGTTCGCGCGGGAGGCGACGTACCGGCCAATGTGTCCTGGAAAGTACGCGTCGATGATGCAGACCTTCACACTCGTCTGCAGGGGGCAGGTGTTGAACTGGATCTTCGTGCACAGACTGAATACATCTTTCACTCGCTTTAATCGGAGAGCTCAGTGCTTTGCCCGCTCCAGGGCGTGGGGGTACCTTGATCGTCGCTGACTCGCTTGTTGCAGCGGCCCCAGCACTTGCCGATAACGTTCTTCCCCCTGTGGTGTCTGGCGGGTCAGGCTGATTTCCAGGCCGACGGGATCGGCTTTGCAGTTGCCGGCCAGCTGACGCCAGCCCTGGCCCGCTTCCCAGATGCGTACCTGCAGTTCACTGATGCCGGACAAGACGGCCACCGCTTTTTGGGGGGCCGGCAACGGGTATCGATCACTGGCCGCTGATGTGGCGCGGTACAGCGTGTCACCCTCCAGCCACCAGCGCACCCGTTGCAGGCCGTTTTCGGGAAGGGCTGCGGGGCGACTCTTTACGTCGAGGCCAACGAGTCGTCCTGTGCAACCCGCGTGGCACCTGCGCTGATGCAGGGCTTCCCGGCCGAGCCGAAACACCGGGTAACGTGGCAGAACTGGATGCGCGCACCCTTCAGCCAGTGGGAGTTTCTTCAATAGCTTGCCGGCGTTCGGCTTTCTGACGTTCACGCAGTCCGCTCACAGGAGATCCTTGTCACGGTTAAATAAGCGGGCATTGGTCACCCGGATGCCCATGCAAAATACTTAATTGAACAAAGCTTTTAAGGCACTAATTGCCCATCAAGGGCTTTGCCGCTGGTGCTTCTTCAGCCGATAGGCAAATTGTGCACGGCTGAGCCCCACAAGCCTGGCGGCGGCGGCCAGGTTGCCGGCGTTGCGTTGCAGGGCTTCATTGAGCAGGCGCGATTCAAGACCTTCGATGGAAAACCCCGGTTCCAGTTGGCCAAGGGTGTCGAACAGGGCCAGGCACGGCGGTGGTGCGCTGTTGGACAGGCTGCCATGGTCGTCCAGGCCATAGGGATCGGCGGGCATAGGCTCGTTGCGAAACAGGTGCACGAGGTCAATGGGTTGGCCTTCGTCACTGGCGATCAGGCCGCGTTCGATCAGGTTTTGCAGTTCGCGCACATTGCCCGCGAAGTCATAGCGCAGCAGCGCTTTCAGGGCGCGCATGGTCAGGCCCATCGGGGTTCGGGCGTATTCCTGGCAGAAGCGTGTGAGGAACGCATTGATCAACAGTGGGATGTCGTCCCGGCGTTCGCGCAGCGCTGGCAGGGCGATGGGGTAGACATTCAGGCGGTAGAACAGGTCTTCACGAAAGGTGCCGTCGGCCACGGCTTTACGCAGATCGATATTGGTGGCGGCCACCACGCGCACATCCACCTTGATCCCGCGCACCCCGCCGACCCGTTCGATTTCCCGTTCCTGCAAGGCCCTCAGCAACTTGCTTTGCCCGGCCAGGCTGAGGCTGGTGATTTCATCCAGAAACAGCGTGCCGCCCTGGGCCCGTTCGAAACGTCCAGGCCGCGAGTGCGTCGCGCCGGTATAGGCGCCGCGTTCGACACCGAACAGTTCGGCCTCGATCAGGTTGTCCGGAATGGCAGCGCAATTGAGTGCCACGAACGGGCTGTCCTGGCGGCGGCTGAGCTGGTGCAACTGGCGCGCAAACATCTCCTTGCCCACCCCCGACTCACCGCTGATCAACACCGTTGCCGGGGTCAGTGCAACGCGTTGCAGGGCTTGTGTCGCGGCGTTGAAGGCCGCACTCGCCCCCACCAGTGTTTGTGGCGGGTTGGCCCTGGCACTGTGGCTCACCGGGTGATCGGGTGTGGGCGCGACCGTGGCGTTGGTGACGGCCTGGGACACATTCAGGTAGCGCAGGTCCTGCTCGACGTCACCCCATTGCTCGGCCGTCTTGCCGATTACCCGGCAGCTGCGGTGGCCCATGCCACGGCATTCCACTTCGCGGAAAATCACCATTTGCCCGAACAGGCCACTGACGAAACCAATGGCATAGCCGGTTTCAGTCCAGCACACCGGGTCCTGGCCGATGCCGTAGGCGCCCACATGTTCATCGGCCTCGCACGAGTGGTGCCAGAGGAACTCGCCTTCATAGAACCCCGAATCGGCATCGAACTTGAAGTGCAGCGGTTCGACCTTGGTCATGCCTTCCAGGGTGTGCAAATGGGTCCCGGCGCGAAACACCGCGGCGGCATCGGCCTGTGGCCAGCGCTCGCGGATCAACCGCGCATCCCGCGCGCCGGAGGCATAACCGGTGCGGGTAAACAGGCCACGCGCCTGTTCCAGCCCCAGGCGCTCGATGACCTCCCTGCGCAGGGCGCCGAACGACGAACTGTGCAGCAACACCATGCGTTGATCGTTGAGCCAGATACGTCCGTCTTCGGGCGAGAAGAATAGGCAGTCGGTCAGTTCCGCCGGGGTGGGCGAACTGCTCTCACTGAGTTGGCGGCTGTCGCCGCGCGGATGGTAGGGCGCGATGGCCACCCGGTCGTCGGGCAGCGCGCTGGGGGGATTAGTCATTGTTATGCCCCTGCAAAGCGAGTGATCGATATGAGTAACTGCTCAGATAGTTATTAAACATAACCTTATCAATTGAACAAGTGGCAGCGCGCCGGTTTTTGCAGTCGATCGGCGGGTGAGGTATGGGCGGTGTGTGTGAGGCCCCGTCCCAGAGCCCTCGACGCTTTATGTCAGCGACGTTGCGTGCAAGCGGCACAGCCTTTGCTCAAGGCTTGATGCGGCGTTTGCACCCTGTGCAGGCGATGACAATTACAAGAACCGGGAGTTGCCATGTCAGTGTCTGAAACCACCCACTTTCTACAGCGGGCCATTGGGTCCGAATGCCTGTTCAACGGCGATTGGATACCCGCTTCGGGATCCGTGATCCCGGTGATCGAACCCGCCACCGGCGAACCCCTGATGCGCTGCGCCATGGCCAACCCGGCCGACATCGCCATCGCCTGCCGCAGCGCGGCCCTGGCCCAGCCGGCCTGGGCTGCACTCGGCCCACGGGAGCGTGCCGAGGTGTTTCGCAAGGCGGCGGACCTGGCCCAGCAGTCCTTTGCCGAACTGGCGCTGTACGTCGCGCGGGAAACCGGCGGCGCGTTGTTCAAAGGCGAACACGAAGTGCGCGAGGCGATTGTGCTGCTGCATCAAGCGGCGGGGCTGTTGTCCCAACCTCACGGGCTGGTACTGCCCAGTGCGGCCGGTCGCCTGTCCTATGCCCGGCGTCAGCCCCACGGCGTGGTCGGGGTGATTTCACCGTTCAATTTTCCGCTGGTGCTGTCGCTGCGCTCGGTGGCACCGGCCCTGGCGGCGGGCAATGCGGTGGTGCTCAAGCCCGACCCGCAGACGCCGGTCAGCGGTGGTTTTCTGATCGCCCGGCTGTTCGAAGAGGCGGGCTTGCCCAAGGGCCTGCTGCAGGTATTGCCCGGTGCCGCGCCGGCGGGGGAGGCGCTGTGCCGCGATCCGAATGTGCAGATGATTGCGTTCACCGGGTCGACGGCGGCGGGGCGCAAAGTCGCCGAAGTGGCCGGACGACACCTGAAAAAAGTCGCGCTGGAACTGGGCGGCAAAAACCCGCTGATCATTCTCGAAGACGCCGACCTCGACCTGGCCGCGAGCAATGCCGCCTGGGGCGCCTGGCTGCACCAGGGGCAAATCTGTATGGCGACCGGCTTGATCCTCGCCCATGAGTCCATCGCCGAACGCCTCACGCGCAAGCTGGTGGACAAGGCCCGGGCGCTCACCGTGGGCAATGCCGCCCGCGGTGAAGCCGCACTCGGCCCATTGATCAACCAGCGGCAATTGCAGCGCGTGCACGAGATCGTCAGCGACAGCCTGCAAGCGGGCGCGCGGTTGGAGGCGGGCGGCGACTATGACCGCTTGTTCTATCAGCCCACTGTGCTCAGTGGCGTGCGTCCGGGCATGCGCGCGTTTGAGGAAGAAATCTTCGGCCCGGTGGCCACGGTGGTCAGTTTTGCCACGGACGAGGAGGCCATCGAGCTGGCCAACCGTACCGAGTACGGCCTCTCGGCCGCGATCATCTCGCCTTCGGTCGGGCGTGCCATGGCCATCGGCGAGCGGCTTGACTGCGGCCTGCTGCACATCAACGACCAGACCGTGGCCGACGAATGCATCAACCCCTTTGGTGGGCGCGGCGCTTCCGGCAATGGCGGCAGCGTAGGCGGGCCGGCCGACTGGGACGAGTACAGCCAGTGGCAGTGGGTCACGGTGAAAAACACTCCGCCTGCCTATCCGTTCTGAGTCCTGGCTCATCGTTTTGATCCACCCATGCCTATACAAAAATAAGAGGGCTTGAACATGAACCTGCACAACAAAACCCTGATCGTCACCGGTGTCGCTTCCGGCATTGGTGCCGAGCTGGCGCGCCTCGCGCGTTTCCAGGGCGCCACGGTGATCGGCGTTGATCGCCATGAACCGCAACTGACCCTGGATGGCTTCTTCCAGGCTGACCTGGGCGATCCGGCCAGCATCGATGCCCTGGTGGCACGCCTGCCGGCGCGGGTCGACGGGCTGTGCAACATTGCCGGCGTGCCCGGTACGGCGCCCGTGCAAGCGGTGGCCACGGTCAATTACCTGGGGTTGCGGCACCTGACCCAATCGCTGCTGCCACGCATGCCGGCGGGCGGCAGCATCGTCAATGTCGCCTCGGTGCTCGGCGCGCAATGGCCGCAACGCCTGGAGCTGCACAAGGCCCTGGCCGCGACGCAAAGCTTCGACGCCGGGCAGCAGTGGCTGGCGTCCAATCCGGTGGAGCAAGCCAGCTGTTATCAATACTTCAAGGAAGCGCTGATCGTGTGGAGCTTCCAGCAATCCCAAGGCTGGTTTCGCGATCATTCGGTGCGCATCAACTGCGTCGCGCCGGGGCCGGTGTTTACCCCGATTCTCGGCGATTTCGTCAGCATGCTCGGGCCGGAGCGGGTGGCTGCGGACAGCCAGCGCATGACCCGTCCAGCCCTGGCCGATGAGGTGGCGGCGGTGATTGCCTTCCTCTGCTCGGACGCCGCGCGCTGGGTCAACGGCGTCAATCTGCCGGTGGACGGTGGGTTGGCGGCGACCTACGTGTAAGGGTTGCAACAGCGGTAAACCCCGGCGCGGATCCACCGTGCCGGGCGTCTTGAACAACAACAAAAATACAGGACATACAAGATGCTCAAGCCTATCTTGCGGACGGTTGCGGCCACGACGTTTGTCGCACTGACATCGACTGCTTACGCTTATGATTTGCCCGGACTCAACCTGGGCAGCACCAGTTTCTACGACGGCTCACCGGCCCCGGCCGGCCCGGGCTGGTACCTGGAGGAATACCTGACGTACTCCCGGGCTAGCCGCTTCAATGATGCCAACGGCAACAAGCTGGCGTTGCCCAAGCAGGACCTGGAAGTGGTGGCGCCTACCACGCAGATCATCTACGTCGGCCAACCCCTGGCCAATGGCGCGATGCCTGGAATCACCCTGATCAACACCTCCCTGGCCCATGTGGATGTCGACGATGGGTTGAACAATGCGGCGCTGAGTTCTCGCGCTGGCTTTGGTGATGTGATTGTGGGGCCTTTCCTGCAACTGCCGACCCTGAGCCGCGCCGATGGCAGCCCACTGCTGACCCAACGTGTCGAAGCCGATATCTCGGTGCCGGTGGGTGCCTATGACCGCAAGCGCTCGATCAACCCAGGCAGCAACTTCTGGTCATTCAACCCGTATTACGCGGCGACGTACTGGTTCAGCCCGAAGTGGTCGGCGAGCGGGCGTTTCATGTACCTGTGGAATGGCAAGAATGATGATCCGCAGGCAGGCTTTGGCGATGTTTCCGATACCCAGGCCGGGCAGGCGTTGCATGCCAACCTGACCTTGCAATATGCCTTGAGCCAGCAACTGAGCGTGGGGGTTAACGGCTATTGGTTGAAGCAGATCACCGACACCAAGGTCGATGGGCACGCCGTGAGCGGGCGTCGGGAGAAGGTCTGGGCCATGGGCCCAGGCCTGGTCTATGCGTTCAGCAAGGAAGATGTGCTATCGGTAAACGCCTACTTTGAACAGCAGGCGGAGAACCGCACCGAGGGCAACAAAATGGTGCTCAATTGGCTGCATAAGTTCTAGTGGGCGCCGTACGCACCATCACGCTGATGATGGTCAGTGCGGCAATCACCACCCCGGGGGACGTCGCCAGCAGTACCCCCGCGGTGCCGGCGCCGGCGGCGAGCAGTTGCCCGGCCGCCAGCGGCCCGGCGACCGAACCCAAGCGGCCGACGGCCACTGCTGCACCGACACCGGTGGCGCGCACCGAGGTTGGGTAGGAGGGCGGTGCCGACGCATACAGCACCAACTGCGCGGCCATGACGAACAGGCCGGCGGCAAAACCGGCAATGGCCATGGGCACGATGCCCACCGACAACCCGACCCCTGCCAATGCCGCCAGCAACCCGGCATACACGGACAGCACCACTTTGACGGCATTGCACCGGTCCAGCAGCACGCCACCGAGCAGCGAACCGAGGGCGCCGCCGATATTGAAGAGCATCTGCACCATGCCCGCCTGGGGTTTGCTGAAGCCTTGTTCCAGCAACAGCGACGGCAGCCAATTAAGCAACATGTACATCACGGTCAGGGTGAAGAAGTAACTGAGCCACAAGGCCAGTGTGGTGCGGGCGCGACCTTCGCCGAACAGCGCCTGGCCGCTGGAGAGACGGGCGCCAGGCGTGTTGTCGCGCTGTTGGCGAAAGGCAGTGGATTCCGGCAGCAGCAGGATCATCAACGGTACGGCCAGCAAGGGTGCCAGGCCGCCGATGATAAACGTGGTCTGCCAGTGCTCACTGGAAAACATCGCCACCACTGCGGCCAATGCACCACCCAGCGGCACCCCGCAGTACATCACGCTGATGGCCGTGCCACGGTTGCGTTCGCTTACCGCTTCGGCGCACAGCGCGATCAGGTTGGGCAGCGCGGCACCCAGGCCCAGGCCGGTGAGGAAGCGCACCAGCAACAGGCTTGAGTAGCTTTCGACAAACGCGGTGCTCAGGGAAAACAGCCCGAACAGCAGCACGGCGCTCACCAGGATTTTCTTGCGCCCGATGCGGTCGGCGACCCAACCGCCGAAGAATGCCCCCGGCAGCAGGCCAATGATGCCGACGCTGAACACCCAGCCGAGCATCTTCGGATCCAGGGCGAACGTTTGACGTAACCCGGCGGCGGCAGTGCCGGCGGCCTGCAGATCGAACCCCTCGATCAGCGCAACGATAAAACACAACGCAATAGTCAGCGTCGAACGACGCGATGGACTGTCCATGGGCAAACCTCATTGTTGTTTTTGTTGTGGTGGCGAGCGCGAGTGGCTGCTGGTGATTAAGATAACAAAGATAACTAAAAAATGAATCGTGGATTAATCTGCTCATAAATCATGAATAAATCCATAAAATTCAAAAGCTTGGCATATAGATCCATATGAACCTAAAAAATAGATAGTTTTATTAATGTTCGATTATCGCTCAGTTGCGGTTGACGGGCACCGTCGGCTGTTTCCATTCTTGGCTCGCGAAGCCGACCGGGCCGAGCGTGTGCCACCCCAAAAACAACAACAAAAAATGGACATCGAACATGCCAGAACTTCCTATGGAGCACGCCGTTGCAGCGGCGCCCGTCGCCTGTGTGTCGAACACCACTCCACGCCTGCTCATGGCATGCCTGGCCTTGAGCGTGCTGCCCGCTCCGCTGTGGGCCGCAGGCTTTATCGACGACAGCCACGGCACCTTGACCTTGCGCAATTACTACCTGGACCGCGACTACAAGGACGACGGTGCGAAGACCGCCGCGCGGGAATGGGCCCAGGCGTTCATCCTCAACCTGGAATCGGGGTACACCCCAGGCCCGGTGGGCTTTGGCCTGGATGTGCGCGGGCTGATGGGGGTCAAGCTCGACTCCTCGCCAGACCGCAGCGGCACCGAGTTGTTGCCGGTGTCGGCGAGCGACAAACGCGCCGCCGATGAGTACTCGCGCCTGGCGCCAACCGCCAAGCTGCGGTTTGCGCAAACCACGGTGAAGGCCGGTGATGTGTCGATCTTCCTGCCATTCGCCTTTGCCAGCCCGTCGCGCCTGCTGCCGCAAACTTTTCGCGGCACCACCTTGAGCTCCAAGGACATCGATGGCCTGACCCTCAACACCGGCTACATCGACCGCATCAACAAACGCGACTCCACCGACTACCAGGCCATGACCATCGCCTCGCCCAACCGGCGTTTCAACGCCACCGCCACCACGTCGCATCTGGCGTATGTGGGCGGTGATTACCAGGTCAACAAAGACCTCAGCCTGCGTGTCTATCACTCGCAGGTGGCGGACCTCTACCAGCAGGACACCCTGGCGCTGCTGCACAACCTGCCGTTGGGAGATGGCGTGCTCACCAGCGACCTGCGCAGCTTTTTCAGTCGCGAGGACGGCAGTGCCAAGGCGGGCAACGTGGATAACCGCAACCTCTCGGCGCTGTTCGGCTACCGCCTCGGCGGACATCGCGTCAGCCTTGGCTACATGCACTCAAGCGGGGAGACGGCCACGCCCTATATCTCTGGAACGGAGTTGATGGGCATGAGCGAACTGACCATGAGCTCGGACTTTCTCAACGCCAAGGAGCGCACCTGGCAGGCCATCTACGACTACGACTTCGCCGCAGCGGGTGTGCCGGGGTTGAAGACTCGGCTGCGCTATGTGCGTGGCGACAACATCGAACTGGCCGCTTTCAACGCCGAGGATCGCAAGGAGCGCGAGTTCCAGATGGAGTTGGGCTATGTGATCCAGGACGGCCCGCTGAAGAACGTCGGGTTCATGGCGCGCAAGTCGATCTACCGCAATGACTTCCCCAGCGGCGCGGCGTTTCGCGATGAAAACCAGACCCGTTTCCTGGTGCTGTACACCGTGGCGCTCTGGTAAGCCGATCAGTCCTGGTAGACCTTCTTCAGCAGGCGCAGCAGCTCTTCACGCTCCTGGCCGTCGAGGGCGGCCGTGGCGTCCAGGTCACTCTGGGCGGCGATCGCCTTGAGCTCCTTGAGCAGGGTTTCGCCGCTCTTGCTGAGGAAGATCCCGTAGGAGCGCTTGTCTGGCTTGCAGCGCACCCGCACGGCGAGGGCGCGGCTTTCCAGCTTGTTCAGCAACGGCACCACCTGGGGCGGCTCGATCGCCAGTGCGCGAGCCAGGTCGGCCTGCATCAGCCCGGGGTTCTGCTCGATGATCGCCAGGGCCGAGAACTGCGCAGGGCGCAGGTCGTGGTCCGACAGTCGGCCGATCAGGTTCTGGAACAGCTTGAGCTGGGCGCGACGCATGGCGTAGCCGATCAGATCGTCCAGGGCTGAATCCAGCGGCGGCCGTACCTCGTCGTTATCGGGTAGGGCCTGGCTGGCGGCGGCGATGTTGGAAGGCTTGGCCATTGGCAGTGCAATCCTCAGAAGATGGAGGTTAAGAAGGCTATCTAGTTTGCCGAGGTTGGCGAGCCATGGCTATGCCGGCTTTTCACAACGCCTGGAAAACGCAGGTTTCACCGCGTAAAAATATTGGTTATCCGTGTTAATAGTTAATTGACATAACTATATTTGCGGTTTAATTTCGAATCATCTTCAAACCCCAGAACAAGAGCGTACCGCCATGAGCAATTACGAAGGCCGTTGGACCACCGTCAAGGTTGAGATCGAAGAAGGCATCGCCTGGGTCATTCTCAATCGTCCGGAAAAACGCAACGCCATGAGCCCGACCCTGAACCGGGAAATGATCGATGTCCTGGAAACCCTTGAGCAGGACCCTGCCGCCGGCGTGCTGGTGCTGACCGGCGCAGGCGAAGCCTGGACCGCCGGCATGGACCTCAAGGAATACTTTCGCGAGGTGGATGCCGGCCCGGAAATCCTCCAGGAAAAAATCCGCCGCGAAGCCTCGCAATGGCAATGGAAACTGCTGCGCATGTACGCCAAGCCGACCATCGCCATGGTCAATGGCTGGTGCTTCGGCGGTGGCTTCAGCCCGCTGGTGGCCTGTGACCTGGCGATCTGCGCCGACGAAGCGACCTTCGGCCTCTCGGAAATCAACTGGGGCATCCCGCCGGGCAACCTGGTGAGCAAGGCCATGGCCGACACCGTGGGCCATCGCCAATCGCTGTACTACATCATGACCGGCAAG
This sequence comes from Pseudomonas sp. SJZ103, assembly GCF_007828335.1. Lineage (NCBI taxonomy): Bacteria > Pseudomonadati > Pseudomonadota > Gammaproteobacteria > Pseudomonadales > Pseudomonadaceae > Pseudomonas > Pseudomonas sp. SJZ103. Next base: position 195,134 of record NZ_VIUN01000007.1, read on the forward strand.
ACCTTTGGCGGGCAGAAAGCCGCCGAAATGGGCCTGGTCAACGAAAGCGTGCCGCTGGCTCAACTGCGCGAAGTGACCATCGAACTGGCGCGCAACCTGCTGGAGAAGAACCCGGTGGTGCTGCGTGCCGCCAAGCATGGCTTCAAACGCTGCCGCGAATTGACCTGGGAGCAGAACGAGGATTACCTCTACGCCAAGCTCGATCAGTCGCGCCTGCTCGACACCGAAGGCGGTCGCGAGCAGGGCATGAAACAGTTCCTCGACGACAAGAGCATCAAGCCTGGCCTGCAGGCGTATAAACGCTGAGGGGCGCGGCCGCCTGGCCGCGCCGTTGTACCCTGCTTGAACGTATTCCCGATAAAGATAATAAAGAGGAATCACCATGCTGGACGTGCCCCTGTTGATCGGCGGCCAGTCGTGCCCCGCCCGTGACGGTCGAACCTTCGAACGTCGCAACCCGGTGACCGGTGAAGTGGTCTCGCGGGTGGCCGCCGCGACCCTGGAAGATGCCGACGCCGCCGTAGCGGCCGCCCACGCCGCGTTCCCCGCGTGGGCTGCGCTGGCGCCCAACGAACGCCGCACCCGCTTGCTCAACGCTGCCGAGCAATTGCAGGCGCGCAGCGCCGAATTCATTGCCGCCGCCGGCGAGACCGGCGCCATGGCCAACTGGTATGGCTTCAACGTGCGCCTGGCGGCCAATATGCTGCGCGAAGCGGCGTCGATGACCACCCAGATCACTGGTGAAGTGATCCCCTCCGATGTTCCCGGCAGTTTCGCCATGGCCTTGCGGCAGCCGTGCGGCGTGGTACTGGGCATCGCGCCGTGGAATGCCCCGGTGATCCTCGCCACACGTGCCATCGCCATGCCGTTGGCCTGCGGTAATACCGTGGTGCTCAAGGCCTCGGAGCTGAGCCCGGCGGTGCACCGCCTGATTGGCCAGGTGTTGCAGGACGCCGGCCTGGGCGATGGCGTGGTCAACGTCATCAGCAATGCCCCGGCGGATGCCGCTGCGATTGTCGAGCGGCTGATCGCCAACCCGGCCGTGCGCCGGGTCAACTTCACCGGCTCGACCCATGTGGGGCGGATTGTCGGCGAGCTCTCGGCGCGTCACCTCAAGCCGGCCTTGCTGGAACTGGGCGGCAAGGCGCCGTTGCTGGTGCTCGATGACGCCGACCTCGACGCTGCGGTCGCGGCGGCGGCCTTTGGCGCCTATTTCAACCAGGGCCAGATTTGCATGTCCACCGAGCGCCTGATTGTCGATGCCAAGGTCGCCGATGCCTTCACCGCCAAGCTGGCGGCCAAGGTCGCGACCCTGCGCGCGGGCGATCCCATTGCAGCGGATTCGGTCCTGGGTTCCCTGGTGGACGCCGGCGCCGGCACACGCATCAAGGCCCTGATCGACGATGCCCTCGCCAAGGGCGCGCGGCTGGTGGTAGGTGGCCAACTGGACGGCAGCATCCTGCAGCCGACCCTGATCGATGGCGTCACCGAACACATGCGCTTGTACCGCGAAGAGTCCTTCGGTCCGGTGGCGGTACTGCTGCGCGGTGACGGCGATGAGGCGTTACTGCGCCTGGCCAACGACTCCGAGTTCGGCCTTTCGGCGGCGATCTTCAGCCGTGACACCGGGCGTGCACTGGCCCTGGCCCAGCGTGTCGAGTCGGGCATTTGTCATATCAACGGCCCGACCGTGCATGACGAGGCGCAGATGCCGTTCGGCGGGGTCAAGTCCAGCGGCTACGGCAGCTTTGGCGGCAAGGCCTCGATCGAGCACTTCACGCAATTGCGCTGGGTGACCTTGCAGAACGGGCCACGGCATTACCCGATCTGAGCAGGCGTCGCGACATAACAATAACAAGGCGGCGTTGACCGCCTTGCTGGAGGACACCCTTGTGAGTTCCGAATTCAGACCGCAACCCCAGCCCGCACCGCGATACCGCGAGGTCTCCATCGGCCACGCACCGGTGGCGGTCACTGAAGAACACGGCGTGCTGCATATGCGCTCCCTGGAGCCCCTGGCCGAGTTGCCGACGCGCTTGCTTGATCGCCTGGTGCATTGGGCCCAGGTGCGGCCCGAGCAGACGTTTATCGCGGCACGCCAGGCCGGTGGTGATTGGCGCCGGGTCAGCTACCGCGAGATGCTCGACAGCGTGCGTGCGATTGCCCAGGGCCTGTTGAGTTATGGGCTCTCGGCGCACAAGCCGCTGGCCTTGCTGTCGGGCAACGACATCGAGCATTTGCAGGTCGCCCTCGGCGCGATGTACGCCGGTATTCCTTATTGCCCGGTATCGCCGGCGTATTCGTTGTTGTCCCAGGATTTCGCCAAGCTGCGGCATGTGTGCGACCTGCTGCAACCGGGGCTGGTGTTCGTCAGCGATGCGGCCGCTTACCAGCGCGCCATCGATGCTGTCTTGCCGGCCGAGACTCCGCTGATCAGCGTGCGCGGCCACGTGCCTGGGCGCACTCAGGTCAGCTTCGCCAGCCTGCTGCAAACGCCGGGCGGCGCCGAGGCCGACGCGGCATTCCAGGCCACCGGCCCCGACAGCATCGCCAAGTTTCTATTCACCTCGGGCTCGACCAAGTTGCCCAAGGCGGTGATCACTACGCAGCGCATGCTCTGTGCCAACCAGCAAATGCTGTTGCAGACATTCCCGGTGTTCGGTGAGGAACCGCCGGTACTGGTGGACTGGCTGCCGTGGAACCACACCTTCGGCGGTAGCCATAACGTCGGCATCGTGCTCTACAACGGCGGCACCTTTTACCTCGACGACGGCAAGCCCACGGTTCAAGGCTTTGCCGAGACCCTGCGCAACCTCAAGGAGGTTTCGCCCACGGCCTATTTGACGGTGCCCAAGGGCTGGGAAGAATTGGTCAACGCCCTGGAACAGGACGCCGAGTTGCGCGAACGGTTTTTTGCGCGCATGAAACTGTTCTTCTTCGCCGCCGCCGGCCTGTCGCAAAGTGTCTGGGATCGCCTCGACCGCGTGGCCGAACAGCACTGCGGTGAACGTATCCGCATGATGGCCGGGCTGGGCATGACCGAAGCCGCGCCGTCCTGCACCTTCACCACCGGGCCGTTGTCCATGGCCGGCTATATCGGATTGCCTGCGCCGGGCTGCGAGGTGCGCCTGGTGCCGTTGGACGGCAAGTTCGAAGGGCGCTTTCGCGGGCCGCACATCATGCCGGGGTACTGGCGGGCGCCCGAGCAAACCGCCGAGGTGTTCGACGAACAGGGTTTCTACTGTTCCGGTGACGCGATCAAGCTCGCCGACCCGCACCAGCCGCAATTGGGGCTGATGTTCGACGGGCGGATTGCCGAGGATTTCAAGTTGTCTTCCGGGGTGTTCGTCAGTGTCGGCCCGTTACGCAATCGCGCCGTGCTCGACGGCGCGCCCTATGTGCAGGACCTGGTGATTGCCGCGCCGGACCGCGAATGCCTGGGAGCCCTGGTGTTCCCCCGGCTCTACGAGTGCCGGCGGCTGGCCGGCTTGAGCGCCGACGCCAGCGACGCCGAGGTGTTGGCCAGCGCGCCGGTACGCCAGTGGTTCGGCGACTGGTTGCAGCGCCTCAACCGCGAGGCCACCGGCAATGCCAGTCGCCTGGAATGGATTGCCCTGCTCGACGAGCCGGCGTCCATCGACCGTGGGGAAATCACCGACAAAGGCTCGATCAACCAGCGTGCCGTGCTGCAATGGCGCGCGGCTAAGGTCGAGGCGTTGTATCGCGGTGAAGAGGCCACGATCCTGCGCGCCGGGCCCAAGCCTTGAGCTGCGCCGGGCAGTACTCGGCGTTTGCCGATGCGGCGATTTTCGAGGCGGTGCGCACGCCGTGGGTCGACCTCGGGGGCGCACTGTCCCAGGTGTCGCCCATCGACCTGGGCATCAAGGTCGGCCGGGAAGTATTGGCCCGTGCCGGCATCGACCCCCAGGCGGTGGACAGCGTCTTGGCCGGTTCCATGGCCCAGGCCAGCTTCGATGCCTACTTGCTGCCACGGCATATCGGCTTGTACAGCGGGGTGGCGCAAGCGGTCCCGGCGCTGGGGGTGCAGCGCATCTGCGCCACCGGCTTCGAGCTGCTGCGCCAGGCCGCTGAACAGTTACGCGACGAGGTGCAACTGGCCCTGTGCGTGGCCAGCGAGTCCATGTCGCGCAACCCGATTGCGGCCTACACCCATCGGGATGGGTTTCGCCTCGGCGGCGAGGTGCAATTCAAGGATTTTCTCTGGGAGGCCCTGTACGACCCGGCCCCTGGTCTGGACATGATTGCTACCGCCGACAACCTGGCGCGCCGTTATGGCCTGAGCCGCAAGGCCGTGGACCGCTACGCCTGCGACAGCCATCAGCGTGCCTTGCAGGCGCAACGTGACGGCGCGTGGGCGGAAGAAATCGTCACGGTCGATAACCAGGTGTTCGAGCTTGAGGGGTATCAGCCCAGGGGCATCAGCCTGGCGCGTCGGGCGAGTGCCGTCAGCGCCGACAGCCACCCACGTCCCACCGACCTTGAAGCCTTGACGCGCTTGCGCGCCGTGCATCCAGGTGGCGTGCAAACCGCCGGCAACAGTTGCGCGGTGGTCGATGGTGCGGCGGCGGCTTTGGTGGGGCGCGCCTCGGCCTGCACGCGGCCGGCCCTGGCGCGGCTGCTGGCCAGCGCGGTGGTCGGTGTGGCCCCCGAGTTCATGGGCATCGGCCCGGCACCGGCGATCCGCCTGCTGCTGCAACGCAGCGGGTTGAATCTGGATGACATCGGCCGCTTCGAGATCAACGAAGCCCAGGCCGCCCAGGTACTGGCGGTGGCCCATGAACTGGAGCTGAACAGCACCCGCCTCAACGTCCAGGGCGGCTCGCTTGCCCTGGGGCATCCCCTGGCCGCCACCGGCCTGCGCCTGGTGATGACCCTGGCCCGACAACTGCGCCAGCACAACCTGCGCTACGGGATTGCCGCAGCGTGTGTGGGCGGCGGGCAGGGCATGGCGTTGCTGATCGAGAACCCTGTCTACCGCGCTTGATGGTTTTTTTAGTCGATGAGGTGTCCCGATGTGGAGCTATGAGGCGCCCCTGGGCGATATGCAATTTGTCCTGGAACACTGGTTGCAGGCGCCCGACACCTGGCAGCGCCACCCGGCGTTCGCGGCCCTGGACCTGCCGCTGGCGCTACAGGTGCTGGAGGAGGCGGCACGCTTCAGTCAGGGCGTATTGGCGCCGTTGAATAGCAGCGGTGATCGCCAGGGCTGCCGCTGGCAGGCGGGCCGGGTCAGCACCCCGGACGGCTTTGCCGAGGCCTATCGCGCCTATGTCGACGGCGGTTGGCCGGCGCTGGCGTGTGCCGAGGAGCAGGGCGGGCAGGGCTTGCCGCAACTGCTCGATGCGGCGCTGCAAGAGATGCTCTACGCCAGCAACCACGCCTGGGCCATGTACACCGGGATCGCCCACGGCGCCTACCTGTGCCTTAAGACCCACGCCGCTCCGTGGTTGCAGGCGCGCTACCTGCCCGACATTGTCAGTGGCCAGGTCTTGCCCACCATGTGCCTCAGCGAGTCGCAGGCCGGCAGCGATGTCGGCTTACTGCGCTGTCGCGCGCAGCCCCAGGCGGATGGCAGTTATCGCCTCAGCGGCAGCAAGCTGTTTATCTCCGGCGGTGAGCACGACCTCACGGCCAATATCCTGCACCTGGTGCTGGCGCGCCTGCCCGATGCGCCGCCGGGCAGCCGTGGCATTTCACTGTTCCTGGTGCCCAAGCAATTGGACGATGGCCAGGCCAATGGCGTGCACTGCGACGGCATCGAACACAAGATGGGCATCAAGGGCAGCGCCACCTGTTCCCTGGTGTTCGACGCCGCCCAGGGCTGGCTGATCGGCGATGCCAATCGTGGCCTGGCGGCGATGTTCGTGATGATGAATTCCGCGCGCCTGCATGTGGGCCTGCAAGGCCTGGGGCATGTCGAGGCGGCTTGGCAGAACGCCCGCCAATACGCCGCAGAACGCTTGCAAATGCGCGCACCGTCAAGGCCTGAAGAGGTGGTGGCCCAGGCGGCTGACCCGATCCGTTATCACCCGGCCATGCGCCGCGTGTTGCTGGAGCTGCGCACCACCAGCGAGGGCATGCGTGCCATCGGCTATTGGGCGGCGCACCTGCTTGATCAGGCCGAACATGACCAGGACTCGTCGGCCGCCCAGTTGGCGCCGTTGCTGACGCCCATCATCAAGGCGTTTTTCACCGAACAGGGCTTTCGCCAGGCCAGCCATGCGCTGCAGGTATTCGGCGGTTACGGCTACGTCACCGAGTTCGCCATCGAGCAAACCCTGCGCGACAGCCGCATCGCGATGATCTACGAGGGCAGTAACGAGATCCAGGCCAATGACCTGTTGCTGCGCAAGGTGCTGGGGGATGAGGGCCGAGCCTTTGGCCTGCTGCTGGCCGAGTTACGCGCCGAGGCCGCGCAGGGCAGACAGTATGTCGAATGCGCAGGCTTCTCCGGTGCGTTGGGCAGCCTGTGCGACGCGTTGGCCCGTGTGGTGAACGCCATACGTGAACGCGCGCACGAAGACAGTGAATATCCCTATCGGGCAGCGCCGGACTTTCTCCAACTCTGTGGCGTGGCGTTGCTGGCCTTTGCCTGGGCGCGGGCCGCGCGCGTCTCCAGGGCACTGCCCGACGATCACCCCTTGCGTGCCGCCAAGCTGCAAAGCGCCGGGTTCTTTTTCGATTACCTGCCGTCGCGGCTGGCGCAGCACCTGGGCGCCATAGATGGGGCACGGGCAGCGCTGGCGTTCATCTGACGCGGCCAGGTGCTTGCGATACTATGGCGGCTCACGTTTTCTGGAAGTCGCCTGGATGAGTAAACCCGGTCAATTGGTGCTGGTTGCACTGCGCAAGATGATTGCCAGCGGGGAGTTGGCGGCGGGCGAGCGGCTGATGGAGATTCCCACGGCGCAGCTGTTCGGCGTGTCGCGCATGCCCGTGCGCATGGCCTTTCGCACCCTCGAACAGGAAGGACTGCTGGTGCCGTTTGGCGGGCGCGGTTATCAGGTGCGTTCGGTCAGCCCCAGCGACATTGCCGGCGCCGTCGAAGTGCGCGGCGTGCTTGAGGGTCTGGCAGCGCGTCAGACCGCCGAGCTTGGTTTATCCGATGCGGCACGTGCGGCGCTGGAGCGCTGCCTGGTGGAAGGCGATCAACTGTTCGAAAAGGGCTACGTGACCGAGGATGACCTTGAGGTCTATCACGACCTGAACATGCGCTTTCACCAGGTCATCGTCGAAGGCAGCCACAACCCGGCAATCGCCGACGCCCTGGCCCGCAATGATCATTTGCCGTTCGCCTCGGTGACCGCGCTGGCGGTGGATCGCGAGGACATGGCCCGCGAGTACCGACGCTTCAACTATGCCCACATGCAGCATCACTCGGTCTTCGACGCCCTGGTCAATCGCCAGGGCGCGCGGGCCGAAGCCATCATGCGTGAGCACGCCAATGCGACCTTGCGCTATGCCGAGATCTTCAGCTCGGCCACCGCCGCCGCGCGCATGAAGGTGATTTTGCCCGCGTCGTGACACGCTTCAGATATCGAGCACCAGCAACGGGGTCTTCGAGCGTGAGCAGCAGGGCGTGAACTGATCATTCAGCGCCTGTTCCTGCTCGGTGAGGAACAGGTCGCGGTGCTCCGGTATGCCCTCCAGCACACGGGTCAGGCAGGTGCCGCAAATCCCCTGTTCGCAGGACACGGCAATCTCGATGCCATGGCTTTCCAGGACCTGGACCACGGTCTTGTCGGCGGGGATTTCGAAGACCTGGCCGCTGCTGCCGAGCTTCACCGAAAAGCCGCCGTCGAGGCTGCTGTCCACCGGTGCCGCGCTGAAGTATTCGCGGTGCAGGCAGTCTTCCTGCCAGCCCTGTGCGCGTGCGCTGTCGAGCACATGCTGCATGAACCCTCCAGGGCCGCAGACATACAGGTGCACGTCGTCTGCGGGCGCCGCCAGTACCTCGGCAGCATTCAAGGCTGTGTGCGGCTGCTCATCGAAATGCAGGAACACCCGCTCGGCAAACGGCGACGCCTTAAGCCGTTGCACAAATGCCGCACGCTCGCTGGCACGGGCGCAGTAATGCAGTTCGAAGTCGGCCCCTGCGTGGGCCAGGCGTTCGGCCATGCACAGGATCGGGGTGATGCCGATGCCACCGGCAAACAGCAGGCTGCGGCGCGCGTCGTGGGCCAGGGGAAACAGGTTGCGCGGCTCACTGATCGTCAGGCGCGTGCCCTCGTGAACCTGCTCGTGCAAGCTGCGCGAACCACCCCGTGAGGCCGGGTCCTTGAGCACGCCGATCAGGTAGCGATGACGTTCTTCGGGGTGATTGCACAGGGAATATTGCCGGATCACCCCATCGGGCAGGTGCACGTCAATGTGCGCACCGGCACTGAAGGCCGGCAGCGGCTGGCCATCGACACTGGCCAGTTCATAGCTGCAAATATCCTGGGCTTCGTTGTTACGGGATACCACCACCACATCGATCATGTTCAGTCCTCGCAAAGTTGTCGCGCTGTTCAGGCGGTGGTGGTGGCGATCAGTTGCGATTCGGCGGCGCGTTCCCTGGCAATCAGTCGCTCCAGGATCTTGCGCGACTGCACGCCGCCCGCGTCGATATTCAACTTGAGCAGGTTGCGCTGCGGGTGGGCCAGCAGGTTCTGTTGCTGGCGTTCGAGCATCTCCAGGTCTTCGCTGAAAATCTTGCCTTGGCCCTCGCGAATGCTCGCGGTGAGCGCCTCATCGTGGGGGTTGAAGTTGCGCGCCATGCCCCAGAAGTACCAGATCGAGGTCTCGGTTTGCGGGGTGATGAAGTCGACCACGATGCTTGAGGCCTTGTGTTCGGGGGCGGCGTTATAGCCACCTTTGCCGGCGTGGGCCACGCCGACTTCGATCAATACATGGCTGGGCGGGGTGAAGCGGCAGATCTGCCAGCGGTCCACCGGCACGTCATCGGCGAGGTTATTACCGCGCAGGGCCATGCGCCAGAACGGCGGGGCCATGATGTTTTCCATGTGCCGGGCAGTGACGACTTCATCGCCGTCCACCGTGGTCACGGGCGGCGCTTCGTCGATTTCCTTCTGGCCGATACTGGAGGCGTGCACGTAGGTTTCGTGGGTCAGGTCCATCAGGTTGTCGATCATCAGGCGGTAGTCGCACTGGATATCAAACAGCCCGCCGCCATAGGCCCACTGGTCACTCTCAGCCCATTCCAGATGGTGGATCAGCGCCGGGTCGGCCTGGGCCTGATCGCCGGGCCACACCCAGATGAAGCCGTAGCGTTCAACCGCGGCAAAGGTCTTGTTGCACGGAAAGCCACGCACCCGCTGGCCGGGCATTTCCACGGTCTTGCCATCGCCGCCCATGACCAGGCCGTGGTAGCCGCAGACCAGGTTGCCGTTCTCGACATAACCCAGCGAGAGTGGCGCACCGCGATGGGGGCAGAAGTCCTCGACCGCCACCACGGCGCCTTCCTGGCCACGATAAAACACCATCTTCTCGCCGCAGATCTGTCGACCCAGGGGCTTGTGCGCGATTTCATCGGGGGTGCAGGCGACATACCACGTGTTCTTTGGGTACATGATGACTCTCCAGGCGGCGGATTGTTTTTATTTAATGGATCCATTAAATGGCTGGCCTGATGGAGAGTCAATCTGTTGTGGTTGCTTTATTGGGCGATTATCGGACACTTACATATCAATGGATCCACTGGTTGGATTTAGTAGCGAATCATCACTGACTTCAACTCGGTGTAATCCTCGATGAAGGCGCTGCCGAACTCCCGGCCTATCCCCGAGGATTTGTTGCCGCCAAACGGCACCGCCGGGTCCAGCATCGTGTGCATGTTCACCCACACCGTGCCGGCCTCGATGGCGGGCACCATGCGCAAGGCTTTGCTGAGGTCGTTGGTCCACAGGCTGGCGCTCAAGCCGTAGGGGGTGTTGTTCATCAAGGCCAGCAGTTCCTCTTCGCTGTCGTACGGTAAGAATGTGGCAATGGGGCCGAAGGTCTCCTCGTTGAGCAGGGTGTCGTCGACGCTGTTGGCGAGGATGATCGTCGGCTCGACGTAACAGCCCGGACGGTCGATCAGGTTGCCACCGTGAATGATTCGGTTGTTTTCGGCGCGGGCCTTGGCGAAGAACTCGCCGAGTTTGAGTTGGTGCTGGCGGTTGGTGACCGGGCCGAATTCGGTGCGCTCATCCAGGGGCGAGCCGATGTTCAGCGCGCCCAGGCGCTGGGCCAGTTTGCCCATGACCGCTTCGATCTGCGAACGGTGCACAAAGAACCGTTCGGCGGCGGCGCAGATTTGCCCGGAGTGCAAAAAGCCCGCTTCGAGGATGCCGTTGACGGCCTTGTCCAGGTCCACATCGCGCAGGAACCCTGCCGAGTTTTTTCCGCCCAGTTCAAGGGTAGCCCGGGTCAGCCCGGCGCCCATGGCACTCTGGCCCACCGCAATCCCGGTTGGCACGGAGCCGGTGAACGACACCTTGTCGGTGCCGGGGTGTTCGATCAGGCCTTTGCCGACGCTGCCGCCGCCGGTCAAGACGTTCAGCGCGCCGGCGGGAAGGCCGGCGTCAATCGCCAGCTCGGCGATGCGCAGGATGGTCAGCGGGGTGAACTCGCTGGGCTTGATGATGATGCTGCAACCGGTCACCAGGGCCGAGGCGAGTTTCCAGATGGCGATCATGGTCGAGAAATTCCACGGCACGATGCCGACCACCACCCCGACCGGCTCGCGCAGGGTGAACGCGGTGTAGCGCTCGCCGGCGAAGGAGGGCAGCGACGGAGTGATGGTCTGGCCGCTGATCTTGGTGGCCCAGCCCGCGTAGTAACGCAGGAAATGTGCGGCCTGGTCGACTTCGAAAGCACGGGAAATCTGGATGATCTTGCCCGACTGGCAGGTTTCGAGCTGTGCCAGTTCTTCGCGGTGTTGCTCCAGCAGATCGGCCAGCTTGAGCAGTACATTGCCGCGCACCGCCGGTGCGACCTGCGACCACTGCTTGAAGCCTCGGCTCGCCGACGCCACAGCCGCGTCAATGTCGACCGGGTCGGCGGCGGCGACGTCGGCAATGACCTGGCCGGTGGCCGGGTTGATCACCTCCAACCGCTGGCTGGAATGGCTCTCGACGTAGCCACCGTCAATGAACAACGCATGGGTTCGACGGAGGAAGGCTTCAACCTGGGGCAGCAGTGGAATATCGCTCATGGGGTTTTTCCTGGTGGCAGACATTGAAAAGCCCGAGGTTAATCCCAGTGGCTGGAACGGGCTTGACTGTGGCTGCCCAGTGGCATGTCTGTGGCTGCCAGCGCCTGTGCGCGACGGACCAGCCTGAGCCTTTGAAAAGTACAATCTTGACTCTGGAAGGTGCATGTCCTGCCAGGAAGGCACGCTCCATACTGGCCCTGCATCCGGCGCCACGCCTTGATTTCTGGCGCTGCCCGGACATCCAATAATAAGCAGGGCCATCCATGAAAAAGCCAAACCCGCTCCTTGAAGACCTCAAGTCCATCCTGCCGACCATCGCCGCCAATGCCTTCGTGGCCGAGCAGGACCGCCAGGTGCCCGCCGAGAATATTGCGCTGCTCAAGAGCATCGGCATGCACCGTGTGTTTCAGCCGAAAGTGTTCGGCGGCATGGAGTTGTCGCTGCCGCAGTTTGCCGACTGCATCGCCTTGCTCGCCGGGGCCTGCGCCAGCACGGCCTGGGCCATGAGCCTGTTGTGTACCCACAGCCATCAATTGGCACTGTTCTCGGCCCAACTGCAGCAGGAGGTCTGGGGCGCTGACCCTGATGCCACTGCGAGCAGCAGCATCGCGCCGTTCGGGCGCACCGAGGAAGTCGAGGGCGGCGTGTTGTTCAGCGGGGAAATGGGCTGGAGCAGCGGCTGTGATCACGCCGAGTGGGCTATCGTGGGTTTCCGCCGCAACAACCCCCAGGGCGCCCAGGATTACTGCTTCGCGGTGCTGCCGCGCAGTGACTACCAGATCCGCGATGACTGGTTTGCCGCCGGCATGAAAGGCAGCGGCACCAAGACCTTGATCATCGACAAGGCCTGGGTGCCGGAGCACCGCATCCAGAAAGCCAAGGACATGATGGAAGGCAAGTCCGCCGGCTTTGGGCTGTACCCCGACAGCAAGATTTTCTATTCACCGTACCGGCCTTACTTTGCCAGTGGCTTTTCCACCGTCAGCCTGGGCGTCGCCGAGCGGATGCTCGAGGTGTTCCGCGAAAAGACCAAGACCCGCGTGCGCGCCTATACCGGGGCGGCGGTCGGTGCCGCGACCCCGGCGTTGATGCGCCTGGCCGAGTCGACTCACCAGGTGGCCGCCGCGCGCGCCTTCCTCGAAAAAACCTGGAGCGAACACGCCGAACACAGTGAGCAGCAGCGCTACCCAAGCCGCGAGACCCTGGCGTTCTGGCGCACCAACCAGGCCTACGCGACCAAGATGTGCATCCAGGCGGTGGACCGTCTGTTCGAGGCCGCCGGCGGCAACGCCTGGTTCGAGCACAACGAGATGCAGCGCTTGTTCCGCGACTCGCACATGACCGGCGCCCATGCCTACACCGACTACGACGTCTGTGCACAGATCCTCGGCCGCGAGTTGATGGGCCTGGAACCCGATCCGAGCATGATCTGAACGCGCTTTTGAAAACAACAATCAGGGCTGCGCCTGACGCAGCCCGGGAGTCTTGCATGTCTGAATCGACCTTCGACCCACGCGCCTTTCGCCGGGCCCTGGGCAACTTTGCCACAGGCGTGACCGTGGTCACCGCCGCCGACGCCTCCGGCCGCAAGGTGGGCGTTACCGCCAACAGCTTCAACTCGGTGTCCCTGGACCCACCGCTGGTGCTGTGGAGCATCGACAAACGCTCCAGCAGCCACGGGGTATTCGAGGAGGCCAGCCACTTCGCGGTCAACGTGCTGGCGGCGGACCAGATCGACCTCTCGAACAATTTTGCCCGGCCCAGGGACGACCGCTTCGCCGAGATCGCCTATGAACCGGGGGAGGGCGGGGCGCCGGTGTTCGCCGATTGTTCGGCACGTTTTCACTGTGAAAAATACCAGCAGGTGGACGGCGGTGATCACTGGATCATGATCGGCAAGGTGGTGGCCTTCGACGATTTCGGTCGCTCGCCGCTGCTGTACCATCAGGGCGCCTACTCCATGGTCCTGCCCCATACGCGGATGACCAAGCGTGACGAAAGCCAACCGCCGAGCAGCCACTTCCAGGGGCGCCTGAGCCATAACCTGTATTACCTGATGACCCAGGCGGTACGCGCCTACCAGTCCAGCTACCAGCCCCGGCAACTGTCTACCGGCCTGCGCACCAACGAGGCACGGATGCTGATGGTGCTGGAGAACGACGCCCGCCTGAGCGCCAGCGACCTGCTGCGGGAGGTGGCGATGCCGGTGCGGGAAATCGACGACGCGGTGGCCAACCTCAAGCGCAAGGGGCTGGTCGACGACGATGAACACGGCGTACGCCTGACCGCTGCGGGTATCGAACAGACCGAAGACCTCTGGGCCATTGCACGGGAACAGCAGGACAAGGTGTTCGCCGAGTTCAGCCAGGACCAGATCGAAACCTTCAAGACGGTGTTGAAGCGACTGATCAGCCACTGCTGATTGCCTGAATCAAGGATGAACACCATGCCGGTGGTGGCCGATGAGGTGCGCAAGCTGGCGGAAAACATCCGTCAGGCAACCCATCAGATCCAGACGATGCTGCATCAGCACGAACGCTGGGAGGGAGCTGCGTTACGCAGCTCCTGAGGCCGGTCAGAAGGGCACGGCCACGGTCAGCTGGCTGTAGAGGTTGGTGCCGTTGCCACCCACCTGGTTGCCGCCGGTGTCGGCAGCCTTCTTGGGTTGGTAGATGCCCACCAGCGGGCTGATGATCAGGTGGCTGTTGACCGCCCATTCGGCGTACAGGTCAAGCTCCCGGGCGTCGAGGTTCAGCGCGTCGTGTTTGCGCAGGGTATTGAAGTCGAAGTACAGCGCGCCGACCGTCAGGTTCTCCAGGGGTGTCGCCTTGAGACCGACGTGATGGATGCCGGTATTGCTGTTGAACGGGCCGGCATAGTTGGAGGCGACTTCACCTTGGAACCAGGTGCCGTAGCCGGTGCTGAGCCCGGTGAACAGCGGGTCCCATTTTTGCGAGTAGCGCGTGTAGCGGTAGGTCACTTTTGGCGACCAACCGACATCGGCGAAGGTGTAGCCGGCCTCGGCGTACCAGGCTTTTTCCGGCCCCGCGTCTTTGTCTTGCCAGGCGTATTCGAAGGCGAAGCTGGCATTGTCGATACCGGCGCTGCCTTCGCCGCGCACGCTGTAAGTGTCCAGGCCCTCACGCTGTTTCTGGAAGTCGCTGGCCCACTGGTCGGTGACGTTCATGCCGTGGGCCCAGGTCAAGCCCAGCGTGCCGGCGGCGGCCGTGTAGTCGAGGGTGCCCGCCGCCAGTTCGGTTTCAGCCTGGGCGCGGTTGTCCGACTTGAGCCACAGCACCGAACCGTGCAGGCCCTCTTGCCCGCCCAGGCGCAGCACCGCAGTGCGGTCGAACGCGTGGCGTGCCGCCAGGTAATAGGCGCCGCCACGGTTCAGCGCACCGTCAGCCGGGCCTTTGCCCAGGTTGGGGCCGTCGTCGTTGATCAGGAAACCCCGGCCGATCTTGACCACCTGGCGCCCGACGGAAAAATCCACACCGTCCTTGCCCAGCGCCGGGAACAGGTCGGCCGAGCGCCATCCCAGGTAGGCGTCTTCGATTTTGGTGGTGCGTTCGCTGCCATCGGTGTTGCCCGCCGCGTCGCCATCGCCCCAGGTGCCGGAGCTGACCCAATTGAGCGCGCCATACGCGGTGCCGTGCCCGGCCAGGCCCTGGTCGCCGCTCACCCCGTACTTCATGAAACCCTCGCGCCAGGTCGAGCCGCCCGCTGTGCCGTCGTAGTTGTGACGGCTGTTGAACAGGCCGTAGACCGCCAGGAAGTCCGCATTCAAATGGGTGTCCTCGTCGGCGTACAGCTCATAGGCCTGGGCCGATGAATGGCCGATCAACAGCGCGATACCCAGGCCGACGGCCAAGGACAGCGTGCGTGGTTTCAGTGTGTGCTCCATTTTTATATTCCCCAGCATGGTTAGGTCGAGGGCGCATTAAGATGACCGCAGGCGTGGGAAGTCTTTCACCTGCGTGCCATGGAATTGATCCTGCCCGCCAAGTCGTATGCCTTGGCAGGCAGCAACAAAAGCCACGGCAGACATGGGCAAGACGATCAGCGCTCGGGAGGCGCACAGTGATTTTGCGCACGATGCCGTTTCGATCAGGGACTGGCTGGGGAGGGCTTTATCGCCAGCTCCTTGTACGGCTCGATGCATCCACTCAGAAATCCGCTTTCGAGGATCCGTACCATGTCGATCAATGACCGGCTCACACAGCATTTGAAACGCGGCAGCGTCGGGTTTCCGACCGCGCTGGCCAGCACCATTGGCCTGATCATGGCCAGCCCGGTGATTCTCACCGCAACCATGGGCTTCGGTATCGGCGGCAGCGCCTTCGCGGTGGCCATGCTGATTGCGGTGGTGATGATGCTGGCCCAGGCGACCACATTCGCCGAGGCCGCCTCGATCCTGCCGACCACCGGCTCGGTCTACGACTACATCAATTGCGGCATGGGTCGTTTCTTTGCGATCACCGGCACGTTGTCGGCGTACCTGATCGTGCATGTGTTCGCCGGCACCGCCGAGACGATTCTGTCCGGGGTCATGGCCCTGGTGAACTTCGAACACCTCAATACCCTGGCGGAGTCTGCCGGCGGTTCCTGGTTGCTGGGGGTGGGGTTTGTCGTGGTGTTCGGCATTCTCAATGCCTTTGGCGTCAGCGCCTTCGGCAGGGCCGAGATCATCCTGACCTTCGGCATGTGGACCACGCTGATGGTGTTCGGCGTGCTCGGCCTGATCGCGGCACCGGCGGTGCAACTGGAGGGCTGGTTCGGCGTGTCGCTGGTGGGTACCGACCTGATCACCATTCTGTCGCTGGTGGGCATGGCCATGTTCATGTTCGTCGGTTGCGAGTTCGTCACCCCGTTGGCCCCGGACCTTCGCAATTCGGCCAAGGTCATGCCCAAGGCCATGATTTTCGGTTTATTGAGCGTGGCGACCTGCATGTTCATCTACGGCGCTGCGATGAAGCGCCAGGTGGAAAACGTGGTGCTGGATGCCGCCGCCGGCGTGCACCTGCTCGACACGCCCATGGCGATCCCAAGGTTTGCCGAGCAGGTCATGGGGCATGTCGGCCCGCTGTGGCTGGGGATCGGTTTCCTGTTCGCCGGTGCCGCCACCATCAATACGCTGATGGCGGGCGTGCCGAGGATTCTCTACGGCATGGCGGTGGACGGCGCGTTGCCCAAAGTCTTCACTTATTTGCACCCGCGCTTCAAGACGCCGCTGCTGTGCATCCTGGTGGCGATGCTGATTCCGTGCCTGTATGCCCTGTGGTTGGGTGGCAACACCGACAACATCATGCACCTGGTGCTGGCGGCGGTGTGTGCATGGAGTTTCTCTTACCTGCTGGTGACGCTGTCGGTGGTGATCCTGCGCATTCGTCGTCCGGATCTGCCACGGGCCTATCGCTCGCCGTTCTTCCCGTTGCCACAGATTCTTTCCAGCGTCGGCATCTTGCTGGGCATGTGGTTCATTACCCCGCCGGGTATGAACCCTGCGGACATTTATGTGCCGTTCGGGGTGATGCTCGGGATCACGGCTTCATACGCGCTGTTCTGGACACTGGTGGTACAGAAGGTCAATCCATTCAAGCCGGCTTCGGTAGAAGAAGTGCTGGCCAAGGAGTTTTCCCATGAGCCTGGCAACCCTCACAACCGTTATATCGAGCAGGCTGCAAAAGCTGTCTGAGCTGTTCAGCGCCCAACGGGCCCCGTCCGGTTACCGGCCTGGGGTCACGCTTGAGTACGTGCGGCGCAACCTCGGGCTGGCGAGTTTCACCTCGACGGGGCCAGCCCAGGCAAGGTTTTGCCTGGACGACATCGGCCTTCAGGTCGACGTTGCCGAGCGCACCGAAGCGCAATTGCTGATGCACCTGGTCATGACCGAATTCATGTTCACGGTGCCCGCCTCAGAGCAGGGCAATGCGTGCTTTGAACTGCACCACAGCGGGTCGATCCGGCGCACGGGACTGGCCTGTCGGCAACGGGCTGGAGCGCCGGTTTTGCTGGCCAGGCTCCAGGCAGCCTTGAACGACGACCCCGGCCTGCATCAAGCGTTGATGGGGCTGGACTTCAAGCGTCTGCACCTCGATTTGAATGGGCAGCAATGGCACGTACGGCTTGAACACATGGGCGGCAGCGAGGTGGTCAACCGTATGCCGGCGTTCCGGCGCTACATCCCCTTGAGCGGCGCGCAGCGGGCCGGGCTGCTCACGGTACTGGCGGGTTTGCAGCGGGTATTGGGCGCGATCTGAGTTGAGGAATTGGCATCATTAGTGCTTCTACAGTCGGTATCACGGACTTGTTGCGCCTATATAGATAACATGTTAACTATTAGCCAACAAAAACAAGAAACCATTGTGGAGATGCCATGAGCACCTATCAGTCTGCGCACTATGGGTTGGAAACCTGGACTCGGGATCTGCGAGCGGCCTGCGGCCATTTCGACACGGAACTGGCCTTCAACCGTTCACTGTTCATCGGTGAGGTTTCCAAGCACTCCCGGGGCGGCCTGTCACTGGCCAACCTGCGCACCAATGCCGGCCTGATCAAACGCGAGCGGCCCAATGCCGATCACGATATGGACCAGCATTGCTTCCTCGTCAGCCAGCGCAGCGGCTATTGCCAGATCACCCAGAACGGCCAGGTCATTCAATTGGCCCCCGGCGATATGTTGCTGATGGACTCCACGGGTTCGAT
Source organism: Pseudomonas sp. SJZ103 (assembly GCF_007828335.1). Lineage (NCBI taxonomy): Bacteria > Pseudomonadati > Pseudomonadota > Gammaproteobacteria > Pseudomonadales > Pseudomonadaceae > Pseudomonas > Pseudomonas sp. SJZ103. The sequence continues at coordinate 213,057 of NZ_VIUN01000007.1, forward strand.
CGAGATCAGCCCGTTTGGCCTTATCGAACATGCCTCGCTGTCACTCTCGCGCAATGAAGTGTGCAAGCAACTGGGCAGCGCCTCGAAAACCTTCGGCAAGATCTCTTCGAGCAAGGCCTGCGGGCGCATGCTCCACGTGTTGATGGACCAGCTGTGCCGCGAGGGCCTGGAGGGTCAGGATTCGATTGAAGAGGCCGAGGCCCTGCAAGCGGCGTTTGTCTCCCTGCTCGGTTCAGCCTTTGAACTGCATGACGCCCCAGGCGACAGCACCGTGTCCTTGCAGGGCAGCAACCTGCGCAGTTATGTGCAGAAAGTCATCGACGAGTCCCTGACCCAACCCGGCCTGAGCCCGGTGGGCCTGGCCAGCCGCTTGAACATCTCGGTGCGGCATTTGTACCGCTTGTTTGAAGAGCAGGACGACAGCGTCTGCCGCTACATCCAGCGTGCGCGGCTCAAGCGCAGCGCGGACGATCTGACCAACCCCTTCCTCAAGAGCGAGTCGATTACGTCGATTGCCTACAAGTGGGGCTTCACCGATTCCGCACACTTCAGCCGCTCGTTCAAGAAGCAATTCGAGCTGTCGCCCAAGGATTTTCGTTCCACTCATCTGCAGCTAGCGGTCGGTGCGGCGTAAGGTATCCATCGATCAATGAAACCGCTCACGCTGTCGGCCCATAACATTTGCGCAGTCGCGGTCGAACACTTTGCCGCCCACGGTTACGACGCTTCATCGCTGAACGAAATCGCGGTCGGGGCGGGCATGCGCAAGGCGTCTCTGTATGCGCATTTTGTCAGCAAGAACGCGCTGTTTCAGACGGTATTCGAGATTGCCCTGGCCCATGAACACCAGTACATCGCACAGTGCTTCAAGGAAGAAGCCGCCCACACCGGCGTGCCGGGGCAATTGCACCTTGAGCGGTTGAGCGGGCGCTATGAAGGGTCGGCGCACCTGCGCTTCCTGTTGCGCACGGCGTACTTTCCGCCGGCGGAAATTCGCAGCGTCATTACGGCAGGATTTGAGGGGTACCTGGCCAGCATTCGCGAGGATTTTCAGCGTGCCGCGCAAGGGCGGTACAGGATGGTACGACCCGAGGCGCTTGAGGTGTTTTGTGACGCTTACCTGGGTATCGTCGACAGCTTGGACGCCCCAGGGTTACGTCAAACGGCTTGCGGCGTTGTCGCGGGTGTTCAGTGATTCACTGTCGCTGCTTGAAGGGGCCGAGCGCTATTCAACGGATACACCGACCCTCCCACATTTGATCCGGTTTACAACCTGATGGAGGTCATTTCACCTCAGGTAGCGTCGACCCGCCGTCCACCACGATGGTCTGCCCGGTGATGTAGGTTGCCAGGTCGGAGGCCAGGAACAGCATCGCCCCGGCAATATCCTGAGCGGCACCCAGCCGTCCCAGCGGCACGCGGCTGGCGATGTCGGCATTGACCTGGCTGTCGCCCAGGTTGTCCATGGCCGGCGTGGCAATCATCCCTGGCTCGACGCCGTTGACGCGCACCTGGTAAGTCGCCAGCTCCAGCGCAGCATTGCGGATAAAACCGTTGACCCCGGCCTTGGACGCCGCGTAGTGACTGAGCCCGGCATAGGCGACCCGTGGCCCGGTGACCGATGAGGTGACCAGCACGCAGCCACCGCCCTGGCGTTGAAACATCGGCAAGGCGGCCTGGGTCAGCCAGAACAGGGCCGAGAGGTTCACCGCCAGCGTGCGTTCAAGAACGGCCGGGGTGATCTGCGCGAACGCTGTCAACGGAAAGTAGCCGGCGTTGTGCACCAGGATATCCAGGCGGCCCCAGTCCTGTTCTATGGCCTTGATGCCTTCGAACACCGCAGTCGCGTCGGCCAGGTCGAGCGCGATGGCCTCGACCTGGCAGCCTCGCGCACGCAGGCCTTCGGCCAATGCCTGGGCTTTTGCCTGGCGCAGGTCTGCGATCATTACGCGGGCGCCACGCCAGGCGAACGCCTCGACGATGGCCTGGCCGATACCCTGGGCGCCGCCGGTGACCAGCACGGTTTTGCCGCTGAAATCCAAGTCTTCAGGCATGTGCACGCTCCATATGGACGTAAGCCAGTGTGGGCACATCGACGATGCTCGAACCGCCATCGGCGACCACGCTGGCGCCGGTGATGATCGCGGCATCCGGGCTGGCCAGGAAGCGGCACACCTTGGCGATTTCCTCGGCGCTGGCGGGACGCCGCAACGGCACGTCGGCGCACACGCGGGCATAGGCCTGCTGCAGGGTGTCACCATGGAAGCTCATCAGCGGCTGCATTTCCTCGTCGGCCATCGGCGTGGTAACCCACCCCGGGCACACCGCGTTCACCCGCACGCCGCGTGGGCCGTAATCCCGCGCCAGCGAACGGTTGAGCCCGAGCAACGCATGCTTGGCGGTGGTGTAGCCGCACACGTCGGGGCCTGCGGCCAGCGAGGCGATGGAGCCGAGCAGCACGATATTGCCAGCGCTTTCGATCAGTAGCGGCAGGCAGGCGCGGGCGCTGTAGAACGCGCTGTCCAGGTTGCTGCGCAAGGCCGCCTCCCAGGTGTGTGGGCTGGTCTGGGTGGCGCTGCCCACGCCATGCCCGCCGGCGCAGGCCAGCAGCACATCGAGGCGACCGTAGCGCTCACCAATCTGCGCGACTAAACCCTCCCAGGTGGTCGGGCAGGCTGCATCGCCGACCAGCACCAGGCCGCCGGTGTCCTGCGCAACCTGCTCCAGCGGCTCGCGGCGACGGCCGATGAGCACCAGGTTGGCCCCTTCGGCGGCGTACAAGCGCGCGCAGGCGGCACCGATGCCCGTGCCGGCACCGGTGATGACAACGGTGCGTGGATCAGGCATCGGGATACTCCGTGCGGTTGAGCACTTGGCAGTAGGAGCTGACCGGAAAGTTCGACAGCTCATCGAACGACGCACCGGCATAGCCGAAGATCTTGCCATCGCTGCGGTGCTGTTGCAGGTCGATCAGCACCAAGCCGAGGGTCGGTATGATCTTTTCGCGCCAGACGAACAGGTACAACTGATCGGCGATCTTGTAGTAGTGGCAGCGATCGGTATCGCACAGGCCTTGCTCCACGCCCTTGAGGCATTGCCAGGCATAGAACTGATCGTTCAGGTAGATGTGCTCGTAGACTTCGCTGGGGCTGTAGCGATACAGGTTGCGCAGGCCGGTCAGTTCCTGGGTGGGCGCGTGCGGGCATTGGCCCGGCTGCCAGGCTTGATCCAGGCTGCCGTGCAGGAAGTCCACGTCAACCGAAGTCAGGGCCTTGCCGGCCAGGGCGCGGCTATAGAGGCCTTGCTCGGTTTGTTCGCGGTCCGGCATGCGCCCGATCACGGCGGTGAACGACGACGTGGTGGTGTCCAGCACCAGGCTGATCGACCAGGCCTGGCCGGCTTCATGCTTGATGAAGTCGACCAGGTACAGGCCCGGGCGTACCGAGGTGGCGCGGTAGGCTGCCGAACCGCTGGAGTGACCGTCGGCGGCGTGCCAGTGCAACTGCTCGGTGTCGAATCGATGCTCGATCTGCCAGCCGTTGGCGAAGTGCAGGGTGAAGGCCTTGCCGTTGAGGTCGGCAAGGTTGGGCAGGATAAATGCGTCGGGGGCAAAACCGTCGGCGAGGGCGCCTACGGTGATCCAGTCGGATGAAGTGGTCATTGCATGGCTCCGTTTGAGGGAATGGACACCCCGGATCATGCGGTTGGCAACCTGGCTCGCCTATCAACCAAAGGGTTGAGGCGGCTTAAAGAAACAGCGCGGCGACCAGTTCGGTACGGCTGCTCACACCGGTTTTGCGAAACAGGTGGATCAAGTGCGTCTTGATGGTCGGCAGGCCGACGTCCAGCTCCAGGGCCAGTTGCTTGTTGCTCGCGCCCTGACGTAATAACCAGGCAATCTGCCGCTCTTTGGGCGTGAGACCGGCCAGCGCATCGTCGCAGGTCTGCATATTGGCTACGGCCATTTGCAGCAACGCCTGCAAGGCATTGAGCTGAGCCAACTGGTCGATGGTGAACACCCCTTGCTCCGCCGTGCGCAGCAAGGAGATGGCCGCCTGGGGCTGGTCGGCGCGATGGGCGACGATCTCCACCACATCGACCACACCGTAGCGCTGCAGGAAGTCTTGATAGCGGCGACTGTCACGCAGCGGCTGGCGGGCCATGGCAAAACCCAGCGGCACCACCGCCAGCCCGCTGGACAGGCAATTGCGCGGTTGCAACGGGTCGAATTGGCGGTAGTTGTCCAGGTAGTCGCGGTGCATCTCACCGCTCATGCCTTGCAGCCTGAAATCGCGGGCTTGCAGCTGGCGGTCGACACAATAGAACGCTGCCTGGCTGGCGGGCACCAGTTGAGTGAAAGCCTGCAGGCAATGGCCGGCGACTTCCTGAGCGGGGATGGCATGCATGGTCAGTCACCTGCGCCGGAACAAACGCTGCCGGCCGAAGCCGGCAGAGGGGAGCGATCAGACTACCGCGAAATAGTGCTTCACAAAACTCTCGCTCACCACCTCCCACAGCACCGGCGTGCCCTTGGTTACGAACCAGCTGTCGCCGGCCTTGTAGCGGGCGCTCTGGCCAGTGCTTTCGTCGGTCAGTACCACTTCACCGGTGACCACCGTGGCTTGTTCGGCGAACGGGTAGACCATCCGGAACTTGCCTTGGGTAGTGCCGAAATAGGCGCTGCTGACGGCGTCGGTCGGTGCGCCGAAGGTCATTTTGCCAAAGGCTTTGACTTCACCTTCGAGGATCTCGGAACCGAGATCGGCAACGGTGCCCCAGGCATCGAGGTCCGATAATTGGATGTCTTTCTTCAGGGTGGTAACGGGCATGGCAGTTCTCCTGTGAATGAAACAGCGGGGCTCAACGGCGACCGTTGAAGTAGCCCGAAAGTTGATGAAGGCTTTTGCCGGCCGTGAGCAGCAGCGGGCGGATATGGTCCTTGCCCAGGATCTGCGCATGCTTGACCGCGCTGATCAGGTCGTAGCGCGACGAGCCTTCGCTCATGCCCTCGGCCAGGACCTTGCAGATGATGTGGCTGGGCGTGACCCCGAAGCCGGCGTAGCCCTGCACATAAAAGGCATTCGGGCGCCCGCTGAGCGTGCCGATCTGCGGGAACAGGTTGGCCCCGGTCGCCATCGGCCCGCCCCACGCCAGGTCGATCTTCACGTCCTTGAGGTAGGGGAAAATCTTCAGCATCAGGTTGCGGTTCCAGGCTTTGAGGTCCAGCGGGATGTGCTCGACGAAAGGCGTGGCGGCACCGAACAGCAAGCGGTTTTCGTTGGTGACCCGGTAGTAGTCGATCACCGGGCGAATATCGCTGTAGGCGCCGCGTATCGGGCTGATGCGGTTGATCATCTCGTCCGACAACGGCTCGGTCATCAACTGGAAGGCATAGGTATTGACGGTGGTCTTGTGCAGTTCCGGTTCCAGCTTGTTGAGAAAACTGTCGCAGGCCCACAGCAACTTGGAGGCTTTGACCGAGCCTCGGCCGGTGCGCACGGTGATGCGTTCGCCATAACTGACTTCCAGCGCCGGGCTGTGCTCAAAGATGCGCACACCGTGGCCGGCCAGGGCCTTGGCTTCGCCCAGCAGCAGGTTCAGCGAGTGCACGTGCCCGCCGCCCATGTGCAGCAGCGCGCTGGTATAGGCGTCTGAACCAATGATCTGCTTGACCTCGGACCCCGCCATAAAGCGGATTTCGTCCTGGGTGTTGATCGACTTGAAGTCCTTCTCCCAGGCGCGCAGGGTTTTTTCCTGGCGGGCGTTGAAGCCCATGTAGCCGTAGCCGTGGCAGAAGTCGGCGTCGATCGCGTACTTGGCGATGCGATCCTTGATGATGCCGGCGCCCAGCTCGCTGATTTCAAAGATCTGGCGCAGGCCTTCGTCGCCGACTTGTTGCTTGATCTTCTCCAGGTCATGGCCGATCCCTGCCATGATCTGCCCGCCATTGCGGCCCGTACCGCCGAAGCCCAGGTAGCGCGCTTCGAGCACCACAATATTGGTGATGCCTTTTTCGGCGAGTTCCAGTGCGGTGTTGATGCCGGAGAAACCGCCGCCAATCACCACCACATCGGCTTCCACGTCCTGTTCGAGGGAGGGGAAGCTGAGGTTGTATTTCTTGGTTGCCGAGTAGTAGGTCGGCGTTTCGATATTGATCATGGCGCAGCCTGGAAAAGTGAAGGGAAACTCACTGCAGAGCCGACAAGAAGCTCTGTACCTGTTGGGGTGTATTAAGTGCCTTCCGAGCGGTAGGTGTCTTGATTCTGTGTGCCGCCGCTCTTGACCGTGGCTGCCAATAATCAACCCTGAATCCGGTCGCGCGGTAAAGCCGCACACGGGGAACAATTGCCAATGCTAGAATGTTGTTAATCTGTTAACTAATTGCGACGCCACCCCCCATGTCCAAACCGCGCCAATCCCTGACCCTCACTTTGCTCCATGCGCGTGAAGCCGCCATGGGGTTTTTTCGTCCTTCGCTCAATCAACACGGGTTGACCGAGCAGCAATGGCGGGTCATTCGGATCTTGAACCAGCACGATGAGCTTGAGATCAACCGGTTGGCCGAGCTGGCGTGCATCCTCAAGCCGAGCATGACCGGGGTGCTGGTGCGTATGGAAGCGGCGGGCATGGTGGAGCGGCGCAAGGCGCAACAGGATCAACGCCGCGTGCTGGTGCGGCTGGCCGAGAAGGGCCAAGCCTGTTTCGACTCGATGAGCCAGAGCATGGAAGCCAATTACCAGCGCTTGCAGGCGGGGTTTGGCGAGGAGAAGTTGCAGACGTTGCTGACCTTGCTCAACGAGCTGAAAACCCTCAAGCGCTGAGCCGAGGCCGGCATGTCGGTCAGATAAGCCTGTGGCGAGCGGGCCTCCCTCGCCACAGGTCACTTTTCGTTCGCACTCCCTAATAGATAGCGCCGGCCGCGCTGGCAGGCGCCGGTGAATCCTTGAAGGCCGCCGCCAGGCTTTGCAGCCCGCGCATCAGCACGGTGGTGTCCACGCCCACCGCCACGAACGCCGCGCCCAGGTCGATGTAGCGTCGGGCCAGTGCCTGGTCGGCGCTGAGAATGCCGGCGGCTTTGCCGGCGCTGCGGATGCGCGCGATGGCGTCTTCGATTGCCGCCTGCACCTCAGGGTGGCCGGGGTTGCCGCGATGGCCCATCGAGGCGCTCAGGTCTGCCGGCCCGATAAACACACCGTCGACGCCTTCCACCGCCGCAATCGCATCCAGGTTGGCCAGGCCTTTGCGGTTTTCGATCTGCACCAGTAGGCACATCTGCTCGTCGGCTTTGTCGAGGTAGCCGGCAATGCTGTTCCAGCGTGAAGCCCTGGCCAGAGCACTGCCGACACCACGTACGCCGTGGGGTGGATAGTGGATGGCTCTCACCAGTTCCCGCGCCTGTTCTGCGCTCTCCACCATGGGCACCAGCAACGTCTGTACGCCAATGTCGAGCACTTGCTTGATCAACGCGGTGTCGCCGATCACCGGGCGAATCACCGGATGGCTGGGGTAGGGCGCCACGGCCTGGAGCTGGCCGAGCATGCCGCGCAGGTCGTTGGGCGCATGTTCGCCGTCGATCAGCAGCCAATCGAATCCGGCGTTGGCGGCCAGTTCCGCGCAATAGGCATCGGCCAGGCCCAGCCATAGGCCGATCTGGGCTTCACCGCTGTGCAGGCGATGTTTGAAGGTGTTGATAGGCATGTCCATGGGCACTCTCCCGTTAAACGAATCGGCAGGCAATCGACCCGAGCATGTCGTAGTCGACATGGAAGGTATCGCCAGGGTTGGCCGCCACCGGGCGGGTGAAGGAGCCACCCAGGATGATTTGCCCGGGCTGCAGGGTGACGTCATAGGCGGCCAGTTTATTTGCGAGCCAGGCCACGCCCTTGGCCGGGTGATTGAGCACGGCGGCGGAGACGCCGGACTCTTCGATCACGCCATTGCGGTAGAGCACCGCCGGCACCTTGCGCAAGTCGATCTCGGTGGGGCGCACGGCCCGCCCGCCCATGACCACGCCGGCGTTGGCGGCGTTGTCGGAGATGGTGTCGAACACCTTGCGGGTCGCCTTGGTGTGCGGGTCGACCTGCTGGATGCGTGCATCGATGATCTCCAGCGCCGGGATTACCCATTCGGTGGCGTCGAGCACATCGAACACCGTCACGTTCGGCCCCTTGAGCGGTTTGCCCAGGATAAATGCCAGCTCCACCTCGACGCGCGGCACGATAAAGCGCTCGAAGGGGATGTCGGTGCCTTCATCGAAGAACATATCATCGAGCAACGCGCCGTAATCCGGCTCGGTGATGTTGGACGAGACCTGCATGGCCCGGGAGGTCAGGCCGATCTTGTGGCCGACCAGCTTGCGCCCGTCCTTGATTTTTTGCGCGACCCAGGCGCGCTGGATGGCATAGGCGTCGTCGAGGGTGATCGCCGGGTGATCGAGGGAAAACTGGCGCACCTGCTCGCGTGAACGTTCGGCCTGGTCGAGGCGCGCGGCGGCTTGCAAAATGAGTGATTGATCAAGCATGGCAAGAGTCTCTTATTGAGGGTTGACGATGGCCGCTCGGGTGCGCAGCACCAGCAAGCCACCGAGAGCAATGAGCAGCGCCAGGACGTACAGGGCCAGGCTGGCGCTCTGGGTGGTGTCGCGCATCCAGCCGATCAGGTAGGGCGCGAAGAATGACGCGATGCTGCCGAACGAACTGATCAGGGCGATCCCGGCGGCTTGGGTGCTGTTGGACAGGAACGCCGGGGGCAATTGCCAGAACATCGGCAACGCCGCGCTGGCGCCCATGCCGGCGAGAATCAAGCCGCCCAGCACCACGGCCGGGTTGGCGGGGGCGAGCCCGGCGATGGCAATACCGGCGGCCGACATCAGCAAGGGCACGCACAGGTGCCAGCGGCGTTCACGCTGGCGGTCGGACGAGCGCCCACAGCCAATCATGAAGAAACACCCGGCCAGGTACGGCACCGCACTGAGCAGGCCGACCTTGCCGTCGCTGCCGATGCCGGCGCCATGGATCAGCGTCGGCATCCAGAACGCCAGGGTGTTGACCGCCAGCATCACCGCGAAGTACACCGCCACCAGCAGCCACACCTGCGGGTTGCTGAGAATCGCCGAAAACGAGGTGATCGATTTGCGGTGTTCTTCCCGGTGCAGTTGCTCGCGCAGTTGTTGCTTCTGTTCCGGCGCCAGCCACTTGACCGTCTCGAAGCTGTCCGGCAAGCACTTGAACACCACCAGCCCGAGAAGAATCACGGGGGCGCCTTCGATGACGAACATCCATTGCCAGCCGCGCAGGCCGCCCAGGTCGTGAAAGTGTTCAAGGATGCCGCCGGAAAGCGGACCACCGATTACCCCGGCCATCGGCACCGCGATGGCAAACAGGGCGGTAACCTGAGCGCGACGGCCGGCCGGGTACCAGCGGTTTAGAAACACCAGGATGCCCGGGAAGAAACCGGCCTCGGCCACGCCCAGCAAAAAGCGCAGCACATAGAAACCCATGGCGCTGTCGATCAGGAACATGCAGGTCGACAGCACCCCCCACACCACCATCAGCGTGGCAATCCAACGCCTGGGGCCCACTCGGTCCAGGGCCATGTTGCTGGGCACGCCGAACAGCGCGTAGGCCACGAAGAACAGGCCGGCGCCGAAGCCATAGACGGTGTCGCTGAAGTTCAAGTCCGCGCTCATCTGCATCTTGGCGAAGCCGATGTTGATGCGATCGAGATGGGCGAAGAGGTAGCAGATCAGCAACAACGGCATCAGCCGCCAGGTGATGGTGCTGTGAGTACGGTCGCGTGCGACCTGGCCGAGGTTGTCGGCGGTATGGGCTGTGCTCATGGTTTTATACTTTTTATCTGAGAGGCCGAGGGTGTGAACGGGCAGGGCGCCTTAACCGACCTGCGCCTTGAGGAACGCATGCACGTTGTTCTGCTTGAAGTTGAGCTGCTCGTGCAGTTCGATCATTTCAAACGACAAGGCCAGCAGGCGCTGGGCCTGAAGATCGGCGAAGTGCTGGGTGATGACCTCGAACAGGCGCTCGGCGACGTGCTGCCGGGTGGCCAGGTCGCGGCCATGGCCGACCTTCAGCGTCATGTGCACGAAGGCGTAGTCATGCTTGCCGTCGGCCATGCGCCAGGTGTCCAGTCGCACGCCACGGCTGCGGATGCCGCCCAGGGGAAACACGCCGCTGTCGCCCAGGCTGGCGTGGACTTTTTCGAACAGGCCCGGCAGGTCTGCCTGCTGTTCGATGTTGTCGGTGTATTCAGCGATGAAGTGGGGCATGAACGGCTCCTTCAGGCCGCGCGGGGATGCCGCGCGGCCATGCGGTCAAACAGGGAAAATGGCGTTGATCTGCCCGGTGCCCGAGCTACCGAAAGGCGCGGTGATGATCTCGGCCGGCTTGTCGTAGTCCGGCCCGCCGAGCAAACCCAGGAGCATGGCGGTGTCGTGCATCTTGCCTTCGCCAAAGCAATGCTCGGCGTAGTCCGGGAGCATGGCGCAGAACTCTTTCCAGCGGCCCTGGCGCCACAGTTCCACCACATGCAGGTCGACCTGTTTGTCGAACTCGCGCGTCCAGTTATGGATATTGGCTTCGGCATTGCGGTCGTCGGAGAAACGGTGCGACAGCGACCCCGAGGCCAGCACCACGACTTTGCGGTCGCTCTTCTCGATGGCCCGGCGCACGGCGGCGCCGAAGGTGAAGCTGTCTTGCAGGCGATGCCAGGCACACCAGGCGGCAATCGAAACGACGTTGAATGTCTGCTCGTCCGGTACGCCCATGTGCATGTAGCGCATCGGTACCAGGGTGCCGTATTCCAGTTCCAGGCTCGGGATGTTGTGGGCCAGGGTGCGCACGTCGGCGGCGTTGGCCTCGGCGGCGATCAGCTCGCCCAGCTCCGGGCAGCCGGGGTATTCGTACGCCATGTTCTTGATGAAGTGCGGCAGTTCGTTACTGGTGTAGATGCCTTTGAAGTGCTCGCCGCTGTTGACGTGATAGGCGCTGTTGACCAGCCAGTGCACGTCGAACACCACGGCGGTATCGGCGCCCAGCTCGCGGGCGCGCCGACCGATTTCCTTGTGCCCGGCAATCGCCGCTTCGCGGCAGCCGTGGTGCTTGCCAGGCAGCTCCGACAAATACATCGAGGGTACGTGACAGATTTTCGCCGCCAGGACGACTTCGCCCATGATGATTCTCCTGAAATTGTTGTTGTTTTCTTAGGGGCTTCGGGTGTTGCTCAGAGGCCCCAGCGTGGAATGTGATGGCTGCCCATCGAGATACACACGTTCTTGATCTCAGCGAACACCTCAAAGCTGTACTGGCCGCCTTCACGGCCGGTGCCGGAGCCCTTCACACCGCCGAACGGCTGGCGCAGGTCGCGCACGTTCTGGCTATTGATGAATACCATGCCCGCTTCGATGCCATAGGCCAGACGATGCGCTTTGCCGATGTCCTGGGTCCAGATGTAAGACGCCAGGCCGTACTCGGTGGCGTTGGCCAGCTGCAGCGCTTCGGCTTCGTCCTTGAACGGAATCAGGCACACCACCGGGCCGAAGATTTCTTCCTGGGCGATACGCATATTGTTGTTCACGTCAGCGAACACCGTGGGCTGGATGAACTGGCCTTTGCTCAGGTGCGCCGCCAGGTTGGCCGGGCGCTCCAGGCCACCGGCGAGGAGGGTGGCGCCTTCTTCGAGACCGATCTTGATGTAGCCGGTGACCTTGTCGTAATGGGCCTGGGTGATCATCGAGCCGACCTGGGTTTTCGGGTCTTGCGGGTCACCGACGATCAGGCGTTTGGCGCGCGCGGCGAACTCGGCGACGAACTGCGGGTACACACTTTCCTGGATAAAGATCCGGCTGCCGGCGGTGCAGCGTTCGCCGTTGAGCGAGAAGATGGTGAACAGCGCGGCGTCGAGGGCACGTTCCAGATCGGCATCTTCGAAGATCAGCACCGGCGACTTGCCGCCCAGTTCCATGGAGTACTTTTTCAGCCCGGCGGTCTGCATGATCTTCTTGCCGGTGGCGGTGCCGCCGGTGAATGAAATCGCGCGTACATCGGGGTGGCGCACCAGGGCGTCACCGGCGGTCGCGCCGTAACCCTGGATGACGTTGAGCACGCCTTTTGGAATGCCGGCCTCCACCGCCAGGCGCCCCAGTTCATTGGCGGTCAGCGGCGACAGCTCGGACATTTTCAGCACGGCGGTATTGCCCAGGGCCAGGCATGGCGCGGTCTTCCAGGTGGCCGTCATGAACGGCACGTTCCATGGCGAGACCAGCGCGCAGACACCCACCGGCTGGTACAGGGTGTAGTTGAGCATCTGGTTATCGACCGGGTAGCTGTGGCCGTCCATGCGCGTGCAGACTTCGGCGAAAAAGTCGAAGTTGTGCGAGGCGCGGGGAATCAATACGTTTTTGGTCTGGTGGATCGGCAGGCCGGTGTCGAGGGTTTCCAGTTCGGCCAGGTGCGGCACGTTCTGTTCGATCAGTTCACCTAGCTTGCGCATCAAGCGCGCACGTTCCTTGGCCGGGGTGCCGGCCCATTTCGGGAAGGCTTCCTTGGCAGCGGCCACGGCTTGCGCGACTTCCTCGGCACCGCCGCTGGCCACTTCGCCGATGGCTTCGCCGGTGGCCGGGTTGTAGTTGACGAACACGTCTTTGCTTTCGACCTCACGGCCGTTGATCCAATGTTTGATCATGCTGCTCAAGCCTCTTTACGGGCGCTGAAGAACGCCGCTTCGCTGACAATTCGGTTCACCAGGCGGCCTACGCCTTCGACTTCCACAATCACTTCATCGCCAGGCACGACGTCCGCCAGGCCTTCGGGCGTGCCGGTGGCGATCATGTCGCCGGGTTGCAAGGTCATGAAGCTGGACAGGTATTCGATCAGGTAGGGAATGTCGAAAATCATGTCCTGGGTGCTGCCTTCCTGGCGCAGCTCGCCGTTGATCCAGGTGCGCAGTTTCAGGTTGCCTGGGTCCGGCACATCGGCTACATCGACGATCCACGGGCCGACAGGCGTGGTGGCGTCGCGGTTTTTCACGCGCAGGTTGGGCCGGTAGTAATTTTCCAGGTAGTCGCGAATGGCGTAGTCGTTGCACACCGTGTAGCCCGCCAGGTAATCCAGGGCGTCTTCGCGCTTGACGTTGCGCGCCGGCTTGCCGATGACGGCCACCAGTTCGCACTCGTAGTGCATGTAGGCGACGTTATCCGGGCGCCAGGTCACCTGGTTGTGGCCGGTGTACGTGCCCACGGACTTGATGAAGGCCAGCGGTTCGGTCGGCGGCTTGAAAGCCAGTTCAGCGGCGTGGTCGGCATAGTTCAGGCCCAGGGCGAACATGCTGCCGGTCGCCGGTGGCAGCCATTGCACCTGGTCTTCGGCCAGCAGGCGGCCGTCAGCCAGGCGTACGGCGTTTTCAGCTTCGACCTGTACCGAATGGACTTCACCTTCAAAGCGAATACGGGCGTGTTTCATGAGAGCTCCTCCGCCTTGATGTGATTGACCAGGCGGCCCAGGCCACTGATCTCGACCTCCACGGTGTCGCCAGGCTGCACATCCACCCGGCCTTCGGGAGTGCCGGTTATCAGCACATCGCCCGCGTGCAGGGTCATGAATTCGCTGATCTCGGCGATCAGCAATGGAATGTTGCGCACGAAGTTGGCCGTGGTGTTTTGCTGGCGAATCTCGCCGTTGACGTACAGGGTGATCGCGAGATTGTGCGGGTTCGAGACCTGCGCCGTGGGTATCAGCTCGGGCCCGATGGCGCAGAAACCATCGCGGCATTTGGCTTTGACGGCGGGGCGGTAGTAGCTGTCTTCCGGCAGGCTGAACTCATTGACGAGGGTGTAGCCAGCCACGTAATCGAGGGCTTCGGCCGGGCTGACGCGGCTGGCGCTCTTGCCCATCACCACCCCCAATGCCGGCCCAGGCTGCAAGCGTTCGCCCTGGCCTGGATGCACCACCTCGGCGCCGTGCTGGTTGCGGGTGTTGGGCGTCTTGATGAACAGCACCGGTTTGACCGGCGGTTTCTGATACGGCGGCTGTTCGAACTCGGCGAGGCGCTGCTTGAGCAGCCCCTGGTAGTTCAGCGCGACACCAAAAAGGGTGCCAGTCGCGACGTCATGCAAGGCGCGGCTCATGCTTTCTCCTGGCAGAGCCGTGGGGGCCCTGTATTTAGTTAATGTGTTAACAGTTATAATTAATATGTTAACTATCGTCAAGGGTGGCAGACTGTTTGTGCGGTGGTTGTGCCGCCCAAATCGGTGCAGGATGAGCGCTGCTGCACTGCAGCAATCACAATAAAAACGAGTAGCGTGCGATGAGCGACCGTCAACCCATCCCGAACATCAACATTGGCCAGGTGTACGACCAGCGCTACAGCGACGCTGAAGTCCACTACGACAAACTGGCGAACCTGGCGGATTTCTTCGGGCGCAACATGCCCGTTCACCGGCATGACCGGTTTTTCCAGGTTCACTACGTAAAAAGCGGCACCGTGCGCGTGTACCTGGACGACCAGCAATACGTCGAATCCGGGCCGATGTTCTTCCTCACGCCACCCACGGTCCCGCACTCGTTTGTGACCGAGGCCGACAGTGACGGGCACGTGCTGACGGTGCGTCAGCAGCTGGTGTGGCAACTGATCGAAGCCGACGCCAGCCTGGCACCGGCCGGTGCGCAATTGCCGGCCGCGTGTGTCGCCCTGGCGCAGTTGGAGCCGCAATACGCGGGGGATATCCGCCGCTTGGATTATTTGTTCGAGGAACTGAGCGAGGAAGTGAAAGCCCAGCGTTCCGGGCGCAGCGCGGCCCTGGACAGCCTGACGCGGTTGATCATGATCAGCCTGTTGCGGCTGTGCTCCCACTCGTTGAAAGCCACGCCCGCCAGGCACGAAGACTTGAAAATCTTCCACCGCTTCAATGAGCTGATCGAAGTGCACTATCAGCAACACTGGCCGTTGTCGCGGTATGCCCAGGGCATTGGGGTGACAGAAGCACGGCTCAACGATGTATGCCGACGTATTGCCGACTTGCCGTCCAAGCGCCTGATCCTGGAGCGCCTGATGCAGGAAGCCAAGCGCCTGCTGCTGTTTACCGGGAGCTCGGCCAACGAGATCTGCTATCAGTTGGGGTTCAAGGATCCGGCCTATTTCAGTCGTTTTTTCCAGCGTTACGCACAGCTCACGCCGGGGGAGTACCGCCAGCGCCAATCGGGTTTGCGTTGAGCCAGGCATAGGGGCTTCGCGCCTTGGTCTTGTTGATCTTGTAGGGATCATCATGCGCATCGGCGCGCCGCGACAGAATGGCTTTTACGCGGAACCGATTGTACTTTTCACAGCGCCAACGCCGCTTGCAGCCGCTGGCCGGCGACACTAAGCTGCCGACTCGCCCATTCAAGTGGTGCCGTCATGGCCAACCCCAGACCTTCGCTGACACTGACCCTGCTGCAAGCCCGTGAAGCCGCAATGGCTTTCTTCCGCCCGGCCCTGAACAAGCATGAACTGACTGAGCAACAGTGGCGGGTCATTCGCATCCTGCGCCAGCAGGGCGAACTCGAAAGCCATCAGCTCGCCCAGCAGGCCTGCATCCTCAAGCCGAGCATGACCGGTGTGCTGACCCGCCTGGAGCGCGACGGCCTGGTGCGTCGGCAGAAGTCCAGCCAGGACCAACGCCGGGTATTTGTGGGCCTCACCGAGCGCGGCCAGCAATGCTTCGTCTCCATGAGCGAGGGCATGGAAAGCAACTACCAGAAAATCGAAGAGCAGTTTGGCGCCGAGAAAATGGAGCAGTTGCTGGGCTTGCTCAATGAGTTGAAAAACATCAAGCCTTGAACAGGCAAAAATTTCATTAATAGGTGAACGTCTTTGTCCGTGGATGGCATCGCGGTCGCGAATCCTTACTATCCATTTTCGGCACACCTGCACGAGTTGCCCTGGGTTCGGAATGGAACTTGCGTGCGATATGACCTGTAAGCCTTGCAACTGAAAAAGGTTGGGTCAATGAACAATAATAATGTGCTGACGCCTGTGGCCTCGGTGGTGCTTGCACCGACGCTACCCCTCCAGCGTTTTCTGACCAGTGACATCGACGAACACGCGCGCAATATGGACGGCTGGCAGGTTCGCTACGATCAGTTATCCCCCGGCCCCTTTACCGGTGAGTTGGTGGCGTTCCGTTCGGACTGGATGCAACTGGTGCGCGACCGCTCTAATCAGGCCATGGTCAAACGTGGCGTGGCCTGGAAAGGTGCAATTACCTTCAGTATTCCCTTGAGTGCCAACGGCCCGGTGTATTGCTCGGGGCACCCGATCCACGAGCCCAGCCTGTTGGTGGCCCACGGTGAAAATCTTCCCGACCTGCACACCCCACAGCACTTGGATCTGCTCGGCGTGGCCATCGAAGAGCACGCACTCGAACATGTGCTGGAGCGTCAACGCAGTCAGTTTCGAATTACCGATCTTCCCAAGTGTTACCGCTTGGGCCATTCATCTGTGCAACGTGACCTCGCGGCGTTGTTCGATGAACTGGCGGGCTGCGATCAGGGCCGTGATGCCGTGCTGGGGCACGATTCGATCCGGCGCGGCATACGCGATGCGGTGATGCTGCATGTGCTGGAGTTGATCGCGCCGGACCAGGCGCCACCCCTCAACCCCACGGCGCGCAAAAGGATGGTCGACCGCGCCCGCGAGTACGCGTTGAGTCACCTCGACGAACCGCTGTCGATCCTCGATCTGTGCAATCACATCGGCGCCAGCCGGCGCAAACTCCAATACTGTTTTCAGGAAACCCTGGGCATCAACCCGGTGGCTTATCTGCGTGCACTGCGCCTCAATGCAGTGCGCCGCGAACTGCGAACGAGCACCCAGGCCCATGGCGTACAGGAAGTGGCTGCGCGTTGGGGTTTCTGGCATTTGAGCCGGTTCTCCAGCGATTACCGCACCCTGTTTGGCGAAAGCCCTTCACAGACCCTGCGCCGCACGCAACTCTGCTGAAAACGGATAACCGGCTCACGTCGCGCGTTACTAGGATGGCCCACACCACTTGATGGGAGGGGCATTCGATGATTCATAACAATAACGCAAGCGCCGCACGCATGACGCTGTTCACCCTGGGTCTGCTGGGTTGCTGCGCCAGTGTCCAGGCCACCGAGAACGGTGCGCCGACGACGGCCGTCGGTGTCTATGACTTTGGCGCAGGGATGATGCCGCCGGCCACGCCTTTCGGAACTGTAGGGCTGCGCACGGCATTCTATTCGGCCAACGTGCAGAAGGATCGCCAAGGGCGCGCTGTCGACAACCACTTCTCACTGGATGTGTTGTCCATCGGCGTTGCCTATATGCGCATGACCGATTACACCGTATTGGGCGCCACCTATGGTTTCGGCGCCGTGGTGCCGTTTTTCAAGATGGACGCTTCCGTCAAGGTGCAGACGCCGGTGGGGCCGCTGAGCCTGGAGGCCGATCCGTTTCGAATGGCCGACGTGCAACTGTTGCCGGTGATCCTGCAGTGGAACCTGTCGCCGAATCTGTTTATCAACACGCAGTTGCAGATCCAGACGCCCACCGGTGACTACGACAAGAATCGTTTGATTTCTCCAGGGCTCAATCACTGGACGTTCTCGCCGATCGTCAACGCCACCTACATCACCGACAGTGGCTTCGAGGTTTCTTCCAGCTTTGAAGTCGACGTCAATACCCGTAACCCCGCGACCGATTACAAGAACGGTGTCGAGTACCGTCACGAGTTTGCCGTGGGCCAGCACGTGGGGCCTTGGACTCTGGGCCTGGGTGGCTATTACTACCGCCAGTTCAGCGATGACGACGCGCCCGGGCTGCAATCGGGCAACCGCGCGCGGGTGCTGGCTGTCGGTCCTGCAGTGAGTTACTTCAAGCCCGGCCTGCCGCCCGTGTGGCTGCATGCCTATAAGGAAACCGATGCCCGCAACCGTGCCGAGGGTTACACCGTGGCGCTGCGCATTTCTCAAAGTTTCTAAGGGGCTGGCCATGAACTCATCACATTCCGATTCCCCATCACCACGGCAAGCCACCGGGCGCCGTGAAGGGCTGGTGCTGATGCTGGGCAGCAGCCTGACCATCATGGGCGCGGCCATGGTGGCGCCGATCCTGCCCAAGCTGGGCGCCGAGTTCGGTGCGCTGGAACCGCGTGCCGACTTGTTGGTGCCGTTGGCGGTCACCGGGCCGGCACTGGCGATTGCGCTGTGCGCGCCGCTGGCCGGCTGGTTGGCCGACCGGGTCGGGCGCAAGGCGTTGCTGGTGATCGCCACCCTGTTGTATGCCGTGCTCGGGGCTATCCCGGCGCTGCTGGATAACTTGCCCGCCATCGTCGGCGTGCGCCTATTGTTCGGTGCGGCGGAGGCTGCGGTGATGACCTGTTGCGCCACGCTGATTGCCGACTATTGGCACGGCGAGGAGCGGTTGCGCTACATCAACCGGCAGGTGGTCACCATCGGTTTGGTCGGCTCGCTGTTCTATGTTGTGGGCGGCGCGTTGGGCGAACACTCCTGGCGCCTGCCATTCCTGCTGTACCTGCTGCCACTGTTGTTGGTGCCGATGATGATCAAGGTGCTGTGGGAGCCCGCCGCCGCTCGCCAGCCCGCCGAGGTGGCTGAACAGGGCAGGGTGGCCGTGCTGCCCCTGGTGCTCGGTTATCTGCTGATCCTCAGTGGGATGGTGCTGAGTTTTATCGTGCCGATCCAGGCGCCGGTTTTACTCGTCAGCCTCGGCATTACTTCAAGCACGATGATCGGGCTGTCGGCGGGGGGCAGTCTGCTGGCGACCCTAGGTGGTTCGTTAGCCTGGCCGCTGCTACGCCGGCGTATCGGTATCCCCGGCTGCAATGCGCTGTTGCTGAGCCTGTTGGGCCTGGGATTGTGGCTGCTGATGCGCGCACCGAGCTACACCATGGTGTTGGTGGCAGTGCTGATCCATGGCCTGGGCGCCGGGCTGCTGGTGCCCAACGCGATGGCGCCGGTGATGAATGCCCTGAGCGCGAAAACCCGTGGGCGCGGCTTGGGTGGGTTCACGGCGTTTCTGTATTTCGGTCAATTTGTCAGCCCGCTGGTGGTGGCCTTGCTCAGCGTTTACTCGGGTGACGTACGTCGTTCAATCCTGTGGCTGGCCTGTGCCAGTTTTGCCTCGGCCCTGGCCTGGGCACTGGCAGGCCTGCAAGCACGGCGCAAAGCGCTGACCCAGGCATTCGGATCAAGTCATTCATAATCAATAGGAGACGAACATGGACATCCACAACCTGCTGGACAGCGAGGACGCCACCGGTTTGGCCGAATGGGTCAGGCGCGGTGAGGTGCAGCCCGCCGAGCTGCTGGAAGCGGTGATTGAGCGTATCGAACGGGTCGAACCGCAGCTGAACGCGGTGGCCGAGCGGCTTTACGATTCGGCGCGGCAGTCGGCACGCGCATCGCGCCCCGGCCACGGTGTGTTTGCCGGGGTACCGACCTTGATCAAGGACCTGTTTTCACCGGTTAACGGCGCGGCGATGACCAATGGCTCGCAGGCGTTGGGAGGCGCTCGCGCTGACTTTGAAGCTGAACATGTAAGCCGTATCCGTCGTGCCGGGTGTGTGATTCTCGGCACCAGCACCTCACCCGAGTTCGGCACATCGTACTCCACCGAGTCCAACCGCTTTGGCGCCACACGCAACCCCTGGAATATCGGCCACAGTGCCGGCGGTTCCAGCGGCGGCGCGGCAGCCTTGGTGGCGGCGCGCGTCGTACCGTTTGCCCATGGCAACGATGGCGGCGGTTCCTTGCGCGTGCCGGCGTCCTGCTGTGGGGTGTTCGGCTTCAAACCCAGCCGTGGGCTGTTGCCGTCCGGGCCGATGATCGGCGAGGGCTGGGCCGGCATGGGCACCCCCCATGCGATTACCTTGTCGGTGCGTGACAGCGCCGCGCT
The DNA here is from genome assembly GCF_007828335.1 of Pseudomonas sp. SJZ103. NCBI lineage: Bacteria > Pseudomonadati > Pseudomonadota > Gammaproteobacteria > Pseudomonadales > Pseudomonadaceae > Pseudomonas > Pseudomonas sp. SJZ103. The sequence goes on from NZ_VIUN01000007.1 coordinate 232,983, forward strand.
GTTGGATGCCACGGCCGGGATCGACCTGGGCGCACCTTATGCTGCGCCGCTGCAGGCACAGCCCTATGTCACCGCGCTGCAGCGTGATCCCCGGCCGCTGCGCATCGCCCTGGTTGAGCACCTCGGGCCTTGGCCAACTTCCAGCGAAAGTGTGGAAGCCGTGCGCCAGGCCGCCAGGTTGTGTGAATCCCTGGGCCACCGCGTTGAACCGGTCAGCTTGCCGGTGGTGTTGCCGACGTTTCTTGATCAGGTCTTCACCATCATTGGTGCAAGTACTCGCCACTATGTTGATGTGTTGGGCCAGATGCGCGGTTTCGCTGTGCAGCCTGAAGAGCTGGAAGCTCGCACCCGCATCATTTTGCGCAGCAAGGGCGATGTCAGTGGTGCGCAGTACGCGGGGGCCGTGGAGTGGATTCATGCCTTGGGTCGGCAGTTGGCGGTGTTCATGCAGGATTACGACCTGATCCTCACGCCGACCCTGGCACGCGAGCCGGTGCCAATCGGTGAGCTGGACCTGCAAGACGACCGTCTGAGCCTGGAAGATCTGATTGAACAGTTCCACAGCTACTCGCCGTTCACGGCACTGTTCAATGCCAGCGGGCAACCGGCGATGTCAGTGCCGTTGTACTGGAGCGCTGCCGGCTTGCCGATGGGCGCTCATTTCGCCGCGCGCTTTGGCGAAGAAAGTACCTTGTTTGCCCTCGCGGGGCAGTTGGAGCGGGCCCAGCCCTGGCGCGGTCGGGTACCGCCGGTCAATGCCTGTCGACTATAAGCGTCCGAGGGGTTCTGCATTGGGCGGGTGACCGACCTGCCCGATGCGAAACCCCGCCTTGTCACTCAGCCGCAAATCGGCGCCTTTTTACCCGGTACATATCTCCGTCCGCATGGCTGAGCAGGCTATCGGCGTCCTCTCCGTCCTGGGGATAAACCGCCACGCCGATACTGCAGGACGGCATCACTACCCCGCCAAACTCTGGGCCCAGCGGCTCGGCCATGACCGCGAGTATCTGCACCACCTTGGCAGAAATAGCCTCCCGCGACGGGATGTCCGTCAGCAGCACCGTGAACTCATCACCGCCCATCCTCGCCACCAGGTCGCTCTCGCGCACGCAGCGTTCCAACCGTCGGGCAATCACACACAGCACGCGATCGCCCATGGCATGGCCATGCACATCGTTGATGCCCTTGAAATCATTGACGTCCAGAAACAGTAACGCCAAGTTGCGGTTGTGGGACTGTGCTAGGTGCAGGGCGCGGTCCAGCCGATCATTGAACAGTGACCGGTTGGTCAGGGCGGTCAGCGGATCATGATGGGCAAGGAAGCGCAGTTCTTCTTCGGCCTGGGTGAGCGCGGTCACGTCCCGTGCGACCCCGATGCGCGCGCGCACTTCTTGGGACCAGAAGGCCGCCCACAGGATGTGCACGACACTGCCATCCTTGCGTATGTAGCGGTTGCGGAAGTCGACATGGGATTGGCCATTCATGACCCGCACAATCGAGGCCCGGGTGCGCGCCAGGTCTTCAGGGTGCATGTAGTGGGTGATCAGGGTGCCGATCAGTTCGTCGGCACGGTAGCCGAGCAGGGCCTCACAGCCATCGCTGACGAAGACAATCTGGCTGTCACCGTCGACGACAAAGACCGTATCCAGCATCAGGTGGATCAGTTTCGGGTAGAGAGCTTGCAGATCAACAGACATGGGGCGTTGGGCATCCGGTTCATATCGGCCGATCATAGCCCGATCATGCACCGAGGCGTTGAGCAATCCTGCACATTTTTAGTCCGCTCAGTAACCGTCGAGAGCGGCCTGGCAGAGTCTTTCGTGTAGGCGAAGGCGCTGCGAACGGACAGGAAAGGTTGTCGTACAACCGAATGCGCTATTATGCGCGTTCCTCCGCTAACCGAGATACCCGTTCTTGATGGACAACCCGAACGTCCAGCCCACCGTTCGCCGCCGGCACCGCAGCCTGGCTGAAGAACTGGTCACCGAGCTTTCCCGGCGCATCTGTTCCGGTGAGCTGCCGCGTGCCACCAAGCTGCCCACCGAATCCGAAGTGATGGCCGAACATGGCGTGAGCCGCACGGTGGTGCGCGAGGCCATTTCGCGCCTGCAAGCCGCAGGCCTGGTGGAAACCCGGCACGGCGTCGGCACCTTTGTGAAGGATATCCCCAGCCCCAGCGGGTTTCGCATCGACCCGGACAGCATCGTGACCTTGCAGGATGTGCTGGCCGTGCTGGAGTTGCGCATCAGCCTGGAGGTGGAGGCCGCCGGCCTGGCGTGCGTAGGGCGCACCGACGAGCAGTTGCGGGTGATGCGCGACTCGCTGGATGCGCTGAACTCGCGGGCGGTGAGTGCCGACTATGCGGTGTCGGCAGACTTTCAGTTTCATCAGCAGATCGCGTTAGCCACGGGCAATCGCTACTTCACTGACATCATGTTGCACCTGGGGGTCAACATCCTGCCGCGCACACGCCTGCACTCAAAACGCTTGGCCAACGACAACAAGGAGCCCTTCCTGGAGCGCTTGAGTCGTGAGCATGAGGACATCTACAAAGCCATCCTGCGCCGTGACGCCGATGCGGCTCGGGCGGCGATGCGCCTGCACCTGTCCAACAGTCGCGAGCGCATGCGTCGGGCCTATGAAGCCGCCGCCGCCGAGTTGTCGAACGGCCCGGCCGCGGTGAATGCGCCGCCCTGAAGCCGGCTGCCTGGTTCATCAGCCGGCGCTGGCGGTTGTTGCTCGACCTTGGCGCGAAACGCTTCCGAACTGTCCTTGGGTGCAAAGCCCAGGTGTTCCGTGTGCCGAGTGCTCCACCAGCGGTCCCGATTGTCCGACACGCCATACACCACACTGTGCCCGACTTCCTTGGCCAGCAGGGCGCGCGCCACCAGATGGTCCAGGTCGGTGTAGCTCAGCCACGTCGAAAGCATCCGCCGGTTGCGCGGCTCGGGGAACGACGAGCCGATGCGCAAACTCACGGTTTCAATCCCGTAGCGGTGAAAGTAGAACGCCGCCAGGTCTTCGCCGTAGGCCTTGGAGAGGGCGTAGTAGCCATCCGGACGGCGCGGTGAGTGCACGTCCAGTTCAACGTCTTGGGGATAGAAACCGGTGACGTGGTTGGAACTGGCAAACACAATCCGCTTGACCCCCTGTTGTCGCGCCGCCTCATAAATGTGGAATGTGCCGCGAATATTGGCGTCGAGAATCTCCTCGAACGGCCGCTCCACGGAAATCCCGCCCAGGTGAACGATGGCGTCGACGCCGTTGACCAACGCCGCAACGGCGGCCTTGTCGGCCAGGTTGCAGGTGATCACTTCGTCGTGCTCACCACGGCTGGGCGCCATGGGGCTGATGTCCGAGGCGCGGACGATGCCGGCGTGGGCCTGCAAGGTGTTCCGCAGGATTTGCCCCAGGCCGCCGGCGGCGCCGGTGAGCAAGATGCGCGTGAAGGGTTTGGGTTGTGTGGTCATGGTCAGGTCTTCCATTGAACGCTGAATGCAGGTGGCTTGCCTGTCGAGCGATGCGCACTCGCCAGGCAAGTCGTGGAGGCTTTACATGAAGTTGTACTGGATGCCCAGGCGCCACCGCGCCTGGCGGTCTTCGGACGTGGCGTTGACCTTCACATCACCAATCTCCATGAACGGGGCCCATTCCTTGTTGAGCTTGTATTTAACGCTCAGGTTCTGTTCGTAATCGCTCTTCTTGTTGTCGTAGCGGATGTAGTCAGTCTTGAAGTAGATGAACTGATATTCGTACGCCCACTTACTGGCCGGCGTGTAGCCGAGCCAGCCCTCGAAACGATGGGTGGTCTGGTCATCCTTGATGTGGTCGGGCAAGTCCTCGTCGACCTGATCGCGGTCCAGCTTCTTGGCATCCAGGCGATAGCGCGTGGCGGCGTAGAAGGCGTCGTTGATCTTGTAGTTGTACTTGAGGCCGAACTTGTAGGTGGTCGAGTCTTTCGAGCTGTCCATCTGGAACGCCGGGGTCAACGTCGATTGCGCGCTGAGTTTGTAGTTGTAGCTCACGGTGAACTCGTGCCCGTTGTTGACCATGTTGTCGTAGGCGACGTCTTCACGGTCTCCGGCGGTGCGGTATTTCATTTCCGCTTCAAATCCCAGGCCACTGTCCAGGCGGTAGTTGAGCTTGATTCGGTCAGCGTGGGCGCTGTCCTCCTCGGTGAACTGGTGGCGGTAGTTGATGCTGGCAGAGTCAGCGCTGACATACAGCGGCAGGCCGAGGGTCAGGGCAGTAACGAGCGTGCGTAGGGTGGTGTTCATACGGTCTTCTTTTTTGTTTTTGTTAGGGTCGTTTGACGGTTGCTACGGCAGTGCGTTGTTGCGTATGGATCTCATCTAAGGTGCCGATATACGTTATCGTACGACAAGACGACTCGTCTATGGGTTATCGGTGGTTTTGAAACACTTTGAAATATATGTGCCAAGTGAATAGGGCTTTAAAGCAATCCTAGTTATTCCTTGGTTGTCTTTAAAAATAAGGGTTTTGTCGGGATTTACTGAAAATGTATGCAGGCGAGAGGCGGGTTATTGGGTCTTTTCAAGCGTTGTACGATGACCTATGATCGGTCGCAACAGACGACACTCCCGTCACAAATCCAATAAGAAGGCTTACGACGTCCATGAGAATCACAGCAGTCAACGTCCAGGTATTTTCCTACCCGACCCGCCGCGCAGTGGACAGCGCCGGCCATGCGCACCCGGGTGATGTCACCCAGGCGCAGATGGCTTTGCTGCGCATCCAGACCGAAGACGGTCACGAGGGTTATGCCTTCGGCGCCCCTGAACTGATCCGCCCGTATGTGCTTGATGGTTTCGTGCGCAAAGTGCTGGTGGGGCAGAACGCCTTCGATCGCGAAAAAATCTGGCATGACCTCGCGCATTGGCAGCGTGGCAGTGCCAGCCAGTTGACCGACCGCGCCTTGGCGCTGGTGGAGCAGGCCCTGTGGGATTGGGCTGGGCGCAAACTGGGTGTGCCGGTGCACAAGTTGATTGGTGGTTTCCGCGACAAAGTGCCGGCCTACGGTTCCACCATGTGTGGCGACGAACTGCCCGGTGGCCTGGCGACCCCGGAAGACTACGGGCGTTTTGCCGAGACCCTGGTGCAGCGCGGCTACAAGGCCATCAAGCTGCACACCTGGATGCCGCCGGTGTCCTTCGCCCCGAGCCCGCGCATCGACGTGCAGGCTTGTGCTGCGGTACGCGAAGCAGTCGGCCCGGACATCGCCCTGATGCTCGATGGTTATCACTGGTACAGCCGCACCGAAGCGCTGTACATCGGGCGTGAGCTGGAGAAGCTCGACTTCGCCTGGTTCGAAGAACCGATGATGGAAGAGTCCGCCGAGTCCTATGCCTGGCTGGCGGGGCAGTTGGACATTCCGGTGCTGGGCCCGGAAACCCTGTCCGGCAAACACCTGAGCCGCGCCAGTTGGGTCAAGCACGATGTGTGCGATATCTTGCGCGCCGGTGTGGCGGGTGTCGGCGGTATTGCGCCGTGCCTGAAGGTTGCGCACCTGGCTGAATCCTTCGGCATGGATTGCGAGATTCATGGCAACGGTGCCGCCAACCTGGCTGTCGTCGGCGCGATCAAGAACTGCACCTGGTATGAGCGTGGCCTGTTGCACCCGTACCTGGATTACGACGAAGTACCGGCCTACCTCAAGCGTCTGGTAGACCCGATGGACAGCGACGGTTTTGTGCACCTGTCCGACTTGCCGGGCCTGGGTGAAGATATCGATTTCAACTTCATCGAGACCAATACGCTTAAAAGCTTCTGACGTGTACACGGTCAGTCCGGCATAAGTCGGGCTGATCAAGAGCCCTATAAATATAAAAAAGGCACTCTTGTTATGAACATTTTCCCCTCGCTGTGGGCGCGGGTATTCGTCGCCGCCCTGGCCGTTACCGCCGTACCTGCAAGCTTTGCCAAGACACCGGCCGATCAGCTGATCGTCGGCATGAGCATGATCAACCTGCTGTCCCTCGACCCGGCGGCGGCCACCGGCCTGGACGTGTCGGAGATCAACGCCAACCTCTATGACATGTTGCTGGTGCAGGACGTCGCCCAGCCGGATCGCCTGGTACCGGCGCTGGCCGAGCGCTGGCAGGTCAGTGATGACCGCAAGACCCTGACGTTCAACCTGCGCACCGGCGTGAAATTCCAGTCCGGCAATGACCTGAGTGCCGAAGACGTTGCCTGGTCGTTGCAGCGCGTGCTCAAGCTCAACCTGGCGCTGGCTTCCACCTGGAAGGCCTACGGCTTTACCGCCGAGAACGTCGAGCGCTACATGCGTGCCACGGATGCCGCGACCTTCGTGATCGAACTGCCTCGGCCGACCGACCCGCTGTTGGTGCTCAATACGTTGGCGACGTCGCCGAGTGCGTTCATCCTCGATCGCAAAAAAGTTCTCGAACACCAGAAAAACAACGACATGGGCGCCGCCTGGCTGGTGACTCACGCCGCCGGCAGCGGTGCGTTTGTGCTCAATGACTGGCGCGCCAACGACGTGATCCTGATGACCCGTTTCGATGGGTACTGGGGCGGCCCGGCCAAGCTCAAACGTATCGTCATGCGCAACATGACCGAGTCGCAGTCGTTGCGCCTGATGATCGAACGCGGCGACCTGGACATCGCCAAAGGCATGTCCGCGCCGGACATCGAAGCCCTGCAGAAAAGCGACAAGGTCCGCACCCAGACCTTGCAGCGCGGCACGCTGTACTACGTAGCCCTGAGTGTGAAGCAACCGATGTTTGCCGATGCGCGCGTGCGCAAGGCCGTGCGCGCGCTGATCGATTACCAGGGCATCAACCAGACCGTCATGCCCCATTACGGCGTGATCAACCAACGGCCGCTGCCGCTGGGCCTGGCCGCGCGCCTGCCGGATCCGGGTTACACGCTCAACGTCAAGCAGGCCAAGGCCTGGCTGGCCGAGGCCGGTTACCCGAACGGTTTCAAGACCACCATCCGCGTGCTCGCCGAACCGCCGTTTATCAACATTGCCTCCAACCTGCAGTCGACCCTGGCCCAAGCCGGTATCGATGCCAGCATCATCACCGGCACGGGCAACCAGATCTACGGCGCGATGCGTGAGCGCAGCTTCGACATCATCGTCGGCCGCGGCGGTGGCGGCGCGGAACGGCATCCGCACTCCAGCCTGCGTACGCTGGTGTACAACCCGGATAACCGCGATGAAGCCAAGCTCACCAACTTCCAGGGCTGGCGCACGTCCTTCTACAGCCCTGAGCTGAACCAGCTGATTGAGCGCGCGGAAGTCGAGCCTGACACAGGCAAGCAACTGGCCCAATACCGCGACATCCAGGAGCAGGTCGATCAGCAGGTCGGGGCCATTTTGCCGGTCTCGCAAATGACCGACACCGTGGTGGTGTACGACGACGTGGCCGACTTCCAGGGCCATACCGCCGCGACCACGCGCTACAAAGACGTCTACAAGAAGCGCTGACCGATTATCAGGAGCTCACTATGTTTGTTATGACTGCCTCTGTCATGGGCGCTCGCGCGTCCAACACAGCCCGGCGTGCCGGTACGGTGCTGGTGACCTTGCTCGGCCTGCTGGCCCTGACGTTCATCATCGGCCGGGTCATGCCGCTCGACCCCGTGCTGGCGGTAGTCGGGCCGGATGCCGACAGTTCCACCTACGATCAGGTGTACCGGTCGATGGGCCTGGACAAGCCGATCTGGACCCAATTCGGTCTTTACCTCAACGACCTGCTCCACGGTGACTTCGGCAATGCGCTGTTGACCGGCCACCCGGTGCTCGACGACATCCTGCGGGTATTCCCCGCGACGATCGAACTGGCCACCCTGGCGATCCTGTTCGGCGTGCTGATCGGTTTGCCGCTGGGCGTCTGTGCGGCCAGCAACCAGGGTCGCCTCGGCGATCACGTGGCGCGGGTGATCACCTTGTTCGGCTACTCCACGCCGATTTTCTGGCTGGGCATGATGGGGCTGCTGGTGTTCTACGCCTGGCTCGGCTGGGCCGGTGGAGCGGGGCGCATCGACCTGGCCTATGACGGCATGGTGCCCGAGGTCACCGGCCTGCTGCTGATCGACTCGACCCTGGCACGTGACTGGGAGGCCTTCGCCAGCGCCCTGCGCCACATCGTGTTGCCGGCGCTGATTCTGGGCCTGAATTCGGTGGCGTATATCAGCCGCATGACCCGCAGCTTCATGCTCGAGCAGCTGTCCCAGGAGTACATCATCACCGCGCGGGTCAAGGGCCTTTCCCGTCGCCAGGTGGTGTGGGGGCATGCGTTTCGCAACATCCTCGTGCAATTGCTGACGGTGGTTGCACTGGCCTACGGCTCGTTGCTGGAGGGCGCGGTGCTGATCGAAACCGTGTTTGCCTGGCCGGGGTTCGGCCAGTACCTGACCAGCAGCCTGATGCTCGGCGACATGAACGCGGTGATGGGCTGCGTGCTGGTGATCGGCTTGATTTTCGTCGCGCTCAACCTGATCAGCGACGCCTTGTACAAGGTATTCGACCCCCGTACCCGTTAACACACTGCGCAGTACCGATAAAACTATAAAAAGAAGGATTTTTGCATGAAGACGGTATTTTCAACACTGCACCTTGGCCTGTTGACGGCGATACTCGCCCTTGGGCCGATGACAACGGCCAGCGCCAAGACCCCCGCCGATCAATTGATCGTCGGCATGAGCATGGTCAACCTGTTTTCCATCGACCCGGCCAATGCGCCCGGCCTGGATGCCTCCGGCGTCAACGCCAACCTCTACGACACGCTGATCAAGCGCGACCAGGGCAACCCGGAAAAACACCTGCCGCAATTGGCCGAACGCTGGGACATCAGCGAAGACGGCAAGCAGGTGACCTTTCATCTGCGCCAGGATGTGAAATTCCATTCGGGCAACCCGCTGACCGCCGAGGACGTGGCGTGGTCGCTGTACCGGGTGATGAAGCTCAATTTCGGCCTGGCCACCACCTGGAAGGCCTACGGCTACAGCGTCGAGAATATCCAATCGCTGATCCGCGCTACGGACACCCACACCCTGGTCATCGACCTGCCGCAGACCATGGACCCGCTGCTGCTGGTGGACTCCCTGGCGATCTCGCCGAGCGCCGTGGTAGTGGACCGCAAGACGGCCCTGGCGCATGAAAAAAACGGCGACCTCGGCGCCGGCTGGCTGGTGACGAACGAGGCGGGCAGTGGCCCCTTCGTGCTGACCAAATGGAGCGCCAACGATTCGCTGCTGCTGACCCGTTTCGACGGTTACTGGGGCGGCGCGGCCAAGCTCAAGCGCGTGGTGGTGCGGCACATGACCGAATCCCAATCCTTGCGCCTGATGCTTGAACGCGGCGACCTCGACCTGGCCTACGGCATGGCGGCGCCCGACATTCGCGCCATCGACGGCTCGAACAAGATCCAGGTGCAATCATTGCCGCGCGGCACCATGTACTACGTGGCGATGAGCATGAAGCAACCCGAGTTTGCCAAGACTCAGGTGCGTGAAGCCGTGCGTAACCTGATCGACTACAAGGGCCTGGATGAACAGGTGATGCCGTATTACGGCAAGCTCAATCAGCAGCCGATGCAGTTGGGGCTGGAAGCGCGCTTGCCGGATCCGGGCTATCACATGGATGTGGCCAAGGCGAAAAAGCTGCTCGCCGAGGCGGGTTACCCCGACGGTTTCAACACTACTATTCGCACGCTGTCGGAGCCACCGTTCATCGACATCGCCGCGCGCCTGCAAGCGACCCTGGCCGAAGGTGGGATCAAGGCCAGTATCGTCACCGGCACCGGCAACCAGGTCTACGGCGCCATGCGTGCGCGCAATTTCGAGATCATCGTGGCCCGTGGCGCCGAGCGCTATCCGCATCCGTATTTCAGCCTGCGCACCTTCGCCTACAACCCCAACAACAGCGATGACGCTGGCTTGCCGAACTTCCAGGGCTGGCGCGCTTCATTCTTCAATCCGCAGCTCAACAGCCTGATCGACCAGGCGGGCGTAACGCGCGATTCGGCACAGCGGGTCAGCCTGTATCACCAGGCGCAGACGCTCTATGACCAGCAGGTGGGGCCGATCCTGATGATCTCGCAGATGACCGATACCGTGGTCAGCGCTGCCGACGTCAAGGGTTTCAGCGGTGACGATGCCGAGGCCACCCGTTACCTGGGTGTCTACAAGCAGCGTTGAGTGGGGCTGCGGCCCTTCAGAATTCACACAGAGAAGATGCTTATGAATGCCAATCTGTCTTCCATCGACACGGCGGCGAAGCGGCCGGTGGATCGCTCGCCGGGCTCCAGCTTCGATGCCTTCTGCAAGAGCGGCCTGCGGGTGCTGCGTCACCTGTTGCGTAACCCCATGACCCTGGCGGGCCTGCTGGTTGCGCTGCTATTGGTGGTGGTCGCGGCCTTTGCGCCGTGGATCGCCACCCATGACCCGGTCGCGCAAAATCTCGCCACTGCCTTGCAGGCGCCGGGCTCGGCGCACTGGTTCGGCACCGACGAATACGGCCGGGATATTTTCAGTCGGCTGGTCTATGGCTCGCGGATCACGCTGTACATCATTGCCCTGGTAACCGTGATCGTCGGTCCCATCGGGCTGTTTATCGGCACCGTCTCGGGCTACTTCGGCGGGGCGGTCGACACCGTGTTCATGCGCCTGACCGACATCTTTATTTCCTTCCCCAGCCTGGTCCTGGCGCTGGCCTTTATCGCCGCCCTGGGTCCTGGCCTGGAGCATGCGGTGGTGGCGATTGCCTTGACTTCATGGCCACCGATTGCGCGGCTCGCGCGGGCCGAAACCCTGTCCCTGCGCAACGCTGACTTTGTCGTCGCCGTGGAACTGCAAGGTGCGTCGCCGGCGCGGATTATCCTGCGCCATATCGTGCCGATGTGCCTGTCCTCGGTGATCATCCGCCTGACCATGAACATGGCCGGGATCATCCTCACCGCCGCCGCGTTGGGCTTCCTCGGCCTGGGTGCCCAGGCGCCGCTGCCGGAGTGGGGCGCGATGATCTCCACCGGGCGCCGCTACATGCTCGAGTGCTGGTGGCTGGTGGCGGTGCCTGGGGCGGCGATCATGTTGGTCAGCCTGGCCTTCAACCTGTTGGGCGATGGCCTGCGGGACATCCTTGATCCGCGCAGCGAATAATCGGAGAACACCTTATGTCCGCCATCAAACTGAATGTCGAAGGGCTTAATGTGCGCTTCGTCAGTGGCCAGAAAGAAACCCACGCCGTGCGCGATGTGTCCTTTACCTTGGGGCGGGAGAAACTGGCGATTGTCGGTGAGTCCGGCTCAGGCAAGTCCACCGTCGGGCGCAGCCTGCTCAAGCTGCATCCGCCCAGCGCCAGAATCACCGCCAAGGCCATGGCGTTTGGCGAGGTCGATCTGCTCTCGGCCAGTGAAAAGGCGATGCAGAAGATTCGCGGCCAGCGCATCTCGATGATCATGCAAGACCCCAAGTACTCGCTGAACCCGGTGGTCAAGGTGGGCGACCAGATTGCCGAAGCCTACCTGGCCCACCACAAGGCCAGTCGCATTGATGCGCGCGAGCGGGTCATGCAGATGCTCGAGCAGGTGCATATCCGCGATCCGAAGCGGGTCTACAACCTGTACCCCCACGAGGTGTCCGGCGGTATGGGCCAGCGCATCATGATCGCGATGATGGTGATCACGCGTCCGGAAGTGATCATTGCCGATGAGCCCACGTCGGCGCTGGATGTCTCGGTGCGCCAGCAAGTGCTCAGCGTGCTGGAAGAACTGGTGGACCAGCAGCAGATGGGGCTGATTTTTGTCAGTCACGACCTCAATCTGGTGCGCAACTACTGTGACCGCGTGTTGGTGATGTACGCCGGGCGTGTCGTCGAATCCCTGGCTGCCTGCGACCTGCAATACGCCGAGCATCCCTACACCCGTGGCCTGCTGGCCGCGCTGCCGAGCATGGATAACCGTCGCGTGCACCTGCCGGTGCTCAAGCGCGATCCACTTTGGCTGACTCAATAAGGAACCTGACCATGCCCATGATCCAAGCGCACGCCTTGAACCTGAGTTTCGGCACAGGCGCTGCCATCAACCAGGTGCTGCACGATGTGAGCCTGAGTGTCGCCGACGGCGAATCGTTCGGCCTGGTGGGGGAGTCCGGTTCGGGCAAGACCACCGTACTGCGCTGCCTGGCCGGGCAATACCGGCATTGGAACGGGGAGCTGAGCATCGCCGGCGCGCCGTTGCAGCACAAGATTCCCAAGGAGCATTTTCGCAAAGTGCAGATGGTCTTCCAGGACCCCTACGGCTCCCTGCACCCCAGGCACACCATCGACACCGCCCTGCGTGAGCCGCTGATTATCCACGGGGTAGGGGACAAGGACGACCGGATCAACGAGATCCTGCTCAAGGTCGGCCTGAACGACAGCTTCCGCTTCCGCTATCCGCATCAGTTGTCCGGTGGGCAGCGCCAGCGCGTGGCCATTGCGCGCGCATTGATCCTTGAGCCCCGCGTGCTGTTGCTGGATGAGCCGACCTCGGCCCTGGATGTGTCGGTCCAGGCCGAGATCCTCAACTTGCTGGCGGACCTGCGCCAGCGCGAGAAACTCACCTATCTGCTGGTCACCCATGATCTGGGGGTGGTCACTCACTTGTGCGACCGGGTGGCGGTGATGCAGCACGGCAGGATCGTCGAATTGCTCGACTGCCAGGCCTTGAGTGAGGACCAGGCCGTGCACGACTACACGCGCATGCTGGTGCAGGCCAGCCGTGACTTCAGTCAGGAGTCTGTAGGGCGTAAGGTCGGCTGATTTCTATAGTCATCGTATGACTATGGCTTATTGATGATGCGTGATTTCATGTTTTTTTCACGCAAGCTTATGGTTTTATTGATTAAATAATAATGGCGCAAACAAAAGCGCTTAGAGACTAGCTAACGTTCCTCTACAGTTGTACGATGACGTACTTCTTTAGGTATCCCCTTTATTTTTCGATTTGAGGTTTGCGAACATGACGCCACAAGAACTAAAAACAGTCCTGTCTTCCGGCTTGCTCTCTTTCCCGGTTACCGACTTTGACGCGGCCGGTGACTTCCGTGCCGCCACCTATGCCCGCCGCCTGGAGTGGCTGGCACCCTACGGCGCCAGCGCGTTGTTCGCGGCGGGGGGCACCGGGGAATTCTTCTCCCTGGAAGCCAAGGAGTACACGCAGATCATCAAGACTGCCGTGGACACCTGCAAAGGCCAGGTGCCCATCCTCGCCGGGGCAGGGGGCCCTACACGCCAGGCCATCGCCTACGCCCAGGAGGCCGAGCGCCTCGGTGCCGCCGGTATTCTGCTGATGCCTCACTACCTCACCGAAGCCAGCCAGAAAGGCCTGGTGGCCCATGTTGAGCAGGTGTGCAACTCGGTGGATTTCGGCGTGGTGGTGTACAACCGCAACCTGTGCCGTCTCAACGCCGACAGCCTGGAACAGTTGGCCGAGCGCTGCCCGAACCTGATCGGTTTCAAGGACGGCATCGGTGAAGTCGAATCCATGGTGTCGATCCGTCGCCGCCTCGGCGACCGCCTGACCTACCTCGGCGGGCTGCCGACCGCCGAAGTCTATGCCGCGGCCTACAAGGCCCTGGGCGTGCCGGTGTATTCCTCGGCGGTGTTCAACTTCATCCCGAAAACCGCGATGGATTTCTACCGCGCGGTGGCCGCCGACGACCACGCCACCGTGGGCCGCTTGATCGATGATTTCTTCCTGCCGTACCTGGCGATCCGCAACCGCTGCGAAGGTTATGGCGTGAGTATCGTCAAGGCCGGTGCACGCCTGGTCGGCCACGACGCCGGCCCCGTGCGTGCGCCGTTGACCGACTTGTTGCCTGAAGAAGTGGAGCAATTGGACGTGCTGATCAAGGCGCTGGGCGCCCAGTAAGCCCCTTGTAGGAGCGGGCTTGCCCGCTCCTACAACCGCCTTATCAACTACCTCGAAGAATCCGTGCGGCAGATGTAGCGCCCCTCGGTGTGAATACCGGCAAAAACAAGGAGAACAACATGCCGTATCAACCCTCGAAAAAAAGACCGGTGCGTTGCGCGCTGGCCCTTGTGGTCCTCGGTTGCAGCCCGCTGTCATGGGCGCTGCAAGCCCCGTCAAAACTGCAAGTACCGACGCTGGCCTTTGATGACCGGCAAATCATCCTGGTGTGGGAAAAGCCTGCCGATCACGCCGACATCAAGGATTACCGGGTCTACGCCAATGGCACGCTGCTGGGCAGCGCCAATGCCAACAATGACCAGGTGTCACCGGCCAAACCCTACATCGACCGGTTTTATCGGCAAGACACCGCCAACTTCCACCATCGCATCGGCATTCACAGCTTCACCGCCCAGGGCCTGAAGCCCGACACCGCGTACCGCTTCACCGTGCGCTCCGTGGATGGCAACGGCAAAGAGTCCGCCGACAGCGCCCCGGTGCTGCAGCGCACCACCCAGGTTGCGGCGGTATTTGACGTGAAAAAATACGGCGCCAAAGGCGATGGCAGCCATCTCGATACCCAGGCTATACAGAACGCCATCGATGCCTGCAGCGTCGGTTGCAAAGTCTTGCTGCCTCAAGGCACCTACAAAAGCGGCGCGCTCTACCTCAAGAGCAACATGACCCTGGAGATCGCCGAAGGCGCGACCTTGCTCGGCTCCGAGCGCGCTGAAGATTACCCGTTGGCCGGCTACATCCAGTACCCGTATTCCACCACCGTGCGCCCGGCCTCGCTGATCAACGCGTTGCCCCGCGACCCGCGCCGGCACCAGTCATTCGAAAACATCCGCATCGTCGGCAAGGGCACCCTCGACGGCAATGGCTGGAAGCGCAACGCCGATGTCGTCGACGAACGTGGCCAGGCACTGCCGTTCTACCTGCCCAGCGACAATACCCGCTATGCCCAGGACGGCATCCTCGCCAAGGCGCAGGTGGAACAGGCCGTGGCGCGCGGCATGAACGTCAAGGATGCCTACGGGCAGATGCGCTCCTCGCTGATCACCCTGCGCAATGTGCAGAACGTGTTCTACGGCGGCTTCACCGTGGTGAACCCGGCGTTCCACGGCATCATGAACCTGGAGACCGAGAACGTGGTGCTGGCCAACACCACCCACAAGACCTACGACGCCAACAACGGCGACGGCATCGAGTTCGCCAACAGCAAGGGGGCGATGGTGTTCAACAACTTCTTCGACACCGGTGATGACTGCGTGAACTTCGCTGCCGGCACCGGTGCCGATGCCGTGCATCAGCCGCCGCAGGAAGATGCGTGGATCTTCAACAACTACTTCCGCAAGGGCCATGGCATGGTGGTCGCCGGCAGCCATACCGGCGCCTGGATCCAGAACATCCTGGCCGAAGACAACGTGTCGGACGGCACCGATGCCGGGTTGCGCATGAAGAGCACCAACTTCATGGGCGGCGGCGCGCGCAACGTGACATTCCGCGACTCGGCGATCCGCAACACCGTCAAGCAGGCGTTCATTTTTACCCTCGACTACAACGACCCGAACGCCAAGCTCGACTATCAGCGCTCAACGATAGCGGGGCAGTTCAAGGACATTCGGGTGAGCGACGTGAGCGTCGAGAATGCCCAAGGGGCGGCGATCGAGGTCAAGGGTGATGCCTTGCACAACGCCTACCATCAGGGCCTGGTGTTCGAGCGTGTGCGCTTTCGCGGCGCAGCCAAGGCGCGTATTGATGGACTGAAAGACTCACGCTTCGACCACGTGGTCTTCAGCCAGACCGGCGGTGCCAATCCATGGCAGGTCAGCGATAGCCAAGGGCTGGTGTTCAAGGATGTGGAGCCGGCGCCGTAAGCGTAAACGTTATGACGAATGGACCCTTGTAGTGAGCGGGCAAGCCCGCTCACCACTGCGGAATCTATTGCGTCCTGCGTTAATAGACCTGCGGCACGATGATTTCCACCGGCGTCGGGCTGCGCGAGTAGTCCTCCTGCCTGACCCGTTGCGGCAGCTCGATCACCGGCAGTTCCACTTCCTCATAAGGCATCTGCCCGAGCAGGTGGTGGATGCAGTTGAGTCGGGCTTTCTTTTTATCATCGGCCTGCACCACCCACCATGGCGCTTCGGCGATGTGGGTGCGCTCGAGCATGACTTCCTTGGCCTTGGTATAAGCCTCCCAGCGCCGACGCGACTCCAGGTCCATGGGGCTGAGTTTCCATTGCTTGAGCGGGTCATGAATGCGGCTGAGAAAGCGCAGGTGCTGTTCCTGGTCGGAAATGGAGAACCAGTACTTGATCAACTGGATGCCGGAGCGGGCGAGCATGCGTTCGAACTCCGGCACGGTGCGGAAGAACTCTTCGTACTGGTCTTCGTTGCAAAAGCCCATGACTTGTTCGACGCCGGCGCGGTTGTACCAGCTGCGGTCGAACAGCACGATTTCACCGGCGGCCGGCAGGTGCGAGACATAACGCTGGAAGTACCACTGCGTCTGTTCGCGGTCGTTGGGGGCGGGCAGGGCGGCGACGCGGCAGACCCGCGGGTTGAGGCGCTGGGTAATGCGCTTGATCACACCGCCTTTGCCGGCGGCATCGCGGCCCTCGAACAGGATCACCACTTTGGCGCCGGTCTTGACCACCCAGCTTTGTAGCTTCACCAGTTCGCCTTGCAGGCGAAACAGCTCGCTGAAATAAATCCTGCGCGCGGCCTTTTCCGGGCTTTCCTCGACGTGCTCATCGAACAGCGCATTCAGGTCGTGCCCGTCTTCGGACAATTCCAGTTCCAGCTCTTCGTCACTGTGATCCAGCAGCTCTCGGTGGATGCGCTGGATCAAGGCGTCGTCTACTGCAGACATGGGAGGCACTCGCGTCGTGGGGGGGAGATGGCAAAGTCTTAGTCGCATTTTGTTACCAACCAATTACATCGAAATGCATGGCAGTGGCGGAAAGGCGGGAAGAAATAGCGGTTTGCCACTCAATTTTCATAAAAGCGTAACAAAGCTGCTGCAAAGTGCCGGGAGCCCGTAATCACAAGGATTTCCCTGAATGAAACGTCTGATGAAGTCTGCTGCACTCGCCGTTGCGGTTTCTCTAAGTGCCACCTCGGTATTTGCTGCCGAGAACGTCCGTCTGACAGGTTCTGGCGCCAGCTTCCCGGCGCCGATCTACCTCACCTGGTTCAAGGATTTCAGCAAGAAGACCGAAGGCGTCACGGTTGACTACCAGTCCAAAGGCAGTGGCGCGGGTGTACAGGACTTCCTGAACAAAACCGTGGACTTCGCCGCCAGTGA
Organism: Pseudomonas sp. SJZ103; assembly: GCF_007828335.1. Lineage (NCBI taxonomy): Bacteria > Pseudomonadati > Pseudomonadota > Gammaproteobacteria > Pseudomonadales > Pseudomonadaceae > Pseudomonas > Pseudomonas sp. SJZ103. The sequence continues at coordinate 250,235 of NZ_VIUN01000007.1, forward strand.
CTCGGCCATGAAAGATGAAGACATCGCCAAGGTCGCCGAAGGCGTGCAGTTGCTGCCGATGACCGCAGGCGAAATCGTGCTGGCGTTCAACCTGCCAGGCAATCCTAAAGAACTTAAGCTGCCACGCGATGTGTACTCCAACATCTTCCTGGGCAAGGTCACCAAGTGGAACGATCCGCAGATCGTCGCCGCCAACCCTGGCCTGAAACTGCCGGATATGCCGATCACCGTGGTCGTGCGTGCAGACTCCAGCGGTACCACTGCAGTGTTCACCAAGCACTTGTCGGCCATCAACCCACAGTTCCAGAAGGACTTGGGTGAAGGCAACACCGTCAACTGGCCAGCCAGCGACAAATTCATCAAATCGCCGAAGAACGATGGTGTGACCGCCACCGTACGCCAGACCCCAGGCGCGATTGGCTACATCGAATACGGCTTCGCCAAGCTGGCCAAGGTTGACTTTGCCCAGTTGCAAAACAAGGCTGGCAAGTACGTGGTACCTAACGCCGAAAGCGGTGCCGAAGCACTGGCGGCGGTGAAGATGCCGGAAAGCCTGGTGGCCTGGCTGCCGGATCCGGACGGTGCCAAGTCCTACCCGATCACCTCCTACACCTGGATGATCTTCCGCAAGGACAACGGCAACCCGGCCAAGGCCAAGGCCATGCGTGAAATGGTCGAGTACAGCCTGACCGAAGGTCAGAAAATCGCCGACTCGATGGGCTATATCCCGCTGCCGCCATCGGTGGTCGATCAGGTTCGCAAAGCGTCTGCCAACATCCAGTAACGCTCGTGAGGCCTCTCTCGGCGGGTGCTGTCAGCCTTGCCGGGAGAGTTACCCCCCTGTTCCGGAATTAGCCAATGAACTCACCGTTTGTCGTACCGGGTAACCCGGATTCTGCCTGCCAGCCACCTTCTACGAAGGATTTCCTGGTTGACCGCACCTTCCGTGCGCTTGCGCGAATAGGCGTGGTTCTGGTGCTGGCGTTGGTGTTTGCCCTGGTGTTCGAAGTCGGCCGCAAGGCCCTGCCAGGCATGGAAAAGCACGGGTTTGACGTGCTGCTCGGCAGCGTCTGGGATGTCAACCAAGGCAAGTACGGCATTCTGCCGGCCATCTGGGGCACGCTCTACAGTGCTTTTATCGCGTTGCTGATCGCAGGCGTCTTCGGCGTCAGCATGGCGATTTTTCTCACCCAGGATTTTTTGCCGGCGAAGCTGGCGGCGGTGTTTCGTACCATCGTCGAACTGCTCGCGGCCATCCCCAGCGTCGTTTACGGCCTCTGGGGCATTTACGTGGTCATCCCGGCGATTCGGCCGTTGACCGCATGGTTGAACACTGAACTTGGCTGGATCCCCTTTTTCGGCACGTCCCTGAGCGGCCCGGGGTTGCTCCCGGCGGCGCTGGTACTGGCCATCATGATTCTGCCGACTATCGCCGCCGTGTCGCAGGATGCGCTCACCGCCGTGCCGATGAAAACCAAGCAAGCCGCCTACGGCATGGGTACCACCCACTGGGAGGCGATTCTCAAGGTGATGGTGCCGTCCGCCGCCACCGGCATCTTCGGTTCCCTGGTGCTGGGCCTGGGCCGCGCACTCGGTGAAACCATGGCCCTGGCCATGCTGGTGGGCAACGCCAACAACATCTCGCTGTCGCTGTTCGCACCGGCCAACACCCTGGCAGCCTTGCTGGCGCTGAACTTCCCTGAAGCCGGGCCGAACGAGATCGAAGTATTGATGTACGCCGCACTGGTGCTGATGTTGATCACGCTGATCGTGAACATCTTCGGCTCCATGATCATGATGTACGCCCAACGGGGTAATAAGTGATGACTGATCTCACTGCTGCAACCGACCTGACGTCCCCCGCAGGCGCACTGCCCAGCCTGCAGCGCCGGTTCGAAGGCCGTGCCCTGCGCAGCCTGGTGTTGACCACCCTGGTCTGGGCGGGCGCGCTGCTGGCCAGCGTACCGCTGATTTCCGTGCTCTACATGCTCATCACCCGCGGCGGTGCGCGCCTGAGCCTTGAAGTGTTCACCGAGCTGCCACCCACCGGTTTCGAGACCGGCGGCGGTTTCGGCAACGCGATGGCCGGTACCTTCGTGATGGTCGGCATTGCCGCTGCCATCGCCGTGCCGGTCGGCATCATGGCGGCGATCTTCCTCGCCGAACTGGGGCCGGACAGCAAGCTGGCGAACGCCGCGCGTTTTGCCGCGAAGATGCTCACTGGCCTGCCTTCCATCCTGGCGGGTGTATTCGCCTACGCCCTGGTGGTGATGACCACCGGCACCTACTCGGCCCCGGCCGGTGGTGTGGCGCTGGCGGTATTGATGCTGCCGATCGTGGTGCTGACGGCTGAAGAGTCGATGCGCATGGTGCCCAAGATCATGAAGGACGCCGCCTACGGCATGGGCTGCACCCGCTCCCAGGTGATCTGGAAAATCGTCCTGCCCACCGGCCTGCCGGCAATCCTCACCGGCGTGATGCTCGCCGTGGCCCGCGCCGCAGGCGAAACCGCGCCGCTGTTGTTTACCGCGCTGTTCAGCAACTACTGGATCTACCACGACGGCAGCCTGGCGGTGATGAACCCGACGGCCTCGCTGGCCGTGCTCATCTACAACTTCTCCGGCATGCCCTTCGACAACCAGCTTGAACTCGCATGGGCGGCGTCGCTGGTACTGGTAATGATCGTGCTGGTCGTGAATATCGTGAGCCGTATCTTCGGCAAGCCAAAGTATTGAAAACGGGAGCATCTGAATCTTGAACGTATCAACTGCGCAAATAGCCGCTCCGTTTGTCACCCAGGCGCCTGTGGTCATGGACTGCAAGCTGGACAAGATCTTCTACGGCAACTTCATGGCCGTGCGTGGCAGCCATGTGCCGATCGAAAAGAACAAGATCACCGGCTTCATCGGGCCTTCCGGCTGCGGTAAAAGTACCGTGCTGCGTAGCCTCAACCGCATGAACGACCTGGTCAAGGGCTTCCGTTTCGAGGGCCATGTGCACTTCCTCGGCCAGGACGTCTATGGCAAGGGCGTGGACCCGGTGGTCGTGCGCCGCTATATCGGCATGGTGTTCCAGCAGCCGAACCCGTTCTCGATGAGCATCTTCGACAACGTCGCTTTCGGCCTGCGCCTGAACCGCTACAAAGGCGACCTGGGCGACCGCGTCAAGCACGCCCTGCAAGGCGCTGCGCTGTGGGATGAGGTCAAGGACAAGCTCAAGGTCAGCGGCCTGTCGCTGTCTGGTGGCCAGCAGCAACGCCTGTGCATCGCCCGCGCCATCGCCACCGAGCCGGAAGTGCTGTTGCTCGATGAACCCTGCTCGGCGCTTGACCCGATCGCCACGCGCCGGGTCGAGGAATTGATGGTCGAGCTGAAGAAGGACTACACCATCGCCCTGGTGACCCACAACATGCAGCAGGCGATCCGTGTGGCCGACACCACGGCGTTTTTCTCGGTGGATATTTCCCAGGGCACGCGCACCGGCTACCTGGTGGAGATGGGCCCGACGGCGCAGATCTTCGAGAACCCGCGTGAACAAATGACCGGGGACTACATCAGCGGCAAGTTCAGCTGATGCCCCTGCGGGAGCTCGGATGCTCCCGTATTTTCAACTGCTTATGGGAATGCCAATGCCTGCAACACGACGCCTTGATTTGCCCGCGATTGAACGCGCACTGCGTGAGGTGCAACAGCGCTTTGCCGAGCTCAGCCGGGACTTTACCGAGCCGCGCGATCCGTTGACCGACGAAGTGCTGCACAACGTGCTTGAAGGCTACGCGCTGATTGATGACTATGTGGCGCGGGGCGTCGACCTGTTTGACCTTCAGCAACTGAACCTGATGCTGGAGATCAACGCCACCGTACTCTGTGGCAGCGACCCGGCGCGCCGCCTGGAATACGCCCAGCACCTGGCGGCGACCGAGGAACACTTCTTCAACAACGTCGAGGGCGGCATCAAGGACTTGTACAACTGGTACTGCGCGTACCGCAGTGAATCAGTCTGGAAGCGTGCAGCCGGGGTGTATGTACGCATCCTCAGCAAGCCGCAGTTGTTCATTGAAGGCAACAACCGCAGTGGCTCCCTGATCGTCAGCTATTTGCTGATGCGTGCAGGCTTGCCGCCGTTCGTGCTGACGCTGGAGAACGCCGAGGGCTATTTCAACCCCTCGTCGGTCATCCGCAACTCAGCCAAACATGGAGTCAAGGCGTTGTACGAATTGCCCAAGATCAAGAAAAAATACGCCGCCTTCCTGGAAGAACAGGCGCCGGATCCGATGAAGTTTTTTCTTAAAGATCAGTCCTTGCCCGTCTATCAAGGGGGCCATTGATGAGCGGTTATTCCCTGTTAGCCAGGGCAGGGCAGGCGCTCCAGCGCGTGCTCCCGATGCAGCTGGTCAAGCGGCCGCGCATCCGCATTTCGTTCGATATCGACGACACGTTGGCTTGCCAGCTCCACCACTGCGACGTCGAGCCGAGCCGGCTGCCGGCCTGCGTGCACCGTTGGCTGGGTGAGCCCTTGCGGATCGGCACACGGTCCCTGACCCGCGAACTACGCCGCCAGGGCTGCAGCATCTGGGTCTACACCTCGTCCGGTCGCACGCCGTCCTATATCCGCCGCTGGCTGATGCTCTACGGCATCCGCGTCGACGGCGTGGTCAACAGCGTGCTGCACAACCATGCGCTGACGGCGCACGGCCTGTCGAACGCACCCTCTAAATTCCCGCCGGCCTTCGACATCGACCTGCATGTGGATGACTCCGAAGGCGTGCGCAGTGAAGGCCATGACCATGGTTTTCGCGTGGTAGTGGTGGACCCCCAGGACGAGAACTGGGCACAGCGGGTGCTGGATGCCGTCGCCCAGGTTCAGGCGCAGCTTGTTCGACAGCAGCCGGTCCGGCACAAAACAACAACACAGGGTGCGCGGAGGTTTTTTCTGCCTGAGGCACTCTGAAGACCCATGCAAAGGCCACCCTTGGCGTACTCTACGCGGCTGCGCGACGACCGTAGCCCAAGTCGGCCACCTCAGTCGGAGCGTTCAGCTTCCATATCGCGACGAATGCGCATCAGGTCCTGATAGGCCTCGGTGCGCTTAGCGTCCGCCACCTGTTTTGCCTCGGTAAAACGCAACCACGCGCCGGCATCAGCCAGGCTGCTGCCAATGATGGCGTAGGCCTGCGTTTCCAGGCGGTCTGCCTCGTAGAACAGCTCGGTGTTCCTGGCCAGCTCTGCTTCCCAGTCGGTTTGTTTCGACGCTTCACGCATGTTTGCTGCCATGGCCTTCACCCCAAGGTCGTCATGTGCGAGCGAAGAGTGCAGGGGCCTGATCAAGGCCGCCGGGGTCGTAGCTCGCGTAGGAGCGACACAAGCCGTTCTCGTGTCTGATAGGTCCTTCAGTGTTGATGGATAAACGTGGGGGTTCGTTCAAATTAGTTCGGGGTGCGGGCCGCACCCTCGGCTCGATCTATGTGATACCGGCAGCAGGCTTGGTGCTGGTACTGGGCGTCTACCGGTTTATCTCCGAAGGCGGCGCACTGATCAATGTGATCGGCAACGGCGTGGCCACCCTGTTCATTGCCCGCTGGGATGGGGCGCTGGACCGTTAGCCACTCAAGCGGGAGTTGGGGCAGGTCTCAGAAAGCCTTGGTCAATCGGCCGGTTTGGCTGTGCCCAGCACGCGATTCAACTCGCCAGCGACAGCGATGAGTTGTTGTTCCAGTGCTTCAACCTCAGAAAGGCTAATGCCATTGTTGATAACTTGCAGGGTTTTAGCCCGCTTCTTTGGGGCGGGCGCCAGATTGTGTGCTTGTTGCGAAATCAACGCCTGACGCAACAGATTGTTGATCACGGTTTGATAGCCCGTACCGGCGCTTTCTGCGCGTTCACGGGCGGCATCGATTACCGCATCGTCAAGCATGATGGTGATGCGGGTCTTGCCCTTGTTGCTGGCGACAGCACCGCGTTTGCTGTGGGTGAAATCGTATTCGTCTTTCATTGTTCAAGCCTCCAGATAACGGCGCCGTTCATTTTTTGATGCGAGCCTGGCGCTGATAACGCGTACGAAATTCGGATCGCGGTAAGTGTATGTCACTACCAAAATTCGTCCCCTCGCGTCAGTGCCCATGGTCACCCAGCGCTCTTCATCGTGATCGTGGTCTTGTATCGTCAGGGCGATCTCATCGTTGAACACCGGTTCTGCGTCCGCCAGGCTTATGCCCTTGTGCTTCTGCTGATTGGCGATGTTTTTTGCCTCATCGTATTGAATCCTGAACATCTTCATTATGCATACTTTATATGTATGAAAAAGCGGTTGAAGGAACCGTCAGTCAGGAAGATGGCCAGCCATAAATAGCGGTAGTGTGAATTTGCCATGTTCCGCTCGGTCAGTTGGGTCTCGATCTTGCTGAGGTTGCCAACATATTTCCGTGCGTAATGGTTAATCCGTTACGTAGAAGGATTCTGTTTTGATTGTCGGAAGAGGCGAGCTTGAATAGGCGAGTAATCGGACAGATCAACGTTCGCGGGGCCGGATCAATACTAAGTTTGTTCACATCAACCCTTATTCCCCGGCATGCTCATTTCACTGCCCACGCCGGGGAAAAGGTCGGGACGCTACCTTCAACGCATATGCAAAATAATCGGACTGCTGCTGGCCGGGTCGGTATGCCCGCGCAGCTTGCCGACGGCCTTGGCATCGACCGCATCACCGTGGTTGCCCCAGGTGCTGCGCACGTAGGTCAGTACCTGGGCGATTTCCGCGTCGGACAGTTGCTCACGAAACGCCGGCATGCGGTAGGCGTCCGGGACGCCGGCGGCCACTACCCGTTGTGAGCCGTTGAGGGTGATGTTGATCGCCGAGGCGCTTTCCTTGGCCAATGCCGAGGTGGCGCCGGCCAGGGGTGGCATCCATTCGGGTTGGCCCTTGCCGTCAAGGCCATGGCAGGAGGCGCAGCGGGTCGCGTAGGTGTGGGCGCCGGGGGCGTCCTGGCGTGTGTCGGCGGCCGCGTACTGCCAGGCTGGGCCGTCACGCTGTGGGTCGCCGGGCAGTGACTTGAGGTAACGGGCGATGGCGGCCAGGTCGTCGTCGGCCATGAACTGCGTGGAGTTGTTGAAGGCTTCGGTCATCGAGCCGTAGACCACCGCGTGGGCATTGCGCCCGGTCTTGAGGAACTGCACGATCTGCGCCTCGCTCCAGCGCCCCAGACCGGTGTTCGGGTCCTGGCGCAGACTCGGAGCGTACCAGCCGTCAAGCAGGGCGCCGGCGAGGAACGGCTTGCCGGACTCGTCCAGGGCTTTTTCGTTGAAGGCCAGGCCGCGCGGCGTGTGGCAGCTGCCGCAGTGGCCAGGGCCTTGGACGATGTAGGCGCCACGGTTCCACAGCGCGTCCTGGTTGGGTTTGGCCGCGTAAGTGGCGGTCGGCGCGAAGAGGCCGTTCCACAGGGCGATGGGCCAGCGCAGATTGAGCGGCCAGGGAATGTCGCTGGGGATGTTGGGCTCGTTGGCCGGTTGTATGCCTTTCATGAAGAACGCATACATCGCGCGTATATCGTCGTCGCTGAGCTTGGCGTAAGACGGGTAGGGCATCGCCGGATAGAGCCGGCGCCCGCCCGGTGCGACGCCGTGGCGCACTGCACGGTCGAAGTCGGCGAGGCTGTAGGTGCCGATACCGTGGGTGCGGTCCGGGGTGATGTTGGTGGCGTGAATGGCGCCCAGCGGCGTGGCCATTTCCAGGCCTCCCGCGAACGGCGCCTTGCCAGGCAGGCTGTGGCAGGCAACGCAGTCGCTGAGGCGGGCGACATACTCGCCGCGACTGACCTGTGCGGGGTCGACGCTGGCGGCCTGTTCCTGCTCAAACGGGGTGGCGGGCTGGCGGGTGACATACCAGGCCAGCACGCCGGCGGCGACCAGGCAGGGCAGCACCAGCCAGCCTGCGGTTCTTGCGAATCGACGGTTGTTCATGGGCGGTCTCGCTCGGTTAGCTGAAGGTGTGTCGGCTTAATGGCAGGCTGCGAACACGCTGGCCGGTCAACTGCGCTACCGCATTGACCACGGCCGGCGCCACAGCGGGGAGCGGAGGCTCACCGATGCCGCCCATCTTCTCGCCACTCTCGACGATCTTTACGTGCACCTGCGCCATCCGTGAGGGCGGCAGGATTGGGTAAAGGTCGTAGTTGCGCGCCCGTGGCTTACCGTCCACGTACACCGCTTCCTCCAACAGGGTTTGCGATAAGCCCAGGGCCACCGCGCCATTGACCTGGGCTTGCACAATCGCCGGGTTGACGATGCTGCCGGGGTCGATGGCTTCCCAGATGTGGTGGACCCTGACCTGGCCGTTTTCAAGCGAGACTTCGGCGATCACCGCCGCGTGGGAGCCAAACGGCGAGGCCATGGCCACGCCACGGGCGCGCCGGGTGCCGTCTTCGGCGGTGTAGGGGCCACGCTTCCAGCCACCGGACAACTCGCCCACGGCCTTGAGCAGGGTGGTCAGCCGTGGGTTGTCACGCAGCAGGTGCAGGCGCAGCTCATAGGGATCGCGGCTGCCTTTGTCCGCCAGCTCATCGAGGAACGCTTCGTAGAAGAAGTCATTCAGCGAATTGCCCACCGAACGCCAGTAACCGAGCATGGCCGGGCCCTTGACGTAGATCTGCGCGATGCGTTTGTTGGGGATGGCGTAGCTCTTGCCCGACAGGCCTTCAAGGGCGGTGGGGTCGAGTTTTTCGCCCTGCTTGCCGGCGATGGCCTCGGTAGGGCCTTCGGTGGCGCTCACCGCTTCGATCGCCACCGGCAGGCCGTCGGCGTCCAGTGCGGCGCGGAACTTGACCACGGCGACCGGGCGCAACACGTCGCGCAGGAACTCTTCCTCACGGCTCCAGATCAGCTTGATCGGACGGCCCACCGCCTTGGCCAATGCAATGGCTTGCGGGTAAGGGCTGGCCGAGTCATACAGGAAGTGCCGGCCAAAAAAACCGCCCAGCAGCGGCGAGTGCAGGGTCACCTGCGCGGGGTCGAGCCCGGCGCGCTTGGCGATGTCGGCGCGGAACATATCGGGCGCCTGGTTGGGCAGCCAGATCTCCAGCGAACCGTCGGGGTTGAAGCGCGCCAGGGCTGACGGTGGTTCCAGCTGGGCATGGTTGAGGTATTGGTTGTGGTAGGTGGCCTCGACCTGGGTCTTGGCGTTTTTCAACGCGCCGGCCACATCGCCTTCGTTCTCGTCGTCACGGGCCGGACCTTGCTGGGCCGCGAGAAAATCGCGAAAGCCGTCGCTGGAGAAATCCGCAGGCATACCGCGCACTGTTGAGTCGGCCGTCGGTTCCTGCCAGTCGACCTGGATCGCCTCCACCGCACGCTTGGCGTGCCACCAGCGTTCGGCCACCACGGCCACCGCACCGGGCAGCATATGCACCGAGTGCACGCCTTTCATGGCTTCGACGTGCGATTGGTTACGCAGGCTGCCCACGGTCATGCCCAGGCGCGGCGCGTGCTGCACGGCGGCGTGGAGCATGCCGTCGACCTTCATGTCGATGCTGTACTGCGCCTTGCCGGTGGATTTGTCATAGGCATCCAGGCGCTTGACCGGCTTGCCGATCCAGCGGAACTGGCTCGGGTCGCGCAGAGTGATGCTGGCCGGGTCGGGCACCGGCATGTCCAGCGCACGGCCGGCCAACTCGCCGTAACCCAGGGAGCGGCCGGACGCGGCGTGGACCACACGGCCGGGTTGGGTGGTCAGTTGGGCCACCGGCACACCGAGCTGCTCGGCACCGGCCTGCAACAGCATGGCGCGGGCGAGGGCGCCCAGGCGGCGCATGACCGGGTAGCTCATGCGCACCGACATGCTGCCGCCGGTGATGCGCATGCCGTTGTCCATCACCACGTAGGCCTCACCGGGTGGCGCGGCTTCGACGATAAAGGTTGCGGGGTCGGCATCCAGTTCTTCGCCGACGATCTGCGCCATGGCGGTATGGGTGCCTTGGCCGCCTTCCATAAAGGGGCTGAGCAGGCGCACCGTACCGTCCGGGCGAATCTCCAGGAACGCGGGCACCTGGGTGCCGCGTTCTGCGGCACTGGCGGCCTGTACCCGCGCCGAGCCCAGCGGCAGGCCGAAACCGATGACCAGCGCACCCACGGCCGTACTGGCCAGGAAGCGTCGACGCGACAGGTTGATCGGCTCGCCCAGGGTGATGCCAGGGATGACGGATGGCGTGTTCATCAGGCGCTCTCCTTCCCGGCGGCCAGGTCATGCATGGCGGCGTGGATGGCGTTGTAGGTGCCGCAGCGGCACAGGTTGACCATGGCCGCGTCGATCTGCGCATTGGTGGGCGCGGGGGTGTGCTTGAGCAGCGCGGTGGCCGCCATCACCTGCCCGGACTGGCAGTAACCGCATTGCGCCACCTGATGCTCGACCCAGGCACTGACCACCCGCTTGCCGACTTCATCGGCTTCGATGGCCTCGATGGTGGTGATTTCACGCCCGACCACCCCGGCCACCGGCGTGACGCACGAACGCACGACATTGCCGTCCACCAGCACCGAGCACGCGCCGCATTGGGCCAGGCCGCAGCCATACTTGGTGCCGGTCAGCCCCAGGTCATCGCGGATCACCCACAGCAACGGCGTGTCCGCGTCGGCGTCGACCTGATAGGCCTTTTGGTTGATGCGTAATTCCATGGCTGACTCACCTGCTGATCATCGGTTGGTATGGCGTGGTTCTTATAAGAAAGGCGATGGGCGCCCATTGTCGAACTCTAGATCAGGGCACAAGGGCCATCTACGAAAAAACCGAACATTCGGAGGATCAGGCAAGTATTCAAGAGGATTGAGTCAGTCAATTGAGGTGGCCGATCAACATAGGGACCCGAACCCGATTGATGTGTGATCGTTTATTGATCTGGGTCAGTACAAACCCCTATTGGCTCCAGATGGCCGTCCGAGAGCGGTAGCGCCGTTTTCATGGGTGATATTATGGCGCCACTATCTTGGCGTGACAGGCGCCAGTCTGATCCATGGACATGAGGCTTTAGGGAAATGCTTAAGAACGCTCCGCTGCGTCTGAAACTGTTGTTGATACTGCTGCTGCCCATGCTCGGGTTCCTGACCCTGGCCGGCGTGTTTGTGGTGGACAACTACAAAACGCTGCGTGACATGAACACCACGGTGATGGCCAGCGCCACCGCCCAGAAGTTGAGCCAACTGATTACTACGTTGCAGCGCGAGCGCGGTGCCAGTGGCGTGTTCCTGGGCAGCGGCGGCAAGTCCATGGGTGATCGGATGGTGCAGATGCGCAGGGACTCCAGCGCAGCCGTCGAGGTGGTGCGCGGTTTGTCCACCTCCGGCAGTGCGAACCTGGACGACGTCCTGCGGGCCCTGGACCAGCTGCCGGCCATGCGTGGGCAGGTCGATAAACTGAGCATCAACAGCACCGAATCCGGCGCGCGTTATACCGAGATCATTCAAGTGCTGACCGGTTACACCCATTCCCTGGAAGCGAGCGTCAACAACGCGACCATCGTCTACGCGCTGGGGGCACTGAATCAATTTATCGAGATGAAAGAGCGGGCCGGGCGCGAGCGCGTGGTGCTGGGCCTGGTCTTCAGCCAAGGGCATTTCGATGAGGCGCTGTTGTCGCGCTTCAGCCGCAACCTGGGCGAGTTCGGCGCCTACTACGATGCGTTCCGGCGCAAGGCGCCCGCGGCCTCGCTGGCGCAGTTCGATACGCAAATGCAGCAACCTGCCGCCGTCGAGGTCGGCAAGTTGCAGCGCCTGGCGTTTGAGGTGCCGATGGGCCAGGCCCTGGGGATCAAACCCGAAGCCTGGTTTGAAACCTCCACCCAGCGCATTGACCTGATGAGCCAAGTCGAGGAAGCCTTGGGCCAGAGTGTCAGCAGCCTGGCGATGCACGAGCGGGATGACGCCCGCCGCGCCCTGTGGCTGACTGTCGGCGCAGTGATCGTGGCCCTGTTGGCAGTGGCGGTATTGTCCTGGCTGATCATCCGCATGATCGATTCGGCGGTGCGCGACCTGAACCGCGTGCTCAACGACCTGGCAGCACGCGATCTCACCGCGCGGGCGACCTATGAGAGCAAAGACGAGTTCGGTCAGATCTCGCGCAACCTCAACCGCATGGCGCAAGAAATCAGTGGCGTGGTGCAGGAAATCGGCAACGCCACCGCACAGGTTGCAACGGCGGCTGAGGAGTCCTCGGCCGTGACGATGCAGACCAGCCAGAGCGTCGAGCAACAGCGTCAAAGCACCGAGCTGGTGGCCACGGCGATCAACCAAATGAGCGCCACCGTGCGCGAGGTGGCGCACAGCACCAACGATGCGGCGCAACTGTCGCAACGGGTCAATACCAGCACCACCCAAGGGCGCACCGAGATCGAAGGCACCATCACCCTGATCCGCCAGCTCTCGGGGCAGGCCGAGGACACGGCGCTGATCATTGATGAACTCAAACAGGAAAGCGATGGGATTTCCTCCGTGCTGGACGTCATTCGTGGCATTGCCGAGCAAACCAACCTGCTGGCCTTGAACGCGGCCATCGAAGCGGCGCGGGCCGGGGATCATGGGCGCGGATTTGCCGTGGTGGCCTCCGAGGTGCGGGTACTTGCGCAGAAGACCCAGGAGTCCACGGGGAACATTCAGCAGATGATCAGCAACCTGCAAAGTGGTTCCGATCGCGCGAGCTCGTCCATGCAGGAGACCTTGGGCAAGGCCCAGGACGGCGCGCGCAAGGTCGAACGTGCGGGTGAGTTGCTGTTGGAAATCGCCGAAGGTGTGGCCAGCATCAGTGATCGCAACCTGCAGATTGCTTCGGCGGCTGAAGAGCAGAGCGCGGTTTCAGAAGACATCAACCGTAACGTCAACGAGATCAACGACCTGGTCATCCAAGTCAGTGCCGGCGCCGAGCAAACCGCAATCACCAGCCAGGAACTGGCGCGCCTGGCCGAGCACCAGCAGGATCTGGTCAATCGTTTCAAAGTGGCGTGAGGCGAGGGCGGCCTGCTCCGACGGCGGTGGGTCAGTCGACCTCTACAGTGACTGACACTCCGCTATCGGGAGCAAGCCCCCTCCCACAGTTGTTTGGTGGCGATGGATGGATTGCAGCAAGGCTTTGATTTCGACGAGGCCTGTTCCATTAGTCCGCCCACCCGTCACGCACCGCACTGCGAATCCCCTCCAGCAACATCGCGAATGCCGGGTTGTCATTGTTCTCGCGCCAGATCAAGTGCAGTTCACTCTGTGCGCCTTCGCCCAGGTCGATATCGCGAAACACCACGTTCTTGAACACCACGCTGCTGGCGCAACGCGGTACCAACGCCAAGCCCATGCCGGCGTTGACCAGGGCCAGGATGGTCAGGGACGAGCCCAGCCACTGCACATATTCGGGGGCGACACGGGCCGAGCGCAGCAGGCCGGTGAGCAGTTCGTTGAATGGCGGGTAGGCCGAATGGGCGTACATCAGGAAGGGCTGGGCGTCGAGGTCGTGGACACTGACGTTGTCGGCGCTGGCCAGTCGATGGCTGCTCGGCACCGCCAGCACGAAAGGCTCGCGCACCAGGCACTCGGTGGCATAACCGGGCTCCAGCAGGGGCGCGCGGACGATGCCAAGGTCGATGCGGCGTGCACGCAGGGCTTCGTATTGCTGGTAGGTGTTCATCTCCGAGAGGTCGATCCTGACCTGGGGCTGCTTGAGCCGTGCCTCGGCAATGACCCTGGGCAAAAACTCATACACCGCGCTGCCGACGAAGCTGATATTCACCGTGCCGATATCGCCCTCGGCAAAGCGCCGTGCGGTTACGGCCGCCTGCTGGGCCCGTTCCAGCAGGTTCTGGGCCTCGATAAAAAACGCCCGCCCCGCGGCAGTGAGCGCAACGCTGCGGGTGGTGCGGGTAAACAGCTCCACGCCGAGGTGATGTTCCAGTAATTGGATCTGCCGGCTGAGGGGCGGCTGGGTCATGTTCAGGCGTTCAGCGGCGCGGCGAAAATTCAGCTCGGTGGCTACGGTGGTGAAGCAGCGCAGTTGCGTCAGTTCGAACATTGATCTAATCCAGGTATCAATCGAATGCCAAGTTAGATTAGACGGGAACAATCCCCGGCGTCCATCATCGGAGCGTCCCTAAAAAAACAATGATTGGGAGTTGCCCTTGGATACCGTCCAGAATTCGCCCGACCCGCGCGTGCTTGCCCGAGCAGCCGCCAAGGTCAAGCGCCATGTACTGCCGTTGTTCGTGGTGATGTTCATCGTCAATTACATCGACCGGGTCAATATCGGCTTTGTGCGCAGCCATTTGGAGACCGACCTGGGCATTGGCGCCGCCGCCTATGGCTTGGGGGCCGGGCTGTTTTTCATCGGTTACGCGATCTTCGAAGTGCCGTCCAACCTGCTGCTGCAGCGCTACGGCGCACGGGCCTGGTTGACGCGCATCATGTTCACCTGGGGCGCGGCCGCGATGGCCATGGCCTTTGTCAAAGGCGAGACCAGTTTCTATATCCTGCGCTTCGTGCTTGGCGCGGCCGAAGCCGGTTTTTTTCCCGGCATCATCTACTACTTCACTCAATGGCTGCCGGCCGCCGAGCGCGGCAAGGCGATGGCGATTTTCCTCAGCGGTTCGGCCATCGCTTCGGTGATTTCCGGGCCGGTGTCGGGGGCGTTGCTCAACGTCAGCGGCTTGAGCCTGCATGGCTGGCAGTGGATGTTCCTGATCGAGGGCTTTGCCTCCGTCGTGTTGTGCGGGTTTGTGTGGTTCTGGTTGCAGTCTCACCCCCATCAGGCCAAGTGGCTCAGCGACGAAGAAAAACACGCGCTGGTGACGGCCATCGCGCTTGAGCAAACGGCCCGCGAAGCCACCCAGAGCGTGCGGCCGTCGATGTTCAAGCTGCTGGCCGACAAGCAGATCGCGCTGTTCTGCTTTATCTACTTTTCCATTGCCCTGACCATCTACGGCGCCACGTTCTGGCTGCCGAGCATGATCAAGAAAATGGGCAACCTGGGCGACTTCCAGGTGGGGTTGTTCAACTCGATTCCGTGGTTGATTTCCATCGTCGCCATGTATGGGTTCGCCGCCCTGGCAAGCAAGTGGAAACACCAGCAGGCGTGGGTGGCGCTGATGCTCGTGATCGCCGCCGTCGGCATGTTCATGTCCACCATGGGCGGGCCGGTGTTTGCGTTTGTCGCCATCTGTTTTGCCGCGATTGGCTTCAAGGCTGCCTCCGCGCTGTTCTGGCCGATCCCCCAGGGTTACCTGGATGCGCGCATCGCGGCGGCGGTCATCGCCTTGATCAACTCAGTCGGCAACCTCGGCGGGTTTGTTGCACCCACCACCTTCGGCCTGCTGGAGCAGACCACCGGCTCGATTGAAGGCGGGCTCTACGGCCTGGCCGCGACCTCGCTGGTGGCCGCGGTGGTGGTGTTTTTTGCGCGCACCGCACCACGGCCCGGTGTGCCCCCCACCTCCAAACCGACTAATCATCATCACGCCTTGCGTCCAGGCCCACAGGGAGCCGCCTCTTGAAAATCGTCCGAGTCACCGTCACCCCCATCGCCTTTCGCGACCCGCCGCTGCTCAACGCCAGCGGTATCCACGAAGCCTTTGCCCTGCGCTCGATCATCGAAATAGAGAGCGACACCGGCTACATCGGCCTTGGCGAAAGCTACGGCGATGCCCCGGCGCTGGCGATCCAGCAACAGGTCAAGGACCAACTGATCGGCCTCGATCCGTTCAACCTCAACCAACTGCGCGCCATCGTGCAGGCCACCGTGGCGGCGCACAAACCTGTGAGCATTGCCGGCGCCGAACTGGCCCCCGGTTCCCATGCGAGCAAGGCGGTGAGCAATGCCTATTCGGCGTTTGAGGTGGCGTTTCTCGACCTGCAGGCGCACTCATTGAATGTGCCGCTGGTGGACCTGCTGGGCGGCGCGATCCGCGACCAGATCCCGTTCAGCGCCTACCTGTTCTTCAAGTACGCCGAGCACATCGACTCGCCCTATAAACCCGACAGCTGGGGCGAAGCCCTCAACGAAGTACAGATCGTCGCCCAGGCGCGGCGGATGATCGAAACCTATGGCTTCAAAAGCATCAAGCTCAAGGCCGGTGCGCTGGATCCTGAACATGAAGTGGCGTGCATCAAGGCCTTGAAAAAGGCCTTCCCGGGCGTGCCGCTGCGCATCGACCCCAATGGCAACTGGTCCCTGGAAACCTCGATCCGCATGGCCGAACTGCTCGGCGACGACCTGCAGTATTACGAAGACCCGACCCCCGGCCTGGAAGGCATGGCCGAGTTGCACACACGCACCGGCTTGCCCCTGGCGACCAACATGGTGGTCACCGATTTTGACGAGTTCCGCCGCAGCGTGGCCCTGAACAGCGTGCAGATCGTACTCGCCGACCATCACTACTGGGGCGGCCTGCGCGACACCCAGGTATTGGCGAAGATGTGCCAGACCTTTGGCCTGGGCGTGTCGATGCACTCCAACTCACACTTGGGCATCAGCCTGATGGCCATGGCCCACGTGGCCGCGTCGGTGCCCAACCTCGACTATGCCTGCGACACTCACTACCCGTGGCAAGAACCGGACGAAGAAGTGATCAAGGGCGGCAAACTGCCGATCGTCGACGGCTGCGTGAAGATTACCCGCGCACCGGGGCTGGGCCTGGAACTGGACCATGATCAACTGGGCAAGCTGCATGACCAGTACCTTACCTGCGGCATTCGCCAGCGCGACGACGTGAAGCAGATGCAGCGTTATCAACCGGATTGGAAGACCGTCAAACCGCGTTACTGAAGCTGGTCGCTTCGTTTTGCCCGGTGACCTGCGTCACCGGGTTTTTTTTAGCTGAAATCTTCTTCGAAGTGCTCCTGTTCACCCCGTGTGTCGCTCTGGCGCCGCACCACCTCCATCTGCCGCAACTCAACCCGGCGGATTTTCCCGGAAATGGTCTTGGGCAACTCACTGACAAACTCGATCCGCCGCACCCGCTTGTAGGGCGCCAGGTGCTCGCGGGCGAAGGCGAGAATGTGCCGCGCCAGCTCGGCGTTGCCAGGGGCGTCGTGGGCCAGGATCAGGAACGCCTTGGGCACCGCCAGGCGCAACGGATCGGGGCTGGGCACCACGGCCACCTCCATCACCGCCGGGTGTTCGATCAGTGCGCTCTCCAGTTCGAAGGGGCTGATACGGTAGTCGGAAGCCTTGAACACATCGTCGGCGCGCCCGACAAAGGTGATGTAGCCGTCGGCGTCGATCTGCGCGGTGTCGCCGGTGCGGTAGTAACCGTCGCGCATTACCTCGGCGGTTTTCTCCGGGCTGTCTTCGTAGCCGAGCATCAGGCCCAGTGGGCGCACCTCAAGGGGCAGGGCGACTTCACCCTCGGTGCCCGGCACGCCGTCGGCGTCCAGCAGGGCCACCTGGTAGCCCGGCAACGGGCGGCCCATGGACCCTGGCTTGAGCAACTGGCCCGGCGTGTTGCCGACCAGGGCGGTGGTTTCCGACTGGCCGAAGCCGTCGCGCAGCGGCAGGCCCCAGGCCTGTTGGATCTGCTCGATGATCTCCGGATTCAGCGGCTCACCGGCACCCACCAGTTCGCGCAGGTTCAGGCGCGGTTTGTAGCTGGCCAGGTCTTCCTGGATCAGCATGCGCCACACCGTGGGCGGGGCGCACAGACTGGTCACCCGGTACTGCTCCAGCGCGCCGAGCAACGCCTGGGCACTGAACCGCGCGACGTTATGGATAAAGATGCAGGCGCCGGCATTCCACGGCGCGAACAGGCAGCTCCAGGCATGCTTGGCCCAGCCCGGCGAGGAGATGTTCAGGTGCAGGTCGCCGGGTTGCAGGCCGATCCAGTACATCGTAGACAGATGGCCGACCGGGTAGCTCTGGTGGCTGTGCAGCACCATTTTCGGTTTTGAAGTGGTACCGGAGGTGAAATACAGCAGCATCGGGTCCGTGGCCAAGGTACGACCTTCGGCCTCGAACCGCTCGGGGTATTCGAAAGCGGCGCTGTGCGCGACCCAGCCAGTAGGCGCCGCCCCCACACAAATGCGGCTGCAACCCTCACCCAGGCCCTCGAACTTGCCGACATGCGCCTCGCCGACCACCAGGTGGCGTACCTGGCCCCGCTCGATGCGGTCGTGCAGGTCAACGGGGTTGAGCAGGGCGGTGGCGGGGATCACCACGGCGCCGAGCTTGAAGGCCGCCAGCATGGTTTCCCACAGCGCCACATCGTTACCGAGCATCAGCAGTACGCGCTCGCCACGCCGCACACCGAGGGCGCGCAGGTGGTTGGCGACCTGGTTGGAGCGCGCGGCCAGTTGCTGGAAGCTGTAGCGCTGCTCGCTGCCGTCCTCTTCGACGATCCACAGCGCGTCGGCGGCATTGCCCTCGGCCATGGCATCGAAGTAATCCAGGGCCCAGTTGAAGGCGTCCAGTTGCGGCCAGCGGAAGTCGCGGGCGGCGGTGGCGTAGTCGGTGCGGTGCGCGAGCAGAAAATCCCGGGCAGCCAGGAAGGACTGGGTCATGGTCGGTGTCCTTAATTATTGTTGTGGGGACTGACCCCCTCGGGTGCACCGAGAGGCTGGACCGAGTATAGGCACGCATAAATAAGAGCAAAACGCTCAAAAACACAGGAGCGTTGTGCAAAAAAGTCATGGGTGCGGCACCGGCAATGCCGGCGCCGATGATGATGAAGTCCGCGTGGCTCATAGCTGTCAGAGGGCGTTGGCCAGTGCGATGTCTTCCAGGCCCAGGCCGATGGAACGGCAAAATGCGAGCAGCCGTAAGCCGTGCGCTGGATACCTTTCTGGCGGGCTATGCGCTCGGGCCTCACAGCGTTGCTCCCTAGGGAAACGCGATCTGGCTCAATGGGCGGCGCTGGCCGTTTCACGGTAGAGCCTGGGCGGCATGCCGAATGCTGCCTTGAAATGGCGACTGAAGTGAGCGCTGCTGCCATAGCCCCAGGCGTAAGCAATGTCGGTGAGCGAGCGATGGCTGAGGTCACGGTTGCGTAGGTCTTGCGCGCAGCGCGCCACGCGGCGTTGCCAGATGTACTCGCTGACACTGCAACCGAATTCGTCCTGGAATGCCCGATGCAGACTGCGCACGGAACAGTGTTCGGCAAACGCGATGCGCTCGATGCTCAGGTCGCGGTCGGCCAGGTGAAGTTCGATATAGCGCTTGAGGCGGTTCTGCTTGTAGTGACGGAAGTCGTGTTCGAGCTTCTTCTCTTCCTGCTTGTTGCCCAGCGCATTGTTCAAAAGCCCGACGATACTGTCGCCGACCAGCGCCGCCGACTGGCTGTTCAGCAGCGGGTATTGGCTGTAGGCGTCAACGATCAGGTGCATCAACATCCGCCCAAGCCCGTTGCGTGCGCTGATATGCAGGTCGTCAGCGTCCAGTGCCTGCCCGGCGCCTTCGTTGAACAACAGGATGAAGTGCTCACAGCCTTGGGGGCTGCTGACGTTGAATGGCTGGGCGCAGTCAACCACCAGCAACTCGTCGGGCGCCAGGGCGTTGCTGTGCTTGCCTTGCTGGAAATGACTGACGCCGGCGGTTTGCAGAATCAACATGCGTGACGTATCGGGCGCCTCGACTGCTTTGCTCAGGTGACGGGAGTAGCGGTGCGCGCTGGCGGTCATGCGGCAAAAACGCAGTTTTCCAAGATCGCCGTATTCCAGGCGGCCCTGGAAGTCGGCATCGTGCAAGGGTTCGATGTAGGTGGACTCGAGGCGCTTGATGTACTCCGGCGTGCGGCCGAGGTTGTCACTCATAAACTCCTTCCACTTCATCAGGCGGTCGGAGCGCATCACTTGATCGGTAGAAACGCAGGCTAGATTGCTCATGGTTCGCCTCTTTTTATTGTTATGGGGTGGGCCACACCGGGTTGGCCCACCCTGTCTCCTAGAAGGGGTAGTGGTGGCTCCCGGCTTGCCAGGTCACCCAGTGCGCACGGGTGAATTCGTCCAGGGCATAGTGACCGTTGAAGCGTCCCAGCCCCGAGTTCTTTTCGCCACCGAACGGGGCATTGGGCTGGTCGTCCACAGTGATGTCGTTAATGTGCGTCATCCCAGCCACGATGCCACGGGAAAAGTTCAGAGCGCGGGCCATATCTTTACTGAACACGGCGCTGGACAGCCCATATTCGCTGGCGTTGGCCAGGGTCAGGGCATGTGCCTCATTGTCGGCGATCAATATTGGCAGCAAGGGCCCGAAGGTTTCATCGTGCGCCAGTTCGTGGTCGAAAGGGACATCCCCGTATACATGGGGCGGCAGCACCAGCCCGGACGCCGGACCACCGTGCAGTTTCTTCAGGCCCGCGCTGTCGGCGGCATTGACCTTGCGCAGCAAGCCGTCCAACTGGCTGCGGTTGATCACCGGGCCAATCACGGTATCGGCGAGGTTCGGGTTGCCGGTTTTCAAGTTGCGCACGCGTTCCACCACCAACGCGGTGAAGTCGGCGTAGAGCGAGCGGTCCACAATCACCCGGTTGACGCTCATGCAGATCTGGCCCTGATGCAGGAAGCGTCCGACCACTGCTGCATGCGCGGCAAGGTCGATATCCGCATCATCGAGCACCACCAGCGGCGCGTTGCCGCCAAGCTCCAGGGCGACTCGCTTGATGTGCTGGCCGCCGGTGGCGATGCGCCCGACATTGCGCCCGACATCGGTAGACCCGGTAAATGAGATCAGGCTGGGAACGGGGTGCCCCACAAAGGCATCGCCGATTTCCGAGCCGGCGCCGACTACTACATTGAGCGTGCCCTCGGGAAAACCCGCTTCTTCGAACAGGTGCGCAATCAGCAGGCCGCCGGTCACGGCCGTGTCGCTGGCCGGTTTAAGGACCACGGTATTGCCCAGTGCCAACGCCGGAACCACCGAACGCATGCTCAAGTACAGGGGGAAGTTCCAGGGGCTGATGACCCCAATCACCCCGAGCGGCTCACGGAACACGAAGCTTTGCTCGCCGGGCTTGTAGCTACTCAGGATGCGCCCCTCCACCTGCATGGGCAGCGCAATGCATTCACGCACCAGGTTGAGGGTGAATTGCCATTCCATGGTCGCTTTGATACGGGTACTGCCGGACTCGCGAATCAGCCAGTCGATGATCTCTTCGCTGCGTTGCTGGATGATGTGAACGAGCTTTTCCAGCTGGGCGCCGCGTGCGGTTGGATGCAACTGCGCCCACGGGGTTTGCGCGCGTTGTGCTGCTGCGTAGGCCGCGTCGAGGTCGGCAATGCTGGCCAGGGGCATTTCGAGCAATGTCTCGCCGTTGAAAGGATTGCGATCGTCCA
The DNA here is from genome assembly GCF_007828335.1 of Pseudomonas sp. SJZ103. Classification (NCBI taxonomy): domain Bacteria; kingdom Pseudomonadati; phylum Pseudomonadota; class Gammaproteobacteria; order Pseudomonadales; family Pseudomonadaceae; genus Pseudomonas; species Pseudomonas sp. SJZ103. The sequence goes on from NZ_VIUN01000007.1 coordinate 271,510, forward strand.
GCTGTGCTGAGGAACGACCAGTGTGCCAGGTGCCGTCGATGAACTGGTCGCCGTTGAGGGCGTAAGGGGTTGGGCGTTGGGCAGTCATGGTTTTACCTTTGGGTCAGTGGGGCACGTGGTTTCAGAGCAAGACGGGCTCAGGTTCTGATCCACGCGCGCCCCCAGGAATTGAGGGTGTGTTCTTCTTGCGGCCAAGTGCCAGGAGGGTCGCTCGCTTCGGTGATTTGCAGCTCCGCCGAGAACTCCAGCCGGTTGCGATCGGCATCCACCACCATGAAGAACAGGTTGTCGCCGGGTCCATGACGGCCGGGGCCAAAGAAAATGCTGATGCGCTCCTTGGCAAAGCGATCACCCCAGTCCCGAATGTCATTCCATTCATTGGTTTCGTAACAGTGATGATCCCACTCGTTTTTCGAGCCGCGGAAGAACGCCAGCGAATGGTGCTCATCGTCCGAACGCAGGAAGCACACCATCAACAGGCCACTCTGTTGGTCGACCACGCTGTCGGACACCGTGAAGCCAACGGTGTTGACGTAGAACTCCATCATCGCTTCCAGCTCGGTGGTCTGGAATACCACATGCTGCAGGCGGCCGGGCATGCCGGGTGGGGTGGCATGAGTGTGCGCCTGGGATACGCCAAAAATCGTCTGGCGACCTTGAGGATCGCGTATTGCAAAGGCGCCCGGGGCGAGCAGTGGCGAGCTGATGTCTTCGGTGGTGCAGTTGCGCTCGCGCAGGCGACGGTGCAGCGTGGCAAGTTTCTCTGGGCTCGCCAGGTCATACGCCGCCGCCAGCAGGCCGCTGTGCTCGGCCGGGGAGAGCAGCATGGCGCGATTAGGCCCCCTGAGTAGCCAGTGGCCGTCGGCTTGAGGCTGGCCCTGCATGTCCATCATGCGTTGATAGAAGTCGATCTGCCGTTGCGGGTCTTTGCTCGCCAGGTGCAAGTAGCACAGGCGAGCAGGGGTGGACGTTTGCAATGTGTTCATACGCACCTCTCGAGCGTGACGGGTGTTGTGATGGACGGTCGGGGCGCGCGATCGCCCGCGGGCACGGCACCCAGCAAGGACTGCAAGGCCTCGGCAGTGATTGTCTCGGTGGCGCTGTGGAAAATCGCGGCAATGTAGCGATCAGGCCGCAGCAGGAAGAAGCTGGCGCTGGCGCCGAGCAATGCCTCGAGCACCCCGGCATGATCGTGCAATACCGTGCAGCCCGGCAGGACAGGTGGCTCGCTGACGGAACCTGGCAGGATCAGAATCCGCTTCACCTCCAAGTGCGCCCAGAGCGGGTGCTGCAATTGATCCAGGCGTTCGCGGTGAGGGGCGCCGTATTGGACCAGGGCGAAACCTGCACCGATGTAATCGTCGAGCAGGCGTTCAGTGCCCTGGCTGTCGGTGAGGCTTGGCTGAGGGAACATTTGCCCGCTGGACACGCTGCCCGCGGCACCGGCGGTGAGCACCAGGCCTTGGCGCAGCCGTGGTTTTGGCTTGAAGCGCATCTGCAGGAAGTAGTCACGCAGCGGCGGCACCAGCCCGATCAGCGAGAATGCACCACTGATCAATCGCGCCCGCAGCACGGTAGCGGGCGCCATCACCACCCCGAGGTTCAGCGCGAGCTTGATCAATGCCCACGCGTGATCGCGGCGCTCGGTTTCGTAGGTGAGCAAAACGGCCGGGGCCATTTTCCCGGTCAGCACGCCGATCAGTTTCCAGGCCAGGTTATGGGCATCGCGCACGCCGCTGTTCATGCCTTGTCCGGCATAGGGCGGAGTGAGGTGTGCAGCGTCACCGGCGAGCAACACACGGTTGACTTGCCAGCGTTCGGCGATGCGGGCGTGAAAGGTGTACACGGTTTTACGCACGATGGAGACCGGTGCATCGCCCTTGAACGGGCGTAGCAAAGCTTGCAATCGCGCTTGGCTGAGCATCTGCGCGTCGCTTTCGCCGTCCTTGAGCATGAACTCGAAGCGCCGCGTGCGATGCGGGCCGGGGACCTCGACGGTCGGGCGGCGCGCATCGCAGTACACGCGGGTTTGCCAGAACGGGTCATCGTCCTGATCGGTGTCCACCACCAGCCAGCGCGACGCGAAGCTGGAGCCGACCATATTGATCCCAAGCTGTTTACGCACCGGGCTGCGCCCACCATCACAGGCGATCAGGTAGTCGGCCTGCACTTCCAGCAGTTCCTTGTTGGCGTCCACGACCAGCGCACGCACGCCGTGCTCGTCCTGGGTGAACTCCAGCAGTTCGTGGCTGAAGCGCGCGGTCAGGCAAGCGAAACGCAGCAGGCCGGCCCTCAACGTGCTTTCGAACAGCGGTTGGCGGAACGCATTGCGCTTGAGAAAACCATACAGCTTGCCGCTGGGTTCGACCTTGCCGAAGCACCGCCCGCCAGGGCGCGTAAAGTAATGCACGCCATAGCCGGCCACCACGTCCGCCAGCACCGCCTGGCTCAAGCCCATGGCCTGCATGGTGCGCAACGACTCATCATCGATCGAGACCGCGCGAGGCTCGGTGACGGTGCCCGGTTTGCTGTCGATGATCCAGGCATCCACGCCGGCCTGGCCCAGCAGGTTGGCCAGGGTCAGCCCGGTAGGGCCGGCACCGACGATCAGGACGCGGGTATTGATACTGTTCAGGGTTGTCATTGTTGTTCCCCTACGACTGCATCAGTCCAATGGCTTGGAGGATGGGTTGGCGCTGTGGGTCAGCGCGAGCATGTGCCGCGAGAGCGTGTGGGCCAGCGCGACCATCTGCTCACCCTGTTCCTGCTCCAGCGCCTTGTGCCGCTCGGCTGCCGGGCGCACGCAACTGAGGCTGCCCACAACCTTGCCGTCGCCGTCGAATATCGGTGCGGCCAGGCCGTACACGCCGGGGTCGACTTCGCCTGCACTGGCTACATAGCCCTGGCGCCGCAAGCGTTGCAGCGACCGGCGGAAGTCTTCCCAGGTGGCGCCCAGGTTGCTGGCGCGCACCTCGTCAGGGTGTTCGAGAAACAGCTGGCTGTGCTGGCGAGCGTTCATGTGCGCAAGGATGGCTTTTGAGGTCGCGCCCATGAACAACGGCCGTGGCGAACCACGGGAATAGCTGACGGTGCTGGTCAATTCACCGCATTGGTGAACACACACCACTTGGTCCTTGAACAACCGGCAGATCAGCCAGACTTGTTGCTCACTCCAGCCTGGCAGGTTGGCCTCCAGCTGCTGCGCGGCGCGTACCAGCGGGTCGCTGAGCCGCAGTTGACGGTCCCAGGTAATGATCCTGGCCCCCAGTGCATAGCGCCCGGCCTCGACCTGGAACAACAGATTGGTCTCGGCCAGTTCACGCACGTAGCGGTAGGCGGTGGAGCGGGTAAACCCCAGCGCGCTGACCATGTCGTCGACCGCCCAGATCGGCTGCGTCTCGGTAAACAGATCCAGCACGCGCAGCATGCGCTCCAGGCTGGAGCCCTTGGTGTCGCGCTCTGGCGGTTGGGATGATTCATCGATCAGGGTCATGGTTTATTGCTCATCGACGATGGTGTTACGCAGGGTGCCGATGCGCGAGATCTCCACTTCCACCACATCACCGGGCTGCATCCACACCGGCGGCTCGCGGAAGGCACCAACCCCGCCGGTGGTGCCGCTGACAATCACGTCACCGGGGGCGAGTTCGGTAAAGGTGGAGCAGTACTCGATCAGTGCGCCGACGTCGAAGATCATGTCGCCTGTGGACGTGTGCTGCATGACCTCGCCGTTGAGCCGGGTGGTCAATTCGAGGTTCTGCGGGTCGCTGATTTCGTCACGGGTGACCAGCCACGGGCCAAAGCCGCCGGTGCTCGGGAAGTTCTTGCCGGGGACGAATTGAAGGGTGTGCTTTTGCCAATCGCGCACGCTGCCATCGTTGTAGCAGGCGTAGCCGGCGACGTAATCGAGGGCGTCGGCTTTGCGGATGTGGCGCGCGGTCTTGCCAATGATGATGGCGAGTTCGCCTTCGAAATCCAGCTTGTGCGAGACCGTAGGCCGCACGATGGGTTGCAGGTGAGCGGTCTGGCTGTCGGCAAATCGCGTGAAAATCATTGGGTAAACCGGCATGTCACGCCCGGTTTCGCGCACGTGGGTCGCGTAGTTGATGCCAATGCACAGCACCTTGCCCGGGTTTGGAATGACCGGCAGCAGCGTCACGTCGGCCAGTGCCAGACGCGGCAGGCTCGACACCTGCTCATCGCTCATCGACCCCAGGCGGCCGAGGGCAAGCGCCTGCTTGAGATCCGCGCCGAGGGTGTTTTTCATCGATTCCAGATCAGCCACCTGGTCGCCTTCGACGATGCCATAGGTGTGACGGCCTTCAACGGTGAAGCTTGCAAGTTTCATTCGATAGTCCTTGTGGGCGAGGGAGGCGTGGACAGAATTTCACTCTATTCGCGCTTAAAAATCCTGTAAAGCGGGATTTTACTTAAATCCCAAATTGCAGGAATAATGTATATTTTTTGCTTTCGCGCAGCCGTGTGCCTGCCTTCGGGAGCAGGCCATTCGGTGTGCTGGCGGTCGGGTCTAGCCCAGGGTTATCCCTGTGCCCAGCAGCCGTGCAGGGACATGCGCATTCGTAACGGAACCTTTACCCGCGCAATGGGCCCGCTGGCCATGTCGCGCGAATCCAGGATCACCAGCTCGCTACGCGCCTGGTCCAGCACATTCAGCAGTGCGACCACGTAACCGTCGGCCTCTTCGGCATCCGAAGAACGAGGGATGAATATGGGCTCCTGGAAACAACTGTTGTCCCCTGGGAACCAGGCGTCGGTGCTGCCCGTCTTGAGGTTCAGATGGGCCAACTGGTTGAAAAACTGAAAGGGCATGGGGCCGTTTGCGGGGTTGTAGGGCAGTGTCGGATCAAAGGCGAGCACAAAGCCGTGTTCGTACGGGCGACCCAGATAGCGCTCATCGCAGCGGGGAAACTCACACATGTAGTCGGTCAACGGTTGCGGCTCGACGTCATCCCGCGCGTCGTTCAGATCAAACGTCCAGCGCATCAGGCTCGAAGGCAGGTCCTCGGGGGCGGGCACCGCACCGTCCGCCTGGGGGAAGAAATAAAACACGTTGCCGCCAGTAACCGGCATGTCCACGTACACTTTGCCGTCTTGATCGAAGGCATTGAGGGTGTGGCCTTGAAAGCTGTCCTTGGGGCCTTTGAACCAGCGGATAGCCTGCGCGTTGCCATTGCGCGGCAGCACGGCAAACAACTGCGGCAGATCAGGTTGCCACTGAAAATGCGGCCCGCCTTTTTTCATGCGTTCTACATCGACGGTCAGCGGAATCAGTGGGAACACGACGTAGTGCTCGGTGACCGCAAAGTCATGCACCATCGCCGCGTAAGGTGCCTGGAACCAGATCTCTTTGAGCAGCTTGCCGTCGGGTGAGAGTTCGAAATACGCCATATCCGGCGTGCCGTCACCTTTGGCTTCATAACTGAAGGCCAGCAGGTTGCCGGTGACGGGGTCGATCTTGGGGTGGGCGGTAAAGGTCGCCGACTTGATTTGCCCGGCAAAATCCCATTCGCCCAGGGTTTCCAGGGTTTGCAGGTCCATGGCCCAGGGCAGGGCGTCCTCCTTGAGCGCGAGCAGCCTGCCGTTGTGAGGGATCACCGACGTATTGGCGGTGGTGTTGTTTTTGGCCGCCAGTGGGTCATTGGTGTACGTGTTTCGATAGACGCCATTGAGGGAGCGGCCTTCACGGCGCTGCGCGAGCAAGCGATCGGTCTGCACGTAGCGTCGCCGCAGGGACACCTTGCCGTCAGCAAAATAGAAACCGCTGACCATCCCGTCACCGTTGAAAAACATATCGCTGCCCAGCATGGGCGGGTATTGCGGGTCGGGGGCCACTTGATAGAAGACGCCTAGGATGGACGCGGGAAGGGTGCCTTCGACCTCAAGGTCCAGCACCTCGGCTTCTACACGACTAGGGCTATACAGCGCCCCGGAAAATTCAGGGGTTTGCGGGAATCGGGTACTCATGGCTACGACCTCATGTGCGCAGTATTTATTTATTGAGCAGGCCGGCGGGCAGCGCAGGCGCGTCGGGTGTTGAAGGGCCGGACGCGCGGCGAAAACGGGCAACCATCCAGCAAGAGATGACCAGGGCGACGATATACGCCGAGGCCGCCAGCCAGCCGACCGCTCGGAAGTGTCCGTCACCGACGACCAGGGCCGCGCCAAACGGGCCGAGGCCCTGGCCCACGAAGATCGCAGCATTGCCCAGGCCTGCGAGTCGACCGCTCGCGTCCAACTCGGCCGCCATCGAGAGCAGGTAGGGAAGGCTGAAGAACCAGACCATATGGATCAGGCATGCCGTGGTGGCGAACGCCATGGGGCTGTCGCCGTAGACCATGATCAGCGTGGCCATCACCGCCGTGCCGAACCCCAGCAACTGCGGAAACAGCAGTCCCAGGCGCCGTCCGATAAGTCCCGCCAGCGCAGCACCGAGTGCCCCGGCAAGAATACTGCCACCCAGGATGGCGCCGATCTGCTGGGGCTCCAGGCCGATACTTTTGCCGATGCGTTCCTGATACACCCACAGCGCCGAATGGCCAAAAAACAACAGCGCAAACAGCCCGATCAACAAGAGTGACGTCAGGCCGAACGGCTGGGCCAGCCGAGCCGGTGCTCCGTCGGCGGGGGTGTACCGCGCAGGCACGCGCCCGCAGCCGAACAGGGCCAAGGCACTGGCGCCGGCCAGCAGGTAAAACGCGCCGTTGACGCCAAAGGCCATGAGCACCGCTGGCATCGAGGTCACCAGTAACATGCCCCAGAACAGATTACCGATATTGATCACCGCGAACGTCGCGTCCTTGGATGTGCGCAGTGCCGCGGAGGCATACACCACCGCCATGACCGCGCCGCCGCTGGCGCCAGAGACGATGCGGCACAGCAGCAGCGATGTTTCGCTGTGGAACCGGGTACTCGCCAGATTGGCGCAGACCAGCACCAGCAAGGCGAGCTGCGCCACCCATCGGCGATTGACGCGGGTCATCAACAGGGCAGACACCCCGCAGGTGAGCGCCATGGCAATCAGTTCGCCTGCGAAAATCCTACCGATGGCATTGAGCGGGATACCGAGCTGATCGATAAAAGCCCCGCCCAGAATCGGTTGAATCTGCAAGGTGCCAAGGGACGTGACCATCATCAGGCAAATAGCCGCCAGTGATGTTTTGCTGTCGATGCCAGCGGATGCATTCATGAATGCAGTACCTCGATAGGGTGAGCGAGCGCTTGTCGGTCAGAAGGTGTGGGCGTAACGAACCTGCACGGCATAGTCCTGCCGGGAGCGGTTCTCGACACCGGTTTCCTTGTAAGTGTTGAGCCAGAAGCCTTGGCCTTCACTGATTTTCCAGAACATGCCGGGGCCTATGCCCAGCACTTTTTCCCGCGAGTCGCTCAGCCGGTCGCCGTTGATCTGGTCGTCGGTGATCTGCCGGAAGTAATAGCCGTTGATCCCCACCGACACGTTGGGGATGACTTCATAGGACGCCGTGAAGTTGGCCCAGGCCGACTGCCCGGCGCGGCTGTCACTTACCGGTTTGCCCTCGAAGGAGTCCTGCGAGCTGCTGGCCGGATCGCGGTTCTTGAAGTTGTACAGGTAATGCAGGCGCCAACTGACTTCCCAACGCGGTGCCGGCATCCAGGTTGCGGCCCAGTAGGGGTTCAGGGAGTAATAGTTCGACCCTGGGTTGAGGTCTTTGTGTTTGTCGTATTTACCGGTCGGCAGGATCGTGTCAAAGGCCACCCGCTGCACAAACACCGGGCGCCCGTGCGCATCGACGATAGGATCGAATTGGATCTGCGGCCCGACGGTGACATCGCCAAGCCCTGTGGCGTTGTCTTGCAGCGCCGGTCCATTACTGCCAAAGGTGGCATCCAATGACACGACGGGCACCAGCAAGCTCCAGCCCAGGTGCGCACCGCCGCCAATGGTGTCGGGCGAGTAGTAGCTGAGTTGGTTGATCAGCGTGATCACGTTGATTTTGGGATTGTCGAAGGCGCTGTTGGCCTTGCCGCTGTTGGTCCTGAGACTGCTGGCGGTGCTGAACTTCAAGTAGGTGAGATGGGACAGGCCGGGCGGCCCGGCAAAACCATCGTAGAAACTGGTGCCGCCGAGGTTGATGCCACTGGGCTCGGTCACCGAGGGCGCTGGCGGCCCATCGGCGGCGAAGACAGCTGACGAGGCGAAGCTGAGCACCAGGCACGCTGGCAAGTATTTGAGTGGGCTCATGGACGTGGCTCTATTATTGGAATTGTGAGCAGAGGGAACTCCCTCGCACAATCACCCTAAGCCAAACCCCGCCGGCGTACTTGAGCGGTACCGCCAGAGTTGACTGATAGCGCCACGGGGCTCGTTTTAACGCCGGCGCTGTCAGCCCCCGTAGCGAAACCCACCCGACAACTTGCCCTTCAAATACCCCACCAACGCACTCACCGACTTCGGCACATGGGGCGAATACGGTCGGATCAGGTAGATCTCGTCGGCAAACGCGCCCCTGAGTGTCCAGCCCTTGAGCACCTGCACCAGCTTGCCGCTGGCCAGCGCCGCCTGGGCGCTGAAGTCCGGGAGCAGGGCGATGCCCAAGTGGTTGAGCGCCGAATCACGCAGGGCTTCGCTGTTGTTGGTGGCGAAGCTGCCGGCGATGGGCACGGTGAGGCGTTCCACGGTTTTGTTGCCGCGCTCGAACGTCCACGCGGGCTGGTCGGTGCCGCGCGGGTAGAACAGGCAGTTGTGCGCGGACAGGTCGCCGGGTTCGCGCGGTTCTCCATGGCGTTGCAGGTAGTCGCGGGTGGCGACCAGCACCGAGCCGGTGTCGCACAGTTTCCACGCCACGTGGGTTTCCGGCACCTGGAAGCCATGGCGCACCGCCAGGTCGTAGCCCTCGGCCGCCAGTGAACTCAGGGCATCCGACACGTCCAGCTGGATACGCACCTGCGGGTACTGCTGCAGGAATTCCGACAAGTGCGGCACCAGCTGTTGCCGGGCGAATGCCACGGGGGCGGTCAAGCGCACCAGGCCACGAATCTCCCCGGCGGAATCGCGCACCGACGAGAAGCTGCGCGCGATTTGCTCATAGGCACCGCGCACTTCACGGGTCAGCGACAACCCGGCATCGGTCAACCGCACACTGCGCGTGGTACGCGTCACCAGCCGTGTGCCGGTGGCTTTCTCCAGGTCGGAAATGCGCTGGCTGACTGCGGATTTACTCACCCCCAGGCGCGCGGCGGCTGCGGTGTAGGTGCCGTGTTCCTCCAGCACTGAGAGCCAGTGAATGTGGGTCCACAGCCCCTCGATCTCGGATTTTTCCATCGGCTTATTGTTCGCTTGTGAGGACAATCAGTTCTTGATTCTGCTCTGGTTTGGAACAAACAGAAAGCCTATCGTGTGTCCCAACGCAACCCACCTGGGATCTACTGCCATGACTACAACAATCGAGCACTACATCAACGACCAGCGCGTCAGCCGCGATGATCGCTATCAGGACGTCTACAACCCGGCCACCGGTGAAGTGACCGGCCGCGTCGCACTGGCCAGCAGCCAGACCGTGTCCGAAGCCGTCGCCGCTGCCCAGGCCGCTTTTGCCGGTTGGGCCGACACTCCGCCCATCCGCCGCGCCCGCGTGCTGTTCGAATACCTGCACCTGCTGCGTGAGCGCAAGGACGACCTGGCGCGCATCATCGTCGCCGAACACGGCAAGGTCTTCACCGATGCCCAGGGCGAAGTCGACCGTGGCATCGACATTCTCGAATTCGCCTGCGGCATCCCCAACCTGCTCAAGGGCGAGCATTCCGACCAGGTCTCCCGTGGCATGGACAACTGGACGATGCGCCAACCCCTGGGCGTCGTGGCCGGTGTCACGCCGTTCAACTTCCCGGTGATGGTGCCGATGTGGATGTACCCGATCGCCATCGCGGCGGGTAACACCTTCATCCTCAAGCCAAGCCCGACCGATCCAAGTGCTTCGCTGTTCATGGCTGAACTGCTGCGTGAAGCCGGCCTGCCCAAAGGCGTGTTCAACGTGGTGCAGGGTGATAAGAAATCGGTGGACGCGCTGATCGCACACCCGGACGTCAAGGCCGTGAGCTTCGTCGGCTCCACGCCGATTGCGCAGTACATCTACGAAACCGGTGCGCGCAACGGCAAGCGTGTGCAAGGCCTGGGCGGCGCGAAGAACCACATGGTGGTGATGCCGGACGCGGATATCGAAAAAACCGTCGACGCCTTGATGGGCGCCGCCTACGGCAGTGCCGGCGAACGCTGCATGGCCATTTCCGTAGCGGTGCTGGTTGGCGATGTCGGTGACAAAGTCATCGCCGCGCTGACCGAACGCGCCAAGCACCTGCGCATCACCGACGGCCGCGACCTCAAGGCCGAGATGGGCCCGATTGTGTCCCGCGCCGCACTGGAGCGCATCAGCGGCTACATCGAACAAGGCGTGCAGGCCGGCGCGCAACTGCTGCTCGACGGGCGTGACTATGTACCCACCGAAGCTGGCCTGGAAAACGGCTTCTGGCTCGGCGCGACCCTGTTCGACCACGTGACTAAAGAGATGAGCATCTACCGCGAAGAAATCTTCGGCCCGGTGCTGGCCTGCGTGCGCGTGAATGACTTTGCCGAGGCGGTGAAGCTGGTCAACGACCACGAATTCGGCAACGGCGTCAGCTGCTTTACCCGCGACGGCAACATTGCCCGCGAGTTTGCCCGGCGTATCGAAGTGGGCATGGTCGGCATCAACGTGCCGATCCCGGTGCCGATGGCGTGGCACGGGTTTGGTGGCTGGAAGAAGAGCCTGTTCGGCGACATGCATGCCTACGGCACTGAGGGGGTGCGCTTCTACACCAAGCAGAAATCGATCATGCAGCGGTGGTCGGAGAGCATCGAGCAGGGCGCGGAGTTTGCGATGCCGGTGTCCAAATAACGCTTGGAAGAACACCGTAGGGCAAAAGTGGGAGGGGCGGTGCGACGATTCGACTTGCCCCCTCCCACTTTTGGTTGTTTTTCACTTGAGGGTTGACGGCCAGGCGAATGACGAATACTGTATATAAACACAGTGTTTAAGCGCTGATCAACCAGGATGGCAACATCAGCCACGCCAAACACTGTGTGCAAGTTAATGGATTAACTTCATGCACAGGCTCGTTCTACCGAGCCGTTTTTATGTATAGAGAGGGAACTCATGTCGTATCCAGAAAGCAAACTCACCGGCTTGACCGGTTTCGCCCTTGCGGCAAAAGTGACCGGCGGCTGGTCTGGCCCTGTGGTCAGTATCACCAGCCTGGATCAACTCAAGGCCAATATTGGCGACACTACCCCACGGGTATTGGTGCTCAACAGTAATATCTCGGCGTCGAGCCTGACCAAAGTCAACATGGGCGCCAACAAGACCCTGATCGGTTCGTTCCAGAACCGTACGTTGGAGAATATTCACCTGCGTGCAACTGCGCAGTCGCAGAACATTATTCTGCAGAATATTATCTTCAAACATTCGGCGAGCATTAAGGCCAATGACGATATTCAGGTGTACCTGAACTACGGCAGCAAGTATTGGATTGACCATTGCTCGTTTGTCGGGCACAGCTGGTCCGCCACTGACGGCAGTGAAGACAAACTGCTGTATATCGGTGAAAAGGCCGATTATGCCACCATCAGCAACTGCTTCTTTGGCAGCCACAAGTACGGCCTGATCTTCGGTCACCCGGCGGATGATAATAAGGCAGAGTTCAACGGTTACCCGCGCCTGACGGTGTGCCATAACCGCTTCGACAACATGGAAGTGCGTGCGCCCGGCTTGATGCGTTACGGTTATTTCCATGTGTACAACAACTACATCAATAACTTTCACCTCGGTTTTACCCTGGCGCAGAACGCCAATATCCTCTCTGAAAGCAACTATTTTGGCGAAGGCAGCCAAAACAAAGGCATGTTGGATGATAAGGGCACCGGGACGTTCACTGATACAAACAGTGTGCCGCCGATCACCAACCAAAAGTCGCCCAAAGCACAATGGACGGCAAGTTCTAACTACGCCTATACATTGAAGACGGCGGCACAAGCCAAGGACTTTACACAGAAAAATGCCGGGGCCCAGGCAGCGGCGCTGGTGTTTGGTAGTTGAGTAGCTAGCTTTCTACTTAGCTGTCATTTATTGCACGTGCCACTGTATTTATATCAAGGATATAAATACAGTGATGGCCTTTGCAATCTAAATAATTCTTCATGTTGCGGTAATTAGGTTCTCATGTTAAACCTTGTTTCGCACTTGCAGCGCCAACTATCTATTGCTCTTCCAGTCATCATTAAGTTGCTGGCTGTCATGTGCTATTTAATCTTCGCTTGTCATTTAAGCGTCAGCAAAAGGACATCATCATGAAACATGCGAATCACGCACCCACTCGCTGGACACGGGCCGATGCGCTGAAAGTTAATGAGAATGACCCGACGACGACACAGCCGTTAGTGAGTCCTGACTTTCCTGTCATGAGCGACACGGTCTTTATTTGGGACACCATGCCGTTGCGTGAACTGGATGGCACGGTGGTATCGGTGAATGGCTGGTCGGTGATCTTCACCCTGACCGCCGACCGCCGCCCCCATGATCCACAATTCATCAATGCCGATGGCCGTTACGACATCAAGCGTGATTGGGAAGACCGCCATGGTCATGCGCGGATCTGCTACTGGTACTCGCGCACCGGCAAGGACTGGATCTTCGGCGGCCGCGTCATGGCTGAAGGGGTTTCGCCGACCACCCGTGAATGGGCGGGCACGCCGATCCTGTTGAATAACAACGGTGACATCGACCTGTATTACACCTGCGTCACGCCGGGTGCCACAATTGCCAAAGTCAGGGGGCAGGTTGTCACTTCGGACACCGGTGTCGAGCTGCGAGGCTTTACTCAGGTCAAGTCATTGTTCGACGCCGACGGCACCTATTACCAAACCGAAGCGCAGAATGCGACCTGGAACTTTCGCGATCCCAGCCCCTTTATCGATCCCGTCGATGGCAAGTTGTACATGGTGTTCGAAGGCAATGTGGCCGGCGAGCGCGGAACTCACGAAGTGGGCCCGAATGAAATAGGCCTGGTACCGCCAGGGTATGAAGATGTAGGCGGTGCGCGTTATCAGGTGGGCTGTATCGGCATCGCGGTTGCCAAAGACCTCAACGGTGACGAGTGGGAGATTTTGCCGCCGCTGGTGACTGCCGTCGGGGTGAATGACCAGACCGAACGGCCGCACTATGTGTTCCAGGACAACAAGTACTACCTGTTCACCATCAGCCACAAGTTCACCTATGCGGATGGCGTGACGGGGCCGGATGGCGTCTATGGGTTCGTCAGCGATCACCTGTTCGGCCCCTATACGCTGATGAATGCGTCGGGGCTGGTACTGGGCAACCCGCCTTCGCAGCCGTTCCAGACGTATTCCCACTGCGTGATGCCCAACGGCCTGGTGACGTCGTTTATCGACAGCGTGCCCACCACCGGCGATGACTACCGCATCGGCGGCACCGAGGCGCCGACGGTCAGGATCGTGTTGAAGGGCGCTCGTTCGTTTGTGCAGGAGGCTTACGACTACGGTTACATTCCGGCGATGCGGGATGTGGTGTTGAGCCAGTGACCGCAGTGCAAAACCCAGCCTGATTTCATCAGGTAGGTGGGAGGGGGCTTGCCCCCTCCCACTTTTTTTGACCGCATTTCAGCCGCCTTCAACGCTCAAGTCCCCGCCCACCTGGCCGATACAGGCACTAGCACCACGAGTGATCCCGAACGCGTAGGTGCACACCTGGTCGTCGCTCAGGTCAACGAATAAAAATCAAAAGGGGTGGCCATGACCATATTGCAGCGTGTGATCGGCGGGTTCGCAGTGCTGGTGCTGTTACTGCTAGTCATGGCGGGGATCAGCTATCAGAACACGCAGTCTATCAGCAGTCGCTTGAACATTATCACCGGCCAGTCGGCACCCTTGAGCCGGGCCGCCAGTGAGTTATACGTGCATATCCTGCGCGCCAACCAGGCGTTGCTGGCCATTCAGATCAGCACCGACCCCAAGCAGATCGAGGACGGCAAGCGACCGTTCACCGAGAGCATCGCCCAGTTCAACCAGTTGCTCGACAGCACCCTTGCCTATACCGGCGAGCATGAGGCGCTGCGCGCGAACCTGGCGCAGCAGCGCCAACAGGTAGCGGCCTACGCCGAGCAGTCGCAGGCGTTGATGACGTCCCACGTGCAACACGTGCAGCAGTTGGCGCTGACGCGGCAACTGCAAGGCTACAGCAGTGCTCAGGCGATACAGCTGACCAGCTATCTGCGCGATTACATTGCCCATGCCCGCAGTGTCGGCGAGCCGCAACAGGTGGCCGCAGCGGAAAAGCTGCTGTTGGAAGTCAACAAATCCTACGATGGCTTCGCGGCTCATACCGTTACGCCCGCTATTGATAAATTACAGCGCGTGCTCAACCTGCAGGACGAAGTGATCAGCACCCGGGCCCAGGCCCTGACGGCGATTGATCCCAGGGTCGGGCGGATTGCCGGCGTCATGGTCAATCGCCTGCTGACTGACCTGACCGCCCCTGACGGGCTGTTCCAGGCTTATCAGGTGGAGGCGAAACTGGCTGCGCAGGTGCAGCAGCAACGCAATGCGGTTGACGCGACCCTGAAAGCCACCCTGGACAGGATTGGCGAGTTCGGCAGCCAGTCCCTGGAGGTCGCCAACCAGGCCAGTCAGTCGGCCAATGCCACCATCGGCACCAGCCGCAGCTTGCTGTTGATCGCGTGTGTGCTGGCGGTGCTGGCGGCAGTGGCGATTGGTACGTGGGTCGCCTTCAGCCTGCGGCGTCCGCTGGCGGCGTTTCGTGAAGTCCTCAAGACGCTCACGGCGGGGGACATGCGGGTCAGTTTCGATGTCAGCCGCAAAGATGAGTTCGGTGAGTTGGGCGGCTACCTGAACGAACTGACCACGGCCCTGCGCAAAACCTTTCGTGAATTGATCAGCTCTGCCGATGCGCTGGCCGTTACCGCAGGCAGCAACGCCTTGAACAGCGAGCAGACCACCCGTGTGGTGGATGAGCAGAAGGACCGGTTGCAATCGGCAGCCTCGGCCATGACGCAGATGGAAAGCACGGTCGAAGAGGTGGCTCGGCGTGCGCAGGACACCCGCCAGGCCGTGGACGACACGAGTGAACTCACGCACAAGGTGCAGGCGCGCGTGGCCGAGACCATCGTCAACATCCGCCAGCAGGCCGACCAGGTGAACAAGGCCACGCAGGTGACCGATGAGTTGCAGAAGTACGGGCAGAATATCGAGGGCATTGTTGTCGCCATTCGCACCATTGCCGAACAGACCAACCTGCTCGCCCTGAATGCGGCGATTGAAGCGGCCCGTGCCGGCGAGCAGGGACGCGGTTTTGCGGTAGTGGCCGATGAAGTGCGCTCCCTGGCCAGCCGTACCCAGACCTCGACCAGCGAAATCCAGGACATGATCGGGCTCATGCAGGAAAAGATTCACTCGGTGGTGCACGTGATGAACGAAAGCCAGGCGCAGTCCACCCAGTGCGTGTCCCTGGCCTCGGGCGCGGGCGACTTGCTGCTGTCGATGAGCGATTCGGTCGACAGTATCCGCGACATGAATATCCAGATCGCCGCCGCCACCGAGGAGCAGAGCGCCACGGTGCAGGAAACCAGTCGGATGGTCATCCAGATCAACGATTCGGCCCAGCAGACGGCAAATGGCGCCGAGCAGTCCGCCATCAGCAGCCACGAGCTGTCGGACATGGCCAAGGTGCAGCGCGAGCTGCTCCATCATTTCAGCGTTTGAGCCGCGGGAGTCAGAACATGAAAGCATGGTTAATCCTCGCCTTGGGGGCGACGCTGTTCATACCGGGCCCAGCCCAGGCCGCCACGCCCTTGCTGGGTGTGGGCATGGCAAAGTACGACGATAACTTCCAGACCCTGCTGCGCAATGGGGTGCAGCAACAGGCCAGCGTCATGAACGTCGACATCTTTATGGAGAACGGTCAGGACAGCGTCGACTTGCAGATGCGCCAATTCCGCAACCTGGTCAACGCCAAGGTGGATGCGATTATCGTCGCGATGGTCGACGGCAAAAGTGCGGCGCAGATGATGCAGCTGGCCTCGGACGCAAAGATCCCGCTGGTCTTCGTCAACCGCAATCCAAACCCGCAAAAGTGGCCGGCGCAGACCGCGTTTGTCGGCTCCAACGAGCTGGAGTCGGGGACCTTGCAGATGGAAGAGCTGGCGCGCCGCGCCGGTTACAAGGGCAACGTGGTGATTCTGGTGGGCGACCCGGCCAATGCATCCTCCTTGATGCGCACCGAGGACGTGGAGAAAGTCGTCGCCAAATACCCTGATATGAAAGTCGTACAGAAAAAAGTCGGTAACTGGGAGCGTAGCCAGGCCGCCACGATTGTCATTGACTGGGTCAAGCAGGGCGTCGATTTTTCGATCATCGCGGCCAATAACGATGAAATGGCAATCGGCGCGATCATGGGGCTGGAGAAGGCTGGCAAGCAGGCCAAGGACTATTGGGTCGGCGGCATCGACGGCACCCCGGACGGGTTGAAATTGATGGCTGAGGGCAAGATGGCGGTCAGCGTGTTCCAGGATGCCGCCGGCCAGGCCGGTGGCGCAGTGGACACCGCGCTGCGCATGGTACGCGGCGAGGTGCTGGAGTCGACGGTGGTCTGGGTGCCGTTCAAGTTGATCACCCCAGAGAATCGTCAGGCGTTTGAATAGGACTGACCGCCTCGCTCCAACCTTGGAATGCAGTCAAATGTGGGAGGGGGCAAGCCCCCTCCCACAGGGTTATGGGGTGTTAGTGAGAACGGGCGTCAGCGCCGCCCCGTGCGCGTACTCACGTCCACCCACACCGCCAGCACCAGAATGCTGCCCTTCACAATCATCTGCCAGTAACTGTCCACGTCCAGCATCGACATGCCGTTATCCAGGCTGGTAATCACCAACGCCCCGAGCAACGCGCCATACACCGTGCCCGAGCCGCCGCGCATCGACGTACCGCCAATAAAGCACGCAGCGATGGCATCCAGTTCGCCCATGTTGCCCGCTGACGGTGAGCCCGCCGCGAGACGCGCGGTGTTGACCAGGCCGGCGAGGGCGCACATCACGCCCATGATGCCGAAGATCCACAGTTTTACCGCCTGCACGTTGATGCCCGACAGGCGCGTGGCTTCCATATTGCTGCCCACCGCGTATACACGGCGGCCGAACACGGTCTGGCTGGTGACGTAGCTGAACACGCCGAGCAGCACCAGCAACAGCAGCACCGGTACGGGGATGCCGTCGTAGCTGTTGAGGGTGGTGACGAACCCGGCGAGCACCGCGCCGATCACCCCCACGCGCAGCACATCGCGCACCAGGGAGTGTGGCGCCAAGCCATGCAGCGCTCGGTTGCGGCGTTGTTTCCAGGTCAGGAACAGGGTCAGGGCAAACAGCAGAACCCCAAGGCCAATCCCCACCGAATGCGGCAAATACCCCTGGCCTACATACACCAGCGACGGCGACACCGGCGCGATGGTGGTACCGCCGGTGATCCCCAGCAGAATCCCGCGAAACGCCAGCATGCCGCCCAGGCCAACGATAAACGACGGAATGCGCAGGTAAGCGGTCATGTAGCCATTGGCCAAACCGATCATCAGGCCGCACAACGCCACCAGGCTGAGGTTGGCCAGCAGCGGGATGTGATAGATCACATCGAGGATCGCTGCGAGCCCGCCCAATAATCCCAGCAATGAACCCACCGACAAATCGATCTCGCCGCTGATGATCACCAGCACCATGCCGCACGCCAGGATGCCGGTGATCGACATCTGCCGCAGCAGGTTGGACAGGTTGCGCGGGGTGAGGAAGCCGCCCTCGGTCTGCCAGCTGAAAAACAGCCAGATAAACGCCACGGCGATCACCAGGGCGAGCATTTTGTAGCGGGTGAACAGCTGTTTGACCTGATTCATCTACGCGGTTTTCCGATTGTTATTATTTTGGCTGAGTGCGGCGGCGAGCACCTGTTCCTGGGTGAGCCCTTCATTGATGAAATCGCCGCGCAACTGGCCGTCGCCGATCACCAGCACGCGGTTGGATACGCCGAGCACTTCGGCCAATTCCGAGGAAACCATGATGATCGACACGCCTTCGGCCGCCAGCGCGCCCATCAGTTTGTAGATTTCATACTTGGCACCGACATCCACCCCGCGTGTGGGTTCGTCGAGGATCAGCACTTTGGGCTTGGCCATCAGCATTTTCGCCAGCACGGCTTTTTGCTGATTGCCGCCGGACAGGCTGGTGATCGGCAGGAACGGGCTGGCGGTCTTGAGGTGCATGCGTGCGATCTGCTGGTCGATGCTGCCCAGTTCGGCTTCGGCGTCGATGCGGGTCATATGCGCATAGGTATCGAGGACCGCCAGGGTGATGTTCTGGCCCACGCCCAGATCGGGAATGATGCCCTGGCGCTTGCGGTCCTCGGGCACCATGCACAGCCCGGCGCGGATCGATTTGAGCGGCGTGCGCGTGTCGATCACCTGGCCGTCGAGCCACACCTCGGCGCTGTAGCGGCCGGGGTAGGCGCCGAACAACGCCGACACCAGCTCCGTACGCCCGGCGCCCACCAGCCCGGCTATGCCGAGGATTTCGCCGCGCTTGAGCACGAAGGAAATATCGTCGACGCGCTTGCGCTTGGGGTTGTCGACGTCATAGCAGGTGACGTTGCGCGCTTCGAAAATCACCTCGCCGATGGCATGGGGCTCGGTGGGGTAGAGGTTGCTCATTTCCCGCCCGACCATCTGCGTGATGATCTGCGGGATGTCCATGTCGGCCATCGCCGTGGTCGCGATGTGCTTGCCATCGCGGATCACCGTAATGGTGTCGCACACGGCCGCGACTTCATCGAGCTTGTGGGAGATGTACACGCAGGCCACGCCCTTGGCCTTGAGGCTGCGGATGATGTCGAGCAGCACCTCGATTTCCGAGCGGGTCAGGGCCGAGGAGGGTTCGTCGAGAATCAGCAGGCGCGCCTGTTTGTTCAGGGCCTTGGCGATTTCCACCAGTTGCTGGTAGCCGCCGCCGTACTGCGACACCGGCAGCGCGACGTTCATGTCCGGCACTTTGAGCTCACGCATCAACGCTTCGGCGCGGTGAAGCATCGCCGGGTAGTTCATGCGCCCGCCGGGCAAGGTCAGTTCGTGGCCCATGAAGATGTTCTCGGCCACCGACAGGTCGGGCACCAGGGTCAGTTCCTGGTGAATGATGACGATGCCGGCGGCCTCGGTCTCGCTGATGGACTGGGCCCTGAGCGGTTGCCCGTCCCAGAGGATTTCCCCCTCCCAGGTGCCATGGGGGTAGACCGCCGACAGCACCTTCATCAAGGTGGATTTACCGGCACCGTTCTCGCCGCACAGGCCGACACATTCCCCCGGCCGCACCTTGATGTCGATGCCGTTCAGCGCGTGGACACCGCCAAAGGTTTTGACGATGCCGTTCATTTGCAGCAGGTAGTCGGCCATGGCGGTCACTGCCCGCCGATCTGCTCTTTGGTATAGAACCCGTCCTTCTCCAACAGGTCGATATTGGCCTTGGTCAGCGGCGTCGGGGTGAGCAGGATGGTGTCGACTTTCTTGCTGCCGTTGTCGTACTGCGAGCTGTAGGTGGGCTTCTCGTTACGCGCCAGTTGCACCGAGAGCTTGGCGGCTTCGGTGGCGATCAGCTTGAGCGGTTTGTACACGGTCATGGTCTGGGTGCCGTCGATCACGCGCTTGACGGCGGCGAGGTCGGCGTCCTGGCCGGAGATCGGCACCTTGCCCGCCAGCTTCTGTGCGGCCAGGGCCTGGATCGCACCGCCGGCGGTGGCGTCGTTGGAGGCGACGATGGCGTCGATTTTGTTGTTGTTCCGAGTCAGGGCATTTTCGACGATGCTCAGGGCTTCGGTAGGGTTCCATTCCTTGACCCACTGCTGGCCGACAATCTTGATATCGCCCTTGTCGATGGCCGGTTGCAGCACCTTCATCTGGCCTTCGCGCAGTACCTTGGCATTGTTGTCGGTGGGGGCGCCGCCGAGCAGGAAGTAATTGCCCTTGGGCGCCGCTTGCAGCACGCCGTTGGCCTGCATCTCGCCGACTTTTTCGTTATCGAAGGAGATGTAGGCATCGATGTCCGCGTTGAGAATCAGGCGGTCATAGGACACCACCTTGATCCCGGCTTTCTTGGCTTCGGCGACGGCATTAGTCAGCACAGTGGCGTTGAATGGCACGATAACGATCACGTCGACGCCCCGGGAGATCAGGTTTTCGATCTGCGAAATCTGCTTCTGCTCGTTGGCATCGGCGGACTGCACAAAGACCTTGGCATCGAGTTTTTCCGCAGCGGCGACGAAGTAATCACGGTCACGGGACCAGCGTTCCAGGCGCAGGTCGTCGATGGAAAAACCGATTTTCGGGTGGGCGGAATCGGCCATCACCGGCAGTGCGAACAGGGCCAGGGCGGTGGCGAGCAGGGTACGTTTGAATGACTTCATGGTGGTGCGTCCTTTTATTGTTGTTGGAAAGACACAGCGTGATGCGGGTAGAACTGTAGAGCGTCCTTCGACGCTCCGTGCACAGATTTGTCGCGCAAATGTCACCGATAAATAAACCGGTTGACCACTCCCTCCAGCATCTCCTGCCGACCACTCACGGCCTGCGGGTTCAGTTCGTGGGCAAACGCATGTTCGGCCAGCGACTCCAGGCTGAACTCACCGGCCAGCACGGCTTGGCCCAGCGGCTGTTGCCAACCGGCATAGCGCTGGTCCTTGAACTGCTGCAACCGGTCGTTTTGCACCATGGCCGCCGCACGCTCCAGGGCCAGCGCCAATACGTCCATGGCCTCGACATGCCCGTGGAACAGATCCACCTCATCCAGGCTCTGACGCCGTACCTTGGAATCAAAGTTATAGCCGCCGTTTTTGAACCCGCCAGCCTTGAGGATTTCATAGGTGGCGAGGGTCATCTCCTCGACGCTGTTGGGGAATTGGTCGGTGTCCCAGCCGTTCTGCGGGTCGCCCCGGTTGGCGTCGATGCTGCCGAAGATGCCCAGGGACACGGCCGTGGCGATCTCGTGATGGAAGCTGTGCCCGGCCAGGGTGGCGTGGTTGGCCTCGATATTCACCTTGATCTCGTGTTCCAGGCCGTACTCATGCAAAAAGCCGAACACCGTGGCGCTGTCGTAATCGTACTGGTGCTTGGTCGGCTCCTGGGGCTTGGGCTCGATCAGCAGGTCGCCCTTGAAGCCGATCTTGTGCTTGTGCTCCACCACCATGCGCATAAAGCGCCCGAGCTGTTCGCGCTCGCGCTTGAGGTCGGTGTTGAGCAGGGTTTCATAGCCTTCACGGCCGCCCCACAGCACATAGTTGGCGCCCTTGAGTCGCAGCGTGGCGTTCATCGCGCTGAACACCTGGGCAGCGGCGTAGGCAAACACCTCCGGGTCCGGGTTACTGGCGGCACCGGCGGCAAAACGTGGGTTGCTGAAGCAGTTGGCGGTGCCCCAAAGCAACTTGATGCCGGTCTGTTCCTGATGGCGCTCCAGGTGGTCGACCATCTGCGCAAAGTGGTTGCGGTACTCCTTGAGCGAACTGCCTTCCGGCGCCACATCGGTGTCGTGAAAACTGTAGTAGTCGATGCCCAGCTTGGAGAAAAACTCGAAGGCCGCCTCAGCCTTGCCGATGGCCACGTCCATCGGCTCGCCGCTGCGCTGCCACGGGCGTTTGAAGGTGCCCATGCCAAACATATCGGCGCCGGGCCACACGAAGGTGTGCCAATAACACGCGGCCATGCGCAGGTGCTCGCGCATCGGTTTGCCGAGGATCAGCTTGTTGGCGTCGTAATGGCGAAAGGCGAGGGGGGCGTCGCTGCTGGGGCCTTCGAAGCGAACCTTCTCGACACCGGGGAAGTACGGCATGGCGTTTTCCTTATTGTTCTTGGCGGTGTCTGGATACTAGCAACGGCTCCTGGCCCGCTGATTATGAAAATCATCAAGGTGTAGTGCGATTTTGAGTGGCAGGGGCTAGTCTGGTGTGACTGGCCTCAGGACAAAAACAATGAAAACCCTACCGCCCGTCCACCGCATCGCCCTGTTGTTCAACGGCAGCAAAATCTACGACCGCGGCATCATCGCCGGCATCGGCAATTACCTGAGCAGCACCCGCGCGTCCTGGGATCTGTTCCTGGAAGAGGACTTCCTCTGTCGCCTCAAAGGCATCGAGCGTTTTCAGGGCGACGGCATCATTGCCGACTTCGACGACCCGCTGATTGGCGAGGCATTGGCCGACAGTCAGTTGCCGGTGGTGGCGGTGGGCGGCTCTTATGAGGATGCACGCGCCTACCCCAAGGGCATTCCGTATGTGGCGACCGACAACGACGCGTTGATGAAGCTGGCGTACGAGCACCTGATCGAGGCCGGGCTGACGCGATTTGCCTGTTTCAGCCTGCCAGAGGCCCAGGCCAATCGCTGGGCCCAGGAGCGTGAAAAAGCCTTTCGCCGCCTGCTGCAACGCGATGGTTTGCACGTCGAGGTGTATCGCGGCCTGGGCACCAGCGCGCCGTTGTGGGACAGCGCGGTGGAACAGCAGATTGCCTGGCTGCACAGCCTGCCCAAGCCCATCGGCATCATCGCCGTCACCGACGCCCGCGCCCGGCAACTGCTGCAAGCCTGCCTCACTGCCGGCATCGCCGTGCCGGAGCAAGTGGCGTTGATCGGCATCGACAACGACCCCCTGACCCGCACCCTCACGCGGGTGCCGCTGAGTTCGGTGATCCAGGGCACGGAAACCATGGGGCGCACGGCCGCCGCCTTGCTGCACCAGATGCTGCACGGCAAACCGTGCGTGGGCACGCAGGTCCTGGTGCCGCCGGAGGCGATCAATGTACAGGCCTCCAGCTTGCATCAACCCTTGGGTAATCCGTACGTGATGCAGGCGCTGCTGTTTATCCGCCAGTACGCCTGCCAGGGCATCAAGACCGCGCAGGTGGCGGCCTATGTCGGCGTGTCGCGCTCCTCCCTGGAAGCGCACTTTCGCAAGGTGCGCGGCTGCAGCGTGCATGACGAGATCCTGCGCTTCAAACTCGCCGCCGCCGCCAAGGGCCTGGAAAGCCACGAACTGGCGATTGCCGATATTGCCGCCAGGTGCGGCTTCAAGTCGGCGCAGTACCTGCACACCGTGTTTCGTCGCGAGTTTGGTTGTACGCCACGGGAGTACCAGCAGGGTGCGTAGTATGCGTTGCCCGTGCCTGAGTAAGGCCTTACATACACTGCTGGACCCAATGTGGGAGGGGCGGTGCGACGATTCGACTTGCCCCCGATGACGGTGGATCAGTCAATCAATTCATTGACTGACACCGCCATCGGGGGCAAGTCGAATCGTCGCACCGCCCCTCCCACCTTTTTTACGCGTTCAGGCAGTTGCTTTTGCGGGTTTCAGGCATTCGATGGAGCGATCCACGGTGGTCTTGGCAATTTCCAGCAAATGCCACACGGCCAGAATCTTCGCCCGTTCGGGGTTTGGTAGCAGGTCACCGCAATCCAGCGCCGTGGCGGAAGCGCTGTCGAGCAAGCTGGCGGTGTAAAGCAGGGCGTCTTCGAAGCTCAGGTCTTCGTTGACCGAGTGGAGGCCTTGGGTGGGTAGGTAGTGGTTGATGGCGCGGTTGAAGGCGGCGCGGTCTTTGGCGGGGTCGTGGGGTGGATCGGGGATAACTTTATTCATGGTGTACCTTCGCGTTGGATGAGGGACCGACACCCTTCGCGACTAAACGAGGGTGGTGGCTGTACGCAGGTTAGTCGACCGGCTCCAACGCGAAAATACCGGCGCACCCGAAGGTGCCCTGCGCACAGCCACCATAAAACTCATGGAGGACCATGCACGCGTTGGAAGGTCAGGCGACTAAACCCGATCACTGATTTGGCAGTGACGGACCGCAGACTAGCCAGCGATTCCAACAGGCACAAGGCGGCAGGGATTGTCTAGGAAACGTCCTGCAATTAAAAACGAGCCGGACTGGCTGGCCCTTTACAAACCATGACCAAATGCCACTAACGATGCCGCTCAACTATTGAAATGCAGGCGATGTGTGAGGGGGCTTGTTGCCGATGCCGGAGCGCGGTGCAGGGGCACCGCGCGGACAGAGGGGTTATGGCAGGGCGTAGGCGATCACGTAGTCGCCACGGTCGGTGGACTGGCGCGCACCGCCGGCGGTGACGACGATGTACTGCTTGCCGGTTTTCGGCGACACGTAGGTCATCGGGCCGCCCTGGCTGCCGACGGGCAGGCGGGCCTTCCAGATTTCATCACCGTTGCCGCTGTTGAAGGCGCGCAGGTAGAAGTCCTGGGTGCCGGCGATAAAGATCAGGCCGCCCTGGGTCGACAGGGTGCCGCCGAGGGTCGGCAGACCGATCTTGATCGGCAGGTGCATGCGGATGCCCAGCGGACCGGTGTCTTCAACGGTGCCAACCGGCACTTGCCATGCGACTTTCTGGGTCTTCATGTCGATGGCGGTGAGGGTGCCGAACGGCGGCGCCTGGCACGGAATGCCGGCCACCGACAGGAAGCGGTTTTTGTTCACCGCATACGGCGTGCCCTTGAGCGGGACCGCGCCCATGCCGGTGTTCAGCGCTTCGCCACCGGACGAAGACTGGGCCTTGTTCTGCGACGGCACCATCTGGATCCACAGGCCCAGGCGCATGTCGTTGACGAAGATAAAACCATGCACCGGGTCGGTGGAAATGCTGCCCCAGTTCATGCCGCCCAGGGAGCCCGGGAAGCTCAGGGATTTATCGGTGCCCGGCGCGGTGTACAGGCCGTCGTAGCGCATGCCCTTGAAGTCGATGCGGCACAGCAACTGGTCGTACGGGGTGGCGCCCCACATGTCCGACTCGCTCAGGGTCTGCGCGCCAATCTGCGGCATGCCCACGGATTTCGGCTGGGTTGGCGAGTAGGGTTCGTTGGGGATGTTCGCGGCTTTGACCGGGACTTCCTTGACGTCGGTCAGTGGCTGGCCGGTGGCGCGGTCGAGTACATAGATCTGCCCGGCCTTGGTGCCGATTACCACTGCGGGTACCGCCTTGTCGCTGCCCGGTGGGGTGAAGTCGATCAGGCTCGGTTGCATCGGCAGGTCGAAGTCCCACAGGTCATTGTGGACGGTCTGGTACACCCACTTTTCAGCCCCGGTGGAGGCATCCAGCGCCAATACCGAAGCGCCGTATTTATGGTTGAGCGGGGTGCGCTCCACGCCATAGATGTCGGTGGACGAGCTGCCCATCGGCAGGAAGACCGTGTTCATCAACGGATCGTAGGACATCGGCGCCCAGCTGTTGGGGGTGCTGCGCACATAGGTGCTGCCGGCGGCCGGTGCTTGTTTGTCTTCAGGGTTGCCCGGGTCGAAGGCCCAGCGCATTTGCCCGCTGATCACGTCAAAGCCACGGATCACGCCGCCGGGCATATCGGTTTGTACGTTGTCGGCCACGCGACCACCGACCACCACGGTGGTACCGGCGATCAATGGCGCGGAAGACAGCTGGTAGTAGCTGTCCGGCACATTGCCCAGGCCGGCTTTCAGGTCCACCTGGCCGTGGGTGCCGAAGTCTTCGCAGAATTTACCGGTGTCGGCATCTACTGCGATCAGGCGCGCATCGATGGTGTTGGTCAGCAAGCGGCGCTGGCATTGCGCACCGGCTGGAACGCTGGCGGCAATGATCGGCGAGCTGTTGGGCTGGGTCGGTTGGGCAATCGGCGCGGTGGCGTCGAAATACGCCATGCCCCGGCAACGCTGCCACACCGCCGACTTGGCGTTGACTTCGTTCTTCCACAGCTCTTTGCCGGTGTCGGCGTCGAGGGCGATCAGGTTGTTGTGCGGGGTGCAGATAAACACCTTGTTGCCGATCTGCAGGGGCGTGAGCTGGTCTTCGGCGCCATTGCCGTCGCTGAGAGCCACGTCACCGGTGTGGTAGGTCCAGGCCACTTTGAGCTGGTTGATGTTGTCGCGATTGATCTGGTCCAGCGCGGCGAAGCGGCTGCCACCTTCGGTGTTGCCGTAGTGCGCCCAGTCCTTCTGCGCGTCGGCGGCGGCCACGGGCGTGATGCCTGGGCCTGCACCGGTTGGGGCGACACTGGGGTGGGCGACAAACATATTGCCCGCCGCCACTGCCACGCCCACCGCCAACACGGCGGCAACGCCATAGGCACCGCGCGCAGGTCGGCCCGCCAGCAGCGGATACACCAGCGCCACCACCAGGCCGATGACCGCGAACATGAACAGCCGCGAGAACAGCGGCCAGAACACCAGGCCCACATCCGCCACCGCCCAGATGGCCGTGCCGATCAGGAACGCCGCGAACAGCCATGCACCTGCGGTCTTTTGCCGGGCAATCAGCAGGCCGGAAACCGCCATGGCCACGCCGCCGATCAGGAAGTACCAGGAACCGCCGAGGCTGACCAGTTTGGCGCCGCCAACGGCCAGCGCGAGGCCGAGCAGGGCGATGATCACGCCCAGACCCAGGAGTAAGAATCTAGAGACGCCAGTGGCGCGCGATGCTCGTTTCATGTCGAAAGGACTCGAGTGAGAGAGGGCAAAGACGCGATTTTAGCAAGATAAGTAACCAGATAGTACATTTTGCCGTGTGCACAGCGATCCAATCCTCTTTCTGTGCGGGCAATCAGCACTCAAGGGGAGGCGCCCGCCAGGAAACATTTATTAATAAATACGCGCGCTGATTGGTTGTACGACGTCATATCAACTGTGTTCGACTATCTCCGCTCTCACAAAAAAAACAACGGAGACTCCCCCTATGACCGATTTCCCTTCGATAGAAGGCAAGTCTGCCGCACCCGTAAGCGGCCATGTTGTACGACTACTCAAGCTATTAGGCCCAGGCGTGATCGCCGTCCTGTCTTGGCTGGGTGCCGGCGATTTGATTACTTCCTCCGTTGCCGGCGCCAATTACGGCTACGCCATGATGTGGGTGCTGGCAGTTTCTCTGCTGCTCAGGTACCTGATCGTCAACATCATTGCGCGCTTTCAGCTGTGCAATAACCAAGGCATGACGATCCTTCAGGGTTATGCCCAGTTGAACCCGTTCTTCGCCTGGTTCCTGCTGGTGTATGCGCTGCTGATGGGGCATTTGATGAATGCCTACATGATCAAGGGTGCGGGTGAAGCCCTGGCCATGCTGTTCAAGACTGACTACGCGCTGCTGTGTTCGGTGGCGGTGGTGTTGGCGGTGTGGCTGCTGGTGGGGCGCAATATCTATTCGATGATCGAAGGCGTGATGAAAGGCCTGCTGGCAATCATGACCCTCGCGTTCATTGCCTTGGCGGTGATGTCCGGGCCGGATATGGCGGGCATTGTCAAAGGGACTATCGGTTTCAGCATTCCGCCGGATGAGGGCGTACACGGGGCGTTGCTGGTGGCAGTCTCGGTGATCGGCGCGGTGGCGGGCTCGATTGCTAACTTCGTGCACCCTTATGTCATGCGCCAGAAAGGCTGGGTCGGCCCACAGCACAAGCGCATCCAGCGTAACGACCTGCTATTCGCCGTGTTCGTCGGCATTGTGATCAACCTGGCGATCTGGATTGTGGGCGCCGAAATCCTGCGGCCCAACGGTATTGAAGTGAAGACCTTGGGCGACCTGGGCAAGGCGCTCGAAATCTTCTTCGGGCCGATCGGCTGGTACATTTTCTTTATCGGTGTATTCGCTACGCTGTTTGCCAGCATCTCCGGCAAAACCACGGCCTTCCCGATGCTGATCACCGATGCCTTCCAGCACGTACGGCCTGGACGCCGTGAGCGTTACGGCAAAGAGTTCCACCATGACCCGATGCACAAGTGGTTCATGTTGTTCATTCTGGTGACCCCGCTGATCTGGTCGCTGCCGGGCATGCCGGACTTTGTCACGCTGACCATCGGCGTCAGCGCGTTGAACATCATTGGCTTGCCGGTAATTTCCCTCGGCTTGCTGATTATGTCCAACCAGAAGTCGCTGCTGAGCAAGGAATACCGCAATAACCTGTTCGAAAATATTGCGCTGCTTTTCGCCACGGGGCTGGCGCTGTGGGTCGCGTTCCAATTGGGTGTCGAACTGTTCAGTTGATGCCGGGCGGGCAGGCGTCGCACCTGTTTGGCGCGACGCCTGCAAGCAATCAACGAAACGCCGGCACCACCTGCTCGATAAACAGCGCCAACGACTTCTTCTTCTCGGCATGGGGCAGGCTGTTGTCGCACCAGAAGCTGAACTCATCCACGCCCAGTTCCTGGTAGTAGCGGATGCGCGGGATGATTTCTTCGGCGGTGCCGATCATCGCGGTCTTGTGCAGGCTGTCCAGTTCGAACTCCGGGCGGGCGGCGAATTTTTCTTCCGGGCTCGGTGCCAGGAAGCCATTCACCGGCACCTCTTTATTGCCGAACCAGGCATCGAAGGTGCGATAGAACTTCGAGATCGCCTTGGCCCCGACTTTCCAGCCGTCCGGATCATCGGCGGCATGCACGTGGGTGTGACGCAGCACCATCAGTTGCGGGCGCGGTACGCCGGGGTTGTTGTCGAGGGCGGCCTGGAATTTGTTTTTCAGGTCGAGGACTTCTTCGTCGCCCTTCATCAGCGGCGTGACCATCACGTTGCAGCCGTTGGCGACTGCGAAGTTATGCGAGTCCGGGTCGCGGGCGGCGATCCACATCGGCGGGTTGGGCTGCTGGATCGGCTTGGGCACGCTGGTGGAGGTGGGGAATTTCCAGATGTCGCCGTCGTGGGCGTAGTCGCCTTTCCACAACGCACGCACCACCGGCACCATCTCACGCAGCGCCTGGCCGCCGCTGGAGGCGGGCATGCCGCCGGCCATGCGGTCGAACTCCACCTGGTAAGCACCACGGGCCAGGCC
Source organism: Pseudomonas sp. SJZ103 (assembly GCF_007828335.1). NCBI lineage: Bacteria > Pseudomonadati > Pseudomonadota > Gammaproteobacteria > Pseudomonadales > Pseudomonadaceae > Pseudomonas > Pseudomonas sp. SJZ103. The sequence goes on from NZ_VIUN01000007.1 coordinate 300,434, forward strand.
GACTTCCATGCGTCCGTTGCTGATCACGTCGAGCAAGGCGCATTCGCCCGCCACCCGCAGCGGGTGCCAGAACGGCGCGATGATGGTCCCGGCGCCCAGGTGAATGGTGGTGGTCTTGGCCGCGAGGTAAGCCAGCAGCGGCATCGGGCTCGGCGAGATGGTGTATTCCATGGCGTGGTGTTCGCCAATCCATACGGTGCTGAAACCGCCGGCCTCGGCCATCAGGGTCAGTTCGGTCAAGTCTTCGAACAACTGGCGGTGGCTGACACTTTCGTCCCAACGCTCCATGTGTACGAACAGGGAAAACTTCATGACGCTTACCTCGGATCTATTGTGATCGGCCTGTCGACTGCGGGCCCTTAAGTGCTCTCGCCAATGTGAAGCATGCCAGTGATGATGGCTGTTCGGCGGATTGATTGTTGGTATACCATAATACGGAATATCCGCAAAACTTTTCTCTCCAACGGTTGCACCCTCACCTGACAAGGAAGGCGAGCTCGATGAACATAAAACAAAAACTGATCCTGGCCTTTGCGGTGATCGCCAGCCTGCCGGTAATGCTGGTGGCTGTGCTGATCATCCTCAATGTGCGCCATGAGGCACGCGATGGCTTTATCGACAGCAGTGGGCGCGAAATCCGCCAAGTCGACAACGCCATGCAGTTGTTTTTCGAAGGCATCAGCCAGAACGTCAGCTACCTGGCCGCGCACCCGCAACTGCAGAGTATCAATGGCGATGTGAAACGCTACCTGGCCAGCGATGCTGCGCAAGTCGCTCCTGGCGAACGCGACGAGCAGTTGTTCAAGCTGTTCGAAGGCCTGGCGAAGAGTCATTCGGCTTATACCTACCTGTCCCTGGGCACCGAGGACGGTGGCTATGTGTTCTGGCCTGGCGACCCCAAGCTCGCCAGCTACGACCCGCGCACACGGCCCTGGTACAAGACGGCCATGGCGCAGCCGGGCAAGACCCTGCGCACCGAGGCCTATTATTGGGCCGCCGACGATGTGGTGCTGGTCAGCACTGTGCAAAGCTTCAACGACCGCCAGGGCAAGGCGAGCGGGGTGGTCAACATCGACGTGTCGCTCAAGCAGCTGACCGACCTGGTCAAGCAGATCAAGCTGGGCGAAAGCGGCTACCTGATGCTGATGGAAGCCAACAACACGGTGCTGGTGGACCCGAATGACCCGTCCCACAATTTTAAGCCGCTCGGTGAGCTGGGCGATGGCTATCGCCAGTTGAGCGAAGCCGGCCAGGGCCTGGTGCAGGTCGAGTTGGCGGGTGAGCGCTACATGGCGCTGGTGTGGCCGTCCAAGGCCTTGGGTTGGCGGTTTGTCGGGCTGGTACGCGAGAGTGAAGTGATGGCCGGCGCGACGCGCCTGACCTGGCTGATCGCGGCCATCGCGCTGGTGTGCGGTGTACTGTTCGCGGTGGCGGGGGCCTGGTTTGCCGGGCTGATCGTCAAGCCGATTCGCGGCGTGGCCAGCGGCCTGGAAGGCATTGCCCAGGGGGAGGGTGACTTGACCGCGCGCCTGGCGGTGAAGGGTCGCGACGAGACGGCGCAACTGGCCGGCTGGTTCAACCAGTTCCTCGAAGCGATCCGCACGCTGATCCAGCGCATCGGCCAGGCCGCCGGGCAGATCCACAGCAGCTCCGGGAGTGCCACCGAAGTCTCGGTGGAAATGGCCGAAGTCGCCGAGCGCCAGCGCGAAGCGGTGGATATGGTTTCGACGGCGTTTCATGAAATGGTCGCCACCTCCAACGAAGTCGCGCGTTCCTGCAGCCAGGCTGCCGATTCGGCTGACAACGGCCAGCGCCAGGCCCACACCGGGCAGCAACAGATCGACGCGGCGGTAAGCAGTGTCGGGCGCCTGAGTGTAGAGATCGGCCAGTCCGCCCAGGCCATGGAGCAGCTGGAAAAGGACAGCAACGACATCCAGTCGATCCTCGGCACCATCCGCTCCATTGCCGAACAGACCAACCTGCTGGCCCTGAACGCCGCCATCGAAGCCGCACGGGCGGGCGAGCAGGGGCGAGGATTTGCGGTGGTGGCGGACGAGGTGCGGGCGTTGGCCAAGCGCACGTCGGACTCCACCGGTGAAATCGACGGGCTGCTCGGCAACCTGGCGCGCCGCACTCACCAGATGGGCAAGCAGATGCACGCGAGCCTGGAGGTGTCCCAGGAAACGGTCGTGTCGATCAACGACGCGCGTGAAAGCTTTGGCCTGATCCGTGAATCGGTGGACGTGATCCGCGACATGAACACGCAAATCGCCACCGCCGCCGAAGAGCAGCACCAGGTGGCCGAAGACATCAATCGGCATATCAGCCAGATTCATGGGGACGCGCAATTGGTGGCAAGCCTGGCCGACTCCACGCGCCAGGATGCGCAGCAATTGACGGCGTTGTCGCAGACGTTGAATCAGTTGGTCAGCCGCTTCCGCACCTGACCTGGCTCGGGCTGTCTGATGAGGTGTGTGGCTCAGGCCGGCATCGGCAACGCGCCCATCTTGCCGTGGCAGTACACCAGTGGCCCGGTGTTCTGCCGGGGCACGATCAGGTTTTTTACTGCGCCGACCATGATCGCGTGGTCACCGCCTTCATATTCGCGCCACAACTCGCACTCGATCACCGCCGTGGCATTGGCCAGGATCGGGTTGCCCAACTCACTGAGCGTCCATTCGATGCCCTGGGCCTTGTCCTTGCCCTTGCGCGCAAAGGCATAGGCTTCGGTTTGCTGCCCACCGGAAAGCACATGAATGGCAAAGCGTTTGTTCTTGATCAACACCGGGTACGAGTCGGAGCTGTAGTTGGGGCAGAACAGCACCAGGGCCGGGTCCATGGACAGTGAGCTGAAGGCACTGGCGGTCAGCCCGACGATTTGCCCGTCGTCATCGAGCGTGGTGATCACGGTGACCCCGGACGGAAACGAACCCATCACTTGTTTGTAGATAGCGGCATCGATCATGGGGCGGTCCTCTGCGGGTAAAGCGGTTTTTATGAGTTTGTAGGTCTGATGGTATACCGTAATACAGTGGATGCAACCGCTTTTTCTGTCGCCCGATGAACGTCAATCCTGGGGCTTATAGCCAATAAATACGGGAGCCATGGTAGGAAATAACAGGGTGCCCTGTGGCACACTTGCGGATCAGATGCGTGCTGAAACTACGGATCAGTCTTGTGAAAATGTTGGAATACCATAATATGGTGTTCATCTGAGGGGCGGCCAGAGAGCTCCCCCGGTTTGGCGTCAAACAACTATAAGATCAGACAAACGCGAGTTCATTTCCATGCCCCAGATGTCCCGGCAAGACCCCCTGATCGAGCATCACACGGTCGATTACGTCCCCCTCGCAGAGCGCCATGGAAAGGCCCGCGACCTGTTCACCTTATGGTTCAGCACCAACATCGCACCGCTGCCGATCGTCACCGGTGCCATGGTCGCCCAGGTGTTCCATCTCAATCTGGCGTGGGGGCTGCTGGCGATTGCCCTCGGGCATCTGCTCGGCGGCATCGTGATTGCCCTCGCATCGGCCCAGGGCCCGCGCATGGGCATCCCGCAGATGGTGCAGAGTCGTGGCCAGTTCGGCCGTTACGGCGCGCTGCTGATCGTGTTCTTCGCCGCACTGATCTACATCGGCTTTTTCATCTCCAATATCGTCCTGGCCGGCAAGTCCATCGTGGGCATCGTGCCGTCGGTGCCGGTGCCGGCGAGCATCCTGATCGGCGCCCTCAGCGCCACCGCCATCGGCGTGATCGGCTACCGCTTTATCCATACCCTCAACCGCATCGGCACCTGGGTGATGGGCAGCGCGTTGCTGGCCGGTTTTATCTACATCTTCGTCCATGACCTGCCGGCGGACTTCCTGACCCGAGGCGGCTTCAACGCCGCTGGCTGGTTGGCCACCGTGTCGCTGGGGGTGATCTGGCAGATCAGCTTTTCGCCCTACACCAGCGACTACTCGCGCTACCTGCCGGCGGATATCGGCATCACCCGGCCGTTCATTGCGACCTACCTGGGCGCCACCCTCGGCACCATCCTCTCCTTTGCCTTTGGCCTGGTTGCCGCACTGGCCACGCCAGAAGGCACCGAAGCCATGGTCGCGGTCAAGCAAGCCACCGGCTGGCTGGGGCCAATCCTGATGGTGCTGTTCCTGCTCAATATCATCAGCCACAACGCCCTGAATCTGTACGGTGCGGTGCTGTCGATCGTCACCTCGATCCAGACCTTCGCCAGTCACTGGACCCCGAGCATCAAGGTGCGCGTGGCGCTCTCAGGCGTGATCCTCACCGGTTGCTGCGTAGTCGCCTTGGGCGCCTCGGCGGACTTCATCTCGCAATTTATCGGCCTGATCCTCGCGCTGTTGCTGGTGCTGGTGCCGTGGGCGTCAATCAACCTGATCGACTTCTACATCATCAAGCGCGGGGTCTATGACATTGCCTCGATTTTCCGGGCGGATGGCGGGGTGTATGGGCGTTTCAACCTGCATGCGATCGTGGCGTACTTCATCGGCATCATCGTGCAACTGCCGTTTGCCAATACCTCGCTGTATGTGGGGCCGTGGGCCAACCTGGTGGAAGGCGCGGACCTGTCGTGGCTGGTGGGACTGGTGGTGACGTGCCCGTTGTATTACTGCCTGGCGACACGTCAACACACCCAAAAGGTCAGGGCGGCGCGGTTGGGCTACACCGACTGAGCCACCCCGCCGAACTCCTCCAACGCATCCCGCAACGCGCCCTCGAAGTATGCCTTCGAGGCGCGATCCCAGAGGATATGAAACGCCGGCAGCTCCACACTCCCTGTGTGGATGACAATCGCATTGACCCGCGCCACCGACGTCTGCGCCACCGTCCCCGGCTTGAAGGCCGGGAAACTGAGATCCACCCCGCACAGCTTGGCCATCACCTGCGCAATCACGCCACCGCTGAGCAGCACGCAGGCATGGCTGTCCTGGCGCGGCAGCAGGTAATTGGCGCGGTGGTCCAGTTCCCAACGCGCTTCTTCATCGGCAATCCGCTGCCCCTGATCCTGCGGGCTGCCCAGTAGCAGGTATTCGTTCTGGGACAGGCGCGCCACCCAACTGCCGTCCGCTTGCGCGCTGGCTTGGTTGGGCGCGCCCGGCAACGTGAAGCCGCGCGCCGTGAGGTACTCGGCGCTTTGTGTGCCGCGAAAGCCGACCCGGGGCAGGTCGGTCTGGTCCTGCAGCTGGCAGGGCGGCGTGAACAATTCGTGGGCTTTCAGACTGGTCATGGCTTAACCCTCCTGGCGTTGGTTGGTGGGGTCGAAGAACGGCAGTTGCACCACCTCGGCCTGGACGACGATGCCGCCTTCGACGCGAATCGGAATGCGCTGCCCCGGTGTGCTCTGGTCGATCCCGGCGTAGGCCAGGCCGATGATGCGGCCCAGGCTGGTGGAGTATTCGCAGGAGGTGACGTTGCCGCTGATGTCCGCGCCGTTGAGCACCAGGTGGCCTTCCAGCGGTTGCACACTGCCCTTGGGCAGGCTGAAGCCCACCAGTTTGCGTTTCAGCGGCTGGGCTTCGAGGATGTCCACCGAGCGGCGACCGACGAAGAATGGCTTGTTGCGGTTGACCGCCCAGCCCATGTCGATTTCTGCCGGGTGAGTCATGCCGTCAGTGTCCTGGCTGATGATCACGTGGCCTTTTTCCAGGCGCAGCAGGCGTTGGGTTTCGACGCCGAAGGGGCGAATGTCAAAGGCCTTGCCGGCCGTCATCAACGCGTCCCACAACGCCAGGCCGTGGCGTGCCGGTACGTGGATTTCATAGCCCAATTCGCCGACGAACCCCACCCGCAGCAAGCGTGCCTTGATCCCGGCCACCGTACCCTGGCGCACGCCCAGGTAGGGGAAGCCTTCGGCACTGAGGTCGATGTCGCTGCACACCTGCTCCAGCACCTTGCGCGAATCCGGCCCGGCGACGTTCACCGCACAGATCGCCGCAGTGACGTTGGTCACGTCCACGTCCAGGCGCCACTGCGCGTTCCACTTGAGCATCTGCTGGTAGATGCGGTCGACGCCGCTGGTGGTGGCGGTGACGTAGAAATGGTTGTCGGCCAGCCGCGCGCACACGCCATCGTCGATCACCACGCCGTGTTCGTTGGTCATCAGCGCATAACGCGAACGGCCCACCGGCTGCTTGAGGAACGCAAAGGTGTACATGCGGTTGAGCAATTCGGCGGCGTCCGGGCCGCGCACGTCGAGGCCGCCGAGTGTGGACACATCGATCAGCCCGACCTTGTTGCGCACGTGCAGCGCTTCGGCCTGCATGCATGCTTCGCGGTCCTCGGCCTTGCCGTAATAGGCCGGGCGCTGCCAGATACCGGCGGGCATCATCTTCGCTCCGGCTTGCACATGGCGTGCGTGCATCGGCGTTTGGCGGTAAGGGTCGAAGGCGCGCCCGGCGACATGCGCGAGTTTCTCCGCCACGAACGGCGGCCGTGCGGTGGTGACCCCGGTTTCGCTGATAGTGCGCTGGGTCGCCCAGGCCACCAGCCGTGCGGTCGGCAGCGCCGAGTGGCGCCCCTGGGACGGGCCCATGCCGACCGTGGAGTAACGCTTGACCAACTGCACATCGCGGTAGCCGATGCGGGTGGCGTTGACGATGTCCGCCACCTGCAGGTCTTCGTCGAAGTCGACAAAATCCTTGCCTTTGGGGTGCGGGAAGATCGGCCAGTGGAAGTTGACCTGGGCTTCACTGTGCAGCGCTGCAGGCGAGCCGGCGCTGTTCAAACCGAGGGCGAGCAGGCTGTCGGCGGCGGCGTTGGTCGCTTCCGCCAGCACATTGTCCAGTTGATGCCGCCCGTGTACGGACCCCGCCACGCCCAGGTTGCGCGGCAGGCCACTGAGGCTGAACTCCGCCCGCGAGTCGTCATAGGCCAGCTTGCCACCGGCCTGGCATAGCAGCTGATAGACCGGCATATAACCGGCCGACATGCACAGCAGGTCGCAGTCGATCACTTGCCCGCTGGCACTGACCTGGCCCTGGCCGGTGATCTGGCGCACGTCGACGCCTTTCACATGGCGCAGACCTTTTTCATGCAGGGCTTCGAACACGGTGCTGTTGCTCAGGCACGGGATCTTGCGCTGGGCCAGGGCGCCCGGCAGGGCTTTGTCCGCCGGGGCGTGACGCAAGTCGATCACGGCGGCCACGTCCACGCCCTGGTCATGCAGGTCGAGGGCGGCGAGGTAGCCGTCATCGTTGCCTGTGAGTACCACTGCGCGCTTGCCGGGCTTGACTGCATACAGCTTCATCAGGCGTTGCGCGGCGCTGGTGAGCATCACCCCCGGCAGGTCGTTGTTGCGGAAGACCACCGGTTGGTCGAACGAACCGCTGCACACCAGGCACTGTTGCGCGCGCACTTTGTACAGGCGCTTGCCCTGGATCACCGGCAGGTAGTTGTCGGTGAACCAGGCATTGCAGGTGGCGTCGGTGAGCACCTGGATATTCGCGTGTTGCTGCACCGCGCCGAGCAACTCGCGGCGCAAGGTGTCGGCGCGGGTGCCGGCAATATCGAAGCGCGCGTAGGTCAGCGACCCGCCGAGGATCGGCTGCTGCTCGATCAGCAACACCTTGGCGCCGGCATTCGCGGCGGTCAGCGCGGCCTGCAAGCCAGCGGGGCCGGCGCCGATCACGGCGAGGTCGGTGAACAGGTAGGCCTTGTCGTAGTACTCGGGTTGGCACGTCAGGTCGAGCACGCCCAGGCCGGCTTTTTTGCGGATGATCGGCTCCCAGACTTTCCACATGCCCTTGGGCTTGTAGAACGATCGGTAGTAGAAACCCACTGGCATGAACTTGGAGAACTTGCCCAGGTAGGCGTCCTTGTCGTTGTCCAGCGAGCCGTTGACGTTCTGCGCCGTCACCGCCAAGCCGGCGGACAGCGCGTGGGCATCGGCCAATACGTTGGGTTCGCGGGGCAGTTGCACCAGGCTGTTGGCGTCATGGCCGGCCATGGTCAATGGGCCGCGTGGGCGGTGGTACTTGAACGAACGCGACATCAGGAAGCGCCCGTTGGCGAGCAGCGCGCTGGCGATGCTGTCGCCCTGCAAACCTTGGTAGGGCAGGCCGTCGAAACTGAAATCGAGTGGCTGGTCACGCTGGATCAGCAAGCCCATGGGGGCGGGGAGGCGGTTCATCCGGCGATCTCCTTGGCGGTGGTGAAATCGACGCGGGTGGTGAACACTTCGCGCGGATCGAAGGTGCGCACGATCTCGTCGGTGACCGTATGGCGCTCGGCGAGGAACCAGTAGCTGGACGGCGTGTGCATCCACCATTCGCGCACCACACCGGCGAGGTTGTCGGTGTTGAACACGTAGTCGGCCCATTCGGCATCGCTGCAGGTCACCGGGTCGGGCATCGGTTTGAATTCACCGCCGTAGGTGAACTCGCTGATATTGCGCGGCCCGTTGAGCGGGCAAATCATGATTTTCATCGTCTGCTCTCCGTCAGTGGCTGGCCGCTGTGGCGCCCATTTCGTTGACTTGCTGGAAGGTCGAAAAGCGCTCGAGGCCGAAGGGCTTGATCAAGTCCGGCACCTTGCCGCCGCTGGCGACCAGCTCGGCCATGGTTTTGCCGCAGATCGGCGTGGCCTTGAAGCCCCAGGTGCCCCAGCCGGCGTCGAGGTAGTAATTCTTTACCGGCGACAGGCCCATGATCGGGCTGTAGTCGGGGGTCATGTCGGTGATCCCGGCCCACTGGCGCATCAACTTGGCGTTGGCCAGGAACGGGAACATCTCGATGGCATGGGCCAACAGGCTTTCCTTGAGGTCCAGGGTCGAGCGCGTGTTGAACAGCGGGTACGGGTCGGAACCGCCACCGAACACCACTTCGCCACGACTGGTTTGCTGCACGTAGCAATGCAGGGCCGAGGAACTCACCAACGGGTCGAGGAACGGCTTGAACGGTTGGGTGACCATGGCCTGTAACGGGAAGGTCTGGATCGGCGAACGGATACCGGCCTTGGCCATCAGCAGCGAACTGTGCCCGGCAATCGCCTGCACCGCGCAGCCGCAACGGATGGTGCCGCGATTGGTTTTCACCGCGGTGATGGTGCCGTTTTCGATCACTAGGTCCTGCACTTCGGTGAGCTGGTGGATTTCCACGCCGCGCTTGGCCGCCTGCTTGGCGTAGCCCCAGGCCACGGCATCGTGGCGTGCGGTGGCGCCGTCGATATGCCAGAGCCCGGCGAGCACCGGCAAGTGGCCGGGGTCGAGGTTGAGGCTGGGCACCAGCTCGCGGATCTGCTGGCGGTCGATCATCTCGGTACGCCCGCCGAAGTGCTTGTTGACCTCGGCGCGTTGGCGGAACGAACGCACGGTGGCGTCGGTGTGGGCCAGGGTCAGTTGGCCGCGCTCGGAGTACATGATGTTGAAATCGAACTCGTTGGACAGCGACTGGAACATCTTCACCGACTCGGCGTAGAAACGAACGCCTTCGCTGGTGAGGTAGTTGGAGCGGATCACCGCCGTATTGCGCGCGGTATTGCCGCCGCCCAGGTAGGCCTTTTCCAGCACCGCTATATTGGTGATCCCGTGGTACTTGGCCAGGTAGTAGGCCGTCGCCAGGCCATGGCCACCGGCGCCAATGATCACCACGTCGTAACTCGACTTGAGTTCCTTGGGCGGTGGCAGGTCCACCTCCACCGGGTACTCCGAACTCAGCCCGTATTTCAATAGATTGAATGGCATACGGCCTCCGATTGGCTGCGTAGGGCGTGGTGTTGCGCCAGGGCGGCGGCCACGGTGTTTTTCATCAGGAAGGCAATGGTCATCGGCCCGACACCGCCGGGCACCGGGGTGATGGCGGCGACATGGGGCAGGGCGCTGTCGAAGTCGACATCACCCACCAGGCGGCTGCGGCCGTCGTCGTCGATGCGGTTAATACCGACATCAATCACCACCGCGCCGGGCTTCAACCAGCTCGCGTCAATCAAGCGGGCGCGGCCCACGGCGGCGATCACGATATCGGCCTGGCGACACAGGGCCTGGGCATCGTGGCTGCGTGAATGCAGCACGGTCACCGAGCAATCCGCCTTGAGCAGCAGCGCGGCCATGGGCTTGCCGACGATGTTCGAACGGCCGATCACCACCGCGTGTTTGCCACGCAGGTCGCCGCAGGTTTGCTCCAACAGATACAGGCAACCGCTCGGGGTGCATGGCGTGAGCACCGCGCGGCCCTGGCTGAGGCCGCCGACGTTCTGGCTGTGAAACCCGTCGACGTCCTTCTCCGGCGCGATGGCTTCCAGGGCGCGCAGTTCGTCCATCTGCGCCGGCAACGGCAATTGCAGGAGGATGCCGTGGATCGCCGGGTCGGCATTCAATTGGCCGATCAGAATCAATAATTGTTCGGTGCTGGTATCGCCGGGCAGGCGATGCTCCACGGAGCGGATGCCCACCTTTTCGGCGCGCAGGATCTTGTTGCGCACATAAACCTGGCTGGCCGGGTCGCTGCCCACCAGGATCACCGCCAGCGCCGGTTGAATATCTTGCCCATGCAGCCGCGCCACGTCCTCGCGCACTTGCAGCAGCACTCGCGCCGCGGCGGCTTTGCCGTCGATCAGTTTATGCGCGCTCACCGGAACACCACCGTTCTGTCCTGATTGAGGAAGACCCGGTGCTCCAGGTGGTACTTGACCGCCTTGGACAGGGCCACGGTTTCGGTGTCGCGGCCGATGGCGACGAGGTCGTCGGGCTTGTACACGTGGTCGACGCGCTGCACTTCCTGCTCGATGATTGGGCCCTCATCCAGGTCGCTGGTCACATAGTGCGCGGTGGCGCCGATCAACTTCACACCGCGTTGATACGCCTGGTGATAGGGCTTGGCACCCTTGAAACCGGGCAGGAACGAATGGTGGATATTGATCGCCCGCCCCGACAGTTGCCGGCACAGGTCGTCGGAGAGGATCTGCATGTAGCGCGCCAACACCACCAGCTCGGTGCGGGTGTCATCGACGATCTTCATCAACTCGGCTTCCTGCGCGGCCTTGTTGTCCTTGGACACCGGCAGGTAGATAAAGCGAATGCCCTCGCGCTCGGCCATCGGCCGCAGGTCGAGGTGGTTGGAGACGATGGCGGTGATGGTCATGTCCATCTCGCCCTTGTGGTAGCGGTAGAGCAGGTCGGTGAGGCAGTGGTCGAACTTGCTCACCATCAGCATCACGCGCATCGGTTCGCGGGTGTCGTACAGCTCCCACTGCATGTCGAAGGCCTGGGCGACATCGGCGAAACCGTCTCTGATCTCTTGCAGGTCCCCTGTGTGCCCATCGTTGAAGCGGAACACGGCGCGCATGAAGAAGCGGCCGCTGAAGTCATCGTCGAACTGCGCCATTTCCCCGATGTAGCACGCCTTGTCCGCCAGGTAAGTGGTGACGGCAGCGACGATGCCGGACACGGCGGGGCACGTCACCTTGATGATGAAATGGTTTTTTTCGTGTTGCATGACACGTCCTCGGGATGATGGCGGCAGCTCATCGCATAGCGAAAAAATGTCTGAGGACAGCAGGCTCATTCCTTGAGCGCATTTTCTTGTGAGGAATAAAATATTCCTGAATTGGCTTTATAGGGGAATGGGGGCAGGGCGTCTAGGGGTTTTGGGAAAGTTTTTTAACTGAGGGGAATTTTTAGCGGACAGGACGGCATCGAATCCAGTCAAAAATGTGGGAGGGGGCTTGCTCCCGATAAGGGTGGGTCAATGACAAATGCATTCACTGACATTCCCTTATTGGGAGCAAGCTGAACTGGCCTAATGATTTTGGACACTTCAATCGGGCGCTATGATAGCGCCCAAATCTGAGGTGTTTGGATATGCGTAAATCTTATTCG
>NZ_VIUN01000008.1:0-309192 GCF_007828335.1 Pseudomonas sp. SJZ103
ACTCAGCTGGAGATTGAATATGCGCGGGATACCATGCCGCGTGGGGTGCTGGGCATGAACGCGGCGATGATGGAGGATTACCTCAAGTTCATCGCTAACCGTCGTCTGTCGCAGATCGGCTTGAAGGAAGAGTATCCAGGCACGACTAACCCGTTCCCTTGGATGAGTGAAATCATGGACTTGAAGAAAGAGAAGAATTTCTTTGAGACCCGTGTGATCGAGTATCAGACCGGCGGTGCGCTGAGCTGGGATTGATTAAAAACGGCCCCTTTCTGGGGCCGTGTTGTTTCACTTGTCGATGTTTTTTATGCCCAATCAAACCATCAAGACGCCGTGCATAGGCCTGTGTTCCACCGTTTACGGGGACCTGGTCTGCCGGGGTTGCAAGCGTTATCACCATGAAGTGATCCAGTGGAATGGCTACAACGCCGAGGAAAAGCAGGCGGTATGGCTGCGCCTTGAGCAGTTGCTGGTGCAGGTGATGGCCAGCAAGCTGGAAGTGTTCGACCCACAGCGCCTGCGCCAGCAACTGGAGGACCGCAAGATCCGCTTTATGCCGCACCAGTCGCCGTATTGCTGGGCATATCAGCTGATTGCCCGGGGCGCGCGGGTGATTTCCAGGCTGGATGCGTATGGGTTGGCGTTGTTGCCGGAGTTTCGCGAGCGCAGCCTGGCGGATTTGCGCGATGCGATTGACCGGGAGTTTTTCCTGCTGTCCGAGGCGCATTACGAACGGTATATCGCGCCGGGGTTTATCAGGGACGCCTTCGGGCCCGCCCTGATCGCCACGCTTTAAAACTCAGCGCAACACTAAAATGTGGGAGGTCCCACTGCCTCTTCAAAGTAGCGCTGTCGCGCAGCAAACTGGAACTTCTGCGGCGAGCGGTCGCCCGACATTGTTCAGGCAAGACTCAAGACTTCAGGGTGAAATTTTAACCTCTTAAAATCAGTCAGTTATTTTAAGGTTGATAAGAGGGAGCTTGCCCCCTCCCACATTCAGACCCAGGAAGCTGCGCGATCCACCTGCACGCCATACCGTTCAATTGCCTGCTGGCATACCTGCCGTTCAAGACTGCCCTGCTCTACCAACGCGGTAAGCGCCGCCAACACGATGTGATGCCGATCCACCTCAAAGAAATCCCGCAGCGCCGCCCGTGTATCACTGCGACCAAACCCGTCGGTGCCGAGCACGGTGTAGCTTGAGTCCAGATAGGACGCAATCATCTGCGGGACCGCGCGTACGTAGTCGGACACGGCAACCACCGGCGCACCCGCCGGTAAGCAATCATGCAGATGACTGACGCGCTTGCCGGCCTGTGGATGCAAGCGGTTCCAGCGCTCCACTTCCCGTGCCTCCCGTGCCAGTTCGCTGAAACTGGTGACGCTGTACACCTCGCTCGCCACGTGCCAATCCTCAGCCAGTAACCGCGCGGCAGCCTGGGCTTCACGCAGCAAGGTCCCCGAACCGAGCAGGCGTACCTTAGCCTCGGCGGCGCGCTCCAGGCGATACATACCCTTGATAATCGCCGCCTCCACGCCTTCGGGCAGGCTCGGCTGCGGGTAGTTTTCGTTCATCAGGGTCACGTAGTAGAACTCGTCCACGTCATGCTCCAGCATCTGGCGCATGCCGTGGTCGAGAATCACCGCAAACTCCCCGGCAAACGCCGGATCGTAGGCGCGGCAGTTGGGCACGGTGGCGGCGGTGAGATGGCTGCTGCCGTCCTGGTGCTGCAAGCCCTCGCCGCCGAGGGTGGTGCGCCCGGCAGTGGCGCCGAGCAGGAAACCACGGGCACGCTGGTCGGCGGCGGCCCAGATCAGGTCGCCGACGCGCTGGAAGCCGAACATCGAGTAGTAGATGTAGAACGGCAACATACGCAGGCCATGCACCGAGTAGCTGGTGGCCGCCGCCACCCAGGAACTGATGGCACTGGCTTCACTGATGCCTTCTTCAAGAATCTGCCCGTCGGTGGCCTCGCGGTAGCTGAGGATCGAGCCGATGTCTTCCGGCTCATAGCGCTGGTCGACGCTGGAATAGATGCCGATCTGCTTGAACAGGTTGGCCATGCCGAAAGTACGCGCCTCATCCGCCACGATGGGCACGATGCGTGGCCCGAGCGCCTTGTCCTTGAGCAGGTTGGTCAGCATGCGCACGAAGGCCATGGTGGTGGACATTTCCTTGCCGTCGGCCGCCGTGGCGAAGCCGGCGTAACCGCTCACGGGCGGTACGTTCACCGGTGCTGCGGCCTGGCTACGGCTGGGCACATAACCGCCCAGGGCCGTGCGCCGCTGATGCAGGTAGCGCAACTCGAGGCTGTCATCCGTGGGTTTGAAGAAACTCAGCGATTCGGCCTGCTCATCGCTCAGCGGCAACTGGAAGCGGTTGCGGAACGCGAGCAACGCCTCGCGATCAAGCTTCTTCTGCTGATGAGTGGTCATCTTGCCCTGCCCGGCCTCGCCCATGCCGAAGCCTTTTTTGGTCTGGGCCAGGATCACCGTAGGCTTGCCCTTGACCCGGCGCGCCGCATGATAGGCGGCGTGGATCTTGACCATGTCGTGGCCGCCACGCTTGAGGCGGTCGATTTGCTCATCGCTCATACCCTCGACCAGCTTGGCCAGCGCCTCGCTCTGGCCGAAGAAGTGTTCGCGGTTGTAGGCCCCGTCCTTGGCGGCGAAGGTCTGGAATTGGCCGTCCACGGTGTTCGACAACGTGTTGACCAGTGAACCGTCGGCGTCCTTGGCGAGCAAGGCGTCCCAGTCCGAACCCCAGACCAGCTTGATCACGTTCCAGCCAGCGCCTGCGAACAACGCCTCCAGTTCATCGATGATCCGCCCATTGCCACGCACCGGGCCGTCGAGGCGTTGCAGGTTGCAGTTGACCACCCAGGTCAGGTTGTCGAGGCCTTCACGGGCGGCCAGGGTCAGGGCCGACATGCTTTCCGGCTCGTCCATCTCGCCGTCGCCGAAGACACCCCACACGTGGCGCTCAGCAGTGTCCTGCAGGCCGCGATGCTGCAGATAGCGCATGAAGCGCGCCTGGAAAATCGAACTGATGGGGCCAATGCCCATGGAACCGGTGGGAAACTGCCAGAAGTCCGGCATCAACCACGGGTGCGGGTAGCTGGACAGCCCGCGGGCGCCGGCCTTGGCGCCGCCGAGTTCCTGGCGATAGTGGGCCAGGTCGTCCGCGCTCAAGCGCCCCTCAAGGAAGGCGCGCGCATAAATGCCGGGGGCCGAATGCGGCTGGTAGAACACCAGGTCGCCGCCAAAGTCGTGGTTGCGAGCGCGGAAAAAGTGGTTGAAGCCCACCTCGAACAAATCCGCAGCACTGGCGTAGCTGGCAATGTGGCCACCGAGTTCGCCATAGGCCTGGTTGGCCCCCACCACCATGGCCAGGGCGTTCCAGCGCACCAGCGAGGCCAGGCGCTCTTCGGTGGCCAGGTCGCCGGGAAACGCCGGCTGCTGCTCGACGCTGATGCTATTGATGTAGGGCGTGCCGTGGCGGGGCTTCCAGTCGATGTGCGGAGCGCTGGCGTCGCGGGCCAGCAGGTCGAGGATCTGGCGTGCGCGCTCAGGGCCCGCATTGGCTACCAGCGAAGCCAACGCGTCACGCCATTCGTCGAGCTCTTGTTGATCCTGGGCTGTGTGATTCACTGCAGTCGCGAAACCGTTCATGGGCACCTCCGGGCTTTTTTTCCAGTTTATGTCGGTGCCTGAGGATTTTTTGCCTGTTATCAGGCGCAGCTTGCAGCATTTTGAGCATGAATCACTGCCCACAGGCGCTTTTCCAGCACGTTGTGCTCAATCAACCCGAAACCTCACCATTGTGTTTAAAATGCCGCCCGCTCAACGAACGACGCTCAACGATGAACCCAGACGCACTCGCCACCCTGCACGCTCACCTGCTCACCGCCCTGGCCAGCGCCCCGGCTGAAACCCGGCGCCTGTTCCACGGCCGTGGTCGCTGCTGGCCGGGCCTTGAGCAGTTGACCGTGGACTGGCTGCAAGGCGTGGTGCTGGTCGCGCTGTTCAAGGCGCCCGAAGCGACACACCTGGATGCGTTGAAACAACTGTTGATCGACTTCGACTGGGCCCCATTCGGCGCCCACACCGTCGCCCTGCAACACCGCTACCTGCCACAAAGCACCACCGAATGGCTGGTGGGCGCAGCCATCGACGAGTTGACCATCACTGAAGGCGGCCTGCGTTACCTGATCGACCTGGGCAAAAAGCAGAACAGCGGGCTGTTCCTCGATATGCGTTACGGGCGCAACTGGGTGCGCGAACAGGCCAAGGGCCAGCGCGTGCTCAACCTGTTTGCCTACACCTGCGGGTTCTCGGTCGCGGCCATCGAGGGCGGCGCCAGCCACGTGGTGAACCTGGACATGGCCCGTGGCGCCCTGAGCCGGGGCCGCGATAACCACCGCCTGAACGGTCATGACCTGAGCAAGGTCACCTTCCTGGGCCACGACCTGTTCAAATCCTGGGCCAAGGTCACCCACAGCGGCCCCTACGACCTGGTGATCATCGACCCGCCGTCCTTCCAGAAAGGCAGCTTCCTGCTGACCAAGGACTACCAGCGCGTGTTGCGCCGCCTGCCGGATTTGCTCACGGCCCAGGGCACTGTCCTGGCGTGCATGAACGATCCGGCCTTTGGCGAAGACTTCCTGATCGACGGCGTCACCCGCGAAGCACCGGGCCTGCGCTTTATTGAACGGCTGCAAAACCCGCCGGAATTTCCGGATATCGACGCCCAAAGCGGCCTCAAGGCACTGGTGTTTCGCCAAGGCTGATGCTGAAACTTCCTACGCTTGCTACGCTATGTGATGCGCCGGGTGGTGAACCTTATGCCCCCCTTCCCGGTCGATACCTGCATTCCCCGGCCAGACTCGACAGCGTCACGTTGTCGGCTGCCCCGTTTCACCTTTTGGAGAACCGCCCGTGATATCGACCCTGCATGTAGCCAGAATCAAAGCCTGGGGCGCCCACGGCTTCACCGCCACCGGTGTGGTATTGGCCTTCCTGGCCACCCTGGCGCTGCTGGAAAACTCACCCAAGGCCTGCCTGCTCTGGCTGGGCCTGGCCTTGGTAGTAGACGGCGTCGATGGTTCCCTGGCGCGGCGGGTGAATGTCAGCACGGTATTGCCTAGCTTTGACGGCTCGGTACTGGACCTGGTGATCGATTACCTCACCTATGTGTTTATCCCGGCACTGTTTATCTACCGCTATATCGACCTGCCGGACTTTACCCACCTGTTCACGGTGTCGGTGATCCTGGTGTCATCGCTGTTCTGCTTCTGCAACGTGAACATGAAGAGCAAGGACAACTACTTCGTCGGTTTCCCCGCCGCCTGGAACGTAGTGGCCTTGTGCGTGTACATCATCCAGCCGGCCGCCTGGGTCACCTTGCTGACGGTGATCGGCCTGGCCCTGCTGACCGTGACGCCGATGAAGTTCTTGCACCCATTTCGGGTCAAGCGCTTCATGCCGATCAATATCGCAGTGACCACCATCTGGTTGCTGTGCAGCTTTTTGATGGTGGTGGATTATCCCAACACCAACCCGTGGACGTTTGGGTTGTGGTCAGTGATGTCGGCGTATTTCCTCGGGATTTGCGTGTGGCGCACGGCGCTGGAGTGGATGGGAACCCACAAATAGCCAGATGAACACAGTTCAACTGTGGGAGGGGGCTTGCTTCCGATTGCGGTGTGTCAGTCAGCTTATCTGTCACTGATACACCGCAATCGGGGGCAAGCCACCTCCCACATTTGGTTCTGCGTACATCAGGCAGGTAAGATGGCAGCCCTTCGCACAGCGCTTTGCTGCGCACTGCCAACCATAAGCCCCGCCCAATGCCCTTCGAACTCAGCGTAGACCTCACCACCCTCGCCATTCTCGCCGTCGTGGCCTTTATTGCCGGCTTTATCGATGCCATCGCCGGCGGCGGCGGCCTGCTTACCACCCCGGCGCTGCTCACCGCCGGGATGCCGCCCCATCTGGTACTGGGCACCAACAAGCTCAGCTCCACCTTCGGCTCGGCCACGGCCAGCTTCACCTTCTATCGCCGCAAGCTGTTCCACCCGCGCCAGTGGGTGCATGCGATCGTCGGCACGCTGATCGGTGCGTTGGCCGGTGCGGTGGTTGCCCACTACCTGCCCGCCGAAACCCTGAACAAGATGCTCCCGGTGATCGTATTCGGTTGCGGCGTATATTTGCTGTTCGGTGGCACGCCCAAGGCGCCGCTGGACGCCGACGCGCCGATCAAGAAGAAATGGCAAGGCGCCCAGGGTTTTGGCCTGGGCTTCTACGACGGCGTGGCCGGCCCCGGTACTGGTGCGTTCTGGACCGTGAGCACGATGCTGCTGCACCCCATCGACCTGGTGAAGGCCAGCGGCGTGGCGCGCAGCATGAACTTCGTCAGCAACGCGGCGGCGCTGTCGGTGTTTATCATCAACGGCTCGGTGGATTGGATTGTCGGCCTGGCAATGGGGATTTCGGTGATGTGTGGCGCATTCTTTGGCGCCCGCAGCGCGATCAGCGGCGGCGCCAAGTTCATTCGCCCGGTGTTCATCACCGTGGTCCTCGGCCTGACCGTGCGCCTAGCCTGGCAGCACTGGTTCAGCGTGGCCTAGGCGACGGGCCAGGTAGAGGTCGATCAGGTAACGCGCAATCGAGCGTGATGCCGGCAACGGCGGCAGGTCGTGGATGCTGAACCACTGCGCGTCCTCGATCTCGTCAGCCTGGGGCACGATGTCGCCACCGGCGTACTCGGCATGGAAGCCCAGCATCATCGAATGGGGGAACGGCCAGCACTGGCTGCCCATGTACTGGATGTTCTTGACCTCCACCTGCACTTCTTCGCGCACCTCGCGGATCAGGCAGTCTTCGGCCGACTCACCCGGCTCGGCAAAGCCGGCCAAGGTACTGTAGACCCCGGTGACAAAACGCGGCGAGCGCGCCAGCAGGATCTCGTCGCCACGGGTCACCAGCACGATCATGCTCGGCGAAATCCGTGGGTAGCTGCGCAGGTCGCAGGCCTGGCAGTACATCGCCCGCTCCCGCGGCACCTGGACCATCGCCTGGCCGCAACTGCCGCAGAACCGATGCTCGCGCGCCCAGGTGCCGATCTGCGCGGCGTAGCCCAGCACTTTGTACAGGGTGTGATCACCTTGCAGCATGAAGCCGCGCAGGCCCTGCCAACTGCAACCTTGCACCTCGCCCGCCGAGTCGAGTTCCAGCAGGTACACCGGCTCACCGTCGAGGTGGCCGATGCCGTGCTCGGCAAACACCGAAAGGTCCTGGCGCTTGAGCCATTCCCGAGGGAACAGCGGGCCATTGGCGTCATGCAAAAAGCCGTCGCGGCTGCGGGCGACAGCCCAGCCGCCGGGGGCGTCGTTGTCCAGCAGCGTTGTGGTAATCCAGCCTGGGGTCATGTCAGTCAATCCACGAATTCGGGTTTCTGCTTACTCATATGGGCCGCGATGGCCACGCGCAGGTCGTTGGATTGCAACATAGCCGAGTTCCAGGTGGCAACGTATTCCAGACCGTCATTGACCGTATGGTCACGCATATAGCTGATCATGGCTTTGGTGCCGGTGACCGCAATCGGCGACTTGGCGGCGATTTCATGGGCGATTTCAAACACGCCGGCCAACAGGCTTTCCTGGTCGGCATACACACGATTGACCAGGCCGATGCTGCGCGCTTCCTCGGCACCGAACTGTCGGCCGGTGTAGGCCAGCTCACGCAGCATGCCGTCGCCGATGATGCGTGGCAGGCGTTGCAGGGTGCCGACGTCGGCGGCCATGCCGATGTCGACTTCCTTGATCGAGAATTGCGCGTCTTCAGCGGCGTAGCGCATGTCGCAGGCGCTGATCAGGTCGATGGCGCCACCGATGCAGTACCCCTGGATCGCCGCCAGTACCGGCTTGCGGCAGTTGTCGACGGCATTGAACGAGGCTTGCAGCTCGAGGATCTTGCGGCGCAGCAAGCGTGCATTGCGGCCCACGTCCTTGCCGAAGTCATTGGCCACCGAGGCCAGCATCATCAGGTCGATGCCGGAGGAAAAATGCTTGCCGGCACCGCTGAGCACCACGGCGCGTACGGCATCGGTGTCTTCGACCCATTGGAAGATGTCGATGATCTCGGTCCAGAACGCGGCGTTCATCGCGTTGATCTTTTCCGGGCGGTTGATCTGCACATGGGCAACGTTGCCGGTGAGTTCGACGACGAAAGCTTGGTATTCGGACATGGCAGTGATCCCTGGCTGGCGAGTGATAAGGCCCGAACTATAACAAGGCTACGTGACGGCGCATCGGCCAAAAGCGGGACTGGCAACGGCGATGGAAAAGACGCTGGATAAAAGCCCCGGCACACGCCATCCTTCGCGCTTTGAGCCGCCCCATCAGCGGCGTTCGACGTTTAAAGGATATGCCCATGCACGCCCAACCCCTCGCCCCCGCCGATTTCGAATTCATCGAAGAAACCCTGTTGAAGTACGGCGACGACCATTCGGTGCTGAACCTGGCCGAGCTCGACGGCTACTTCACCGCATTGGTGTCCAGCCCCGAGCAGGTGGATATTGCAGAGTGGTTCCCGGCGATCTGGGGTGGGCAGAACCCGGAGTGGGAAAGCGCCGAAGAGGCCAAGCAGTTCCTGGACCTGTGCGTGCGTCATATCAACCTGCTCGCCGGGCAACTGGCGACTGACGCCGAGGGCTTCAAGGCGCGCTTCGATGAAACCGAACATCAGGGCCAGGACGTGACCCTCGCCGAAGAATGGTGCTTTGGCTATATCCGTGGCGCGGCGATCGGCAACTGGCCGGAACTGCCGGCCGAGCAGGCCGCACAGCTGGAGAAAATCTCCTGGTGCGCCGAACAGGACAACTTCGAGTTGCCCGCCGACCTGGATGTGAAGCTGCATCAGCAACGCGTCAGCGCTATCGAACCGGCGGCACGGGCACTGCACGATTACTGGTTGAGCAAGCGCTAGACCTCGACAAGCACCGCACCTTTGGCCGATTATTCGGGTCCGCCCGTCGGCCACTCCGTACCACCTTGCCTTGATCAGGAGCCTTGTACCTTGAGTTCGCAGAAAACCGTGACCGTTACACCGCCCAACTTCCCCCTGAATGGCAAGGTCGCGCCCCCCGGCTCCAAATCCATTACCAACCGCGCCCTGCTGCTGGCGGCCCTGGCCAAGGGCACCAGCCGCCTGAGCGGCGCCTTGAAGAGCGATGACACCCGGCATATGTCGGTGGCCCTGCGCCAGATGGGCGTGACCATCGACGAGCCGGACGACACTACCTTCGTGGTCACCGGCACCGGCAAGCTGCAATTGCCGACGCAGCCGTTGTTCCTCGGCAATGCCGGCACCGCGATGCGCTTCCTGACAGCCGCTGTGGCTACCGTGCAAGGTACCGTGGTATTGGACGGCGACGACTATATGCAAAAACGCCCGATCGGCCCGCTGCTGGCCACCCTCGGCCAGAACGGTATCCAGGTCGACAGCCCGACCGGTTGCCCACCGGTGACGGTGCACGGCGTGGGCAAGGTCCAGGCCAAGCGCTTTGAGATCGACGGTGGCTTGTCCAGCCAGTATGTCTCGGCCCTGTTGATGCTGGCCGCGTGCGGCGAAGCGCCGATTGAAGTGGCCCTGACCGGCAAGGACATCGGCGCCCGTGGCTACGTGGACCTGACCCTGGACTGCATGCGTGCCTTCGGCGCCCAGGTCGATGTGGCCGACGACACCACCTGGCGCGTGGCTCCCACCGGCTACACCGCCCATGATTACCTGATCGAACCCGACGCTTCCGCCGCCACCTACTTGTGGGCTGCCGAAGTGTTGACCGGTGGCCGCATCGACATCGGCGTCGCCGCGCAGGCCTTCACCCAACCGGACGCCAAGGCGCAGGCCGTAATCGCCCAGTTCCCGAATATGCAGGCCACCGTGGTGGGCTCGCAGATGCAGGACGCGATCCCAACCCTCGCCGTGCTGGCCGCGTTCAACAACACCCCGGTGCGTTTTACCGAACTGGCCAACCTGCGGGTCAAGGAATGTGATCGCGTACAGGCACTGCATGACGGCCTCAATGAGATCCGTCCGGGCCTCGCCACCATTGAAGGCGATGATCTGCTGGTCGCGGCCGACCCCGCGCTGGCCGGCACGTCGTGCAACGCCCTGATCGACACCCACGCCGACCACCGCATCGCCATGTGCTTTGCGCTGGCGGGCTTGAAAGTCGCGGGGATCCGCATTCAGGACCCCGATTGCGTGGCCAAGACCTATCCTGGGTACTGGAAGGCACTGGGCAGCCTTGGGGTCGGTTTGAGCTACTGACTCACCGGCGTCGGAATGGGGAGGTAAGGATCATGATAATTCGCCAACCCTGCCCACCCGGCGCCTGCGTCTGCGAGCGTGAACAACTGCTGGATGCCCCCGGCGCCGACCTGCGTATCCTCAGCCTGACGCGTCAGGAAGAGAAACGCCTGATCGAGCGCCTGGAAAACATGCAAAGCCTGCAAGACCTGGAGCGCATGCAACAGCGGATGTATGAGCTATTGGGCATTCGCGTGCATGTCGCACCGGGGCACACCGAGGTCAAAAGCATGCGCGGCATCCAGATCGTCATCGATGAACTGCCGGGCATGTGCCGCAAGACCCGGCAAGCGATCCCGGCGGCGATTCGTCGGGGCCTGGAAAAAAACCCGGAAATTGCCTATCGCCTGCTGGACGCCCACGACCTGTTTCGCGAAGGTTGAATCAACCGGCGACCGTCTCGGCCTCGAACAGTCTCTGACCTACCGCCTTCGCCGTCTTCAGATGCGCCGGGGCTGCGCCGCCTTCAGAGTCCAGCAACAACTCGGACGTGAGCACCTTCGCCCCGCAGTAATCGAAGATGCCGTAGTCGATCTGCGTGCGCATCGCCTTGGCATAGCCATGACGGTCAAATGCACTGTCATCCGCACCGCCGAGGGCCAGCACGTGCACCTGCAAGTGCCGCAGTTTTTTCACCACGGGCGTGTCCGGGCCATAATCGATCGCCCAGCCGTTGACGAACACGCGGTCGACCCAGCCCTTGAGCAGGCCTGGCAGCGACCACCAGTAGATCGGGAACGCCAGCACCAGGGCATCGGCGCGATCCAGCCGCGCCTGTTCGGCCAGCACGTCGGCCGGGGGCGTGGCGTGGGTGCGGTGTACCCGATGGTCGGCGGCGGTGTAGCGCGGGTCGAAGCCTTCGGCCGCAAGGTCGGCGATCTCGAAGGTGTGGCCCGCAGCCGTAAGGCCGGCAGCCACCTGCGCGGCCACGGCG
Organism: Pseudomonas sp. SJZ103; assembly: GCF_007828335.1. Lineage (NCBI taxonomy): Bacteria > Pseudomonadati > Pseudomonadota > Gammaproteobacteria > Pseudomonadales > Pseudomonadaceae > Pseudomonas > Pseudomonas sp. SJZ103. The sequence continues at coordinate 11,309 of NZ_VIUN01000008.1, forward strand.
TGGGTGAGGGATTGTGGATCGTGATGGGCAACGACGATGAGTGCGTGCATGACTTTGACTCCCTTTGGGCTTAAGCTACGTTTAGTAAATTACGCCCATTAAGTTACTTTTGGTATATAAGCATGTCAAGCAGTGAGTCCCCTGCCCCGCGTCGGCGCTTGTCCCGTGAAGACCGACTGCGTCAATTACTCGATGCGGCCTGGCAACTGGTACGTGATGAGGGCACCGAAGCCCTGACCCTCGGCCGCCTGGCGGAACTGGCCGGTGTCACCAAGCCGGTGGTCTATGACCATTTCGTCACCCGTGCCGGGTTGCTCGCCGCGCTGTATGAAGACTTCGACGGACGTCAGAACCAGGTGTTTGCCGAGGCCCTCGACGCCAGCAGCGCGACGCTGGAAGAGCGCGCAGGCGTGATCGCCTCGTGCTATGTCGATTGCGTGTTATTGCAGGGCCGGGAAATTCCGGGCGTGATAGCGGCACTGAGCAGCTCGCCGGAACTGGAAACGCTCAAGCGCAAGTACGAGGCGATCTTCCTCGACAAATGCCGCGACGCATTGGCGCCCTTTGGCCAGGTATCACAGGCAGGATTAAGGGCGATGCTGGGTGCAGCGGAAGCGTTGTCCTACGCCGCAGCCAGTGACGAGATCAGCCGTGAAGAGGCGCAAGAGGAACTATTGGCAACCATCCTGGCAATGGTCAACCGCGCACGGCGCTGAAGACTGAAGAAGCTTCTGTGGCGAGCGGGCTTGCCCCGCGTTGGAGTGCGCAGCGCTCCCGTTTTTTTTGGGGCCGCTACGCAGCCCAACGCGGGGCAAGCCCGCTCACCACAAAAAACCCACCTACCAGGCCCAGGCTAACGCCCTGCCACGAACAGCTGCACCTTGCGCGCCAGTTGATCGAGGTGCCGGTCCCGCTGTTTCTCGGCATCCACCATCGCCCGCTTGCCGTGCTTTTGCAGCAGGTAGGTGTGGATCTGGCGTACCTCCAGCGAGCTGTAGATCGCCGCCACGTCCAACACCCCCATCAAGCCGTCGGTACCGTAGTCCCGCGTATTCATCAGCACTTGGGTGCCCCGCGCACCCCGCACTTGAAAGCCCATGGCCTCGAAGGCCGGTACCTTCTCCACGGCACACGCCAACTCGGCATGGGGATAGCGCGCCAGCACGTCCGCCATCATCCCGCGCGCCACGCCCTGGCGCCTGAAGCCGGCCTGCACCGCCATAAAGGCGATGCCACAGGCTTCGGGATCATCTTTCACCGGCAGATACAGGCAAAAGCCAATCACCTGTTCCTCAACCATCGCCACGATCAGCTCAACGGCAATCCCCTTCGACCCGCCCACCGCCTCCAGGTACAGGTGCACCTCAAAACCGACGGCGTATTGGTAGATGTTGTAGAGCAAGTTGCTCGGCGGCAGCGCGACGCTGCTGATGTCGGTGAGGTTATCCACCACCATCTGCAGGATTTGCGCATTGATGGGCTCGGGGCACGGAGTGGTGTAGCGGGTAAGGCTGAACATGCAGATTCCTGGGGTTTCGCGTCAAGGCAGCGGCGATTGTACCTGTTGCAGGCCGTTCATTGCCCGCACACCTCACGCACACACCCGCGCAACCAGCGGTGGGCCAGGTCGGCATCCAGCCTCGGATGCCAGAGCATCGCCACGGTGAACGGTGCCAACGTCAACGGCAACGCAAAGCTGTGCAGGCCTTCGCGCTGATGGGTGGTGTAGCGTTCGGGCACGCTGGCAATCAGGTCGGTGTCGCGGGCCAAGGCGATGGCCGTGGCGAATCCGGCGACAATAGTGCTGATCTGCCGGGTGAGGCCCAACGCTTGCAAGGCATCGTCGACCTGGCCGCGCGCCTGTCCACGGCGGGACACGTAGACGTGCCGACCTTCGGCGAATCGCTGGGCACTGACCTCGCCCTGGCTGAGCGGATGGCCGCTGCGCACCACACCCACCAGGCGGTCACGGAACAGCGCCTGGGTCAGCACTTCGGGGCTGGCGGTGGGATCAACCACGCCGGTTTCCAGGTCGACGCTGCCTTCGCGCAGCAACGTGCTGTCCTTGTCGGTCTTGCTGACGAAACGCAGGCGTACACCGGGAGCCTCCCGTGCGATGCGCGCCAGCAACGCGGGACCGAAGTTTTCGACGAACTCTTCGCTGGTGCGCAAGGTGAAGGTGCGCTCCACCTGGGCCAGGTCCAGGGAGCAGGCCGGGCGCAGCACCGCGTGGGCGTCCTGCACCAGGCGGCTGACCTGCTCACGCAACGCCAGCGCCCGCGGCGTCGGCACCAGCCCGCGCCCCGCGCGCACCAACAGCGGGTCGCCGGTGGTTTCGCGCAGGCGCGCCAGCGCACGGCTCATGGCCGAGGGGCTCAACTGCAAGCGTTTGGCCGCTCGGGCGACACTGCCTTCGGCCAGCAAGACATCCAGGGTGATCAGCAAATTGAGATCGGGCATCGGCGCTCCTCATCAGGCGTTTGACGCACGTATTAACTGCAAACCCTGCGTCTTCCGCCATGTTAGGCGACGTCGTAGATTTATGACAGTTGCGTCCACTCAAGGAATCTCCCATGCACACCTCTTCACGCGGCGGCCTTGCCAGCCTGTCGCTGTCCATGTTGCTCGCCTCCCTCGGCACCAGCATTGCCAATGTCGGCCTGCCCATCCTGGTCCAGGCGTTCGATGCGTCGTTTCACGCAGTGCAGTGGGTGGTGCTCGCTTACCTGATGGCGATCACGGCGGTGATTGTCATGGCGGGCCGACTGGGGGATCGCCTGGGCCGTCGCCGGCTGCTGCTCGGCGGGCTGCTGTTGTTTGCGCTGGGCAGTGGGTTGTGTGCGGGCGCGCCCTCGCTGGGCTGGCTGATTGCTGCACGCCTCCTGCAGGGCTTGGGTGCGGCGAGCATGATGGCGATGGCGCTGGGGATGGTCGGCGATACGGTGCCCAAGGAGCGCACCGGCCGGGTGATGGGCCTGCTGGGCACGATGTCAGCCGTCGGTACCGCCATGGGTCCCGCCGCTGGCGGGTTATTGCTCAGTGTGTGGGGCTGGCGCGCGCTGTTTCTGGTGGGCATGCCCTTGGGGGTACTCACGGCCTGCCTCGCGTGGCGCTATTTGCCGGTTGATCGTCGCCCAGTGGGATTACCTTCCAGCTTCTGGTCGCCCTTGAAGGAAGCGCCATTGCGCACGGGGCTGGCGATGAGTGCCTTGGTGGCGGCGGTGATCATGGCGACCTTTGTGGTCGGCCCGTTCTACCTGTCCCAGGGGCTGGGGCTTGACCCGCAATGGATGGGCCTGGCCATGGCCGTCGGGCCTTGTGTGGCGGCGCTCAGCGGTGTACCGGCGGGTCGCCTCACCGACCGCCAGGGCTGGCGACCGATGACGTTCGCCGGGTTGGGCATCCTGTTTTGCGGTGCCTTGCTGTTGTCGGTGGCCTCGGGATTGATCGCCTACCTGGCGGGGCTGGTGATTCTGACGACGGGCTATAGCCTGTTCCAGGCCGCCAACAACACGGCGGTGATGTGCGACGTAGACAGTGCGCGCCGAGGCACGGTCGCAGGCTTGCTCAACCTGTCACGCAATATCGGGCTGATCTTCGGTACCTCGGCCCTGGGGGCGGTGTTTGCCTGGGCAACCCCGGATGTCACCCACGCCACCGCGCAATCCGTGGCGGGCGGCCTGCATGCAACGTTCGCCGTCGCCGTGGGCCTGATCCTGCTGGCTATCGCGATGGCAACGGGCCGCATCCGCGCCTGGAATGCCCCGCAGAATACCCGTTGAGGCAAAAAAACAAAAAAGGCGTTGCGCCAGACGGGGTTACATCGCGCATCATGGGCACTTTCAAGCTCAAGGGTAACGTCCATGCGCGTTCTGTCATTGATGATGGGCCTCACGACGCTGGCCGCCAGTACGGTGTTCTGCGCCAGCGCGATGGCGAATGAAGAAAGTCAGTTGGTGCAACAGATCAACGAGTACCGCAGCCAGGTGCAGCGCTGCGGCGACCAGGGTTCCCAGGAACTGCCACCGTTGGCCAGCGATACACGGCTGGTGCTGCCGGCCAATAACGTCGGCGACCTGCAGCAGGCGCTGGCCCGCGCGGCCTACCCGATGGTCAACGTGCAGGCCATCAGCCTGTCCGGCCCCAAGGACGCCCAGGCGGCCATGAAAGCCGTGCGCGAGAGTTTCTGCCGCGTGGTGCTGGACCCGCAGTTCGTCGACATCGGTGTAAGCAACAACGGCCAGGACTGGCGCATCGTGCTTGCTCGCCCGTTGCTGTCCAGCGGCCTGGGCGATTGGCAAACCGAGGGCCGCAAACTGCTCGACCTGATCAATGCTGCCCGTACCCAACCGCGCCAGTGTGGTACCCAGGCGTTTACCGCAACCACGCCATTGTCGTGGAACGAGGAGCTGGCCGGAGCCGCCAACAGCCACACGCGCAACATGGCCAACGGCAATTTCTTCGACCATCTGGACCACGACGGCCGCACGCCTGGCGACCGCGCCGAACTGGCCGGGTATATTGCGAAGAACATCGGCGAAAATATCGCCGCCGGCCTGGACACCCCGCGCAAGGTGGTCGACGGCTGGCTCGCGAGCCCAGGCCATTGTGCGAACCTGATGAACCCGCAGTTTCGCGAATTGGGCGCGGCTTATGCCATGGACCCGAAGAGTGATGCGGGCATTTACTGGACCGGTTTATTCGGCACGCAATAGGGATTGGGCCGCCGGCCAATTGCGCTGAATTCTACCGCTTCAAACGAATGAAGCATCAAATTGCCATCTAGCCGATAATTACGCTGAACTGGCAGCGTTCAACCGGGTCTGTAGCTCTGCGCCACACACTGGAATACGCGCTGAGACTCTGGAAAACAAGGTGTTCCCTCAATGATGAATTGGCTGCAAAGCAGCAGCGACATGGCTGAACGGGTGCGCCAGCATCACTGGGCCGATACACCTCTCGGTCCGTTGGAGCAGTGGCCGGACGTTTTGAAGACCACGGTCGCGCTGTGTTTCGCCTCAAGCTTTCCCCAAGCCATTGTCTGGGGGCCCCAGTTGATCACGATCTACAACGACGCGTTCATTCCGATCCTGGGCAATAAGCCCTATGCCCTCGGACGCCCCTTCAGCGACATATGGAGCGAGGTGTGGCCCCAGGTCAGCCCCATCGCCGATGCGGCTTTCCAAGGGCACGCCACCTATATTGAAAACTTCCCCCTGGTGATTGAACGCGGCCAGGCACGGGAACAGGCGTACTTCACCTTCTGCTACAGCCCGATTCGCGACCCCCAAGGCAAGGTGGTCGGTATGCTCGACACCGTCACCGAGACTACCGCGACGGTGTTCCTGGCACGCCGCCTGGCGGTGCTGGACACCATCGGCAACGCGGTGGTCAACGCCGCCGATGCCGAAGCCGTCATGACCGGCACCACCCGGTTGCTGGCCGAGCACCTGCAGGTGAGCAATTGCGCCTACGCCGACATGGACGCCGATGAAGACGGCTTTACCATTCGCGACAATTGGACCGCACCCGGTTCTCCCAGCATCATCGGCCGCTACAGCCTGGCGGCGTTCGGAGCAATGGCCGTCAAATGCCTGCGGGCCGGCGAGCCCCTGGTAATTCATGACAATGTGCGTGAGCTGCCGCCAGAAGAATCCGCCACCTTCCAGGCCCTGGGGGTGACGGCGACGATCTGCATGCCACTGATCAAGAACGGTCGCCTGACCGCCCTGATGGCGGTACATGACAAAAATCCACGCACCTGGTCACCCTACGACCTGGCCCTGTTGCGGGAAGTCACCGAGCGCTCCTGGGCGCATATCGAACGCGTGCGTGCCGATGCCGATGTGCGCAAGGGGCTGGCGGCCTATGCCGAACTGAACACCACCCTGGAACAGCGCGTTGAAGAACGCACCCTGGCGCTGGCCAAGGCCGAAGCCGCGCTGCGCCAGTCGCAGAAACTCGAAGCCATCGGCCAACTGACCGGCGGCGTGGCCCATGACTTCAACAACCTGCTGACGATCATTCGCTCATCGGTGGACTTCTTGCGTCAGCCAGACCTGTCGGAACAGCGTCGCCAGCGCTATATGGGCGCGGTGGCGGATACCGTAGAGCGTGCCAGCAAGTTGACCAGCCAATTGCTCGCCTTTGCCCGTCGCCAACCGCTGAACCCGGAAGTCTTCGACGTGGGCCAGCGGGTACAGAACATCGGCGAGATGCTGGAGAGCGTGACAGGCGCGCGCATTCATGTGCGCGTCGAGATGCCTTCGCAGCCGTGTTTTGCGCGCATCGATGCCAGCCAGTTTGAAACCGCGCTGATCAACATCGCCCTCAATGCACGGGACGCAATGGATGGCCAGGGCACTCTGATCCTGAGGGTCATCGGGGAACAGCCGTTGCCCCGCATTCGCGGCGACGCCGGGTCGGGTAAGGCGTATGTCGCCATTTCGCTCGCCGATACCGGCCCCGGCATTCCCGAAGAGACCGTCGAACGCATTTTCGAGCCGTTCTTCACGACCAAGGCTGTGGGTAAAGGCACCGGCCTGGGCCTGTCGCAAGTCTTCGGCTTCGCCAAGCAGTCGGGGGGTAATATCGATGTGACCAGCAAGCCTGGCCAAGGCAGCGTATTCACCTTGTATCTGCCCCAGGTCGAAGCCGAAGCAGCGCTGCCACCCCCCTGCGAGGAAACGCTGGCTTCGTCCCACGACGCATCACAATGCAGGGTGCTGATTGTGGAGGACAACCTGGAGGTCGGGCGGTTTGCCAGCCAGATTCTTCAAGACCTGGGCTACCAGGCCACCTGGGTAACCGATGCCGAACAGGCGCTGACCCTTGCGGGGCACGATGGGAGGGCCTTCGATGTGATCTTCTCCGACGTGGTCATGCCCGGTATCACCGGCGTTGCCATGGCCAAGCTGCTGCGCCAGCGCCGGGCGGACCTGCCCGTGGTACTGACCTCGGGCTACAGCGAAGAGCTGGCAGACAGCGGCTACGACGGTTTCGAGTTCCTGCCCAAGCCTTACTCTGCCGAGCAGGTTTCGCGGGTATTGATCAAGGCCATGCACAAGGATTGAGCCTCGCCCTACTCCGCCACGGCCACCTGGTTGCGGCCCAGCGCCTTGGCCCGGTAAAGCGCCTTGTCCGCGGTATTCATCAGGGTGTGCAGGTCCTCATCCACGGCATGGGTGAACGCCACTCCAAGGCTGGCTGAAAGTCCTTTGACCGGCTCGGCGGCCAAACCGGCTATAGCCTTGATCAGATCCTCGGCAATATTCCGAGCGGTTTCCAACGACGTATTGGGCAACAACACGGCAAACTCTTCGCCGCCCAAGCGCCCATACACATCGGCCTTACGGAACGACGCACTGATCACCCCGCCAATCTGGCGCAATACCTGATCGCCGGCCTGATGGCCGTAGGTGTCATTGATTTGCTTGAAGTGGTCCATGTCCATCATCAGCACGCACAGCGGCTGCTGGTTGTGACGGCATTGCGTGTACAGCAATTGGGCATGTTCGAAAAACGCCCGGCGGTTCATCAGGCCGGTCAGCTCATCGGTCTGTGCGACACGGGTCGAGATATTGTGGGCGAGTTCCATTTGCCGGGTCAGGCGAAAGGCCTTTTCCAGAGCACCGGACAACTTGCGCGTGGCGCTGGCCACATACGTGGAAAACACCAGGACCGCGATGGCAATGCCCACTTGCATCGATGACGGCTGGAACAGCAGCCACAGCGTGCACGGCAGCAACACCAGGCCCATGGAAACCAGGGTCATGTAGCGATAGGCCGAATAACACGACACGGCACTGACCGACATCCCCACGGTGAACAGCATCACGAGCGCCTGGGACAGCCGATCATCGGTGGGCATCAGCGCGAACGCCCCAGCCCCCCAAATGCTCGCGGACAGCACCAGCGTGATCCAGTAACGGCGCTCCCAGCGGTCCGGCGTGCGTTCGCTGTGGGGGCAGCGGAACCAGTCCAGGAACATCTTGACCCGCAGCAGCGACGAGGCGCCCAGCAGCACCAGCCACACCAGCATAAACGTGTGATCGAAGCGCTCCCAGCACAGCCAGCAGAGCATGGCGGCTGCCATGTAGCTGCCGAAAATGGCTGCAAATGACTGGCGAAACAACTGGTGCAAACGGTCGGTTCGCACCTGTGCCTCTATAAAACAATCCTGGTCCTGCCCATGCCCAAGGCCATTCATGAAATTCGCCTGATTCGACTGCCATGACAAAGGCGCCATTGTGGCACCCTGCCACTAGCGTGGACAACTGAATCCAGCAGGGTAGAGCCTTTAACTTGCTTCAGGCCGCAAAATCAGCACCCCCAACGGCGGCAGATTCAACGACAGCGACACCGGTTGCCCATGGCGTGGCTCATCCTCGGTGAACACGCCACCGCCATTGCCATAATTGGAACCCGCGTAGGTATCGGCGTCACTGTTGATCACCTCGCTCCAACGCCCGCCGAACGGTACCCCCACCTTGTAGGCCTCACGGGGCACCGGGGTGAAATTGGCCACCACCAGCACCGGCTTGCCGTCCTTGCTCCAGCGCAGCCAGGCGTAGACGCTGTTGATCGCGTCGTCGCCGATCAGCCACTGGAAACCCTGGGGCGCATCGTCCTGCTCGTGCAGGGCCGGTTCTTCGCGATACAGGCGGTTCAAGTCACCCACCAGCTTTTGCACGCCTTTGTGCTCGGCGTACTGCAGCAAGTACCAGTCCAGTTGCTGATCGTGGTTCCACTCGCGCCACTGACCGAACTCGCAGCCCATGAACAGCAGCTTCTTACCCGGATGCATCCACATGAACGCCAGGTAGGCGCGCAGGTTGGCGAACTTCTGCCAGCGGTCGCCGGGCATCTTGTCGATCAGCGAGTGCTTGCCGTGCACCACTTCATCGTGGGAAATCGGCAGGATGAAACGCTCGGACCAGGCATACACCAGGCCGAAGCTCAGCTCGTTATGGTGGTGGGCGCGGTACACCGGATCCTGCTGGATGTAATGCAGCGAATCGTGCATCCAGCCCATGTTCCATTTGTAGTTGAAGCCCAGGCCGCCCTGTTGGGTGGGTTGGCTGACGCCGGGCCAGGCGGTGGACTCTTCGGCGATCACCAGCGCGCCGGGGGCTTCCAGCGCCACCACGTCGTTCAAGTGGCGCAGGAAGTCGATGGCTTCCAGGTTCTCGCGCCCGCCATGGCGGTTCGGCACCCATTCGCCGGCCTTGCGCGAATAGTCGCGGTACAGCATCGACGCCACGGCATCTACGCGCAGACCGTCAATGTGGAAGTGTTTGAGCCAATGCAGCGCCGAGGCCAGCATGAAACCGTGGACTTCAGTACGGCCCAGGTTGTAGATCAGCGTGTCCCAATCCTGATGGAAGCCTTCCAGCGGGTTGGCATATTCGTACAGCGCGGTGCCGTCGAATTGCGCCAGGCCGTGGGTATCGGTGGGAAAATGCGCCGGCACCCAATCGAGGATCACGCCGATATCGGCCTGGTGAAGTGCGTTGATGAAGTAGGCGAAATCTTCCGGCGAGCCAAAGCGCGCGGTCGGGGCGAACTGTGACAGCGCCTGGTAACCCCACGAACCGCCGAACGGGTGTTCCATGATCGGCATCAGTTCAACGTGGGTGAAGCCCAGTTGCTGCACATAGGGCACCAGTCGCTCCGCCAGCTCGCGCCAGTTGTATTGGCGCGCCACTTCGCCCGCCTCGTCCAGCTCGCACTGCCAGGAGCCCACATGCAACTCGTAGATCGACAGCGGCGCCGTGGCCTTCTGCCGCTCGACTCGCGATTGCATCCACTCGTGGTCCTGCCAGTCCACCTGCAATGGCGCGGCGACTTTCGAGGCGGTGTCGGGCGGCAACTGGGTCGCGAGCGCCATCGGGTCAGCCTTGAGCGGCAGAATGCCGTTGGCGCCGAGAATTTCATACTTGTAGGCGGCGCCAGGTTGCAGGCGTGGAATGAAGATTTCCCACACGCCCGACGGATGCCGCAGGCGCATCGGATGGCGGCGGCCGTCCCAGATATTGAAGTCACCCACCACCGAGACCCGGCGCGCATTCGGCGCCCACACGGCAAAGCGCACGCCGTCGACGCCATCGACGCTGGTCACCTGGGCACCCAGGCAACTGCTGAGGTCACGGTGATTGCCTTCGGCAAACAGGTAAAGGTCCATCTCCCCCAGTAACAGTTGCTGGAAGCTGTAAGGGTCTTCGGTGATCTGCTCACCGCCAGCCCACTGGATTTTCAGCACGTACGCCTGGCGAGTGTTGAACTGCCCGACGAACAGACCCGGCACCTGGGTCGCATCCAGGCTGCCGAGCTGTTCGCCGCCATCGCGGCTCAGCACCTGGACGCTCAAGGCTTCCGGCAGGAACGCGCGGATAAATTGCCCGCCCTGCTCGTCATCGTGTGGCCCGAGAATGGAAAACGGGTCGTGGTGCTCGGCGCGCACCAGCGCTTCGACGTCCTTGGACGCCGGCATGGCTGTCAACTTCGGTTGCAGCGGTTCTTTATTCGTAAAGCTCATGACGTCTCCCCACCGCGTGCAGTGTTCGATTTAGATGTAAGCCCGCTCAACAACCCGTGCAAGCCCTGTAGAGGCACCGGCAACCAGGTCGGGCGGTTTTCCGCTTCGTAAGCCACTTCATACGCGGCCTTCTCCAGGCTGAACAACGTCAGCGCGGCGTCCTGGCCCTTGGCATCCTGCCAGTCATGCGCCAGTGTAGACGCAGCGGCCTGATAAGCCTGGATAAATGCCTGGCGGGCCTCCTTGAGATAGCGATCCGTCACGCGTCTGCGCGCCTGGTCCGCTTCGGGCGAGTGGTCCACCCCTTGTACGTTCAAGGCCATGGCCGCCGCGTAATCAAAGGAGCGCAGCACACCACTCACATCTTTATACGGGCTGTGCTTGCCGCGCCGTTCATGCAGCGGCCGCGCCGGTTCGCCTTCAAAGTCGATCAGGTAGGCATCACCTTTGACCACCAGCACCTGGCCCAGGTGCAAGTCACCATGGACACGAATGCGCAGTCCGCCCAACGTGGCTTTCGCCAGGGCCTGGACATGCGCGCCGATGGCTTTTTTCTGGCCCAGCAATTCACTGACCAATGCCTGATCGGCAGGGTTCAATTGGCTTTGATGAAGCTTGAGCAATTGCAGGGCACGGTCGATCTGCGCCCCAACGTCCTTGGCCCAGGCCTGGGTGTCCCTGGCCGTGGTGAGCTCGGGCTTGAAGTCTTTGTTGGTGGTTTTGGCGCCCAGCACCCCGTGCATTTCACCCAGGCGCTGGCCGAGCAACCCGGCGAAGTCCGCCAGCTCGCCCAGGGCGTTGTAATGCTGTTCCTGTTCGGAGATGGCCTCGGCCAGTTCATCGCGAATGGCACGCTCCAGGTTGTTCTGGGTCCACGCCCAGGCGTCGCCCTGGTTGCTCAGGTAGCCCTGGGCAATCATCAGCAGGTTGTCCTGGCCTGCGGCATCATGGCGAATCACCGAGCCCATCAGCGGCGAGATATTCGGGTAACCCGCCTCCGTCAGGTAGGCGCTCATTTCCAGCTCCGGGTGCACCCCGGCGCTGACTTTGCGGATCAGCTTGAGCACCAGGCTCTCGCCCACCACCACCGAGCTGTTGGACTGCTCGGCAGACAAGTAGCGCACGGGCGACTCATCAGTCAGTTGCAGCTTGGCCAGGTGCGCCGTCGCTTCAAAACCCAGGTCGCCGTCCTGGCTGTTCAATACGGTGCCGGCCTGCAAGCCCTGGATCACCGCGCGAATAAAGTGCTCGAGGCTGAAGGCATCGGTCACCAACCCCACCTGACGCACGCGTCGCACGCGGGCCATGGCCAATTGCTGCGGCAAGGCACTGGTGAACTGGTCCTCGCCAAGGAAACCGAACGGCAACTGATAACGGCTCACCTGGCCACCGGCGGTGACCTCAAGTTCGCTGAGCAATACCGGGTGCTGCGGGTCGCCAAAGCGTACGCCGTAAGCGATGCGCACACTGTCGATGGCCGTGTCCTTGCCGGCAAACCAACGCCGCTTGGGCAGCCAGGCCGGGAGCGAAGTCTGCTCCAGGGTGCTGCGACATGGCTCATCGAGCAGCTCTTCCATGCGTTTCTTCAGGACCAGGGTGGTGAAGTCCGGCATGCTTTGCGCCGGTTCCACGTGCCAGCTGGGCATCTGGTTTTCCGCCGCCAGCACGAACCAATAGAAGCCATACGGCGCCAGGGTCAGCAGGAAATTCAGCTGGCCAATGGGCGGGAACGCATTGCCGCCGAGCATCTCGACCGGGACCATGCCGGCAAAGGCCGACAGGTCCAGTTCGGCGGCCTGGGCACTGCGCGAGACGTTGGCCACGCACAGGATGATCTCGGTACGCCCGTCTTCACCGGTGAATTCACGGGTATACGCCAGGATGCGACGGTTGCTCGGCGAGAGCATCTTCAGGCTGCCACGCCCAAACGCCTTGGACTGTTTGCGCACCGCCAGCATGCGGCGGGTCCAGTTCAGCAGCGAGTGCGGGTCCTGGGCCTGGGTTTCGACGTTGACCGACAGGTAACCATATTGCGGGTCCATGATCGGTGGCAGCACCAGGCTGGCCGGGTCGGCGCGGGAGAAACCGCCGTTGCGGTCGATGGACCACTGCATCGGCGTGCGCACCCCATCGCGGTCGCCGAGGTAGATGTTGTCGCCCATGCCGATTTCGTCGCCGTAATACAGGGTCGGCGTGCCGGGCATAGACAGCAGCAGGCTGTTGAGCAACTCGACCCGGCGGCGGTCACGCTCCATCAAGGGCGCCAGGCGCCGGCGAATACCCAGGTTGATGCGTGCACGGCGGTCAGCGGCGTAGTAGTTCCACAGGTAGTCACGCTCTTTGTCGGTGACCATTTCCAGGGTCAATTCATCGTGGTTGCGCAGGAAGATCGCCCATTGGCAATTGGCGGGGATTTCCGGGGTCTGGCGCAGGATATCGGTGATGGGGAAGCGATCCTCCTGGGCCAGCGCCATGTACATGCGCGGCATCAGCGGGAAGTGGAACGCCATGTGGCATTCATCGCCGTCATCGCCCTTGCGGTCACCGAAATACAGCTGCGTGTCTTCCGGCCATTGGTTGGCCTCGGCGAGCAGCATGCGGTCGGGGTAATGGGCGTCGATCTCGGCGCGGATCTGTTTGAGGACGTCGTGGGTCTCCGGCAGGTTTTCGTTGTTGGTGCCATCGCGCTCGATCAGGTACGGGATGGCGTCCAGGCGCAGGCCGTCGATGCCCATGTCCAGCCAATAGCGCATCACCGACAGCACGGCTTTCATTACCTGCGGGTTGTCGAAGTTGAGGTCCGGCTGGTGGGAATAGAAGCGGTGCCAGAAGTACTGGCCGGCGACCGGGTCCCAGGTCCAGTTGGACTTTTCGGTGTCGAGGAAAATGATGCGGGTACCGTCGTATTTCTGGTCGTCATCGGACCACACGTAGAAGTCCCGCGCCGCCGAGCCCGGCTTGGCCTTGCGCGCGCGCTGAAACCAGGGGTGCTGGTCGGAGGTGTGGTTGATCACCAACTCAGTGATGACCCGCAGCCCGCGCTTGTGGGCTTCGGCGATAAAGCGCCGGGCATCGGCCATGGTCCCGTAGTCGCTGTGCACGCCACGGTATTCGGCGATGTCGTAGCCGTCATCGCGGCGTGGCGAAGGGTAGAACGGCAACAGCCAGATGGTGTTCACGCCCAGGTCGGCGATGTAGTCGAGCTTGGCGATCAGGCCGGGAAAGTCACCGATACCGTCGTTGTTGGAGTCGAAATAGGATTTGACATGAACCTGGTAGATCACCGCGTCCTTGTACCAGAGCGGGTCTTTGATAAAGGTGGCAGCCTTGGGTTTCTTCGCCATTGGAGGCTCCTGAAATACTCGAAAAAGCTTGCAGACTGAACCGGGTCAATGTGGGAGGGGGCAAGCCCCCTCCCACATGTTTATCTTCACCAGGCTCAGGAGGTGCTGATGCGCCAGATCCCGAACGGCATCTGCGGCTCCAGCCGCGTCCACTGGGTCTTGCCATACCAGGTCCAGCGATGACCGTTCATCAGGTCTTCGCCCTGGGTTTGCGCATCGTCCGGCAGGCCCAGTTCCCACAATGGCAACTCGAAGTTGGCTTCCTGGGCATTGAACGGGTCGAGATTGACCGCCACCAGGATGAAGTTGCTGCCATCCTCGCTGCGCTTGCCGAAGTAGAGGATGTTGTCGTTCCAGGCGTTATAGAGTTTCAGGCCCAGGTGTGTCTGCAACGCCGGGTTCTGGCGGCGGATGCGGTTGAGCTGGGCGATTTCGGCGATGATGTTGCCGGGCGCGGTGAAGTCCCGAGGGCGGATCTCGTATTTCTCCGAGTCCAGGTATTCTTCCTTGCCGGGCACAGGTGCCGCTTCGCACAGTTCAAAGCCCGAATACATGCCCCACAGGCCTGAGCCCATGGTGGCCAGCGCCGCGCGGATCAAGAAACCCGGGCGGCCGGATTGGTGCAGGAAGCCTGGGTTGATATCCGGTGTATTGACGAAAAAATTCGGCCGGTAGCATTCGCGCCACGGCGACTCGTTCAATTGCGTCAGGTACTCACCCAACTCGGCCTTGCTGTTGCGCCAGGTGAAATAGGTATAGCTCTGGGAGTAACCGACCTTGCCCAGGCGCGCCATCATCGCCGGGGTGGTGAATGCTTCGGCGAGGAAGATCACCTCGGGATGCTTTGCCCGTACATCGGCGATCAGCCACTGCCAAAAGGGCAGTGGCTTGGTGTGGGGGTTGTCGACGCGAAAGGTCTTCACGCCCTCTTCCACCCAGCCGACCACGATGTCGCGCAGTTCAGTCCACAGGCCCGGGATCGCATCCGCCGCATAGAAGTCGACGTTGACGATGTCCTGATACTTCTTCGGTGGGTTCTCGGCGTATTTGATCGTGCCGTCCGGGCGCCAGTTGAACCAGCCCGGGTGCTCTTTGAGCCACGGGTGATCCTGGGAGCACTGGATGGCAAAATCCAGGGCGATCTCCAGGCCATGCTCGGCGGCGGCCTTGACCAGGCGGCGGAAGTCCTCGCGGCTGCCCAACTGCGGATGAATGGCTTCGTGGCCGCCCTCCTCGCTGCCGATGGCATACGGGCTGCCCGGATCATCGGGGCCTGCGGTCAGGGAATTGTTCTTGCCCTTGCGGTGGCTGCGGCCGATCGGGTGGATCGGCGGGAAGTACAGCACGTCGAAACCCATGTCATGAATCATCGGCAACCGCGCGTGCACGTCATTAAACGTACCGTGACGTGCAGGATCGTCGGTGATCGAGCGGGGAAACAGCTCGTACCAACTGGCAAACTGCGCCGCCTCGCGCTCCACATCAATCGGGTAGACGGTACTGATGCTCAAGTAGGCGCGGTGGTCGGCCTGGGTCATCAAGTGTGCACTGTCTTCGTGCAAAAACAGCGCGACCTGCTCGGTTTCCAGCAGGCCTGAGAGTTCGTGATGCAACAGCATCAGGCGGTCGCGCAGTTCGTTGTCGCTGCGTTCGGCGGCCTGCAGCACCAGGCTGCGGCCTTCCTGCAATTCCAGGCTGACCGGCACGCTGGCTTCATGCTTTTTACGCAGTTCGTAACAGAAGCTGGCGAAGGTATCGATCCAGGCCTCGATGCAGTATTCGTGAGGGCCTTGGACGGTGACGGTAAACCCACCTTCCCAGCCATTGTTGCCCACGTCGTTCATGACCACGCTGTGCCAGCTTTCTTCATGCAGGGGGCGCCAGCGGATCAATACGGCCAGCTTGTCGTGGCCGTCGGCGAATACCTTGCTGGTGACGTTGACCCGCTGGCCCACTACCGCCTTGACGGCAAATTCGCCGCCGTCGATCACGGGTGAGGTGCTTTCGATCGCGATCCTGGGCAGCATCAGCGCCTGGGACAGCGGCAATATGGAGTCTTCTGTAGCCAGTGTTTCAGCAGTCATCGAGCATCTTCCCCTTACGCCCTGTGGACGCTCTTTGCTTGATCCAAATTCTGATACGGCAGCGCTCTCCCTGAGCAGGGCCGCTATAGGTCCGAGCTTGGGCCGAGGTTAAAAGTTCAGCTGGATGTAACTCCATCGGGCGGGGGAATCAATTGGCCCCTGCGAATGTCCACCGCTAGAGCAAAGCACAAAGGAGGCCACACCGATGAATATCCCGATCCCCGCGGAAACCCCAGACCCGAATATCGACAACCCGACCCTGCCGCCTACCGAGCCGCAACCGATTCCCGAGAAAGAACCGCCGGAAAATGAGCCGCCGCCGGTGGAGGAACCGCCGACAACCATGCCGCCGGTGATCGTCAGTCCTTTTCAAACTGCTTGACGATTTTTGGCATCACACTGAACACCGCCAACGCCAGTAAGGTACTCAGCACCGCTGTCGATTCCCGACCCAATCCGGCCGAGACCCCAATCGCAGCGGTCATCCACAAACCGGCGGCCGTAGTCAGGCCCTTCACATGCCCCTCGTCATCATCCTTGCCCTTGATGATGGTGCCGGCGCCCAGGAAACCAATCCCGGCAATCACGCCCTGCACCACGCGGCTCATGGCATCTGCCTGATTGCCGGACATCTGCGGCACCAGCACAAATAATGCGGCGCCCATTGCGACCAGCATATGGGTGCGCACACCGGCAGCCTTGCCCTTGTGCTCGCGCTCAAACCCGAGGATGCCCCCCAACAGCGCCGCGATCAGCAGGCGAACGGTAATTTGAGTGAGCTGTTTTGCGTCGCCCAGGTCGGCGAATTCGGCCTGCAGGGTTTGCCACACTTCATGCCACCAAGCGTCCATGAACACTGTCCTTTGTCTTTATTGATAAAGAATGGACAGCCGCGACCGCCAGTCAGTTGCCTTGAACCCACGCACATTGCCGACCCCTAACCTTCATAGCCCACGAAAAAGGAGATCGGCATGCCCCTACGTATCGAAAACCAACTGTGCTACTTCATGCTTGATGACAACGGCCAGGAACAGAGTGTGCCGGCGACAAGGGTCAATATCGTTACCGACACCGACAAATCCATGTCTTACGTGGAACTGGCAGCTGAGCGGATCTATATCACCGAAGCCGAGGCCGACGCCCTGACGGTGGCAGGTGCCCACGATGGCCGCCAACATGTAAAGACTGAAGAACCTGGTTCGCTGATTTAATTGATCTGTATCAGTACTGCTTCGACAGGGCTGCACCCCTTCAGCCACGGGGTGCAGCACATTGACGCAGGCGCCTGTAAAAAACCCATCTGATCCGCTTTTTATCGACACACCTGAGTCTGTTATGCAAACAGACCGGCGCCCATAGTTCATCGGCCTGATGGAGGCTGATGAGCGAACGACATGAGCGAACGAATCCCAACCGTGGAAACCTTTGAGCCGATGCACCCAAAGAAGGTGAAGGCCAAATCCAGCGACAACCTGATCCATACCCGCAGTTTCACCGGCCTGTTCCGCACCTTGCGCGTGGGCGGCGCGGGCTTTCTGTTCCTGGCGTTCTTCGGCACCGTGTGGCTGAACTGGGGTGGAAGGCAAGCCGTGCTGTGGGACTTGGCCGAAAGCAAATTTCATATTTTTGGCGCCACCTTCTGGCCCCAGGACTTCATCCTGTTATCGGCTTTGCTGATCATCTGCGCCTTCGGCCTGTTTGCGATCACGGTGTTCGCCGGTCGCGTGTGGTGTGGCTACACCTGCCCGCAAAGCTCGTTTACCTGGCTGTTCATGTGGTGCGAAAAGGTCACCGAGGGCGAGCGCAACCAGCGCATCAAGCTGCAAGCGGCGCCCTGGAACCTGAACAAGCTCGCGCGGCGCTCGGCCAAACACACGTTGTGGCTGAGCATCAGCGTGCTCACCGGGCTGACCTTTGTCGGCTACTTCACGCCGATCCGCCCACTGACCGCCGAACTGCTGACCTGGCAAATGGGTGGCGTGAGTCTGTTCTGGGTGCTGTTTTTCACCGGTGCTACCTACATCAACGCCGGTTGGCTGCGCGAAGCGGTGTGCATGCACATGTGTCCGTATGCGCGATTCCAGAGCGTGATGTTCGATAAAGACACGCTGACTATTTCCTACGACAGCGCCCGTGGCGAGCATCGCGGCCCGCGTAAACGCGAGGTCACGCCGGCCGATGTCGGCCTCGGCGACTGCATTGATTGCCAGCTGTGCGTCCAGGTCTGCCCCACCGGCATCGACATTCGCGACGGCC
The DNA here is from genome assembly GCF_007828335.1 of Pseudomonas sp. SJZ103. NCBI lineage: Bacteria > Pseudomonadati > Pseudomonadota > Gammaproteobacteria > Pseudomonadales > Pseudomonadaceae > Pseudomonas > Pseudomonas sp. SJZ103. The sequence continues at coordinate 29,530 of NZ_VIUN01000008.1, forward strand.
TGCAAATGGAATGCATCGGCTGTGCGGCGTGCATCGACGCCTGTGATTCGATCATGGACAAGATGGGCTATGCCCGTGGTCTGGTGAGCTACACCAGCGAGCATCAATTGCAAGGCGGCAAGACCCATCTGCTCAGGCCACGCCTGATCGGCTACAGTGCCGTGTTGCTGGTGATGATTGCCGCGCTGGTGGTGGCACTGGTGGAGCGGCCAATGGTCTCGCTGGACGTGACCAAGGACCGTGGCATGTTCCGCGAGAACGCCCAGGGTCAGATCGAAAACATCTACAGCCTCAAGGTCATTAACAAGACCCAGCAGCGCCAGGAATACCGCCTGGAACTGGTGGATGCCGAAGACTTCCAGTTGCAGGGCAAGACCGAGATCAGCCTGGCGCCTGGTGAAATCAGTGACGTTCCGGTCTCGGTGGCGTTGCTGGCCGACAAGCCGGCGAGCAGTTCGCAGACGTTGCGGTTCAAGGTGACAGACGTGGATGCACCGAGCATTTACAGCCTTGCCGATAGCCGATTCGTGGCGCCGCTCAACCGCTGAGACCTCGGTATCGAAAAATGATGAAGGTCACATGTGGGAGAGGCAAGCCCCCTCCCACAGTGGGATCTCCACTCATACAAAACATCTGTTTAAGGCCAAAATGAAACGCTACGAAAAATTCGCCGACGACATCGCAGAACTGATCCGCTCCGGCGTGCTCGGCCCCGGCCAGCGTGTGCCCTCGGTGCGCTATGCCAGCCAGACCTATGGCGTCAGCCCGTCCACGGTGTTCCAGGCCTACTACCTGTTGGAGCGGCGCGGGTTGATCCGTGCACGGCCGCGCTCCGGCTACTTCGTCAACACCCATGCCCCCAGCCCGTTCTCCGAGCCGGTGGTGAGCGAGCAGGTGCATGAGTCCACCGAAGTCGATGTCAGCGAGTTGGTGTTCTCAGTACTCGACTCAATCAAAGACCCCAATACCGTGCCCTTCGGCTCGGCCTTCCCCAGCCCCATGTTGTTCCCGTTGCCACGCCTGGCCCGTTCCCTGGCCAGTGCCAGCCGCGAAATGGACCCGCGCCTGGTGGTCACCGACATGTCGCCGGGCAACCCACAACTGCGCCGACAAATAGCCCTGCGCTATATGGTCGGCGGCCTGATGCTGCCCATGGAAGAACTGCTGATTACCAACGGCGCCCTGGAAGCGTTGAACCTGTGCCTGCAAGCGGTCACCGAACCAGGCGACCTGGTGGCTATCGAGGCCCCGGCGTTCTACGCCTGCCTGCAAGTGCTGGAACGCCTGAAGCTCAAGGCGGTGGAAATCCCCGTACACCCGCGCGACGGCATTGACCTGGGTGCCCTGGCGCAAACCCTGGAGCGCTACCCGATCAAGGCCTGCTGGACCATGACCAGTTTCCAGAACCCCATGGGCGCGACGCTGCCGGAAGCGAAAAAACAGGCGCTGGTGGAACTGCTGCGTAGCCACCAGGTGCCGCTGATCGAGGACGATGTGTACGCCGAGTTGTACTACGGGCAGCAGGCCCCCAAACCGGCCAAAGCCTTCGACACTGAAGGCCTGGTGATGCACTGCGGTTCCTTCGCCAAGAGCCTCGCGCCGGGCTATCGCGTCGGCTGGGTGGCCGCTGGGCGCTATGCGCAGAAAGTCGAGCGCTTGAAGTTGATGACCTCGCTGTGCCCCTCGATGCCGGCACAAGCGGCGATTGCCGACTACCTGCAGCACGGCGGTTATGACCGGCATCTACGCAAGCTGCGTTATGCCCTGGAAGAACAGCAAAGCGCGATGCTGGCCGCCATCGCCCGCTACTTCCCGGCCCAGACGCGGGTGAGCCAACCGGCCGGCGGGTATTTCCTGTGGCTGGAATTGCCGGAGCAGACCGATTCGTTGAAGTTGTTCCAGATGGCGCTGGCGCAAGGCATCAGCATTGCACCCGGGCCGATTTTCTCGGCGACGCAACGCTTCAGAAACTGTATTCGCCTGAACTACGGCAGCCCATGGACCGAGGCCTCGGAGAAGGCGATGGAGACGTTGGGGCGGATTGTGCGGTCGTTTTAAGTTGTGGCGTTGCGCTTTCTGACGCTATCGGGGGCAAGCCCCCTCCCACATTTTGAGCTGTGAATACTCTCAAGTGTGGGAGAGGGCTTGCCCCCGATGGCGCCGGTGCAGGCACTGCGTCACTAGCGACCGCCACCCAAATCCAAAAAAGTCCCCGTGGCATACGACGCCTTGTCCGACAGCAACCAGATAATCGCTTCCGCGACTTCATCCGGTCGCCCCCCACGCGCCATGGGAATCCCGGACTCCAGCTTGCTGACCCGGTCCGGGTCGCCGCTCAGGGCGTGGAAGTCGGTGAAGATGTAGCCGGGGCGTACCGCGTTGACGCGAATGCCCTCGCCGGCCACTTCTTTGGACAGGCCCAGGGTGAAGGTGTCGAGCGCACCCTTGGATGCGGCGTAGTCGACGTATTCACCCGGCGAACCCAGGCGCGCGGCCACCGAAGACACGTTGACGATACTGCCGCCCTGCCCGCCATGCTTGGGCGACATGCGCAGCACCGCGTGCTTGGCACACAGGATCGGGCCGAGCACATTGGTCTTGAGGATATTCAGGATGCGGAACTCGGACATCTCGTCCACCCGCGACTTGTGCCCCACGGTGCCGGCGTTGTTCACCAATGCCGTGACGCGGCCCAGCTCGGCGTCGACACGGTGGAACAATGCAATCACTTCATCTTCGATGCTGACATCCGCGCGCACCGCAATGGCCTGGGCACCCAGGCCGCGTACCCGTTCCAGGACGCTATGGGCGGCTTTTTCGTCGGAGTGGTAGTTGATGCAGATGCGATAGCCCTCGCGCGCCGCCAGCAAGGCCGTTTCGGCGCCAATGCCGCGACTGCCCCCAGTGATGATGACAACTTTGTCCATGCGTGCGGTCTCCTGATCGAAGCGGGTGTACGGGGTGGATCCAATACTAACCGTCACGCAAGGCTTTTGTCAGGCATCGCTGCGTCTTCGGCGCGCTGGATATCGGCCATGAAGCTGTCCGCCGGCAGCGGGTGGCCGAGCAGGTAACCTTGCAGGGAGTTGCAGCCCAGCCGCGTGAGGAAGCTCTGCTGCACATTCGTCTCCACCCCTTCAGCGACAATCCGCAGCCCCAGGGCCTGGCCGAGGGCAACGATGGCCGAGACGATGGCCGCGTCGTCGCTGTCGTGCTCCAGGTCACGCACAAACCCACGGTCGATCTTCAGCTCGTTGGCGGGCAGGCGCTTGAGGTACATCAGGCTCGAATAGCCGGTACCGAAGTCGTCGATGGACAGGTCCACGCCCATGTCCGACAGCTGCTGCAACACCGTCATGCTTGCATCAGCATCGCTCATGGCGGTGGTCTCGGTGATTTCCAGGGTCAGGCTGTTAGCCGGCAACCGGTGCCGGGCAAGTGCGCCGGCGACGCTGTTGACCAACCCGGCGTGGCAGAACTGCAACGCCGACAAGTTCACCGCGATACGCCAGTGCTCATAACCCTGGGCGTACCATACGCTCATTTGGCGACAGGCCTCATTGAGCACCCATTCGCCGATGGGGATGATCAAGCCGGTTTTTTCCGCCAACTCGATAAAAGTGGCCGGCAACAACAGGCCTTGTTGTGGATGCTCCCAGCGCACCAGCGCTTCAGCCCCCACCGGGATGCCACTGAGCGCATCAAACTTGGGCTGGTAGTACAGACGAAATTGCTCTTGCTCAAGGGCATTGCGCAGGTCTTGCAGCAACTGCAATTGCTTGCGCGCATTGGTGTTCATCGACACATCAAAAAAGCTGTAGCCGTTCTTGCCCATGCCCTTGGCGTGGTACATGGCGGCGTCGGCGTTCATCAACAGCTCCTGAGGGTTGTTACCGTTGCCCGGGAACATCGCGATGCCGAGGCTGGCGGAAATTTTCAACTCATGCTCGGCCACCTGGAACGCGCGGTTGATCAGCATCACCTGGCGTTCGGCGAGGCCAAGGGCATCGTCGGACTGCGTCAACTGCACCAGCAAGACAAACTCGTCACCACCGATACGCGCCAGGGTGTCATGGCTGCGCAGGTCTTCGCGCAGGCGCAGGCCGACTTCGCGCAACAACTGGTCACCCATGTGATGACCAAAAGCATCGTTGACCGGCTTGAAGCCGTCCAGGTCGATAAACATCAAGGCGAAGCAACCGCCCTGCTCTTTTACCGCTTCAATGGCCTGTTGAATGCGATCCGCCAACAACGTGCGGTTGGGCAGGCCTGTGAGCATGTCGTGCAGGGCCAAGTGAGTCAGTTCCTGGTTGGCCAGGGACAAGGAGTCGGCGAGCACGGCGGTGCGTGCTTCCAGACGGGCATCGAGCAACGAGGTGAGCAATGCAATCGCCAGCACCGCCAGTGTCGTGACCAATACCAGGTTATCCAGGCCCTTGCCGCTCAAGCCGTCCAATGCCGCACCGCAGAAGCTTTCATCGGCAAAACGTGCCGCCGCCATACCGGTGTAATGCATGCCGACAATGGCGAACCCCATCACCATCGACGCCCCGCCTCGGGCCAGGCGCACAAACGGGGTATTACGGCGCAGGTTAAATGCGATCCACAATGCGGCACCGGAAGCCGCCACCGCGATCAGTAACGAAGCGCCGAACAACGTGGGGTCGTAATCGATACCCGGGGTCATGCGCATCGCGGCCATGCCGGTGTAGTGCATGCTGGCAATACCGCTGCCCATGACCAGCGCGCCGAACGCCAGTTGCCAGGCGGGCAAACGGGCTTGGCTGACCAGCCATAACGCAAAGCCGCTGGACAGCACCGCGATCAACAACGACAGGCCGGTGATACCCACGTCAAAGCCCAGCGCGAACGGCAAGCGCAACGCCAGCATGCCAATGAAGTGCATGGACCACACCCCCACGCCCATCGCCAGGGCACCGCCGGCTATCCATAAATAAACAGCGCGCCCTTTGGCCGTCGCGATGCGGCCGCTGAGGTCCAGCGCGGTGTAGGAAGCCAAGATCGCGACAAACAGGGAGATCACGACCAACGAGGGTGAATAACTACCGATGAGCATGGGACTTCTCGTGGGCATCGGACCTGAAACGCCCGTGCCAAGTGGCAAAGCGCGCGATTGTAGCGAGAATAATTATTGGATAGTTGATTAATTATCAGAAGGCCATTAATGGCAATTTGACGCCAATCTACTGGCTCGAAGACCCACATGATTTAGGGCCATGGCTCGAAGGCACGTGCGTTTTCAGGTACGCCCAAGCGCTATCCCACTTCGGATAACTGAGCCAAAAGAGGCGAACCATGCGCCTTTAGCAGGCCTTCATCTTTGCTACAACCGGGAAGAGTATGAGGTGTGCGGGGAGAATAGATGGCTTTGAAAACAAGGTCGTAACCTATCGTTCTCGAGCCGGAAAAGAGTACGAAATTAAAGACTCGGACACTCGATTTTTAAAATTCAGAGTCTCCGGTGAGATAGGAGAAATTCTAAAATACGTCCCTTTGAAATCTAATCTTCTTATATATGCCAATACAACCGCCCTTCCTGCGGGAGGGGAGCTAGTAGCATTTGATAGCAGCAGAGGTACGGATTTAGGTCGGCGGCCTGTATTGGGGAGCTGCTATATAAGCAAGCTCCCTGCCAAGGAACCCCCGTCCTCCTCAAGATCAATCCTTCTCGGCAATCGGCGTCTGCCCATCCCAGCCACCGCCCAGTGCGGCGATCAGTTGCACGCTGGCCACCAGGCGGCTCTGCAGCAGGGTCAGCACGGTACGCTCGTTGCTCAGCGCAGTGGCCTGGACAGTCACTACGTCCAAGTAGGCAATCAACCCGGCCTTGTACTGGTTCTGGGTCAAGCGCAGCGATTCTCGGGCGGCCTCAAGCGCTTCGTTGCTGACCACCGCCTCGTCTTCCAGCACCTTGAGCTGCACCATGTAGTTTTCCACTTCACGGAAGCCGTCGAGCACGGTCTGGCGGTACTTGGCCACGGTTTCGTCGTAGGACGCCACAGTGCGGTCGACTTCCGCAGAGCGCTGGCCGCCGTCGAACAGGGTCATGGCGAGTTTCGGCCCTACCGACCAGAAGCGATTCGGCAGGCTGATCCAGTCGGCATAAGTGCTGCTGGAATACCCACCGGCCAGGCTCAGCGTCAGGTCCGGGTAATAGGCGGCCTTGGCCACGCCGATATTGGCGTTGGCGGCGATCACCGAGCGTTCGGCCGAAGCAATGTCCGGGCGACGCTCAAGCAACTGCGACGGCAGGCTGACCGGAATCTGCGGCAGCGCCGGAATGTCCTTGCTCACCGCCAGGTTGAAGTTGGCCGGTGCCTCGCCAATCAATACGGCGATGGCGTTTTCCAGTTGGGCGCGCTGCCAGATCAGGTCGATCAGGCTGGCCTGGGTGGTCTTGAGCTGGGTTTGCGCCTGGGCCACCGCGTCCTTGCCGGAGACGCCGGCACGGTATTGGTTCTCGGTCATTTGCAGGGAGCGCTGGTAGGTCTCCAGGGTCGCTTGCAGCAGGCGTGTCTGCTCGTCCATGACCCGCAGTTGCAGGTAGCTTTGCACCAGTTCCGACTGTTGGCTCAGGCGCATCGCGGCCAAGTCCGCCGAGCTGGCTTCGGCGCTGGCCTCGTTGGCCTCCAGGCCACGGCGCAATTTGCCCCAGATGTCCGCTTCCCAGCTCACGCCCAACTGTGCGTTGAGCGTGTCGCGAATCCCGCTGCTGGAACTGCTGAGGCTGGCGCTGCTGCTGCCGGTGCCCTGGCTGGCACGGGTTTTACCGGCGCTCAGGTCGACGCTCGGGTAAAACGCCCCGCGTGAACTGCGCACCAGCGCCTGGGCCTGGCGAAAGCGCGCTTCGGCCTGGGCCACGGTCTGGTTGGAATTATTCAGGCGCAGCACCAGGTCGTTGAGCTGGCGATCACCATACAGCTCCCACCAGGCGCCACGGGCCAGCGAGTCGCTGGGGGTGGCCTGGCGCCAGCCCTGGGCTTCCTTGAATTGCGCGGGCTCGACGACTTCCGGACGCTTGTAATCCGGACCGACGGCGCAGGCGCTGAGCAGTGCGCCGCAAAGCACCAGACTCGCAACACGGGAACCACGGATCATGGCCAATTTGGCAAAGGTTGAATCGGTCATAGCGCAGTGTCCAGGGCAGCATCGGTACGCACGCCGCGCCAGGCGTTGAAGCGGTGGCGCGCGCGGTCGAGATAGAGGTAGACCACCGGGGTGGTGTAGAGGGTCAGGACCTGACTGAAGATCAGGCCACCGATAATGGTCAGGCCCAAAGGACGACGCATTTCCGCGCCATCGCCAGCGCCGAGCAGCAACGGCAAGGCACCGAGGATGGCCGCCAGGGTGGTCATCAGGATCGGTCGCAAACGCAGCAGGCAAGCACTGCGGATCGACTCCAGCGGCCCCATGCCGTCGTTGCGCTCCAGTTGCAGGGCCAGGTCGATCATCAGGATCGCGTTCTTCTTCACCACGCCGATCAGCAGGAACAGACCCAGCAACGAGATCAGGCTGAACTCGCCGCCCGTCAGGTAGATCGCGAGCATGGCGCCGACACCGGCCGACGGCAGGGTCGAGAGGATCGTCAGCGGATGAATGTAGCTCTCATACAGAATGCCCAGCACCAGGTACACCGCCACCAGAGCGCCGAGGATCATGAACGGCTGGCCCTTCTGCGTGGCGGCAAATGCATCGGCGGTGCCGGCCATCTTGGCGATCACGTCTTCCGGCAGGCCGACCTTGGCAATCGCCCGCTCGATCGCGGCCGTGCCCTGCTCCACCGTAACCCCAGGCGCCATGTCGAAGGCGATGTTTTCCGAGGCGAACTGGCCTTCGTGGCTGACGCGGTCGTTCGCCAGGCTGTTCTCGTAATGGGCAATGGTCGACAACGGCACCCGCGCGCCGCTGGAGGTAATCACCTGCATCTGGTTGAGGGTGATCGGGTCCTGGGCGTATTTGGGGTTGACCTCCATCACCACCTGGTACTGGTTGAGGCTGTCATAGATGGTGGAAATCTGCCGCTGGCTGTAGGCGTTGTTGAGCACTGCCGTGACCATGTCCATGTCGATGCCCAGGCGCTTGGCCTGGTCGCGGTCGACAATCAGCGTGACCTGGGCCGCGCCGCGCCCTTCACGGGCGTCAATGGCCGTCAGTTCCGGCAGCTCACGCAAGGCGGCCACGACTTTCGGGTACCACAGGCGCAGCGCTGCGAGATCACCGCTTTGCAGGATGTAGGAATACTGCGCGCTGGTCTGGTCACGGCTGCCGCCAAATTGCAGGTCCTGGTCGGCCATCAGGAACAGACGCCCGCCCGGTACCAGCGGTACGTCCTTGCGCAGCCGCTCGATCACCGCCTGGGCAGAAATCCTGCGTTCGCTGATGGGCTTGAGGCGCACCAGCATCACCGCATTGTTGGTGCCGTTGTTGCCACCGATAAAGCCGGCCACGCTGAGCACCGCCGGGTCCTTGAGCACCGCCTTGCGGAAGATTTCCATCTTCGGCTGCATGACGCTGAACGACAGGCCGTCATCGCCGCGCACAAAGCCGATCAATTGGCCGGTGTCCTGTTGCGGCATAAAGGTCTTCGGCACCACCACGTAGAGCGCCACGTTCAAACCAATGGTCAGCAACAGGCTGAGCAGGGTCAGGCGGCGGTGGCGCAGCACCCAGTCCAGGCTGGTGGCGTAGCCGGCGACCATGCGGTCGTTGATCTTCTGGCTCCAGCGCTGCAGGCCGGTCATCTGCCCTTTCACGTGGGGCTTGAGCCAACGGGCGCAGAGCATCGGCGTCAACGTCAGCGAGACGATCAGCGACACGATGATCGCCGCCGACAAGGTGATGGAAAACTCGCGGAACAGGTTGGTGACGATCCCGCCCATGAACAGGATGGAGAGGAACACCGCCACCAGCGACACGTTCATCGACAGCAGGGTAAAGCCGACTTCCTCGGCCCCCAGGTAGGCGGCCCTCATCGGTGGCACACCCGCGTCGATGTGCCGGGAAATGTTCTCCAGCACCACGATGGCATCGTCCACCACCAGGCCGGTGGCCAGGATCAGCGCCATCAGCGAAAAGTTGTTCAGCGAGAAACCGTACAGGTACATCACCGCGAAGGTGCCCACCAGTGACACCGGCACCGCCAGGGTTGGAATCAGCGAGGCGCGGAAGTTGCCGAGGAACAGGTACACCACCAGGATCACCAGCCCCACCGCAATCAGCAGGGTCATCTCGGCTTCATGCAGGGTCGCGGTGATCACCGGCGAGCGGTCCATGGCCAGGCTGAGCTTGACGCTGGACGGCAGCACCGCCTGCAACGCCGGCAGTTGTGCCTTGATCTGCCTGACGGTCTCGATGATGTTGGCACCGGACTGGCGGTTGATCACCAGCAGCACCGCCGCATCATTGTTGAAGAAGCCACTGTTGTAGCGGTCTTCCACGCCGTCGCTGATCTTTGCCACGTCCTTCAGGCGCAAGGCAGCGCCGTCCTGGTAGCGAATCAGCAGCGGCTCGTAGTCCTTAGCCTTTTCCAACTGGTCGTTGGCCTGGATCTGCCAGTTGCGCTCACTGTCTTCCAGGGAACCCTTGGGCCGGCGCTGGTTGGCGTTGGCGATGGTGTTGCGCACGTCGTCCAGGGCCACGCCGTACTGGTCGAGGGCCTTGGGTTCCAGCTCGATACGCACCGCCGGCAGGGAGCTGCCGCCGATCTGCACTTCGCCCACGCCCGGCACCTGGGACAGGCTTTGGGAGAGGATGGTCGAGGCCAGGTCGTACAACTGGCCCTTCTGCAACACGTCCGAGGTCAGCGACAGCACCATGATCGGTGCCTGGGACGGGTTGATCTTCTTGTAGGTGGGCATGCTGCGCATGCCGCTGGGCAGCAGGTTACGCGAGGCATTGATGGCTGCCTGCACTTCCCGCGCGGCACCGTTGATATCACGGTCGGAATCGAATGCCAGGATCACCCGGGTGGAGCCCTGGCTCGACGAGCTGCTCATGGTGGTGATGCCGGCAATCGCGCCGAAGGAGCGCTCCAGCGGCGTCGCCACGGTGGACGCCATCACCTCGGGGCTGGCGCCGGGCAAGCTGGCCGAGACCACGATCACCGGAAAATCGATCTGTGGCAGCGGCGACACCGGCAGCAGGTTGAAGCTGACACCGCCCAGCAACATGATCGCCAGGCTCAGCAGCATGGTGGCGACCGGTCGGCGGATGAAAGGTCCGGACAGGTTCATGACTCAACCGGCTCCAGGCTTTGCGGCTCTTTGCGCCAGCGGCGGCCGAGGCGATCGAAGTACAGGTAGATCACTGGCGTGGTGAACAGCGTCAACACCTGGCTCACCAGCAAGCCGCCGACCATCACCAGGCCGAGGGGCTGGCGCAATTCAGCGCCGGAGCCGGTGGCCAGCATCAACGGCACTGCACCGAACAGCGCAGCCAGGGTGGTCATCAGGATCGGCCGGAAACGCAGCAGCGCCGCCTGGTAGATCGCGGTCTGCGGGTCCAGGCCCTGATTGCGTTCGGCGTCGAGGGCGAAGTCGATCATCATGATCGCGTTCTTTTTCACGATACCGATCAGCAGGATGATGCCGATGATCGCGATCATGCCCAGGTCGTTGCCACTGAGCAGCAAGGCCAGCAAGGCCCCTACCGCTGCCGACGGCAAGGTCGACAGAATGGTGATCGGGTGAATGTAGCTCTCGTAGAGCACACCGAGCACGATGTACATGGTGACCACCGCCGCCAGGATCAGCAGCAAGGTGCTCGACAGCGACGCTTCGAAAGCCTGTGCCGCGCCCTGGAACTGGGTCTGCACGCCCACCGGCATGCCGATGTCCTTCTGCGCCTGGTTGATCAGCTCCACGCCTTTGCCCAGCGCAACGCCGGGGGCGAGGTTGAACGACATCATCACCGCCGGGAACTGGCCGATATGCGCAATTGCCAACTGCGCCTGGCGCTGTTCCACATGGGCCAGGCTGGACAAGCGCACCTGACCGCCGTCGGTGGTTTTCACGTGGATCTGGTTCAGCGCGGCCGGGCCCAGGGTTTCTCCCGACTGGGCCTGCAAGACCACGCGGTACTGGCTGGCCTGGGTGTAGATGGTGGAAATCTGCCGCTGGCCGAACGCGTCATACAGGGCATCGGTGATGGTCGACACACTGACGCCCAGGCGCGAGGCCGCATCGCGGTCGATCACCAGGTACACCTGCAGGCCTTTGTCCTGCAGGTCGCTGGCGACGTCGGTGAGTTCCGGCATCTGGCTCAGCGCATGCACCAGCTTGCCGCTCCACAGGGCCAACAGGTCGGCGTCCGGCGAGGACATGCTGAACTGGTACTGGGTGCGGCTGACACGGTCTTCGATGGTCAGGTCCTGCACCGGCTGCATGAACAGGCGGATGCCCACCAGCTTGTCGATCTGCGGTTGCAGGCGGGTAATCACCTGGGCCGCGCTCAAGTCGCGCTGGCCGTGGGGCTTGAGGTTGATCAGCAAACGGCCGCTGTTGAGGGTGGCGTTGTCACCATCCACACCGATATAGGACGACAGGCTTTCCACCGCCGGGTCGGTGAGGATGATTTTCGCCAGTTCCTGCTGGCGCTGGCTCATGGCGGCGAATGAAATCGACTGCGGCGCCTCGGAGATCCCCTGGATCACCCCGGTGTCCTGCACCGGGAAAAAGCCCTTGGGCACCACCAGGTACAGCACCACCGTAAGGCCCAAGGTCGCGATGGCCACCAATAGGGTCAGCGGCTGGTGCTTGAGCACCCATTGCAACTTGCGCCCATAGGCTTCGATCAGCCAGTCGATCCAGGCGCCGCTGGCCTTGTAGAAACGGCTCTGCTCTTCTTCCTTGGGCTCGCGCTTGAGCAAACGCGCGCACATCATCGGCGTGAGCGTCAGGGACACCACCAGGGAAATCAGGATCGCCACCGCCAGGGTGATGGCAAACTCGCGGAACAGCCGCCCGACCACGTCAGCCATGAACAGCAGCGGGATCAATACGGCGATCAGTGACAGGGTCAGGGAAATCAGGGTGAAGCCGATCTGCTTGGCGCCCTTGAGCGCGGCGGCCAGCGGCGTCTCGCCTTCCTCGATATAGCGCGAGATGTTCTCCAGCATCACGATGGCATCGTCCACCACAAACCCCGTGGCGATGGTCAGGGCCATCAGCGTCAGGTTGTTGATGGAGAACCCGGCCAGGTACATCACGCCAAAGGTGCCCACCAGCGACAGCGGCACGGCAATCGACGGAATGATCGTCGCGCTGACCCGGCGCAGGAACAGGAACGTCACCATCACCACCAGGGCGATGGCGATCAGCAATTCGTGCTGCACATCGGTGACCGAGGCGCGGATGGTCTGGGTGCGGTCGGTGAGGACGGTCACGTCGAGGCCGGCCGGCAGGTTGTCGGTGATGCTCGGCAGCAGCGCCTTGATGCGGTCGACCACCTCGATCACGTTGGCACCCGGCTGGCGCTGGATATTAAGGAGCACGGCCTGGTTTTCATTGGCCCAGGCGGCGAGGCGTTCGTTTTCCGCGCCGTCGACGATCTGTGCCACATCTTTAAGGCGCAGAGGCGCGCCATTGTTGTAGGCCAGGATCAGTTCGGCGTATTGCTGCGGCGACACCAACTGGTCGTTGGCATCGAGCATCGACACCCGCGTGGGGCCGTCAAAGTTGCCCTTGGGCTGGTTGACGTTGGACGCGGCGATCAGGGTGCGCACGTCGGACAGGTTCAAGCCGTTGGCCGCCAGGGCTTCGGGATTGACCTTGATGCGCACGGCCTGGCGCTGGCCACCGGCGATGCTGACCATGCCGACGCCGCTGATCTGCGCGATCTTTTGCGCCATGCGCGTATCGACCAGGTCATTGAGCTTGGGCAACAGCATGGTCTTGGACGTAATGGCCAGGGTCAGCACCGGGGTATCCGCCGGGTTGACCTTGTTGTACACCGGCGGCGCCGGCAAATCCTTGGGCAGCAGGTTGGTGGCGGCGTTGATCGCAGCCTGCACCTGTTGCTCGGCGACATCCATATTGACATCGAGGTTGAAACGCAGGGTCAGCACCGACGCACCGCCGGAACTGGTGGACGCCATCTGGGTCAGGCCGGGCATCTGCCCGAATTGGCGCTCAAGCGGCGCGGTGACCGCGCTGGTCATCACATCGGGGCTGGCGCCGGGGTACAGGGTCATCACCCGGATTGTCGGGTAATCCACCTGGGGCAGCGCCGAGACCGGCAACAAGCGGTAGGAAATAATGCCGGCCAAAACAATCGCCAGCATGCTCAGCGTGGTGGCGACCGGGCGAAGGATAAACAGCCGCGACAGGTTCATGAACCGACCTTTTGCGCCTTGCCGGCGGTGGTGCCGGTCTCCCCTTTAGCCGCTGGCTTGCCTTGCAGGTGTTCGGTTGGCGTCGTCGGCACTTCGCTGCTGTCGTTGACCACTTCGATCTCGCTGCCGTCCTTGAGGCGGTCGGTGCCTTCAAGCACCACGCGGTCGCCGGCGACCAGGCCTTCCTTGATCACGGTGTTGTCGCCATCGGTGTCACCCACCACCAGCGGCTGGACCTTGACCTTCTTGTCGCCATCGAGCTTGTAGACAAAGGTGCCGGTGTTGCCGAACTGAATCGCGGCGGACGGCGCCAGCACCACGTTGTGCAAGGTATCGGCAAGCAAATGCACGTTGACGAACTGGTTGGGGAACAGCGCCTGGTCCTTGTTATCGAAACGCGCCTTGAATTTCAGGGTGCCGGTGGTGACGTCGATCTGGTTGTCCAGGCTCTGCAGCACGCCGGTGGCCTGCTGTTTCACGTCGCCACGGTCCCAGGCTTCCACGGGCAGCTTGTTGCCGGCGCGATAACGGGCGAGCACGGTTTCGAGGGTGTTTTCCGGCAGGGTGAAGGCCACGCTGATCGGTTGGGTCTGGGTGATCACGGCCAGGAAGGTGGTGTCGTTGGCCGCCACCAGGTTACCCACGTCGACCTGGCGCAAGCCGACGCGACCGCTGATAGGCGCGCGGATCCTGGTGAACTCGAGGTTGAGCTTGGCGTCGTCCACCGCGCCCTGGTTGGTTTTGACCGTGCCCTGGTATTGCAGGACCAGCGCTTCGGCGGTGTCCAGGGTTTGCTTGGCGATACTGTCCTGGGCATATAGGCCACGATAACGCTCGACATCGACCTGGGCGTTTTTCAGCAGGGCCTGGTTCTGCATCAGCGTGCCCTGGGCCTGGAGCAAGGCGTTCTGGTAGCTGCGCGGGTCGATCTCGGCCAGCAGGTCGCCGGCCTTGACCATCTGCCCTTCTTCAAAAGCGATCTTGACCAGCTCGCCGCCCACCCGACTGCGCACATTGATGGTATTGAGCGCGGTGACCGTGCCCAAGGCCTTGTAGTACACCGGGAACTCCCCCAGCACCGCCGGCGCCACACGCACCGGCACCGGGCCGGTGGACCCGCCGAAGCCCGGGCGCGCCATGCCGGTTTTGCCGGTGTGCCCGGCCGGTGCGTCTTTGTGGGCGGCGCCGCTTGGCCAGAATTTCCAGCACAGGCCGGCGATAACCAGCAGCACGAGCAGGCCGAACAGCCAGCGGCGGGAGTTGCGGGGGGAGGATTGCATGGAGTGATCAACCATTGGGCGCGAGAGCTTCTTCTTCGGGAGGCTGAAAGATAAGCACTGGAGCGCGTTAAGAAAAGCGCCTTTACCGGCTATTTACCTTGGGCTTACAACTTTTAACTTCTGCGGCTTAGTCCGACAGCTATTTCGCTAAGCGCCTGACATGCAAATAAAAACGGCCTGGACTAGGCCAGGCCGCAATCATGTATCGAACGTGTTACTGCAAAACGACAGTAATGCGCCGAAACAGTTACTTCAAAACAGCCAAGGCGGCTTCGTAGTTCGGCTCTTGACCGATTTCCGAAACGAGCTCGCTGTGCAACACAGTGTCGTTTTCGTCCAGTACCACGACAGCGCGTGCGGTCAGGCCTTTGAGGGGGCCATCAGTAATCGCTACGCCGTAATCGACTGCGAAACCAGGGTCACGGAAGTCCGACAGGCTCTTCACGTTTTCCAGGCCTTCGGCGCCGCAGAAACGCGCCTGGGCGAATGGCAGGTCAGTGGAGATGCACAGCACAACGGCGTTGTTCAGCTCGTTGGCCTGGGCGTTGAACTTGCGTACCGAAGTCGCGCAGGTCGGGGTGTCGACGCTTGGGAAGATATTCAGCACTTTGCGCTTGCCGGCAAAGGTAGCCAGGGTTGCATCCGACAGATCGCCGGCGGTCAGGGTGAAGTCTGCAGCTTCAGAGCCGACTTTCGGCAATTCGCCTTCAACCTGGACAGGGTTCCCACGAAGGGTGACTTGAGCCATGAACAGAATCCTTATGCTGGGTTTTGGTTAAACGAATTCGAGAGGCGGAAGTTAACCACAAAGTGCCGTGGCTACCTACCGCCAGACACAAATTGTCATGCCACGCGGTTGTGGTTTAATTGCGCGCTTTGCGCCTGCCCTCCAAGGAAACCGTTGTTGATGAATCAGCCCGCCACCAAAGTCCTGGTCATTGGTTATGTCTGGCCGGAGCCGCGTTCCTCGGCCGCGGGCGGGCACATGATGCAGATCCTCGAAATGTTTCTTACGCAAGGTTGGGACATTACCTTCAGCAGCCCCGCAGCGCTGGGCGAGCACAAGGCCGACCTGCTTGCGCTGGGCATCGCCGAATGCGCGATTGAGCTCAATAACAGCAGTTTCGACGATTTTATCCGCGAACTAGCCCCCGACATCGTGCTGTTCGACCGTTTCATGATGGAAGAGCAGTTTGGCTGGCGCGTGGAGAAATGCTGCCCCGACGCCCTGCGCGTGCTGGAAACCTCCGACCTGCAAAGCCTGCGCGACGCCCGTCACCAGCGTCTCAAGGCGCACCTCAAGGCCCATCCGGGCAGCGACGACTTCACTGCGCTGTTCGCCCCAGCCCTGGAGGAAGAATTCCAACTGATGGCCGACACCGACCTGGCCAAGCGCGAAATCGCCGCGATTTACCGCTGCGACATCAGCCTGATGATCTCCGACGTGGAAATCCGCCTGCTCACCGAACAGTTCAAGGTACCGGCCGCCCTGCTCCACTGGTGCCCGTTGATGATGACGCCGCCAACCGACGCCTTCGTACCGTTCGAGGAGCGTGCGCACTTCCTCAGCATCGGCAACTTCCGCCACGCGCCGAACTGGGACGCCGTGCTGTGGATGAAGAACAGCCTGTGGCCGCTGATTCGCCAGCAACTGCCGGGCGCCCAACTGCATATCTATGGTGCCTACACCCCGCCCAAGGCCACCGCACTGCACAATCCGGCGCAAGGCTTTCACGTGATGAACTGGGCCGAGGATGCCCTGCAAGTGATGACCGCTGCGCGTATCTGCCTGGCGCCCTTGCGCTTTGGCGCGGGCATCAAGGGCAAGTTGGCCGATGCGATGCTGTGCGGCACACCCAACATCACCACGCCGGTGGGTGCCGAGGCCATGGGCGATGAACAGCCCTGGCCTGGCGTGATCGAACCGAGCGCCGCCGCCCTGGCCGCCGCCGCGGTGAGTTTGTACCAGGACCGCGAGCGTTGGACCCAGGCCCAGGAGCACGGCCGCCAGCTGCTGGCGCGCCGCTATGACCAAAACGTGCATGGTCCCGCGTTGGTGGAGAGCCTGGAACGCTGCCGCAGCCATCTCGCCGCCCACCGTCGGGACAACTTCACGGGCAGCATGCTGCGCCACCACGCCCATAAAAGTACGCAGTACATGTCCCAATGGATCGAGGCAAAAAACCGGACCGTGTAAACGCCGGCGCTGGCGAGGTCGTGCGCGAGGGGGCATTATCCCAAGCAGCAACCACAATAAAGCGACGGCAGCATGACCCGAGCAACGCGAATCACCGACCCTTCCTACGAGCTGATGGACGATCACAACGGTCTGTCCATCATCTATCGCCAGCATGGTTTCCCCTGCCCGCTGGTGCGCTGGCATTTCCACAAGGAATACGAACTGCACCTGATCGTCGCCAGCTCGGGCAAGGTGTTTATCGGCGACTACATCGGCAACTTCTATCCGGAAAGCCTGTTCCTCACCGGCCCCAACCTGCCCCACAACTGGATCAGCCAGGTGGAGGAAGACGAAGTGGTGCCCAAGCGCGACATGCTGGTGAACTTCACCGATGAGCTGTTCGAGCAGGGCAGCCACATTTTTACCGAACTGAAAATGCTGGCACCGTTGCTGGAGCGCGCTCAATACGGCATCGAGTTCCGCTGCAAAAAAACCATCGCCCAGGCCATGACCCTGATGCAACGTATCGAAGACGCCCAGGGCATGGCGCGCCTGGGGCACTTCTTTATCTTGCTGGAAGTGCTGAGTAGCTGTGAGGACTACCACCTGCTGTCCGGTGTGACCACGCCGCAACTGGCCGATGAACACAGTATCGACCGCACCAACCGCGCGGTGGACTACATTTTCGCCCACTACGCGCGCGAGTTGCCCCTGGAGGAAGTGGCGGAACACCTGGGGATGAAGCCGACGTACTTTTCCCGGGTGTTCAAGCAGGCGACCGGGCGCACATTTATCGAGTTTGTAAACCGGCTGCGCATCAGCAAGTCCTGCGAGCTGCTGGCCGATGGCGACAAGGCCGTGACGGATGTGTGTTTTGAATCGGGCTTCAACAACATCTCCAATTTCAACCGGCGATTTCAGCAGCTCAAGGGCATGACACCCTCTCACTACCGCCGCCTGGCGGTACAGCGCTTGACCGAGCAGAACCTGGCCTAATGGTGATCGCTCCCACGTAGTGGACACGATCCTCGAGTGCAAAAAAGTATCAGTCCAAGTGTTCCCAAGGATTTGTCACAGCCCCGTTTGAAGGCTGTAATCAACGCACACTCTTCCTGACTGCTCGTAGGAAGACACAACAACAATAACTGTCCTTCTGTAGCCCCTGGGCGCGGAAATGGAGTGCGCGATGAAGTTCACAGCAAAAGCTCTGCTTGCCTGTACCTGTATGACCCTCAGCGCCGTCAGCCTTGGCGCGCAAACCCTGACCATTGCCACCGTCAACAACAGCGACATGATCCGCATGCAGAAGCTCTCGAAAACCTTCGAGGCCGAGCATCCGGAGATCAAGCTGAACTGGGTGGTGCTCGAAGAAAACGTACTGCGCCAGCGCCTGACCACCGACATCGCCACCCAGGGCGGGCAGTTCGATGTGTTGACCATCGGCATGTACGAAGCCGCACTCTGGGGCGCCAAGGGTTGGCTCGAACCGATGAAGGACTTGCCGGCGTCCTACGACCTCGACGACGTATTCCCTTCCGTGCGTGACGGTTTGTCCGTCAAGGGCTCGCTGTACGCCCTGCCGTTCTACGCTGAAAGCTCGATCACCTATTACCGCACCGACCTGTTCAAGAACGCCGGGCTGAGCATGCCCGAGCACCCGACCTGGAGCCAGATCGGCGAATTCGCGGCCAAACTCACCGACAAGAGCAAAGAGCAATACGGCCTGTGCCTGCGTGGCAAAGCCGGTTGGGGTGAAAACATGGCGCTGATCACCACCCTGGCCAACGGCTACGGCGCGCGCTGGTTCGATGAGAAATGGCAGCCGGAATTCAACGGCCCCGAGTGGAAGGACGCGCTGAACTTCTACGTCGACAACATGAAGAAATCCGGCCCGCCGGGTGCTTCCAGCAACGGTTTCAACGAGAACCTGGCGCTGTTCAACAGCGGCAAGTGCGCGATCTGGGTCGACGCGAGCGTCGCCGGCTCGTTCGTCACCGACAAGACCCAAAGCAAAGTGGCTGACCATGTCGGTTTCACCTTTGCCCCGCACGAAAAAACCGACAAAGGCACGTCGTGGCTGTACTCCTGGAGCCTGGCGATCCCGACCAGTTCCAAGGCCAAGGACGCCGCCAAGGTGTTCACCAGTTGGGCCACCTCCAAGGAATATGGCGCATTGGTCGCCAAGACCGACGGCGTAGCCAACGTGCCGCCAGGTACGCGCAAGTCGACCTACAGCGACGAGTACATGAAGGCTGCACCGTTCGCCAAGGTGACCCTGGAATCGCTGAAAGTCGCCGACCCGACCAAACCGACCCTCAAGCCGGTGCCGTATATCGGTATCCAGCTGGTGACCATTCCTGAGTTCCAGGCGATCGGAACCCAGGTCGGCAAGTTCTTCTCCGGCGCGCTGACCGGCCAGCAAACGGTCGATGCTGCACTGACCGCCGCGCAGACCACCACCGAGCGTGAAATGAAGCGGGCGGGTTACCCCAAGTAACCGGGGCCTCACCACAGTTCAGTGTGGGAGGGGGCTTGCCCCCGATAGCAATCTACCAGTTGATGATTTTGTGACTGATACACCGCTATCGGGGGCAAGCCCCCTCCCACACTGACCGCACTCCGATCCTTGCTCCGCACTGGTCTTGATTATCATGAATACACCACCCAAAAACCGCCTGGCCAACCCCGGCTGGTTCCTCGTCACGCCCTCGGTTGCCATGCTGCTGCTGTGGATGATCGTGCCGCTGTGCATGACCCTGTACTTTTCACTGATCCGCTACAACCTGCTCTACCCCGGTGAAAACCAATTCGTCGGGCTGGAGAACTTCACTTACTTCATCACCGACTCGGGTTTCCTGCCCGGCGCCACCAATACGTTGTTGCTGGTGGGCAGCGTGCTGCTGATCAGCGTGGTGTTCGGCGTGTTGATCAGTGCCCTGCTGGAGGCCAGTGAGTTCCTGGGGCGGGGCATCGTCCGGGTGCTGTTGATTTCGCCCTTCTTCATCATGCCCACCGTCGGTGCGCTGATCTGGAAGAACCTGATTTTTCACCCGGTGTCGGGGATTCTCGCCGCCGTGTGGAAGTTCTTCGGCGCCGAGCCGGTGGACTGGCTGGCGCACTACCCGCTGCTGTCGATCATCATCATTGTGTCGTGGCAATGGCTGCCGTTCGCCATCCTGTTGCTGATGACCGCCATGCAGTCCCTCGACCAGGAACAAAAGGAAGCTGCACGCCTGGACGGTGCCGGCGCCATCGCGATTTTCTGGCACCTGACCCTGCCCCACCTGGCCCGCCCGATTGCCGTGGTGGTGATGATCGAAACGATCTTCCTGCTCTCGGTCTTCGCCGAAATCTTCACCACTACCAACGGTGGCCCCGGCTACGCCTCCACCAACCTCGCCTACCTGATCTACAACCAGGCGCTAGTGCAGTTCGACGTGGGCATGGCCTCGGCCGGCGGCTTGATTGCCGTGGTCATCGCCAATATCGCGGCGATCATCCTGGTGCGGATGATCGGCAAAAACCTGACTGACAAGCCTTGAGGGCCGCGCCATGACGCTTCAACAATCCCGCCGCCTGCAAAGCCTGTTGCTCGGCACCCTGGCCTGGGCCATCGCGATCCTGATCTTCTTCCCGATCTTCTGGATGGTGCTGACCAGCTTCAAGACCGAAATCGACGCGTTCGCCACGCCGCCGCAGTTCATCTTCACGCCGACGCTGGAGAACTACCTGCACATTAACGAGCGCAGCAACTACTTCAGCTATGCCTGGAATTCCGTGCTGATTTCATTCAGCGCCACCGCCCTGTGCCTGCTGATTTCGGTGCCGGCCGCCTACTCCATGGCGTTCTACGAAACCAAGCGCACCAAGGGCACGCTGCTGTGGATGCTGTCCACCAAGATGCTGCCACCGGTGGGCGTGCTGATGCCGATCTACCTGCTGGCCAAGAGCTTTGGCCTGCTGGACACGCGCATCGCGCTGATCATCATCTACACCCTGATCAACCTGCCGATCGTGGTCTGGATGGTTTACACCTACTTCAAGGACATCCCCAAGGACATCCTCGAAGCCGCGCGCCTGGACGGCGCCACGCTGTGGCAGGAAATGGTCCGGGTGCTGCTGCCGATCGCCAAGGGCGGCCTGGCTTCCACGGTGTTGCTGTCACTGATCCTGTGCTGGAACGAGGCCTTCTGGTCGTTGAACCTGACCTCGTCCAACGCCGCGCCCTTGACCGCACTGATCGCCTCCTACTCCAGCCCCGAAGGCTTGTTCTGGGCCAAATTGTCAGCCGTCTCGACCCTGGCCTGCGCGCCGATCCTGATCTTTGGCTGGATCAGCCAGAAACAGCTGGTGCGCGGTTTGTCCTTCGGCGCCGTGAAATAACGGTTTCCTATAAAAATTCAAAAGGAGGCCCATCCCATGGCCAACCTGAAAATCAAGAATCTGCAAAAAGGCTTCGAAGGCTTCTCGATCATCAAGGGCATCGACCTGGAAGTGAATGACAAGGAATTCGTCGTGTTCGTCGGCCCGTCGGGCTGCGGTAAATCTACCCTGCTGCGCCTGATTGCCGGCCTCGAAGAGGTGAGCGAAGGCACCATCGAACTGGATGGCCGCGACATCACCGAAGTCACGCCGGCCAAGCGCGACCTGGCCATGGTGTTCCAGACCTACGCCCTGTACCCGCACATGAGCGTGCGCAAGAACATGTCGTTTGCCCTGGACCTGGCCGGCGTCGACAAGAAGCTGGTGGAAAGCAAGGTCAACGAAGCCGCACGTATTCTCGAACTGGGCCCGCTGCTGGAGCGCAAGCCCAAGCAACTCTCCGGTGGCCAGCGCCAGCGCGTGGCGATCGGCCGGGCGATTGTGCGCAACCCGAAGATCTTCCTGTTCGACGAACCGCTGTCCAACCTCGACGCAGCCC
This sequence comes from Pseudomonas sp. SJZ103, assembly GCF_007828335.1. NCBI lineage: Bacteria > Pseudomonadati > Pseudomonadota > Gammaproteobacteria > Pseudomonadales > Pseudomonadaceae > Pseudomonas > Pseudomonas sp. SJZ103. The sequence goes on from NZ_VIUN01000008.1 coordinate 51,261, forward strand.
TGCGCGTACAGATGCGCCTGGAACTGGCGCGCCTGCACAAAGAGCTGCAAGCGACCATGATCTACGTGACCCACGACCAGGTTGAAGCCATGACCCTGGCCGACAAGGTAGTGGTGCTCAACAGCGGTCGCATCGAGCAGGTCGGCTCGCCGCTGGAGCTGTACCACCAGCCGGCCAACCTGTTTGTGGCGGGTTTTCTCGGCACGCCGAAAATGGGCTTCCTCAAGGGCAAGGTCACCCGCGTCGAAGGCCAGGGCTGTGAGGTGCAGCTGGACGCCGGCACCCTGATCAGCCTGCCGCTGAGCGGCGCCAGCTTGAGCGTGGGCAGCGCGGTGACCCTGGGCATTCGTCCGGAGCACCTGGAAATCGCGTCGCCTGGGCAAACCACCCTGACCGTCACCGCCGACGTCGGCGAGCGCCTGGGCAGCGACACCTTCTGCCACGTCATCACCTCGAACGGCGAGCCGCTGACCATGCGGATTCGCGGCGACATGGCCAGCCAGTATGGCGAAACGCTGCACCTGCACCTGGACCCGGCGCACTGCCATCTGTTCGACACCGACGGTGTTGCCGTGGCCCGTCCACTGCGCGCCGCCGCCTGATTTGCGAGATTTGTGATGAAACTGAATAAACAGAACCTCACCCAGCTGCGGCCGGAAGTCAAACTGCCGGCCTACGCCATTGCGAGTACCTCCCAGGGCATCGCCCATATCGGCGTCGGCGGCTTCCACCGCGCGCACCAGGCGTATTACACCGATGCGCTGATGAATACCGGCGAGGGCCTGGACTGGAGCATCTGCGGCGTTGGCCTGCGCGCCGAGGACCGCAAGGCCCGCGACGACCTGGCCGGCCAGGACTACTTGTTCACCCTGTACGAACTGGGCGACACCGACGACACCGAAGTGCGCGTGATCGGCTCGATCAGCGACATGCTGCTGGCCGAAGACAGCGCCCAGGCATTGATCGATAAACTGGCCAGCCCCGAGATTCGCATCGTCTCGCTGACCATCACCGAAGGCGGCTACTGCATCGACGACAGCAACGGCGAGTTCATGGCCCACCTGCCGCAGATCCAGCATGACCTGGCGCACCCCGGTGCGCCGAAAACCGTGTTTGGCTTTATCTGTGCGGCATTGACCCAGCGCCGCGCGGCCGGCATCCCGGCGTTTACCGTGATGTCCTGCGATAACCTGCCGCACAACGGCGCCGTCACGCGCAAGGCACTGCTGGCCTTCGCCGCCCTGCACAATGCCGAGCTGCATGACTGGATCAAGGCCAATGTGAGCTTCCCGAACGCCATGGTCGACCGCATCACGCCGATGACCAGCACTGCCCACCGCCTGCAACTGCACGATGAACACGGCATCGACGATGCCTGGCCAGTTGTCTGCGAACCCTTTGTGCAATGGGTGCTGGAAGACAAGTTCGTCAACGGCCGCCCGGCATGGGAAAAGGTCGGCGTGCAGTTCACCGACGATGTGACACCCTATGAAGAAATGAAGATCGGCTTGCTCAACGGCAGCCACCTCGCCCTGACCTACCTGGGGTTTCTCAAGGGCTATCGGTTTGTGCACGAGACCATGAACGACCCGCTGTTCGTGGCTTACATGCGCGCCTACATGGACCTCGACGTCACGCCAAACCTCGCGCCGGTACCGGGCATCGACCTGACCGACTATAAGCAGACCCTGGTGGACCGCTTCTCCAACCAGGCGATTGCCGACCAGTTGGAACGGGTGTGTTCGGATGGCTCGTCGAAGTTTCCAAAGTTCACCGTGCCGACCATCAATCGCCTGATTGCCGATGGGCGCGAGACCGAGCGCGCGGCGCTGGTCGTCGCGGCCTGGGCCTTGTATTTGAAGGGCGTGGATGAGAATGGCGTGAGCTACACGATCCCCGATCCGCGCGCGGCGTTCTGCCAGGGGCTGGTGAGCGATGATGCACTGATCAGCCAGCGATTGCTGGCAGTGGAAGAGATTTTCGGTACGGCTATTCCCAACTCGCCTGAGTTTGTGGCAGCGTTCGAGCGTTGCTATGGGAGCTTGCGTGATAACGGCGTCACCGAAACCCTACAGAACCTCCTGAAGAAACCGGCTTAAATGTGGGAGGGGGCTTGCCCCGATGAGGGTGTGTCAGGCAAATATTCTTCACTGACCCACTGCCATCGGGGGCAAGCCCCCTCCCACACTGGACCGGGTTGCCAATCCAAAAAAATAACACCGCTGAGCACACTCTCATGACCCAGCAAAACCTGTTCCTCGGCATCGACTGCGGCACCCAAGGCACCAAGGCCATCGTCCTCGACGCGTCCAGCGGCAAGGTGCTGGGCCTGGGCGCCGCCGCGCACACCCTGATCAGCGGCGCCAATGGCCGGCGCGAGCAGCACACCCAGGAATGGCTGGATGCCTTTACCGAAGCCACCCACCGCGCCTTGCAACAGGCGGGCGTGGACGGCCAGGACATCCTCGGCATCGGCGTGTCCGGCCAGCAGCACGGCCTGGTGTTGCTGGATGACAGCGGCCAGGTGCTGCGCCCGGCCAAGCTGTGGTGCGACACCGAAACCGCACCGGAGAACGAGCGCCTGCTGGCCTACCTGGGCGGCGAGAGCGGTTCGCTGGAACGCCTGGGCGTGGCGATTGCGCCAGGCTACACCGTGTCGAAACTGCTGTGGACCCTTGAGCAGCACCCGGACATCTTCGCGCGCATCGCCCATGTCCTGCTGCCCCACGACTACCTCAACTACTGGCTTACCGGCCGCGCCGTCGCCGAATACGGCGATGCCTCGGGCACCGGCTACTTCAACGTGCGCACTCGCGCCTGGGATGTGGCGCTGCTCAAGCACATCGATCCCAGCGGCCGCCTCGAAGCGGCGTTGCCGGCGTTGATCGAAGCCGATCAAACCGTGGGCAGCATCCTGCCGGCCATCGCCGAACGCCTGGGCATCAACCCCAAGGCCATCGTGTCCAGCGGCGGCGGCGACAACATGATGGGCGCCATCGGCACCGGCAATATCGCCCCCGGCGTGATCACCATGAGCCTGGGCTCGTCCGGCACCGTGTATGCCTTCGCTGACCAACCCAACGTCAGCCCGCAGGCGTCGGTCGCCACGTTCTGCTCGTCCAGCGGCGGCTGGTTGCCGTTGATCTGCACGATGAACCTGACCAACGCCACCGGGGTGATTCGCGAGCTGTTTGAATTGGACCTCAACGCCTTCAACGCGCTGGTCGAGCAAGCCCCGATTGGCGCCGATGGCGTGAGCATGCTGCCGTTCCTCAACGGCGAACGCGTGCCCGCCCTGCCCCACGCCACCGGCAGCCTGCATGGGCTGACCATGACCAACCTGACCCGTGCCAACCTGTGCCGGGCCGTAGTCGAAGGCACCACCTTCGGCCTGCGCTACGGCCTCGACCTGCTGCGCCAGACCGGCCTGCAAAGCCAGAGCATCCGCCTGATCGGCGGCGGCTCGAAAAGCCCGGTGTGGCGGCAGATGGTCGCCGATATCATGAACACCGAAGTGATCTGCACCGAACAAAGCGAAGCCGCCGCCCTGGGCGCGGCGATCCAGGCGGCGTGGAGCCAGTCCGGCGAATCCCTGGCCAGCCTGTGCGACAAATGCGTGAGCGTCGACCCGACCAGCCGTACCCTGCCGGTGGCGGCCAGTGTCAGCGCCTATCAACTGGCTTACGAACGCTATCAACAGCACGTGGCAACCCTTTAAGAGCGAACGACTATGTATTTGGTGTGTGGTGAAGCGCTGTTTGATTTTTTCAGCGAGGAAGATGCCAGCGGGCAGGCCTCCAAGGTCAATTACAAGGCGATTGCCGGCGGCTCACCGTTCAACGTCGCGGTAGGTTTGCGCCGCCTGGGCATCGAGGCCGGGTTGTTCGGCGGCCTGTCCACCGACTTCCTCGGCCGGCGCTTGTTGCAGGTGCTGAAAGATGAAGGCGTCAGCGAGCAGTTCCTGGTGGAGTTCGCCGCGCCGACTACGCTGTCGATGGTCGCCGTGGGCGCCGATGGTTCACCGCAGTACAACTTCCGGGGTGAAGGCTGCGCCGACCGACTGCTGGAAGTCGCCCACCTGCCGGAACTGGGGTCTGATATTCGCGGCCTGCATATCGGCTCGTTTTCGCTGGTGGTGCAACCGATCGGCGACACCTTGCTGAACCTGGTCAAGCGCGAAAGCGGCAAGCGCCTGATCAGCCTCGACCCCAACGTGCGCCTTAATCCGCAGCCGGATATCCAGCTGTGGCGCGACCGTGTCGCCGAGTTGGCCAAGCATGCCGACCTGATCAAGGTCAGCGATGAGGACCTGCACCTGCTCTACCCCGGCCAGTCGCCGGAAAGCGTGCTGCAAGGCTGGCTGCAGCACCGTTGCCAACTGGTGTTCCTCACCCGTGGCGGCGATGGCGCCAGTGTGTTCAGCCGTCAGCATGGCACCTGGTCGCAACCGGCACAGAGCGTGGTGATGGCGGATACCGTGGGTGCCGGGGATACCTTCCAGGCCGCGTTGATTGCCTGGCTGACCGAGCAACAGCTGGACTCGGTGGAAGGCCTGCAACAACTGAGCCGCGTGCAGATCGACGCCATGCTCGGTTTTGCCATCCGCGCTGCGGCACTGACGTGCGGCAAGACCGGGCCGGACTTGCCGTATCGCCAGCAGCTTGGATGAAGGTTTTGTCAGCCAGGGAAAATTAATCGATGGTTAATCCCGCAAGTCGAGAGTGAAGTTCTACTCACTTGCGGAGCACCACCATGAAACTGCACACCTTAATGCTCGGCAGCGCCCTGGCGCTGGCAGCGGTGTCGGGCCTGGCCCAGGCTGACGATCAAACACAGGCGAACAAACCCGTGCCTTATCATTACGGCATGCCGATGAACATTGCCAAGGTCCTGGCCATGAACGAACCCCCAACCAACGACTGCAAAGTCATCAAGGCGGATATCAAGTTCCTGGACAAGGCGGGCAAAGTGGAAGACGTGAGCTACCGGAAAATGTCCGAAGCCTGCGATTTCCAGAATTGATGGGCAAACATACACAGCATTGGGCCTGGCATTTACCAGGCCCACCGTTCATAACCAACGATCAGTAGTAACCGCGCCCTCCAGCCCTTTGCTGGGCAGGTGCATGGCTGTGCTTGAGGTCTTCACGCAACCCGGTGATGAGGTTGCAAATAGCTCGACTGCTGTCGAGTTTGTCAGCATTTATACCTTTGACCTCCAAATCCACCCGGTCACGGTCGCGGTCGTCATAGACCTTGATCGTCAGCGAAGCATCTTCGGCTTTGGTGCATTCGCACCGTTTAGGCAGGAAACTTCCTTCAATAATGCTGCGAAGTTCTAATTCCGAAAGCATGGCCAACCTCTCCTTGTCTGAGACTTGCCAATCGATTGTTGTAGGTCTGCAGGCGCTTGCCTGCTACGTCTTGCCAACCCTGGAAGACGCTTACCCTTACCAGCCTACTCGGCAAATTCCGTTTTTGTTGTAACTTTTCCTCATAAGCAATGTAGGAATTTATACAGCTTAGGTCACCCCAGTTAAATCATCGTCGAACCGCTTCGATTAATCGTTTAACCCCACGCTTCGAATTAAACTGCAGCTTGTGCCGCCACTCTTTCAGCAACATATCGCAAACTATCAAAGTTGATATTGGCGCCTGAATTAACTGCGACCAAGGTCTGCCCACTCACCCCACGATTGGCCACGTACTTGCGAACCCCCGCCACCGCCAGCGCACCGGAGGGCTCGGTGATGGAACGTGTATCGTCGTAGATCAACTTCATCGCGCTGCACAGTTCGTCATTGCTGACGGTGATCACTTCGTCCACCCAATCGCGGCAGATCTCAAAGCCATAGGCGCCGATTTGCGCGACCGCGGTGCCATCGGCAAACCCGTCGACACTGGGCAGCACCACCCGCTCTCCGGCTCGCAGCGCCGCGAGCAGGCAACTGGAGCCTTCGGGCTCGACCCCGATGATGCGCACCTCGGGCCGCAGGTATTTGACGTAGGCGGCAATGCCGGCGATCAAGCCGCCGCCGCCCACCGGCACGAAGATCGCGTCCAGCGGGCCCTGTTGCTGGCGCAGGATCTCCATGGCCACCGTGCCTTGGCCAGCGATCACATCCGGGTCATCGAAAGGCGATACGAACGTGCACCCGGATGTCTCGGCCAACTGCAGCGCATGGGCCAGGGCAAACGGGAAGCTCTCGCCATGCAGCACCGCTTCGGCGCCTCGGGAGCGCACGCCCAGCACCTTCAACTCGGGAGTGCTGCACGGCATGACGATCCGCGCCTGGATCCCCAACGCCTTCGCCGCCAGTGCCACGCCTTGCGCATGGTTACCCGCCGACGCCGTCACCACACCACGCGCCTTTTGCTCGGCGGTGAGCTGCACCAACTTGTTGTAGGCGCCGCGAATCTTGAAGGAAAAGGTCGGTTGCAGGTCTTCGCGCTTGAGCAGCACCTGGTTGCCCAGCAATGCCGACAACGCCGGCGCGGCTTGCAGGGGCGTACGCACCGCCAGGTCATAAACCGGCGCGGCGAGGATCTTCTTCACATAGTGTTCAAGCAATGCCGTATCAGCGGTGTGGGGGACGGGGCACGTGCTCATGGGTGTCTCCTGGTTTTTAAGGGCCCTGGAGACGGAAAAACAAAACCCGCCTCTAAGGCGGGTTTGGGTGCAGCCGTGTGCTATCCCGCCAGATGAGGAATGGCGGTAATAATGCTTGGCTGGCTGCGGAAGGTTTGAAATGTCATGTCACGAAACTAACCGGCGGTGAGCAGGCAAGTCAATGGCCATGCGCCATTTAGCCTCGGGGGGTTTACGATGGATATACGAAACATATACGCTTTGTATATCCATCCTTCACAGTGAACACTATGGGCATCGTCAAGATCAGCGACCAACTGCACGAACAACTCCGTCTGGCCAGCGCGGCCATGGACCGTTCCATCAACGCCCAGGCCGAGTTCTGGATCAAGGTCGGCCTGCTCGCCGAACTGAACCCCAGCCTGCCCTACCACGAGTTGATCAACAAACTGCTGCTGGACAAGCCCGACCTGATCCGGGGGCGCAGCTGATGATCAAGACCGCCGCCCAACTGGCTGTGATGCGCGAATCCGGGCGCCTGCTGGCCAAAGTGTTCGACATGCTCGACGGGTTTGTCGCCGCCGGCCGTTCCACCCTGGAGCTGGACAGCGCCGTCGAAGCCTTCATCCGTAACGAGCTCAAAGCCCGCCCCGCCAGCCTCGGGCAGTACGACTACCCGTTCTCCATCAACACCTCGATCAACGAGGTGGTGTGCCATGGCATGCCCAGCGCCAAGGAGATCCTCAAGGACGGCGACATCATCAACATCGACATCACCCTGGAAAAAGGCGGCTTTATCGCCGACTCCAGCAAGATGTACATGATCGGCACCGTCGCCCCCAAAGCGCGGCGTCTGGTGGAGATGACCTTTGAGGCGATGTGGGCCGGGATCCGCCAGGTCAAGCCCGGCGCGCGCCTGGGCGATATCGGCCATGCGATCCAGAGCCATGCACAAGCCAATGGCTACAGCGTGGTGCGTGAATACTGCGGCCATGGCATCGGCAAGCAGATGCATGAAGAGCCGCAAATCCTGCACTTCGGCCGTCCCGGTACCGGGCTGGAACTGCGCGAAGGCATGGTGTTTACCATCGAACCGATGCTCAACCAGGGCAGTTCCAAGGTGCGCAGCCTGAAAGATGGCTGGACGGTGGTGACCAAGGACAACAGCTTGTCGGCGCAGTGGGAACATACCGTGGCGGTGACGGCGGATGGCTTTGAAGTGCTGACCCTGCAAACACAGCCAGGCGAATAACCTATGGCGAGCGGGCTTGTCCCGCGTTGGGCTGCGCAGCAGCCCCAAACGGCGCCGTTGCTGTGCAGCGCGTTGATGTAATAGATCAGGCTTTCGCTTAGGCTGAACATCTGCATCAGGTGATGGTTGCTCATGGACGCGTTGAACTGCTGCTGCAACTTCCATGCAACTATCCATCGGTCAGTTCAAAGCGCTGAATCATCGCGCGTCACCAGACCTGGCCCTGGCGTTTCAACTCCAGGCGCCGCACGAACTCTTCCAGCACCAGGCTGTACAGGTCGTCCTGCAAGTAGGCATCTTCGATGCCGGCATCGAGGTTGGGGTTGTCGTTGACCTCGATCACTACCACCTTGTCGCCGGACTGCTTGAGGTCCACACCGTACAGGCCGTCGCCGATCAGGTTGGCGGTTTTCACCGCCAGTTCCACCACCGCCTTGGGCGCTTCATGGACGGCCAGGGTGCGGCATTCGCCGTTGATGGCCTGGCCGATGGCCTTGTGGTTATAGATCTGCCAGTGGCCCTTGGACATGAAGTACTGGCAAGCGAAGATCGGTTTGCGGTTGAGTACGCCGATGCGCCAGTCGTACTCGGTGTAGAAGAATTCCTGGGCCAGCAGCAGCACCGAATGCTCGAACAACTCGGCGGTGGCCTTGAGCAAGGCTTCCTGGCTTTCGACCTTGATCACGCCACGGGAGAAACACCCGTCGGGAATCTTCAACACCAGCGGAAACCCGAGGCGCTCGCCGACCCGTTCGAAATCTTCCGGTCGCTCCTTGTAGAGAATCTCGGTGGCGGGCATGCCCAGGTGATGGCTGTTGAGCAGGTCGGTGAGGTAAACCTTGTTGGTGCAGCGCAGGATCGAGGCAGGGTCGTCCATCACCACCAGGCCTTCGCTTTCGGCTTTCTTCGCGAAGCGGTAGGTATGGTTGTCGACGCTGGTGGTCTCGCGGATCAGCAAGGCGTCGTATTCGGCCAAGCGCGCGTAGTCCTTGCGCTCGATCAGCTCCACATCAATGCCCAGGCCCTTGCCCACGCGGATGAAGTTCTCCAAGGCACGGGCGTTGGACGGTGGCAGTTGCTCCTGTGGATCGTGCAGGATCGCCAGGTCATAACGGGCCAGGCGGCGTGAACGGGGTTGGCGCCAGATCTTGCGGCTGAAGTTATCGAGGGCATGGGCGAATTGATCTTCCTGGTCGTCGCGCAACTTGTGCAGTACGCCGGACTTCACCCCTTCGATATGCCAACCGTTGTTCTTTCTGAATTCAACTAAGAGAATCGGACTTGGAAATGTTTCAAACAACTGACGGGCCAATTCCTGCAACGGTTCTATATTGGTCCTGCCGAAGTAGAGAGTCAGGGTAAACCCTTCGGTATTACTGTAGAGGTGATGACTCAAGGCTTTATCAAGGGTTTTATCCAAGTCATCCAGCGCCAGGCCGTACAGCGACTTCTTAGTCAGTTCGCTGATGGTGCGCACCGAGGGAATCACCTTGTGCCCGCGCGCTTCGGCCAGCAACGAGCAGTAGTAGCCGTGCCCCAGGTACTTGTAGCTGCGGCACAGATTAATCACCTGCACACGCTTGCCTGTGTCGTTCTGCCAGGTTTGCTCCAGGTATTCCTGGGCGGTGACGATGTCTTCGCTGGGAAAGTAGGAGGCCCAATCTTCCTTGCGCTCAACAATGATCACCACTTGACTGTTACTTCGAGGCGGCGCAGAAAAAAAGCCCTTCGATGTTATTGTCGCCGCGACGATTTGCTCGGATACTTCACGCCAATGACCTTGTACCGCCGACATAATATTTGATCCGCTTTAGAGAACTCGACCTTTTCTATTAAGCACGATCTCTTAGGGAAGTCCCGTTTCGTTACGCAACTTTTACGGCGGTTATATGGCTCTTTTCTCTCGCGTTGCATTACCCAACGATGTACCGGCATTAGTCGCATTGGAGCACCAGTGTTTCACCACCGACCGGCTTTCATCGCGCAGTTTTCACTGGATGATCAGCCGCGCCCACGGCCAGTTGCTGGTGGCGGAACAGGACGGGCAGTTGCTCGGCTATGCGCTGGTGCTGTTTCGTCGTCGCAGCGCGTTCGCGCGCCTGTATTCCATCGCCATTGCCGAGCACGCGCGTGGCCTCGGGCTGGGCAAGCAGTTGCTCAGCCATGTCGAGGCCTGCGGGGTGACGCACGGGTGCGCGCACCTGCGCCTGGAGGTGCGCACCGACAACCCCGGCGCCTTGGCGCTGTATGAACGCAACGGCTACCGGCGCTTCGCCCAGGTCAACGACTACTACGCAGACCACACCCCTGCCCTGCGCCTGGAAAAAACCTTGGTCAGGCCACCTGCTTGATCCCGGCCTTGGCTTCCAGCTCGCGCACCAGCGGCAACACGCGCTTGCCGAAGTACTCCACTTCTTCCTGGAAGTGCAGGAAGCCCGCCAGCACCAGGTCCACCCCCACCGCCTTGAGTGCGACGATGCGCTCGGCAATTTGCTGCGGGGTGCCGATCAGGTTGGTCTTGAAGCCATCGTTGTACTGCACCAGGTCTTCAAAGCTGGACTTGGCCCAGTTGCCCTCGCCTTCGGGTGATGCCTTGCCGGCCTGCTTGGCCGCGTCGCCAAAGGCATTCACGGCTTCCGGGTCGGCCTTGTCGATGATCTCTGCGAGCACGGCGCGGGCTTCTTCCTCGGTGTCGCGGGCGATGATGAATGCATTCACGCCGACTTTGACCGCATGGTTGTTGGCGGCAGCCTTGGTGCGAATGTCATCGACCTGGGCCTTGATGCCTTCCGGGGTGTTGCCGTTGGTGAAATACCAGTCCGACACGCGCGCCGCCATGTCCCGCGCGGCCCGTGAACTGCCGCCCTGGAACACTTCCGGCTGGCCCAGCGGCTTGGGTTTGAGGGTGTAGTTGTTGAAACGGTAGAAGTCACCCTTGAAGGTAAAGTCGTCCTGGGTCCAGATGCCTTTGAGGGCGCGGATGAATTCCTCGGAACGGCGATAGCGCTCGTCGTGCTCCAGCCAGTGTTCACCGATGGCCTGGAACTCACCCTTGAACCAGCCACTGACGATATTCACCGCAATGCGGCCGTTGGTGAGCTGGTCGATGGTCGCCAGTTGCTTGGCCGCCAACGCCGGTTGCCACGGGCCGGGCAGGATCGCCGCGATGACTTTGAGCTTGGTGGTCGCGGCCAGCAACGCATGGCTGAACGCCACGGATTCATGCTGGTTCTCGGCGCCATAGCCGGCGGTGAAGCGGATCTGGGTCAGGCCATACTCGAAGCCGGCTTCTTCGGCCAATTGCGCCAGTTTGCGGTTGTAGTCGATGCCCCAGTGGGTGCGTTGTTCGATCTTGCTGACCACCAGCCCACCGCTGACGTTGGGCACCCAATAGGCAAATTTCACGGCTTGCTGACTCATCGAACGGTACCTCGCACAAAGGAATGTACTGAGGGGTTGAGCAGCAAGCGTGCCAGGCGCGGGCAAACGCCCGCGCCACAAGGGTTGCGACGCGAATTCGGGGCTGGGAGGCTTGGAATGCCAATGTCAGGGATTGCAACGGTTTGTCGGTTTGCTGTTGCTGGAGCAACAGCAAACAGCGTGCATCCCCCCGTAAACATTGGCCCTGGCACCCGGCACGGACTGTGCAATCACTCCCGGTACCGATCACTGCCCCGGAGCCCTGCTCATGACCAAACACCACGTTATCAACCCGCTGTCTGTCGGCGTCGACTACCCCACGTTGGCTGCACGCTTTCGTCCGATTTTCCAGCGCATCGCCGATGGCGCGGTGGCACGCGAACAAACCCGCGCCCTACCCCATGAGCCGATCCAATGGCTCAAGGAGGCCGGCTTCGGCGCGGTGCGGGTGCCGGTGGAATACGGCGGTGGCGGTGCTTCGCTGCCGCAACTGTTCGAACTGCTGATCGAACTGGCCGAGGCCGACTCCAATGTGCCCCAGGCCCTGCGCGGGCATTTCGCCTTTGCCGAAGACCGCCTGAATGCGCCGCCCAGTGCCGGCCGCGACCTGTGGTTCAAGCGCTTTGTGGACGGCGATATCGTCGGCTGCGCCTGGACTGAAATCGGCGCCGTGGCCATCGGTGACGTTGTCACCCAGGTCAGCCCGGACGGCGATAAGTGGAAACTCAACGGTGAAAAGTTCTACAGCACCGGCAGCATTTTCTCTGACTGGATCGACGTGTACGCCCAGCGCAGCGACACCGGCGGCGATGTGATCGCCGCCACCCGCGCGCGCCAACCCGGCGTGGAACACAGCGATGACTGGGACGGTTTTGGCCAGCGCACCACGGGCAGCGGCACCTCGCGCTTTACCGATGCAGTGGTGGAGGCGGAAAACGTCATCGACTTTGCGACCCGCTTCAAATACCAGACCGCGTTCTACCAGCTCGTACTGTTAGCGAGCCTCGCCGGTATCGGCCGTGCCGCGTTGCGCGATGTGGCCCACCAGGTGCGCAGCCGCAAGCGCATCTACAGCCATGGCAATGCCCAGCATGTCAGCCAGGACGCCCAGATCCAGCAGGTGGTGGGCGAAGTCGCAGCCTTGGTCTACGCCGCCGAAGCCAGCGCGTTGAAGGCCGCCGTGCCGGCACAACGGGCGTACCTGGCGCGTTTCGGGGGGGATGAGGGTGTCGAGCGCGAAGCCAACGTAGCGGCCGAAATCGAGTCGGCCACAGCGCAGGTGGTGGTGTCGGAGCTGATCCAGCGCGCCACCAGTGAGTTGTTCAACGCACTGGGGGCGTCGGATGTGCGCCAGGGCAAGTCCCTCGACCGCCATTGGCGCAATGCGCGGACCGTGTCGTCGCACAACCCGGTGATCTACAAGGCGCGGATCGTGGGGGACTGGGTGATCAATGGCACCGAGCCGCCGTTTGTGTGGCAGATCGGCAATGGTCCGGCGAAAGCCTGAGGCTGAGCGGGGTCAAAACTGTGGCGGCCCTGGCCCAGGACGGCTAACCCGGCGTCCTGCCGGGTTACCCACGGATTCAAGCCTGCGTTCGGCCAGTGTGTTTAATGGGGCGCCTAGGATCAAGATCAAAAGCCAGAGCAAAAACAGACCGAGGCCTACCTGCTGGATAAAGATCCAAATGTGGGAGGGGGCTTGCCCCCGATAGCGCCGGGTCAGTTAACCAATAAGTGACTGACACTCCCTCATCGGGGGCAAGCCCCCTCACACATTTGGCCCTTGTATATTTGAATCCTGTGTACGCCTCAAAAGGCCAATTTGTAGCCGATGGTCATCAACATGATCGCCAGGCACGGGCGCAATACGCCGTCCGGGACTTTGCCGGTCATGTGGCTGCCGAAATAAATGCCCGGCAGCGACCCCATCAGCAAAAAGCCCAGCAGGTGCCAGTCCATATTGCCCATGCCGGCATGGCCCAAGCCCGCCACCAGGGTCAGGGGCACGGCGTGGGCGATCTCGGTGCCGACCAGGCGGCGCGTGGCCAGGAACGGATAGAGGATAAATAACGCGACCGTGCCGAGGGCGCCGGCGCCGATGGAGGTCAGTGCAACCATGGTACCCAGCACCGCACCGGTCACCACGGTCAACGCATTCAGGTTGCGCGGGTTCATATGGTAGTGATCGCCCGCATGGCGCTGGGCGAACGCCAACAGGCGCTGCTTGAACAGGATCGCCAGGGCGGTCAGCAGCAGGACCACGCCGAGGGCCTGCTTGATCACCGCGTTCATGGCGCTGGGGTCGGTGTGCAGGGTGGCGAGGAACCACAGGGTCAGCAACACCGCAGGCACACTGCCCAGGGTCAGCCAGCCGGTGATGGTCCAGTCGATGTTCTTGTTCTTGCTGTGTACCAGCACGCCACCGGACTTGGTGATGGCCGCGTACAGCAGGTCAGTGCCCACGGCAGTGGCCGGGTTGATGCCGAACCACAAGAGGATCGGGGTCATCAACGAGCCCCCGCCTACACCGGTCATGCCCACGATAAAACCAACGATCAGGCCCGCAATTACAAAACCAAAGTTACCCACTTCCATCAAAGCTACCTGCGGCCTTATAAAATTCTGGCCGCAGGATAGCGATTTTTCTTATAACGACTTATATCAATATGATCTGACTTTATGCCTTTTATGGCAGTCGGCGGCAGACATACGCCTGGGTTTGATAGGGAAACGCCACTGTGTCACGGCCTTTCAATGCCGGATGGGTGGCGATCAAGCCACGCAACTGCTCGGTCACGAGGGCTTTTTCAGCCTCGGGCAACGCGGCAATAAAGCTCACGGAGAGGACGCGATCCATGATCACTTCCTGTGGGCTGCCTACATGGCTATACGGGAAACACGTCATTTCGGGGTCGGAAAAGTACTCGCCGTTGAACGCTTCGCGCCAGCGCCCGGAGTGAAAGCGCGGGGTGTCACCTTCGTAGGGGGTAATGATCGCGGTGATGGCCGCCACCCAATCCACCGATTCATCGCGCACATTCCACACCAGCCCAAGGCGCCCTGCGGGCTTGAGTACGCGATGGATTTCCGCCAGCGCGGCCTGGGTGGAGAACCAGTGGAAGGCCTGCGCGCAGACCACCGCGTCGGCGCTGGCAGTCTCCAGGGGGATGGCTTCGGCGGTGCCATTGACCAAGCGCACGTCCGGCAGCAGACGGGTCAACTGCGCACCCATGGCCTGCACCGGCTCGACGGCGATCAACGTAGGCGCCAGGGTACTGAGCAGGCGCGTGAACTTGCCGGTGCCGGCGCCCAGGTCGACGACTAATGAATGTGCATCGACGCCGAGTACATCCGTGAGCCAGCCGGTGAGCTGCCTGGGATAATTCGGCCGACCTTGGGCGTAGGTGACGGCCTGGGTAGAGAAACCTTGTTGAGCAGACGCGTGAACACCAGTCATTGCCAATCTCTCCTCGGGTAAAGCGGGGGCACAGTGTGCGCCTTCAATCATTTATTTTCTAATCGCTGCATCCAATCGTGCGCGTCATGGGTAGTCCTTTCAGTAACCCCGCTGTTTGACTGAATGGAGAACTACCTATGAACGCTAAAGCCCTGCTCTGCTTCACCGGTTTGCTCATCGCCACCCCAGCGGCCTTTGCCCAGACCGGCTTGCCCGACAGTATCAAGGTGCCGGATGGCCACAAGGTGGCACTGGAAACCACCGGCATCGGCGAAATCACCTACGAGTGCCGCGACAAGGCCAATGCCGCCGGCCAGACCGAATGGACCTTCGTCGGCCCCAAGGCCGTGCTGAATGACAGCAGCGGCAAGCAAGTGGGCACCTACTTCGGCCCACCGGCTACCTGGCAGGCCAAGGACGGCTCGAAAATCACCGGCACCCAGCTCGCCGTAGCCCCCTCGGGTGCGGGTAACCTGCCCTACCAATTGGTCAAGGCCAACCCGGCCGAAGGCAAGGGCGCGATGAGCGGCGTGAGTTACATCCAGCGGGTCGCGCTCAAAGGTGGCGTGGCACCGAGCACCGAGTGCACCACTGCCAACAAGGGCAAGCAGGAAGTGGTGAAGTACCAGGCCGACTACATTTTCTGGGCGGCCAACTGAGCAAACTGCGCTACGCTGCCCCTGTAGGAGCCTGCTCCTACAGGGGGGTGGTTATCGTTATTACAGCGGTGGAAGTACGTGGCCTTGCCTGACACCCATTTTGATTATGAAGCCTGCCTATTGGCCTGTGCCCGTGGCGAGCAACGTGCCCTGCGTCAACTGTATGAGCAGGACAGCAGCCGTTTGCTCGGCGTGGCGTTGCGCATCGTCCGGGACAAAGCCCTGGCCGAAGACGTTGTGCATGACGCATTTATGAAGATCTGGCACGGCGCCGGCAGTTTCGACCCCGAACGCGGTTCGGCACGGGGTTGGGTGTTCAGTGTGACCCGTCACCTAGCCCTCAACTACGTGCGCAACCACCATCGCGAGGTGGCACTGGGCGAGGAACATGAACAGCTCGCCGCGCCTCACGACACCTTTGAATTCCCCGCACGCGCAGGCTTGATGCACACCTGCCTGCAACAACTCGACCCGGCCCGTCGCACCTGCATCCTGCATGCCTATGTCGACGGTTATTCCCACAGCGAAATCGCTTCAAGACTGGGCACCCCGCTGGGGACCGTCAAGGCCTGGATAAAACGTAGCCTCGCCGCGCTGCGGGAGTGCATGGCATGAACGAAACACTCGACGAACTGGCCAGCGAATACGTACTGGGCACCCTGCCGGCCGAACAACGCGCCGAGGTGGAACAACGCCTCCCGCACGATGCGCAATTGCGTGCGGCGGTGGACGCCTGGGAACAGCGCCTGTTGCCCCTGACCGCGCTGGCAGAACCGGTGCCGCCCTCCGCTGAACTGTGGCGGCGTATCCAGCGCAACATCGCCCCTGCGCAAACCCGCGCAGGGTGGTGGAACCTTCTGGCGTTGTGGCGGAGCCTGGCGGGTGCGGGGCTGGTGACGACGCTGGTGCTCGCGGCCTTGTTGCTGACGCGCCCTCCTGCGCTGTCCCCCAGCTTTGTGGTGGTACTGGTGGCGCCGCAAAGCCAGGCACCGGGCTGGGTGATCCAGGCCAGCAATAATCAGCAGATCCAGTTGATTCCGTTGGGCGTGATGGAAGTGCCGGCGGACAAGGCCTTGCAGTTCTGGACCAAGGGCGATGGCTGGCAAGGCCCGGTGTCCCTGGGGCTGGTCAAGCCGGGGCAAACCCTGTCGGTGCCGCTGGACAAACTGCCGCCGCTGGCGCCCAACCAGTTGTTCGAACTGACCCTGGAAGACCCGCGTGGCTCGCCCACCGGTAAACCCACAGGACCGATCCAGGCAATCGGCCGTGCGGTCAAGGTGCTCTGATCAGGCGACATTGGGCAGCCACACCCGAAAGCGTGCGCCACCCAACGGCGAGGCCAATGCGGTCAGGGTGCCGCCCTGGGCTTCCATGGCGCGCCGGCTGATGGCCAGGCCCAGGCCAAAGCCGCCGGTGGAACGGTCGCGGCTGCGGTCGAGGCGGTAGAACGGCTCGAAGATACGCTCGCGCTGGTCCAGCGGAATGCCGATGCCATCGTCATCCACCCGGATTTCACAACCTTTGGCGCAGACCTTGACCCCCACCTGAATGCGCTTGTCGCAGTAACGTGTGGCGTTGCGCAGCAGGTTCTGCAGCGCGCGGGCAGTGAGGCGTGGGTCGAGGCTGAAGCGTTCCACGGCGCAATCGAGTACCACATCGATGACGATCTCGGGGTTTTCCAGTTCGTCATCGACGCTGCCCAGCACACTGTCGATAAATTCATCGAGCACCACCTCAACCCGCTCCGGCAGTTGCGCCGGGTTTTGCAGGCGGCTGTAGGACAGCAACTCCAGCACCAGTTCATCCAACTCACGAATATGCGCCACCAGGCCATGCAGGCGTGCGCGACTGGCCTCTGGTAAATCCTCCGACAGCGCCAGGGCCAGGCCGAAATCCAGGCGTGTGAGCGGTGTGCGCAGTTCATGGGAGACCGCGTTGAGCAGGTCGCGCTGCTGGTTGAGCAGGTGTTCGATGTCGTCGGCCATGGTATCGAACACCGCCGCCAGGCTGCCGATGTTGGAGCTGGGCGGGATGTGTGTGCGCTCGGCCAGGTTGCCTTTGCCCAGTTGCGTGGCGGTGCTTTTCAGGCGTTCGAGGTCGCGCCAGTGCGGGCGCAGCCAGAACAGCAGGCAGGCCAGCAACGCCGCACCGATCAGCACGTTCATCGACCAGTACAACAGGTTCATGTCCAGCGGGTCCGGCGGGACGGTGAGCTTGACCACGAACTGCTCGTTGAGCGGCGAACTGATGTCCTCCATCCAGCCCCACTCCCCCAGGTGAATCACGGGTTTGCCCTGCTCCAGCAGTTTCGCTTCCTGCGCGGTGTAGCGGGCGTCCTGGCGTAACAGCAATTGCACTTTGAGTGGCGCGAAGTCACGGCCCAGTTGCTCGGTCACCTGGGACCAGCGCTCCACCGGCGCGCGCAGGTACTGCTTGACGATCAGCTTCTGCATGCCCCGGGATTGCTCGACGTTGTAGTCCAGGTAGCGGTGTTCGAAGAGTTGGATCACCAGCTTGGGAATCAGGAAGATCGCCGCGCTGTAGGTGATGATGGTGATCAGGTAGAGGCGTACCAGTACACGAAACATCGGTCAGCATTCCCACTCGGAACGGCTGAACAGGTAGCCCTTGCCCCACACGGTCTTGATCTTGCGCGCTTCACCGGCATGGTCGTCGAACTTGCGGCGCAGCTTGGAAATGGCCACGTCCACCGAACGGTCGGTGCCGTTGAACTCGATACCGCGCAGGCGTTGCAGGATCTGGTCGCGGCTGAGCACTTCGCCGGCGTGCCGGGCCAGCACCACCAGCAGGTTGTATTCGCCACTGGACAACTCCACCGCCTGCTCGCGCCAGGTCACGGTGCGCTCCGACAGGTCGATGCACAGGTTGCCCATCAGGATCTGGTCGCTGGCCACCTGCGGCTCGGACAAACTGCTGCGCCGCAGCAAGGTGCGCACCCGCGCCAGCAGCACCCGCGGCTCGCAGGGTTTGGTGACATAGTCGTCGGCGCCCATTTCCAGGCCCAGCACCTGGTCGTGGCTGTCGTCGCGGGCGGTGAGCATCAGGATCGGCAGGCCCGCCGAATCGGCGCGCAACAGGCGGCACACTTGCAGGCCGTCGAGGCCGGGCAGCATCAGGTCGAGGATCACCAGGTCCGGCGGGTTGAGGCGCGCGCGGTCGCGAACGTGGTCGCCACGACTGAGCACACTGACGTGGTAGCCATTGCGTTCCAGGTAGCTGGCAATCAGCTCGGAAAGTGCGGCGTCGTCTTCCACCAGGAGGATGTTGGGCATGGTGTTTCCAAATAATGCGGTTTGTTGGTGTGTTGCAGGATTGTGCAAGGATATACGCCCTCGACGCCCCGCGCGCCGCACCTTACATTTCTTCACAGACGACCTACACAGCTTCACAGCACCACGGCGCAGGTGACCTTAGGATGCGCCAGTCAATATTGGGATAAGAGCATGTCGAAGAATCTGTTTGCGCCATTTTGCCTGTTGGCCCTGACGCTGGCCCTGAGTGCCTGTGACAAATCGGCCGCCGAAGCGCCAGAAATGCCCCTGGCCAAAGTGCGCATCGAAAGCCTTGAGGCCAAGCCCCTCTCCATCACTAGCGAATTGAGCGGCCGCATCGCCGCGCCGCGCATCGCCGAAGTGCGCGCACGGGTCGCTGGCGTGGTGATGCAACGGGTCTTCAAGGAAGGCCATGACGTCAAACAGGGCGACGTGCTGTTTCGCATCGACCCGGCACCGTTCAAGGCTGACCTGGACAGCGCCCAGGCCAACCTGAGCAAGGCCGAGGCCAATGCGTTCCAGGCGCGCCTGCAGGAGCAGCGCTACAGCCAATTGGTGGAAGGCAACGCCATCAGCGGCCAGGACTACGACAACGCCCGCGCCGCCGTGCGCCAGACCAACGCCGAAGTTGCCGCCAATAAGGCCGCCGTCGAGCGCGCCAGGTTGAACCTGGGCTACGCCACCGTGACCGCGCCGATTTCCGGGCGCATCGGCCGTGCCCTGGTGACCGAAGGCGCACTGGTGGGTCAGAACGAAGCCACGCCCCTGGCGATCATCCAGCAACTGGACCCGATCCACGCCGACCTTACCCAGTCCACCCGCGAGCTGAACGACCTGCGTCGCGCTTTCCGCGCCGGCAGCTTGAAGCAGGTGGGCCAGGACCAGGCCAAGGCCACGTTGATCCAGGACGATGGCAGCCTCTACCCGCTGCCGGGCAAGTTGCTGTTCGCCGAGATCAGCGTCGACCCGGGCACCGGGCAGATCATCCTGCGCAGCGAGTTTCCCAACCCGGACCTCGACCTGCTGCCCGGCAGCTTCGTGCGGGTACGCCTGGAGCAAGCCGTCGACAAACAAGGCATCAGCGTGCCGCAACGCGCCATCACCCGCGACAGCGCCGGCATCCCCATGGTGCTGCTGCTCGACGCCGAGCAGACCGTCAGCCAGCAGCCGGTAGAACTGGGTGCGGTGATCAATGACCGCTGGGTGGTCAGCCACGGCCTCAAGCCCGGCGACCGTATCGTCGTCGAAGGCCTGCAGCACGCGCGCCCCGGTGAAAAAGTCCAGGTCGATGACAGCCCCACACCCGTTGCCCAGGCTTCCGGCCAATAAGGATCATTGACAATGCCGCAGTTCTTTATTGACCGCCCGATCTTCGCCTGGGTGGTCGCCCTGTTTATCCTGCTGGCCGGCTTGCTGGCCATCCCGCAATTGCCGGTGGCCCAGTACCCCAACGTCGCGCCGCCGAAGGTGGAAATCTACGCAGTGTACCCGGGCGCCTCGGCCCAGACCCTGGATGAAAGCGTGGTCAGCCTGATCGAGCAGGAGCTCAACGGCGCCGATCACCTGCTGTATTTCGAATCCCAGAGCAGTCTCGGCTCGGCGACGATTACCGCCACGTTCCAGCCCGGCACCAACCCGGAAATGGCCCAGGTGGATGTGCAAAACCGCCTCAAGGCGGTGGAGCCGCGCCTGCCCCAGGCCGTGACCCAGCAGGGTTTGCAGGTGGAGAAAGTCTCCGCCGGCTTCCTGCTGCTGGTCACCCTTACCTCCAGCGACGGCAAGCTCGACGACGTGGCGCTCAGCGATTACCTGGCGCGCAACGTGATGAACGAGCTCAAGCGCCTGGACGGGGTGGGCAAGGCGCAGTTGTATGGCGCCGAACGCGCCATGCGCATCTGGATCGACCCGCAGAAGCTGATCGGCTTCAACCTCACACCGGCCGACGTGAACGCCGCGATCAGCGCACAGAACGCCCAGGTCTCGGCCGGCAGCATCGGCGACTTGCCGGGCACCAGGACCCAGGAAATTACCGCCGCGATCCTGGTCAAGGGCCAGTTGTCCACGCCGGCGGAATTCGCCGATATCGTGCTCAAGGCCAACCCGGACGGCTCCACCGTGCGCATCGGCGATGTGGCGCGGGTAGAAGTGGGCAGCCAGGAATACCAGTTTTCCACGCGCCTGAACGGTAAACCGTCCACCGCCGTCAGCGTGCAACTGGCGCCGGGGGCCAATGCGCTCAACACCGCGACCCTGGTGCGGGCGAAGATGGACGAGCTGTCGCGCTATTTCCCGGCCAATGTGGAATACAAGATCCCGTACGACACCTCGCCGTTCGTCAAGGTCTCGATCACCAAGGTGGTCTACACCCTGCTCGAAGCGATGGCGCTGGTGTTTGCGGTGATGTTCCTGTTCCTGCAGAACGTGCGCTACACGCTGATCCCGACGCTGGTGGTGCCGATCGCGCTGATGGGCACCTTCGCCACCATGCTGTTGCTGGGCTTCTCGATCAACGTGCTGACCATGTTCGGCATGGTGCTGGCCATCGGCATCCTGGTGGACGATGCAATTGTGGTGGTGGAGAACGTCGAGCGGATCATGGTCACCGAGGGCCTGTCGCCCAAGGACGCGACGAAAAAAGCCATGGGCCAGATCACCGGCGCCATCGTCGGCATTACCCTGGTGCTGGTCGCGGTGTTCCTGCCGATGGCGTTCATGGCGGGGTCGGTGGGGGTGATCTACCAGCAGTTCTCGCTGTCGATGGCCACCTCGATCCTGTTCTCGGCGTTCCTTGCCCTGACCTTGACCCCGGCCCTGTGCGCCACCCTGCTCAAGCCGATTGCCAAGGGGGAGCACCATGCCAAGGGCGGGTTCTTCGGCTGGTTCAACAAGCGCTTCGAGCAGCTCACCGAGCGTTACGAAGGCTGGGTCGCCTATGCGCTCAAGCGCAGCGGCCGTTACCTGCTGATCTACCTGGTATTGCTGGTGGGCCTGGGGCTGATGTTCAGCCGCCTGCCCGCCTCGTTCCTGCCGGTGGAAGACCAGGGCTACACCATCACCGACATCCAGCTGCCGCCGGGTGCGAGCAAGAACCGCACGGTGCAGGTGGCCGAGCAGATCGAAGCGCACAACGCCGGTGAGCCTGGGGTGGGTGACACCACCATGATCATGGGTTTCAGCTTCTCCGGCTCCGGGCAAAACGCCGCGCTGGCGTTTACTACGCTCAAGGACTGGTCGGAACGCGGCAGCGATGACTCCGCCGCCTCGATTGCCGACCGCGCCAACATGGCCTTCAGCGAGCTCAAGGACGCGATCGCCTATACGGTCCTGCCGCCTCCCGTGGATGGCCTGGGCACCTCCAGCGGTTTCGAGTTCCGCCTGCAGGACCGCGGCGGTGTTGGCCATGCGGCGCTGATGGCGGCACGCACCGAATTGCTCGCCGCTGCCGAGAAAAGCCCGATCCTGACCAACGTGCGCGAAAGTGCCCTGGCCGAGGCGCCGCAAGTGCAGCTTGAGGTCGACCGCAAGCAGGCCAACGCGCTGGGTGTCTCGTTTGCGGATGTGGGCAATGTGCTGTCTTCCGCCATCGGTTCGGCCTATGTCAACGACTTCCCCAACCAGGGCCGCATGCAGCGGGTGGTGGTGCAGGCCGAAGGTGACCAGCGCAGCCAGGTGGCGGATTTGATGAAGATCCACGTGCGCAACAAGGCCGGGGAGATGGTGCCGCTGTCGGCATTCGTTGTCGCCAAATGGACCCAGGGCCCGGCACAACTGACGCGCTACAACGGCTACCCCGCCATCGCCATTTCCGGCGAGGCGGCACCGGGGCATAGCACCGGCGAGGCGATGGAAGAAATCCAGCGCCTGGTCAGCCAACTGCCGGCGGGCCTGGGCCAGGAGTGGACGGGATTGTCATTGCAGGAACGACTGTCCGGCTCGCAGGCGCCGATACTGCTGGGCCTGTCGCTGCTGATCGTGTTCCTGTGCCTGGCGGCGCTGTATGAAAGCTGGTCGATCCCGACTTCAGTGCTGCTGGTGGTGCCGCTGGGCGTGCTCGGCGCGGTGCTGGCGGTGACCTTGCGGGGCATGCCCAACGATGTGTTTTTCAAGGTCGGCCTGATCACCATCATCGGTTTGTCGGCGAAGAACGCGATCCTGATCATCGAGTTCGCCAAGGACTTGTATGACCAGGGCGAAGACCTGATCGACGCCACCCTGAAAGCCGCACGACTCAGGTTGCGGCCGATCATCATGACCTCGCTGGCGTTTATCCTCGGCGTGGTGCCATTGGCGATTGCCACCGGTGCCAGTTCGGCGAGCCAGCAGGCGATTGGTACCGGGGTGATCGGCGGGATGATCACCGCGACCCTGGCGGTGGTGTTTGTGCCGGTGTTCTTTGTAGTGGTGATGAAGTTGACAAAGCGTAAGGTTGCGATCAACAAGTCCTGAATCACTTATATCTTTTAGGTCTGAAGAAGCACATATCAAGACTGTCATATTTGACAGTTTTGAAATGTTCAACATTGCTCTAAGCTGCTCTGGCGCGTAATAACCCAGTGCCATGCGGGTCCAGTTACGTCACTCATTCAAAACCAAGTAGAGGGTTTTAAAATGACGACTGACAACAAACAATATAAGGGCAGTATTACCGCCGATACCACGCTAACTAAAAATTTCAGCGCGACGGAAGTCATGATGTCGCGGTACTCATCAACCGATGGTGCTGTGTTGGCGGTGAGGGGCGATGACGCTGACTGGGATGGAAATTTTCTCGTTCTTTTAATACCAGTCCAAAATCAGACTTCAGGATCACTTGAGGTATCCGAATCTTATGAGCGCAACAAAGCTCGCATTCACTTCAATCGTTTTTTGGGTGGAGAAGAGCCTGTCCGTGGATATGCGCAGAGCGGGAAAATCACATTTGAATATGATCAGCAAGGCAATACCGTGAGCGGCACTGGCCACTTCAAGGTTCGATCTGATGACTTGGGCCACGAGTACACATTTGAAAAGCTGGAGTTCTCAGTTCAGCCCGTCAAATAACCGCTTCGGTGCGTCACCTGCCACAATCACACACTATCATGGAGCTCCCTCTGTTTTTGTGTGAATACGCTATAGTGGCTCCCCTGTCTTTCGGGGAGCCTCTATGCCTTTCCTTGCCCGCACCCACCCTCGCCTCTCCGCCGCCGCCGTGCTCGGCCTTGTCATAGGCATCCTGGCACCCGCCGACACCCTCGCCAGCAAAATCCTCATTGGCTGGAACGCCGGAGTCTGGACTTACCTGGTGCTGATGCTGTGGCTGACCAGCCGTGCCAGGGCCGACGATGTAAAGCGCATCGCCGAAATCGAGGACGAGAACGCCGGGCTGGTACTGTTCACCGTGTGCATCGCCGCCATCGCGAGCCTCGCCACCATCACCTTCGAACTGGTGGGCAGCAAAGACCTGGCCACTTCCGAGCGCCTGCTGCACTACGGGTTCACCGGGCTGACGGTGATCGGTTCATGGCTGTTGATCGGGGTGATTTTCAGCGTGCATTACGCCCGCCTGTATTACACCTGGAACGGCAAGGAACCGGCGCTGCGTTTCGCCGAAGGGCTGTTGACGCCGAACTACTGGGACTTCCTGTATTTCTCCTTCACCATCGGCGTGGCGGTGCAAACCTCTGACGTCGGCGTCGCCACGCGCGGCATGCGCAAGGTGGTGCTGGGGCAGTCACTAATCGGCTTTTTGTTCAATACAGCGATCCTGGGGTTCTCGATCAACATCGCCGCCGGGCTGTTCAGCTAGGCTGCACAAACCTTCTAGACGCAATGGCGCCGGCAGACGCTAATACCCTTACACATAGCATGCTGGTGTTTTATGGCCGCGCACAATTGGATCGACTTGTCCCAGGACGCCGACACCGGCATCGAGACCCTGCGCGCGCATTTCGAGGGTCACGCCTACGACCCCCACTGGCATGACAGCTATCTGGTCGGCGTCACCGAACAAGGGGTGCAGCAATTCAACTGCCGCCGCACCCGGCACAACAGCGTACGGGGCCAGGTGTTCCTGGTAGAGCCTGGCGAACTGCATGACGGCGACGCGCCCACTGCGGACGGCTTTACCTATCACATGCTGTACCTCGACCCGCAGTGGCTGGCGCGGGAAGTGAGTGCGGTATTCGAAGAGGCGCCCCTCAACAGTCAACTGGGGTTTGCCAGCACCGTGACCAGCGACCCGCGCCTGGCCCTGGCCACCAGCCGTGCGTTCCAGACCCTGCACAGCGGCGAACTGCGCATCGTGCGCCAGCGCGCCATGGACCAATTGCTGGAGCGCCTTACCGCCCAACTCCAATGGCGCACCCGCTACCGTGAAGACCCGCGCTTGCCGCTGGTGGCCTATAAGGCGCGGGACTACCTGCATGCCCACCTGCAGCAAGACGTGGGCATGGACGAACTGGCCTTGACGTGCGGCGTCGACCGCTTTCGCCTGACCCGCGCCTTCAAGAGCGCCTTCGGCCTGCCGCCCCATGCCTACCTGGTGCAACTGCGCCTGGCCCGCGCCCGGCATTTACTGGCTAAGGGTGAACAACCGGCAGACGTGGCGATTGCCCTGGGCTTTGCCGACCAGAGCCATCTGGGCCGCTGGTTCATCCGCGCTTACGGCCTCACGCCCGCCGCGTACCGCAAGCGCTGCTCAAATCTTCCAGACAGGTAAGGCGCCGGCTTGTGAAGATCGACTCCATCGATTGGTTTACCGGAGTCCCCCGCCATGCTGTCCACCTTGCTGCCGTTCATGCTGTTCGCCTTCGTCGCCTCCATCACACCCGGCCCCACTAACATTCTGGTGCTGAGCAACAGCGCCCGCTACGGGTTCAAAGCCGCCCTGCCAATCATCCTCGGAGCCTGCACCGGGGCGGCCGGGCTCGTGCTCCTGGTGGGGGCCGGGTTTGGCCAGTCGCTGGTACACCTGCCCAAGGTGCAAAGCGCCATGCAGTGGGCCGGCGTCGCCTGGTTGAGTTACCTGGCCTGGCAGATCTTCCGTGCCCCCCCTCAGGCCATCGAAGTGGATGCAGGCCAAAAGCCCCTGGGGCTGATCGGCGCTGCCAGCCTGCAATTGATCAACCCCAAGACGTGGATGATGGCGTTGGCGGTGGTCAGCGTATTTGCCGGTAATGGTGAGCAGCGCCAAAGCCAGGTGGTGTACCTGTCCCTGGTGTTTTTCCTGATATCGATGCCCTGCCTGGGCACCTGGGCGCTGTTGGGGGTGGGGTCTGCGCGGGTGTTTCGTTCGCCCAAGGCCATGCAGCGTGTTAACCGAAGCATGGCCCTGCTGCTGTTGGCGGCGGCGTGGTTGGGCATGCTCGTCTGAGCACACCGATCATCTATCTTTGTCCTACAGCTTCTTGACGACTTTCCTACTTTAGTGGTTTCCTGAAACCGGTTTCAGTCATTCCAATAAAAATAGAAGGTCGATGACCGTGAACAACTTTTCTGCCGCCCAGCGCAGCCGCGTGACCATGCTCGACGTCGCCGAGCACGCCGGCGTATCCAAGGCCAGCGTGTCGCGCTTTATCGGCGAAGACCGCGCCCTGCTCTCCGATGCCATCGCCCTGCGCATCGAACAAGCCATCGAACAACTCGGCTACCGCCCCAACCAGATGGCCCGCGGGTTGAAACGTGGCCGCACGCGCTTGATCGGCATGCTGGTGGCCGATATCCGCAACCCCTACTCCATTGCCGTGATGCACGGCGTCGAAACCGCCTGCCGCCGGCACGGCTACAGCCTGGTGGTGTGCAACACCGACCGCGATGACGAACAGGAGCGCCAACACCTGGCGGCGCTGCGCTCCTACAACATCGAAGGGCTGATCGTGAACACCCTCGGCCATCACCTCGACCAATTGCTGGAACTGCAACGGGAAATGCCTCTGGTGCTGGTGGACCGCAAGGTCGAGCCGCTGCACAGCGACCTGGTGGGGCTGGATAACCCGGCGGCGGTGCGCATGGCGGTGGAGCACCTGGAACAGCAGGGTTACCGCGAGGTGTTGCTGGTGAGTGAGGCCTGCGATGGCACCAGTTCACGGCAGGAACGCCTGGACAGCTTCAAGAGCGAAATTGCCCGGCACCCGGCGCTGACCGGCGCGGTGCTGGAGCTCGATGATGCGCTGGAACAACGCCTGCAAGCCTTTCTCGCCAAACCCGGCCCCAAGGCCCTGTTCTGCGCCAACGGCATCGCCGCGCTGGCCTGCACCCGTGCGCTCAAGGCGCTGGACTGCAACCTGTTCGACGACGTGGGTTTGATCGCCCTGGATGACCTGGACTGGTACCCGCTGGTGGGCAACGGCATCACCGCCCTCGCCCAACCCACCGAAGCGATTGGCGCCAGTGCGTTCGATTGCCTGCTCAAGCGGTTGCGCGGTGACACTGAACCGACCCGCACCCTGGACTTTTTGCCCCAGTTGATCATCCGAGGCTCAACCCAGCGCCCCTACACGTAGCCGCTGTCGAGCCTTGGCGAGGCTGCGGTTACGGCAGAGTCGACTGGACATTCAACGTCAAAAAATGAAACCGGTTTCAGAGGTAAACAACAATGCACAAATACCCCGTTTCCATCAGCCTTTCCAGCTACGGCGCCGACCTGGTCCGCCAGCAAGGCCAATTGAGTTTTGTCGAATTGCTGGCCGCCGCCGGTGCCCAGCGCATCGAGTGGCGCGAAGAACTGCTGACCGTTGAGCAACCCGCCGAATTGGCCCAGGCCGCCGCCGCACAGGGCCTGGAGTGCGTATTTTCATCGCCGCTTGAATTGTGGATCGCCGGCCGCGCCCAGCCGAATGCCGAACTGAACGCCACCCTCGACCGTGCCCAGGCCTTTGGTGCGCGCTGGCTGAAAGTCTCCCTCGGTTATTTCACCGACACCAATGACCTGGAAAGCCTGCACGCCCTGCTCGCTCGCCACCCGGTCAAGCTCTTGGTGGAAAACGACCAGACCCTGCACGGCGGGCGCATTGAGCCGATGCAGCGTTTCTTCACTGAAGTCGAGCGCCTGGGCCTGCCGGTGAAGATGACCTTCGATATCGGCAACTGGCAGTGGCAGGACCAATCCGCGTTGACCGCCGCACGCCTGCTGGGCCGACACGTCGACTACCTGCACTGCAAGGCTGTGGCGCGCCGCGCAGACGGCAAGCTGGTAGCGCTGCCGCCCGGCGCCACCGACCTGCATCTGTGGGAACAACTGCTCAAGCACATGACTCAAGGCATTACACGGGCGGTGGAATTTCCGCTGCAGGGCGATGACCTGGTCGACGTCACTGCGCAACAAGTGGCGGCCCTCGCCCTCCTTGGCCAACCTCGTGGGGAGAATGCCCATGTCTGAGATCGATATTCTGTCGTTTGGCGAAACCATGGCGATGTTTGTCGCCGAGCAGACCGGCGACCTGGCCCAGGTGGCGCAGTTTCACAAACGCATTGCCGGCGCCGACAGTAATGTCGCCATCGGCCTGTCGCGCCTGGGCTTCAACGTCGCCTGGCTGAGCCGGGTGGGCGATGATTCCCTCGGGCGCTTTGTGGTCGACACGCTGAAAAAAGAAGGCCTGGATTGCCGGCATGTGGCGGTCGATCCGCTGCACCCCACCGGTTTTCAACTCAAGTCCCGCGAAGAAGCCGGCGATGACCCGCAGGTGGAGTACTTCCGCAAGGGCTCGGCCGCCAGCCAGTTGTCCGTGGCCGCCATCAGCCCTGCGCTGCTGCAGGCCCGCCATCTGCATGCCACCGGTATTCCGCCGGCCTTGTCCGAGGCCACCCGCGAGTTGTCCCGCGAGTTGATGACACAGATGCGCAAAGCCGGGCGCAGCGTGTCGTTCGACCCTAACCTGCGTCCGTCGCTATGGACCAGCCAGGCGCAGATGATCGACGAAATCAACGCCCTCGCCAGCCTCGCCGACTGGGTCTTGCCGGGCCTGGGCGAAGGCCGTCTGCTCACCGGTTTCGACGACCCGGCGGATATTGCCGCGTTCTACCTCGACCAGGGCGCCGAAGCCGTGGCGATCAAGCTCGGCCCTGACGGCGCCTACTTCCGCACCCAGCTGAACCAGGGCTTTGTCGCTGCCGTGCCCGTGGACAAGGTGGTGGACACCGTTGGCGCCGGCGATGGCTTTGCCGTGGGCATGATCAGCGCCCTACTGGAAAACCTCAGCTTCCCCGAGGCGGTGCAACGCGGCAACTGGATCGGCAGCCGCGCCGTGCAAAGTCGCGGCGATATGGAAGGTTTGCCCACCCGCTCTGAATTACCCACCCGATCCGTCGCTTGACCCACACCCTGTTGCCACAACTACAACAAGCTCAGGAGCAACCTTATGGAAACCGTGAAACTCGCCACCCGCCGTTGGTGGTACATCATGCCCATCGTCTTTATCACCTACAGCCTGGCCTACCTGGACCGCGCCAACTACGGCTTCGCCGCCGCCTCCGGGATGGCCGAAGACCTGATGATCACCCCCGGCATGTCGTCATTGCTGGGTGCACTGTTTTTCCTTGGCTACTTCTTCTTCCAGGTGCCGGGCGCCATCTATGCGCAAAAGCGCAGCGTCAAGAAGCTGATTTTCGTCAGCCTGATCCTCTGGGGTGGGCTGGCCACCCTGACCGGCGTGGTGTCCAACGCCTACATGCTGATCGTCATTCGCTTCATGCTCGGCGTGGTCGAGGCCGCCGTGATGCCGGCCATGCTGGTGTACCTGTGCCACTGGTTCACCCGTGCCGAGCGCTCGCGGGCCAATACCTTCCTGATCCTCGGCAACCCGGTGACCATGCTGTGGATGTCGGTGGTGTCCGGCTACCTCGTGCAGCATTTCAGCTGGCGCTGGATGTTTATCATCGAAGGCCTGCCGGCGGTGTTCTGGGCGTTTATCTGGTGGAAGCTGGCGGATGAAAAACCCGCAGACGCCAAATGGCTGAGCGAACAGCACAAAAAAGACCTGGAAAGCGCGCTGGCCGCCGAACAGGTCGGTATCAAGGCGGTGAAGAACTACGCCGAAGCGTTCCGTTCGCCCAAGGTGATCATCCTGGCGCTGCAGTTTTTCTGCTGGAGCATCGGCGTGTACGGCTTCGTCTTGTGGCTGCCGTCAATCCTCAGGAAAGGCCTGCAGATGGACATGGTCGAAGCCGGCTGGCTCTCGGCCCTGCCCTATCTCGCCGCCGTGATCGCCATGCTGGCGGTGTCCTGGGGCTCGGACAAACTGCAAAAGCGCAAGCGCTTCGTGTGGCCGCCACTGCTGATTGCTTCCATCGCCTTCTACGCCTCCTACGTGTTGGGCGCCGAACACTTCTGGTGGTCCTACACCCTGCTGGTGATTGCCGGGGCTTGCATGTATGCGCCGTACGGGCCGTTTTTTGCCATCGTCCCGGAAATCCTCCCCGCCAACGTCGCCGGTGGCGCCATGGCGCTGATCAACAGCATGGGCGCCCTCGGCTCGTTCGGCGGCTCGTATCTGGTGGGTTACCTCAATAGCAGCACCGGCTCGCCCGGCGCCTCGTACCTGCTGATGAGCGGCGCGCTGATGCTGTCGGTGGTGCTGACGATTTTCCTCAAGCCCGGCGCCAGTGACCGTGAGCGCGCGCCGCTGCCTACCCTCGAATTGAAGGTAAAAACTCAATGAAAAAATCTGTGGTTTTATACAAGAAACTCTCCGCACCGCTGATGGCGCGCCTGCATGAACACGCCGAGGTCACGCTGATCGAAGCGCTGGACGAGTCCGGCCTGGCCAAGCTGCGCGACGCCCTGCCCACCGCCCACGGCTTGCTCGGTGCCAGCCTGCGCCTGGATGCCAGGCTGCTGGATCTCGCGCCGCAACTTGAAGCCGTGGCCAGCGTGTCCGTGGGGGTCGACAACTACGATATCGACTACCTGACCCAACGCGGCATCCTGCTCAGCAACACCCCGGACGTGCTCACCGAAACCACCGCCGACACCGGCTTCGCGCTGATCCTGGCCACTGCCCGGCGTGTGGTGGAGCTGGCGGACATGGTGCGCGCCGGCCAATGGAACAAGAATATCGGCCCGTCACACTTCGGCAGCGACGTGCATGGCAAGACCCTGGGCATCATCGGCATGGGCCGCATCGGCGAAGCCTTGGCCCAGCGCGGGCATTTCGGCTTTGGCATGCCGGTGCTCTACCACAGCCACTCGCCCAAGCCGGCGGTGGAACAGCGCTTTGGTGCGCAGTACCGCAGCCTTAACGACTTGCTGCAACAGGCCGATTTTGTCTGCCTGACCCTGCCGCTGACCGCCGAAACCGAGAAGCTGATCGGCGCCGAGCAGTTTGCGCTGATGGGCCCGGAGACGATCTTTATCAATATCTCGCGGGGCAAAGTGGTGGACGAGGCGGCGCTGGTCGACGCCTTGCAGCAACGTACGATTCGGGCGGCGGGGTTGGACGTGTTCGAAAAGGAACCGCTTGATCACGGCTCACCGTTGCTGCGTCTGAACAACGTGGTGGCGACCCCGCATATCGGCTCCGCGACCCATGAGACGCGTGAGGCGATGGCCAAGTGCGCGGTGGATAATCTGTTGCTGGCATTGGCGGGTGAAAAACCGAAGAACCTGGTCAACCCAGGCGCTTGGAAGCAATAAACACATGTGGGAGGGGGCAAGCCCCTCCCACATTTTTGCCAGTATTCCAGAGACTTAGATAACGAACCTGGCCACCATCCCATTCAAATCCACCGCCAGGCGCGACAGTTCATGGCTGGCTGCAGTGGTCTGGTTGGCGCCCGCCGCCGACTGAGTCGCCAGGTCGCGGATGTTGACCAGGTTGCGGTCCACTTCGCGGGAGACCTGGGCCTGTTCTTCCGACGCGCTGGCAATCACCAGATTGCGTTCGTTGATCAGGCTGATGGACTGGGTGATCTGCTCCAGGGCCACACCGGCGGCACGGGCCAATTCCAGGGTGTTTTGGGTGCGCTGGTTGCTCTGTTGCATCGACTGCACGGCTTCACCGGTACCGTTCTGGATGCCGGCAACCATTTTCTCGATTTCCTGGGTCGACTGCGCCGTGCGATGGGCCAGGGCCCGCACTTCGTCAGCCACCACCGCGAACCCGCGACCGGCTTCACCGGCGCGCGCCGCTTCGATGGCGGCGTTGAGCGCCAACAGGTTGGTTTGTTCGGCAATCGCGCGGATCACGTCCAGCACCTTGCCGATGTCACGGCCCTGGGTGGCCAGGCCTTCGATCATCGCTGCGGTGTTTTGGACGTCCTGGGTCATGGTCTGGATCGCCCCGACGGTTTCCACCACCCGGTCGCGGCCTTCGCGCGCGGCCTGGTTGGACTGGTTGGAAGCCTCGGAGGTGGACACCGCGTTGCGCGCCACTTCTTCCACCGCAGCGGTCATCTCGTTGACCGCCGTGGCGGCCTGGTCGATTTCATTGTTCTGCTGTTGCAGGCCCCGGGACGCTTCCTCGGTCACGTTGCTCAACTCTTCAGCCGCCGAGGCCAGCTGCGTGGCCGAACCGGCAATGTGCTGGATGGTCTGGCGCAGGTTGGTTTGCATGCTCGACAAGGCGTTGATCAGGCGCGCGGGTTCATCGTTGCCATTATCTTCAATGACGCTGGTCAGGTTGCCACCTGCGATGGTTTCAGCCACCTGAACAGCTTTACGCAAAGGCGTCACAATGCTGCGGGTCAGCAACCAGGCCAGCAGCACCGTGAGCAGCGCAGCGGTGACCGACACCACGATAATCCCGGTGATGGCGCTGGTGTAGCTCTGCCCTGCGTGGTCGTCGGCTTGCTTGGCGTTGGCGGCATTGATAGCGATCAGCTTGTTCAACTGCTCGCCCATCTGGTCAGTACCTTCCTTGACACGGGTATTGATCAGGGCGCGCATCTCCTCGACGTTACCTTGCCTGGACAACGTCAGCATGTCCGCCTGGGCCTTGAAGTAGTTATCCAGGGTGCTGACAAATGTCTTGTACAGCGCCGCTTCCTCGGTACCGGCAGGTAACGCCGCGTAGCCGGCCTGGGCCTTCTTCACCTTGTCGACCAGCACGCCGATGCGCGTTTCGGCTTCCTGCAGGGCGGCGGGCTCGCGGTTGACCAGTACTCTAAATGACAGAATACGCATGCGCAGGACGTTCTCCGTCATCTGGCCCAGGTACGTCACGCTGGGCAGTTGGTTCGCGCTCATGTCCACCGAGGCTTGGCGCATCAACGTCATGCGGTTGGCCGCGAAGCCGCCCAACACCACCACTAACAGGGCGATGAAAGCGAAGCCGAGAGAAGCTCGAGGGGCGATGTTCAAGTGACGGAGTGACATAGGGGTGATCTCGAAATGGAGTGGCGGCTCGCGCCCATGCCACAAAACGACCAGCCAGCGTCAACGCACTGTCTGACCTCGGCCATCACTGTTGTTTTTGATAGGTGGGCCTATAAGCAGTATCGGCAGGAATCGAGGTTTTATGCAGGGTCTTTATAAATATTTTTTTACACTTCTGACGCTGAGCAGTTTCTGGCATCCTGCGCCTCCCTTTTCTGACCCGAGCCATCATTTTGTCTGACGCTCATGCCCCCCGCCCCCGCTATAAATCCGACCTGATCTACGGCCTGGAAGATCGCCCGCATTTCAGCGCAGCGATCTTCGCCGCGTTGCAGCATGTGCTGGCCAGTTTTGTTGGCATCATCACCCCCACCCTGATCGTCGGTGGCGTGCTCGGCCTGGAAAGCGAAGTGCCCTACCTGGTGAGCATGGCGCTGTTTGTGTCGGGGCTCGGCACCTTCGTCCAGGCGCGCACGTTCGGCCCCATTGGTTCGGGGCTGCTGTGCCTGCAAGGCACCAGTTTCTCGTTTATCAGCGTGATTCTCAGCGCGGGGTTCATGGTCAAGGCCCGGGGCGGCGGCACCGATGAGATCCTCTCGACGATCTTTGGCATCTGCTTTTTTGCAGCGTTTATCGAAGTGGTGTTCAGCCAGTTCATCGGCAAGCTGCGCAAGCTGATCACCCCGGTGGTGACCGGCACCATCATTACCCTGATGGGCCTGTCACTGATCAAAGTGGCCGTCACCGACATGGCCGGCGGCTTTGGCGCCAGCGACCTGGGCGCGGCGAGCAACATGGGCCTGGCGGCCCTGGTGCTGCTGACCATCGTGGTGCTCAACCGCTTCAATAACCCGTTCCTGCGCCTGGGCTCGATTGTAATCGGCCTGACCCTGGGCTTTGTGGTGGCCTGGTGCCTGGGGCGCGTCGATATGGCGGCATTGCCCCAGGTGCCGCTGATCAGCGTGCCGGTGCCGTTCAAGTACGGTTTCTCGTTCGACTGGGTGGCATTTATCCCGGTGGCGGTGATCTTCCTGATTTCGCCCTTGGAAGCAGCCGGTGACCTGACGGCCAACTCGATGATTTCCCAACAGCCAGTCAAGGGGCCGCTTTACATCAAGCGCATCAAGTCGGGCCTGCTGGCCGACGGCCTCAATTCGGCAATGGCCGCGACCTTCAACAGCCTGCCGATGGTGACGTTCGCCCAGAACAACGGCGTGATCCAGTTGACCGGCGTGGCCAGCCGCTACGTGGCGTACTTCATTGCCGGCCTGCTGGTACTGCTGGGCCTGTTCCCGATGATCGGCGCGGTGCTGCAACTGATGCCCAAGCCGGTGCTGGGCGGCGCGACCCTGATCATGTTCGGGACCGTCGCCGTGGCCGGCATCAAGATCCTCGCCGAAGCCGGGCTGCATCGCCGCAATGTGCTGATCGTGGCGATCTCCCTCGGCATGGGCCTGGGCGTTGCCGCCGTGCCGGAAGTGTTGCGCGAGCTGCCCAAGGCGCTGCACAACATCTTCGAATCGCCGATCACCGTGGGTGCGTTCTGTGCAATCCTGCTGAACATTTTCCTGCCGGAAGAGTTCATAGAGCTGGAAGAAGATGAATTTGATCCGGAGTCCTCTACCCTCAAAGTGATGCAGGACCCGGACATCACGAAATAGGAGCACCCGTTGTATGCGCAAGCTCATGGTTCTATCGCTGTTGCTGCTGAGCTTGAGCGCCTGCGCGCTGTTCCCCAACCGCGACCCGGTGAATATCAATGTGGTGGGCATCGAGCCGCTGCAAAGCCAGGACCTGGAAGTGCGCTTCGCGGTGAAGCTGCGGGTGCAGAACCCCAATGAAACAGCCATCGACTACAACGGCGTGGCCCTCGACCTGGAGGTCAACGGCCGGCCGCTGGCCTCTGGGGTGAGTGACCAGAGCGGAAGCATCCCACGCTTTTCCGAGACCGTGCTGGTGGTGCCGGTGAGTGTTTCGGCGTTTTCCGTGCTGCGCCAGACCTTGGGCCTGAGCCAGACCCAGAGCTTGAACAACCTGCCCTATGTGCTACGGGGCAAACTGGCGGGTGGGCTGTTCGGTACGATGCGCTTTGTGGACCGTGGCACGCTGGACTTGCCGAATACCGCGACCTGGTAATGACACCATGCAACCGACACTCTTTACCGAACGCCTGATCCTGCGCCCGCTGACCCTGGACGATGCCGAAGGGATCCAGCAGCAATTCCCGCATTGGGACGTGGTGCGTTACCTCAACGCCCTGGTGCCGTGGCCCTACCCGGCCGATGGCGCCCGTTCCTATCTGGAGCACATCGCCCTACCCGCCATGGCACGTGGCGAGGAATGGCACTGGTCGCTGCGCCTGAAAAGCGCGCCCGGCCGATTGATTGGTAACGTCAGCCTGATGGACGAGCAGGATAACAACCGCGGGTTCTGGCTAGGGCCGCAATGGCAGGGGCAAGGTTTGATGTCCGAAGCCAGCGCGGCGGTGACCGACTACTGGTTCGGCGTGCTCAAGCGCCCCGTGCTGCGAGTGCCCAAGGCCGCACCCAACCTGGGCTCACGGCGGATTTCCGAGCGTACGGGCATGCGTTTGATCAGGACGGATGAAGGTGAGTTTGTGGCAGGGACTTTCCTGCGGGATATCTGGGAAATGACCCGCGAGGAATGGCTGGAAAACCAATCCCTCAAACGCTGAGGGCCACCTCCCACAGTTCGATCGTGGTTCAGTCGGTGATATAGCGCACGCCTGGCTTGGCGCGCTCATCCACCACCAGTTCGAACACATCCGGCCGGGCGTAATGCCCCACCACGTCATAGTCGTACCGCGCGCGCACCAGGTCATCGGTGTTGATCTGCGCGGTCAACAACCCCACCTCACCCAGCAACGGCCCAGCCAGGATGTCGCCCATGGGGCCGACAATCACGCTGCCGCCGGCGATCAACGGGCGTTCCGAAGGCCAGTTGGCGACCTCGATGCCCAGCGCCTGAGGCGAGGCCTGCACCTGGCAGGCACTGACCACAAAGCAGCGCCCCTCATGCGCCACATGGCGCATGCTCACCTGCCACATCTCGCGCTCATCCACCGTCGGCGCGCACCACACCTCGACGCCCTTGGCGTACATCGCAGTGCGCAGCAGCGGCATCATGTTTTCCCAGCACACCGCGCCGCCGATACGCCCTACCGCCGCGTCGATCACCGGCAAGGTCGAGCCGTCACCCTTGCCCCAGATCAGCCGTTCGGTGCCGGTGGGCATCAGTTTGCGGTGCTTGGCCACCAGGCCGCCCGACGGTTCGAAATACAGCACGGTGCAATACAGGCTGCTGCCACTGCGCTCGATCACGCCCAGCACCAGGCTGGCGCCGGTACGTGCCGACAAGCCGGCCAGGGCTTCGGTCTCGGCGCCCGGCACATCGATGGCGTTGGCAAAATAGCGGGCAAAGGCTTCGCGGCCTTCGGGCAGGCGATAGCCCAATTGGGTGCCAAAACCTTCACCCTTGGGATAGCCGCCTAGCAGCGCTTCGGGCATCACCACCAATTGCGCGCAGCTGCGCAGGATCTCGTGTTCATAGGCGAGAATTTTCGCCAGGGTGTCGGCCTTGCCGCCAGGCAGGGAACCGATTTGCAGGGCCGCCACAGTGGAAACTGGCATCACGATCACTCCAAATAAAGGGGGTTGCCCATTCTCTCGCCAGGCTCGATCATGAATAAAGCCCACCTCAGTGCTGAATGATATGAGCCAAAGGAATATCGCCCAGGTTGACCTGAACCTGCTGAAAACCTTCGAAGCCCTGCACGATGAGTCCAGCGCCAGCCGCGCGGCGTTGCGCCTGGGTGTTACACAGTCGGCCATCAGTGCAGGCTTGCGCCGTTTACGCGACGTCTATGGCGACCAACTGTTTGTGCGCACCGGCCGTGGCCTGGCGCCCACGCTGCGGGCCAACCAGTTGAAACCGGTGATCAGCGAGGCGCTGGAGCGCTGTCGGCAAAGCCTGGCGATGGTCAATCCAGACAACCCGAACTATCAAGGCCGCTCGGTGGTGGTGGGCCTATCCGACGACTTCGAGATTGCCTATGGCCGCCGACTGATGGACGCCATCGCACAACGTCTGCCGAAGCTGCGGGTGATTTTCCGCCAGACCCACAGCCAGATCGTTGCCGGCGCTCTGCTCGACCGCACCCTGGACCTGGCGATTACGGCGGGCGGTTTTGCGCAAAGCCGGTTGAGTCGGCAGGTATTGGGAGAGGGGGATTATCGCTGCGTCGTGGACCCTCGCAGCTTGGCGTCGGGCCAGGAAAGCCTCAGCCTGGATGAGTTTGTCACCCGCGAGCATGTGCTGGTGTCGTCGGGCGGTTTTATCGGCATTACAGACGAAGGGTTGGCGGCGCAGGGGCTGAGCCGCCAGGTGTGCGCCTCGACCAGTCATTTTGCCGCGCTGCCGTTTCTGCTCAAGGGCAGCCAGGCGGTGGCGACCATTCCCGGGCATGCGGCGCAGGCCATCGCCGAGATGACCGGACTGCGGGTACTGCCCTGCCCGCTGGCGCTGCCGCGCTACCCCGTGGAGCTGGGTTGGCGAACCCAGGCCCAGCTTGACCCGATGCTACTTAAAGTCCGCGAGGCGATTGCCGCCAGCTTTACTTCGCCGCCGCCATCAGTTTGTTGACTTCACTGCGCACCATGTTGGAAAACTCCGGTGGCGACATGCCGTCGAGTTCGGCGCGGACCCATTCGGACCACTTGCCCTTGCGCTTGGCGCGCTCACCGAACAAACGCGCGGCTTCGCCCTTGGCCTTACCCAGGTTGGTTTGCCACAGGTCGTAGAGGCGGGACTTTTCATCTTCTAGCTCGGCGCGTTCGGCGAGGGTCTTGTTGGCGAGATTGAAGCTCATGTCAAAATTCCTGCTGCACAAATAGACGACATCTTACACTGTAGGTCGAATTTTCCAGATTTGGATTTCGCTCGCCAGTGCTGACCCGACAAAAAACTGCAACTTTTGCCGCCGCCCGGCACTCCATTGTTCACTGTCACATTCACCTGCAAGGAGTCACACCCATGGCCCGCAAAACTGCCGCCCAAGCTGTTGAAGATCAAATCAAGGATCAAGCATTCAGTGAACTGACGGCCCTGATCGAAGAATCGGACAAGCTGCTCAAAAGCAGCGCTGCCCTGGTGGGCGAAGAAGGCGAAACCCTGCGCGAACAGGTCGCCATCAAACTCAAGCAGGCATTGGATTCGGTATCCAACGTTCGCGAGCGCAGCAAGCCGGTGGTCGATGCCACCGAAACCTACATCGGCGGCCATCCATGGCAGACCGTGGCTATCTCCGCGGGCTTTGGCCTGGTGGTTGGCCTGCTGCTGGGTCGCCGTAACTGACGCCTTCCGTATAGCTCCATGCGTACGCAGCTGCCGAGTGCAAGCGAGGCAGCTGCGTATTTGCGCGGAGCGGGATAAGACAGCATCTACGTAGCCCAGTCTCGCAGCTGGTTCAATGCTTCCAGATCCACCTCCACCCCCGCCTCCAACGACTTCGCCCGCGTGCGATGACGTCGATCCCCCGGCAAGCGCCGCAACCCTGCCGCATGCATCTGCCGCACCAACTCCTGGCTGCGCTCGGCGAAGCTTTGCCCGGCGGTTTTGCTCGGGTCGATCACAATCAGCAGTTGGCCGGTCCAGGGCGTGCGCGCGCCAGGATGGTCGGCCCAGTTGAACTCGAAAGAGAAGTTGCCGCC
The DNA here is from genome assembly GCF_007828335.1 of Pseudomonas sp. SJZ103. Classification (NCBI taxonomy): domain Bacteria; kingdom Pseudomonadati; phylum Pseudomonadota; class Gammaproteobacteria; order Pseudomonadales; family Pseudomonadaceae; genus Pseudomonas; species Pseudomonas sp. SJZ103. The sequence goes on from NZ_VIUN01000008.1 coordinate 89,946, forward strand.
CGTCAGGGCCGCCGCCAGCAACTCGACCATCATCGACAACGCCGAACCCTTGTGCCCGCCAAACGGCAGCAACGCACCGCCCTCCAGCACGGCCTTGGGGTCGGTGGTGGGTTGGCCGAGGCTGTCGACACCCATGCCCGGCGGCAGGCGCTCGCCTTTGCGCGCAGCGATTTGCACGTCTCCGTGGGCAATGGCGCTGGTGGCCAGGTCGAAAACAATAGGGGCGCCATCGGCACGCGGCGCCGCGAAGGCAATGGGGTTGGTACCGAACAACGGGCGGTCGGCGCCATGGGGCACGACGCAGGTCATGCTATTGACCACGCTCAGCGCCACCAACCCCTCCTCGGCGAAAGGTTCGACATCGGGCCACAACGCGGCGAAGTGATGGGAATTGTGGATCGCCAGCAACGCGATGCCGGCACTGCGTGCCTTGGCCACCAGCAACGGACGCGCGGCCTCAAGGGCCGGCTGGGCGAAGCCATTGCCGGCATCCACCCGCACGAAACCCGACGCGACATCCGTGACCACCGGTGTAGCCTTGCCGTCGACCCAGCCACTGGCCAGTGTGCTGAGGTAACCGGGGATACGAAAAATGCCATGGCTATGGGCACCGTCGCGCTGTGCACTGGCGCAATTGCGTGCCAGGATCGCGGCAACTTCCGGCGACGTGCAGTGCTTCACAAACACGGCGTGGAGCAAGCCCACCAGGTCGTTGAAACCGATGAGCGCTGTAGCGTTTTCAACTATCGGGGACTGGGCAGACATCTGTAGCTCCGATTTTATAATTGGAAGAGACAACAAGAATCCAGACCGTTGATTAAACAACGGCCCATGTGCCTGCTGTCAACGGACGCTTGAAGCCGGGTCCAGTTATCTACCGCCACACACGCCGCGGCGCCGCCTACCCTGGTCTCCATTCCCCTTTGTTGAACGGAGAGCACACCTTGGCGACCATCACCCCGCCGTATTTTTTCGATGAGTTCCTACTACCAACCCGACGCAAGCAACCCACGCCACGGGAACATGCACTGGGGTTCACAGTCAAGGACCTCGATTGGCTGCATACGCTGTACTACGCCACTCATACGGCACGTACGGACCTGACCCTACAGCGCTACCCGATGCGGGTGGAAAGACTGTTGATCAACGCACCGGGCCAAGCCGCCCTCCCGATGGGCGGCGCCTTCATGATGAGCCCGACCCCGGACGACAACAAAGCCGTGCTGTACACCCCGTATGGCGGGCTGGAGTTATTCGAGAGCCGCACCGACCTGCTAAGTGAAGTGCAGGAGCGTTTGAAGCAACCGAGCTCGCGCACCGACCTGCTGCAATTTCTGTCGATTGCCGAGCGTGACGCATTGCCGGTGACGGTGCACCTGACGGTGACGGCGAGCGTCATCGAAGGCGCCGTGATGGAAGACCAGAAGAACACCGTCCTGGCCTGTCAGCAAAAAAATGCAGTGGCCCTGCTTGATGAGCTGCGCAAATTCCCCAGCCTCAATGGGATGCTCGACACCTTGCTCAGCATCATGGCCCGCACCTATTTCCCCGGCCTGAACCAGGCCGACACTCGGGTGAATTTCTTCAGCCGCGCGTCCGTGGGAGAACACAGCCGCTGGGTCGACTCGCTACCGTTGCGCGACGCGCTGTTACGGTTTTACGTCTCCCATGCCTGGCCCGCGGGCCAGACCCACTCCTTTTTCAACATCGGCCATGACACCCGCGCCTTTACCCAGGCGCAACTGGCCGACGACCTGCAACGCTGGGACAGCGTGGTGGAGCAAACCAGCGGGATTCTTTCAACGCTGTTGAACAGCCTGTTGCAAACCTACTGGAATGAAGACTTCAACGCAGGTCAGTCACGTCGGCAGTTTTGCGCCCGGGTCATGAGTGACAAGTGCCGCACCGACCTGCTGCTCAAGCACCAGGACAGGGTCCTGTCCACCGATGAAAGTCAAAAACTGCGGGCGTTGTTCCTTCCGGACCACGCTTCGCGTATGGCCTTCGCCGGCCCGTTGAATATAGAAAAAGTGCGGGTTCACGCACCTTTTCAACACTACGTCGAACTGGGCGGCACCCTGATGATCAGCAATGCCCAGGCGTATCTGTATACCCAATCGCGTGGCTTGCAGGTGCTCGAGAACCTGAATGACCTCAAGGACATCCTACTGACCATGCTCAAAACCGCCGGGCATGAAGATGAGCTGCTCAATTTCCTGTCGCTGGACGAGCGCAGTGTGTTTATCGGCATGGATCACATTGAGGTGACCGGGAACCCTGTCGCTGGCGATCTATTTCTCGAAATGGTTGAGGACATTCTCGCCAAGCAGTTCGACAACCTGGAGTACGCGCTGGGGCTTTTTCGGCGCAGCGCGGGGGAGATCGACCTGGACGCGCTGCTCGACAGTGCCCTGGACGTACGCACCATGCTCGACAGCCGCTTGATGGCGTTGGAAACGGGCGGCCGCTGGAGCGTCCACCCCATTACCCTTGGCAATGGCCGCCCGTCCACGGTGCATGCCGAAAAGGCCAAGGCACACCTGCAGCGCCTGCAAGCCGTCGAGGCGGCCATGGCGCTGGAACGCAGCAAACAGCCGACCTTGCGCGACCTGGCGGCCCATGCGCTGGACGCCGAACTGGCCAAGCGCCGGCTGGACCTTAACGCCGACGATGTCTATATCAATACCTATGCCACACACGCCAGCGATCGCGAAGAGCGCTTGCCCCAACGGTCTTCCAGCATGGTCGAGCACTTTATTGCGCGCCTGGCCAAGCAAGCCATTGCGCTGACGGACTCGTCCCTGAGCGGGTTTTATGGCAGGCGCAGCGCGGGCGTCGCCAACAAGCTGCAAAACCTGACAACTGCTGGCTTCAATGCGGTTATCGAGCAGGTCCTGACCACCTTTGCAGAACGCGACTTGCGTGGGCTGCCACATCTGTTTCTGGACAATAACCGGGCCCACCTCAGCGATGGGATGCTGCAGGGGCTGAGCGGCGAAGCGCGACTGAGGCGGCTGGACAAAAGCTTGTCGCACCCCGGTCTCGCACTGCTGGACAGCGTCCTGCATGCCGACAGCCTGACCCGCCTGACCCGCCGAGGCCTCAACGGCTTCATCCCGGATGCGTTTGGCCTGACCCTCAAGATCGGCACTGACACCACCCCCCAGGCCCTGGCCAACTGCTTTGTGCTGACTGAACGCGGCGGCACAGACCCGGACCATTCAGGGGCGGCACTGTTGTGGACACCCCGTTGCGGCTATGAGGCATTTGCGTCGATCAAGGTGCTGTGCGAAGCCCTGAAACAACGTTTACACGACCCCTTCAGGCGGTTGCCCCTGATGGAGAATTTGCCGGTTTCCAGGCGCGCGCCCCATCAGGCCTGTCAGCTCGGCCCGCTGCGACGGATCGACGACCACCTGCTGCACAACCGCCAACAGTCCTACAGCGACTTCATGCGTGACGCGATTGACCATCTACTTTCGATGAAGTTGAGCGCCCGGCGCTTTCAGGACTGCATGGACAGCTTTATCCGTCGGTCACCACCGACCAACCTGCCCAGGGCCATTGCCATCGCGCGCGCCATGGTCCAGCAGCAAGCACTGCCTGTGTGGCTGGGCATGGCACTGCCCCATGAACAGATCCTGCAGGCCGAATTGCTCGAGCAGTATCGCGTCAACAGCGCAGACGAGCGTGACTACCTGCACGGCATCACGCCCATGCGCGAACTGGCCAAAAGCACCCTTTCGACCCTGCTCGATGCGCGTTTTGCCGGGCAAATCGTCAACCCGGACACGGTTCTGATTCCCGGCCGTATCGATCTGGAGGGGCACGCTGAAACCCTGACGGATTTCGCCCTGCGACACCTGCCTGATCTACGCGCCGAAGACATCCAGCCACAATCGCGCACAGCGACGCCGTTGCCTGCCGCACTGGACGGCAATGCGGTGGTGCAACTGGTTCGCCAACTGGACTTGAAAAGCCTTTACCAGACACGGCTGACCACGCGCCTCAAAGGTCAGACCGAAGACGCCCGTGAGCGCCGCCAATTGTTCTGCCGGCAGTTGCCCTGGCAATTGCTGCAATACGCTCATGAACAAACACTGCAGGAGCGGCTATCCGCATCAGCCTGGAGCTTCGTCCAGCAAGTATTCGACATGCCAGATGCCGTGGCGCGTGCCGCCGTGGCTGGCGCAACGGCGATCATACGGCCCCTTGAACTGATCGCCACTGCGGGCGCAGCCCAGGTCAAGGCACTGGGCTGCTACCTGATCGGTCCCAAAGCGGGCGCGTCCGCCCCCCTGATCCTGTATGCGCCCTACAGTCCCAAGCATTTATTAAAGGAGTACGCCAATGAGGCGGCGCTACTCAATGAGTTCACCACCGCCGGTGCGCTGCAGGACTGGGTAATCGGCCGGATGCCAGCCCCTCATCAGGCCACTTACCGCAATTTGCTGGGCCAACGCTGGAGCCAGGGGCACTCGGAAATCCAACTCGGCGCCTCGCCCATTACCGGCAACCTGTTGAGCCAGCTGTTTGAGGACAACCTCGAGATGCTGCTTCAGATGTTGGCCAGTCAGTTCTCTCCGTCGGGCAAGGTGCAGTGGAACGCAGCCACCAGCCTGTTCACCGAAGATATCCCTAAAGGATTGCAGTTCATGGCCGGCAAACTGGCGTACCCGCTGGCCGTGTGGCGCAGCCACAAACTGTTCCTGGCCTCGGCTGAAGACCTGCAGCGACACCGCTGGCAACACGCGCTCAAAACCTTTATCGGCGGTGTGGCCGAGCTGGCCTCCTTGCGCAAGGAGCTGGACAAACTCCTGCCGCAGACCGCCTCAACCGAGGAGCAAGTTCCGCTGGAGCAATGGCTGCAAGCCCCTGCGCCGGCCGCCGCCACACTGGCCGACCTGGACCTGACCGCCCCTGCCCGCACCCGATTGCAAGCCTTTGAAAACCACGCAATTGCCTTGAAGGATCTGGAGCAAGACGCACAGAGCCGCCTGTACAGCGACAAGACTGGCAGCGGTCATTTCGTGCCGTTGGCAGGCAAGGTGTACCCGGTGAAAAAAGCCGGTGAACACTGGCGCGTGAGCAATGACGAACTGCATGGCCCTTATGTGCAACGCAATGCCCAAGGCGCATGGACGCTGGACCTCGGCCGGCACCACCCGCGCTACGGCAAAACCTTGAGTCGCTACGCAGGCAGGGCCAAAACCCGGGCAGGCGAACGGGACACCATCAATATCGAAGCCGTAGGCATGCGGGAAATTGCCGCGTTATCCAGTTGGAAAGCCCAGTGCATTGATGAAGCACTCAATGTTGCGACGTACTATGCGGTCACCTGCAAGCGCAACCTCCTGCACTTTGCCACACACCTGAAGCCCAACAGCCGGCCGGGGCGGTTTTTCAGTGAGTTGTTCGGGGTTGTCACACTGACGTCCGATCAGGTGCAACGAGTCGAGCGGCGCGTCGACGAGGTGCTCGATGAATTGACCAATCACACCCTGATCAGCCCGGACTCTCGGCGGTTTGTCAGCGGCACGCGCCGCTACAGCCAACAGGATACATTTGCCTTTGTGCTGCCCGATGATGCGGAGCAGAAGATCTACTTGCTGGACCGTTTTTTTGATCCGCACATGGATATCTACCAAAACCGATTGAACACCCCATTCAACCTCTCGGCCCATGCACGGGCAACGGTGTTGATTCATGAAATCACGCACATCAAGTCCTTGACCGAAGACCTGGCGTATCTGGACACCATGCGACCGTTCCATGACCTGATTAACGTAAAGATTCACGGCGCCCAGCTGATGCAGACCGACCTTGGCAACTTGCGTGATACCGCACTGTCGACCCTGACGCCCGCCACCCTGTTGTTCAAGACATGGGACGAGTTCACCCAGGAATGGGAGGACTTCGGCAGCAGCCGCGTGACGTCGGATCTGAAGGATAAAGTCCTCAGCACCACCGGCTGCCGGACCCTCGATGACGCACGGTCAATGTTCATGAGCAACGCCGACAAGCGTATCGACACGATTCTGGCCAATGCCGATTCCGTCACTTACCTGATCAGTCAACTCGGCCGGGAACTGGATGCGGGAGCCTGAACAGGCTCCCGGCGGGTCTATCAGTCTTTCTGGTCACGCAGGATATTGCCCGAAGCCCCATCGATGCGCGCTTCATACACGGTGCCGTCAGACTTGCGGCCTTTGACTTCCCAATAGCCGTTGTCATCGGCTTCGGCTGCATAGACTTCGATGTAGCCGGCCTTGGTCTTCGCCACTTCAATCGCCTTTTCAATGGTGATCCAGCCCGCACCGGGCTTATCGGCCAGAGCGGCGCCTGCACTGAGCAGCGCGGTGGTTGCACACAGGGCGACTAAGGTTTTCTTCAGCATATTCGTACTCCATTGTGGGAATGTCCTGAATTTTTTAGGTCGCGCCAAACAAGAATAAGTTCCAATTGATGTGCAATCGCCATGACGCCTGTTCTCGCGGTCCACCTCAGGAGGTTAGAATGTGCGAAATCAGGATGAGTTAATGAGCGAAAAGTCCCTTTCAGAAGCCGAATATGACGCCATCACCGACGCCGCCGCGCATTGGTGCATGCGCCTGCACGCAAGTGATTGCACCCCAGGTGAGCGTCAGGCTTTTGCGCAATGGCATGATTCCCACCCGCTGCACGCCTTTGAATACGCAGCGATGCTGGAAATCTGGGACGTCGCCGACCACCTGCCCCGCCACGAAACCCCGGCGTTGGTGGTGCCCTTCAAACCGCGCAGCCGGTTGCGCAGCTACGCAGTCGCGGCGGCGATCTGCCTGACCGCCTTGCCCCTGGTCGCGTTTACAGGCTGGGAAGCCGGCTGGTTGCCGAGTTCCTATGAGCGTTTCCAGGCTGCCAATGGCTTGCGCCAGGTCACCCTGGGCGACGGCAGCGAGGTGGAGCTCAACCTGGGCACCGAGCTGGTCTACAGCAACTACAAGGATCAGCGCCGGGTCACGTTGAAAAAGGGCGAGGCCTTCTTCAAGGTCAGCCATGACAGCGCGCATCCGTTTATCGTGCACGCAGGCTCAGGCCAGGTGCGCGTCACGGGCACCCGGTTCAACGTCTGGAAGTATGAAGACCAGGTGCGAGTGATGTTGCTCGAAGGCTCGGTGCAGATTGCCAGCGACCAGGTACACGGCAGCGTGCCCCTGACGCCGGGCATGCAGGCCAGCTATCAACAAGGCGATGCAACGCCGCGCGTACGCGCAATGAGCCCCAATGACAACGCCCTGGCCTGGCGCCAGGGCAAGTTGGTGCTCGACAACCTGGCCTTGGTCGACGCGTTGCCGTTGATCAACCGCTACCTGAGCAAACCGGTCATGCTGGCCGACGCCAACACCGGGACGATTCGTATCGGCGGCATCTACAACATCACCGAGGTCAACAACCTCATCCCCTCGTTGCCCAAGGTTCTGCCGGTCTACCTGACCCAAAACCAGGATGGCAACCCCGTCATCAATTCCATCCCGCGTAAATCCCCCAAAGGCTGAACGCTGGCCACAAGCCTGGGCGCGTTTGCGCCCGAAGTGTCCATTTTTGAAACACTCGACTCCTCTGGACCGCCCGCACTGGGCGGAGTCATCGTTTTGTCATGCACAGTGTTACAGCGCTGATACAGCGGGGTGAATCGTTTGTGGTATGGCGGTGTGCACATGGCCGAACACAAGCTGTATCAGCGATGAAACAGCACTGACATCACTTTGCCCACAAATAATTCCAACTCATTGAATAACAATAAAAAATAAAAAGCGGCACGGCTTCTGCTCTATCCCTTACAGCGCTGTTTAGGGTCAGCGCGAAGAACAGGGAATGCCGCCGTGATTACACTCACTCAAGGTCCAATGAACGTACTGCTGATCAGCTGTGTACTCAGCGTCGGCATCAGTGTTCCAAGCTTTGCAGGTGACGGCGTGATCGTGACGGGGCGCAATGTACAGGCTCATATGTACGGCCGCGCCGCCTTCGGTAAAGACCCCTACCCCTCGACTGCCAACGCCAATCCCAGCCGAGAAATCATCGGTGCCACTGGCGAGCTCAGTGACATGGATATCGGCGGCGTCAGCAGCGGCTCAAGCATCGTCCGCGCAGTTCAGACCAACGGCACCTTGACCGGCCTGCATGCCACACAAAGCAGCATGTCCACCCTGGGGGCCGGCTCTGCCGCCGGCCACGGTGCGGGCAGCAGCATGGGCGGGCAGATCAGCGACTCGATCCAGCGCGGCATGGCGCCACTGAACAACATCGGCAGCATGCTGGGGGGCAAATAATGAATCGCTCCCTGCTCGTTCTCGCCCTGTTGGCCAGCGCCCCGGTATTTGCCGACGACACGGCAGTGATCAACAACAGCGGCCAACAATACGAGGGTGTCGTGTCGATCAACCAGGCGGCCGGCAACCAGCAACAAATGTCCAACAGCCGCGCCATCGCGCTCGGTGGCCAGGCCACCAACGTCAACATCCAGCGCCTCGACGGCAGTGTCGACCCGTCCCTGAATGCCAAGGCGGCGATCCAGGGCAGCTCTTTTACCAATGGCAACGGTGTACTGGGCATCAACCAGTCGGCCGGCGCCAATAACCAAACAATCAATGCCGTGCGGATCAGCATCAACCCTGGCCCGCAAAGCATTGATGACAGCGTCCTGTTGCAACAGAACACCACGACGCTGGCAACCGACTCAGGGCTCACCCCCACCACTGGCAGCCGCCTTGTCGTTACAAGCGACCAGGCCTTCACAGGCAGCCGAGGAGTGATTCAGGTGAACCAGAGTGCAGGGGTGGGGAACCGAGTGGCTAACACCCTGGGCATCACTATCAAGTAAACGCTTGGTAGCACTCGTTAGACCGTACCAACACTTAACCAACTAATTAGAAGCAAGGAGAAACACCATGAAACCTCAAATGGCTCTGAAACCACTGGTTTTCGCTCTGGCTGCACTCATGGCTGCTGCTGCTCAAGCAAATGGTGGTGGCTGGCACCCTGCGCCTCAACCAACCGGGGTTGTTGCCTCTGTCGTGACCGATGTACAAAACAGCATCGGCAACAAGTTTGACGACACCAAGACCGAAAACAATGCCTCTGCCGATGACTCGGTAAACGGCAACAGCGGCAACACCGGTGTTAACGTCCAGTCGGGCAGCGGTAACCAGGCAGACAACTCCGGCGCCATCTCCAGCGCCAAAGGTGACTTTGCAACCGTATTCGCTGTCGTCGATGTCAATCAAAACAGCGGGCTGAACAACTTCGTCAACAAAGGCACCCAAAACAACGCCTCGTTGGATGGCTCGGCTAACGGTAACTCCGGCAACCTGGGTTACAACGGCCAGGCCGGTCAAGGCAACCAGGGTAAAAACAACCTGGCAATCACCACGGCTGATGGCAAAAACATCGCAGCGGCCGCGAACACCGAGCAAAACTCGCTCGCCAACAGCTACCTGAACGCTGCCGCTACCAGCTACGGGTATGGTCATGGCAGCAAAGCCCAATACGTGTCCAACAACTCCAGCCTCGACAACTCGGTTAACCGCAACTCCGGCAACGTAGGTGTGAACCTGCAGTCCGGCTCGGGCAACCAAGGCAGCAACAGCCTGTCGATCGGTCAAGGTTGCAGCGTCTGCGCCAGCGGCGTGCGCTTCTGATCCAACGGGGCCTTGGCAACAAGGCCCTTTTTTATTCCAGTGTCCAGCAGGTCACATGATCATGCGCCTCGCGACCCTCACCCTCCTGATGCTGCTCACCGGCCCGACCTGGGCAGGCACCATGGCGATCTCCGCCCTGCCTGGCGGTACAGTAATCTACAAGAAGGTCGAGAGTATTCGTGAGCGCCGGTTCGCCAACCTGGTGGAACAGAAAACCGATTTCAGCTGCGGTGCTGCGGCACTCGCCACCATCCTGCGCCAGGGTTATTGGCTGGACGTAGACGAAGATCACGTCATCAAAGGCATGCTGGTCAATGCAGACCAGGACCTGGTACGTACCCAGGGGTTTTCCATGCTGGACATGAAGCGCTACCTCGAAAGCATCGGCATGCGTGCCCGGGGCTACAAAATCGCGCCAGAAACACTGGTCACCGTAAAGATCCCCGTGGTGGTCCTGCTGGAAATTCGTGGCTACAAGCACTTCGTGGTGATGCAGCGCGCCGACAAGGACTGGGTCTATATCGGCGACCCTGTACTGGGCCATAAGCGCTATTCGCATGACGACTTCGTCAAGGGCTGGAACGGCATCGTCTTCGCCGTGCTGGGTGAAGGTTATGACAAGGCCAATGCCCTGCTCGACCCGCCCACACCGCTGACCGCCAAAAACCAGATGAATGAATTCAGGCCCGTAGGCGATGCCGAGCTGATGGATTTCGGTTTTATCCAGAGCGACTTCTTCTAAGAAGCGCAATAAGGGGCAGGACGCTCCAGGAGCAGCAGATGAACACTTCCCGTTGGCTGACGGTCTTGTGTCTGGCAGCCTCAATGCCCGCTTATGCTTCGTCGGGGTTCAAACCCATCGAACTCAAGGACTCGGAAATGGCCGACCTGCGCGGCCGTTACGTGATGCCCGGGCGAATCATCAGCTTCGGCATTGTCATGAGCAGCACCTGGACCAATGCCGTGGGTGACAGCATCACCGGCAAGGCCAGTATGCAGGTCGACTCGTCGACCATTACCCCGCAATTCTACGTACAAACCACTGGCTCAACCGGCAACGGCACGAACCCGAACACCGGCACCGGCACGGTAACCGGTGGCGCCGGCCTGGGCAGCGGCCAGGGCGTGACGCAGAGCGTGCGTACCGCCGGCGATGGCAACACCGCTTATAACAATGTGGGCATCACCGTCGAAAACGGTTTTGCACCCTCCAACATCGTGCAATCGGGGCAAGTGCTGGTCGCCGGAGGTACGGTGACCGGTGACAGCGCGGCAGGCCGCGTGAGCGTGTCGGCCAACAACGGTGGCTTGCAGATGGCGATCCAGGCCAACCACAACCAAGGCAACAGCCTGCAGCAGATCGGTGGCGGGAATGTGCTGCAAGGCACGGTCCTGACCGGCAACACTAACTTCGTCAACAACATGACCCAACTCAACGTAGTGATGAACAACAACGGTTTGAACAACGGCGCCTTAAATTGCAACTTGGATCAACTCAAAGCCCTACGCACGCTCGGTTATTGAACTACGCTGACCGTCGACACTTACGCATTAGATAAAGGACGGCTTATTTCATGCATCGATCGTTATCGCTCCGTGCTGTGATCTGTTTAAGTACGCTCTTGCCCGCATCTGTTCTGTATGCAGCGCCAGATAGCGACATCGAAACCCTCAAACAGGAACTTCTGGAACTCAAGCAGCGATACGAAGTGCAGCAAAAAGCCCTGGCCGTCCTGGAGCAGCGTGTGCGTCAGGTCGAAGACCAACCGGCCACCCCGGCTCCCAAACGCCTGGCCAAGTCCCCGGCAGACTTTCAAAAAGCCAAAGGCACCACCGTCGCGGGCACGGGTGCCACAGCAGCATCCGGTGGCGCAGGAGGGGGTGGCGGCAGTTCCTACGGCCAGTCCCTCAAGGATGACTCCGCGCCGGCGCAAAGCGTCAGTAACCTCTATAACGAAGCCAGCGGCTTTTTCGGCAATGGCAAGTTCAGCTTCGAAACCGGCGTCACCTATGCCCGTTACGACGCCCGCCAGTTGACCCTCAACGGGTTCCTGGCGCTGGACTCGATTTTCCTCGGCAACATCAACCTGGACCGGATCAAGTCCGATAACTGGACCCTGGACCTGACCGGGCGCTACAACCTCGATAACCGCTGGCAGTTCGACGTGAACGTGCCGGTGGTGTACCGCGAGTCGACTTACCAGTCTGCCGGCGCCGGCAACAACGGCACCGCGACGTCGGAACAGTCGGTCACCCGCGACCCGACCATTGGCGACGTCAACTTCGGCGTGGCCTACAAGTTCCTCGACGAAACTCCCACCCTGCCGGATGCCGTGGTGTCGGTGCGGGTCAAGGCTCCGACGGGTAAAGAACCGTTTGGTATCAAGCTGGTCAATACCCCCGGCAACGACAACCTGTTCGTGCCGGAAAGCCTGCCTACGGGCAACGGGGTCTGGTCGGTCACACCGGGGATTTCCCTGGTCAAGACCTTCGACCCTGCCGTGTTGTTTGGCTCGTTGTCCTACACCCATAACTTCGAAGAATCGTTTGATGACATCAGCAGTGACGTCAACCAGAAGGTCGGCGGCAAGGTCAGCCTGGGCGACAGTTTCCAGTTCGGTGTCGGCGTGGCCTTCGCCCTCAACGAGAAGATGAGTATGTCTTTCTCGGTGTCCGACCTGGTGCAGCGCAAGAGCAGGCTCAAGCCCAACGGCGGCGACTGGCAATCGGTGGTGTCCAGCGATGCCAACGCCGGCTATTTCAACGTGGGGATGACCATTGCGGCGTCGGATAACCTGACGATCGTGCCGAACCTTGCAATCGGCATGACGGATGATGCGCCGGACTTTACGTTCAGCCTGAAATTCCCGTATTACTTCTGATTAACTTGACGCAACATCCATAAGGAAAAGCCCCGCAACGATAAGGGTCGTTGCGGGGCTTTTCGGTTTACCCGCCCTAGCGGATCTGGTGCTTGTGCAACAACCGGTAAAATGTCGGCCGGGAAATGCCCAGCACGCGGGCCGCGACACTCAGGTTGTCGCTGTGCCGGTTAAGCACATCGCACAGCGCCTGGCGTTCGGCGCGGTGCTTGTAGTCTTCCAGTGTAGCCATGGGGGGCGAAATTGCCTGTTCGCCCACCAATCCCAGATCGGCGGCTTCGATCTGGCGCCCTTCGGCGAGTACCAGGCCGCGGCGCACGCGGTTGGCCAACTCGCGGACATTGCCCGGCCACAGGTGCTGCCCCATGGCCACCAAGGCGTCTTCGCTGAAACTGCGGGGGCGTCGACCGGTTTCCTGGCTGTAGAAGCGCGAAAAGTGGTTGGCCAACATCGCCACATCACCATGGCGATCGCGCAAAGGCGCGGTGACCACCTGCAGCACATTGAGCCGGTAGTACAAGTCTTCACGAAAAGAGCCCTTGGCGACAGCCGCTTCGAGGTCGACGTGGGTGGCCGCCAGCACTCGCACATCGACCGGAATGGGCTGGCTGCCGCCGACCCGCTCGACCTGCTTTTCCTGGAGAAAGCGCAGCAGGTTGGCCTGCAGCTCCATGGGCAAATCGCCGATTTCATCGAGGAACAGTGTGCCGCCATGGGCCGCTTCAATGCGCCCGACCTTGCGCTGATGGGCACCGGTAAACGCGCCCTTCTCATGGCCGAACAGTTCGGATTGGATCAGGTGTTCGGGAATGGCGCCGCAGTTGATCGCGACAAAGGGCTTGGCATGGCGCTGGGATTGACGGTGCAGGGTCTTGGCCACCAGCTCCTTGCCGGTGCCGCTGTCGCCACGGATCAACACCGGGGACTCCGTGGGCGCCAGCTTCGACAATAATTTGCGCAGCTCACGAATGGGTCGGCTGTCACCCAGCAGTTCATGCCCTTCATCAACCGGCGTGTGACCCTTGCCGCGCAGGCGCGCCATGCCAAACGCGCGGCCCAGAGTCACCTGCACCCGCGCTACGTCGAATGGCAAGGTATGGAAGTCGAAAAACCACTCGCAGACGAAGTCGCCCACATTTTGCAGGCGCAGCACATCCTGGCTGAGTACGGCGATCCACTCGGTGCCACTGCGGCTGATCAGTTCCTTGACGGCTTCGGGCCGCTCCAGGTGATAGGGCTGCAGGCGCAACAGGCCGACATCGCAGGAGCGCTCTCCCACCGATTGCAGTGCACAGCTGTCCACATCCCACCCCGCCGTACGCAAACCGGGCAGCAAGCCGTGACAGTCGTCACAGGGGTCAACCACGAGCAAACGACGTTGGACGAGGGGCACACCCATGACTGATCCTTGGCGTCAATATTATTAAAGTTATTTAGAAACAATAGTTTGTATTGGCTGTCGATAACCCTAGCAAGATCTTGACGCCCGCTTGTATCGTTTTGCTATAAGAGCGGGCAAAAAGCCACTGCTCGGGTTAGAGGGCAGAAAGTTGCGCCATCGCAAAGCTTTCAATCCGCTTTCAAAACAGCCGCTTACATGACGTTAGTCAGGAAAAGTTGAAAATTGTTGCTCTAACATGTGACCCGTACCCCGCCATCGCGCATCAGTACAAGTAACCCGCCGCACGGTCAGCCCAACCGCCGGTACTCACTTGAATGGGCATTTAGAGAGAGACCCACATGAACGCCCCGCTCCGCATCAACGAAGCTCTTTTGATCGCAGACCGTGCTTTCCAGCCCTTTCAATGCGTGGCCTGGCACGATGGCAACGGCGCCCTGAGCCTGAGTGTCATCGACCGCACCAATACCCGTATCGGCAGCAAACAACTGTCGTCGAACACTTATAGCGACCCGGCGCAATTGGAAGACTTGCTGTTGCAAGCCCGCGCCGAGCTCGACAAGGATGGCTACCAGTTGCAGTCCTGGGCCATGCCGAAGTAAATCGCGACCAACTTGCGATCACTGCAAAACAGTGATCGCAAGTTGCGCAATACAACTTAAGACGCTTATCGCGCCGCGAGAATAAACCGTTCGATTGCTTCGGCAGCGCCATCCTCGACATTGCTGCCGGTAACGACACTGGCCTGGCGCTTGACGACCTCTTCCGCCTGCCCCATGGCAATCGACAACCCGGCCACCTGAAACATCGCCGGATCATTGCCCCCGTCACCGATGGCCGCCGTCTGTTCCAGCTGCACCCCAAGGTGCGCCGCCAGCGTCTTCAAAGCCTCGCCCTTGTTGGCCAACATGGCCGTCACATCCAGATAAATCGGCTGCGAACGCGACACTTGGGCCAAGCCCTGGACCTTGGGCTGCAATTGCGCTTCCAACGCCACCAGCAATTGGGCGTTGTTGCTCGCTGCAACGATCTTGTCGATACGATCCAGGTAGGGCTCGAAACTCTCCACCACCACCGGTCCATATCCCAGGCCATGGGCTTCGCGCGGTTCCACCGGCCCTGGCGGGCCGCGGCGCAGCCAGTCACCGTCGGCAAACACCCACGCCTCCACATCCGGCTCGGCCGAGAATAGCGCCAGGGTCACCAGCGCCGCCTCCGCCGGCAGGTGGTGGGCAACCAGGATGCTGCCATCCGGGTTGATCAAGGTGCCGCCGTTGAAGCCCGCCACCGGCATATCGATCCCGAATGTCTCGATCAGATGCAGCATGGCCTTCGGCGGTCGCCCGCTGGCCAGGCTGAAAAACACCCCGGCCTCGCGCAGGGCGCTCACCGCATCGGCGGTGCGCTGGCTCAGGCTGTGATCCGGATGCAGCAAGGTGCCGTCCACGTCGCTGAGGATAAAACGGATGGGATGAATCGCTGCATCACTCATCCTAGCGAGTGCCAGGTGCGGCCATCGCGCGCCAGCAACACATCAGCCGCTGCCGGCCCGTCTTCACCGGCCTTATAGGTCTGGATCCCGTCGTCCTCCTTCCACGCATCCAGAAACGGTTGCACTGCACGCCAGCCGTTCTCGATGTTGTCGGCACGCTGGAACAAGGTCTGGTCACCGGTCATGCAGTCGTAGATCAGGGTTTCGTACCCGGTCGACGGTTGCATCTCGAAGAAGTCCTTGTAGGCAAAACCCAGCTGGATGCTAGCCATGTCGAGGGTTGGCCCGGGCTTTTTCGCCAGCAGGTCGAACCACATGCCTTCATTGGGCTGGATCTGGATTTTCAGGTAGGTGGGCTTGACTTCATCCACCTCGGTGTCGCGGAACTGCGCATAGGGCGCCGGCTTGAAGCAGATCACGATCTCGGTGTCGCGCACGCTCATGCGCTTGCCGGTGCGCAGGTAGAACGGCACCCCGACCCAGCGCCAGTTGTCGATCATCACCTTGAGGGCGACGAAGGTCTCGGTGCTGCTGTCGGGAGCGACGTTGGCTTCTTCGCGGTAGCCGGGCAGTGACTTGCCGGCAATTTCGCCAGCGGTGTATTGCCCGCGCACCGAGTTGGCCCGCGCGTCTTCCAGGGACCACGGGCGTACCGCACCGATGACCTTGGCCTTTTCACCGCGCACCGCATCGGCACCAAAGGCGGCCGGGGGCTCCATGGCCACCATCGCCAGCAGCTGGAACAGGTGGTTGGGCACCATGTCGCGCAGGGTGCCGGTTTTTTCGAAGAAATTGCCTCGCGTCTCCACGCCGACGGTTTCGGCGGCGGTGATTTGCACGTGGTCGATGTAATGGTTGTTCCAGAACGCTTCGAACAGCACGTTGGAGAAACGGCTGATGAGGATGTTCTGCACCGTTTCCTTCCCCAGGTAATGGTCGATGCGATAGATCTGCTTCTCGCTCATCACCTTGAGCAGGCTGGCGTTCAACGCTTCGGCGGTGGCCAGGTCGGAGCCGAAGGGCTTCTCGATCACCACGCGACGGAAACTGTCATCGGTTTCCGTCAGCAGGCCGGCACTGCCCAGGCGCTGCACCACGTCACTGAAGAAGCGCGGTGCGGTGGCCAGGTAGAACACCGCGTTGCCGGTGCCGCTGTCAGCGATCTTCTTGCCGATGTCGGCGTAGGTGCTGTCATCGAGGAAATCGCCCTCGACGTAGCTGATGCCTTTGGCCAGTTGCGCCCACAATGTCGGATCGAGGGCGTTATCCGCATTGCCCTTGATCTTGCTCGCCGCCTCGGTGCGGATAAAGTCCTCGAGTTTCTTGGCGAAGTCGGCATCACTGATGGCGTTGTGATCAACGCCAACGATGCGCAAGCCATCCCCCAGCAAGCCATCACGACGGAGGTTGTACAGCGCCGGCATGAGCAGACGTTTGACCAGGTCGCCATGGGCGCCAAACAGAAACAGGGTGGTGGGTGGAGCAGGTTCGGCCTTGAGTTTCTTGCCGTTGGCGGTCATTTTTTGGAAGTCTCCACGTGGCCGCCAAAGCCAAAGCGCATGGCAGACAGCATCTTGTCACCGTAGGTGCTCTGCTGGCGCGAGCGGAACCGCGCGAACAACGAAGTGGACAATACCGGCACCGGCACGGCTTGTTCCATGGCGGCTTCGATGGTCCAGCGGCCTTCGCCACTGTCGGCCACGGAACCGGAGTAACCGTCCAGCTTGGGGTCGGTGGCCAGGGCGTCGGCGGTCAGGTCCAGCAACCAGGACGAGACCACGCTGCCACGGCGCCAGACTTCGGCGATATCGGCAACGTTGAGATCGAAGCGCTGGTCTTCGGGCAGGTTTTCCGAGTTCTTGGTCTTGAGGATGTCAAAACCTTCGGCAAACGCCTGCATCATTCCGTACTCGATGCCGTTGTGGATCATCTTGACGAAATGCCCGGAGCCCGCCGGGCCGGCGTGGATGTAGCCCTGCTCGGCACGTTTGTCAGCCGCAGCGGAACGGTCCTTGGTGCGCGGGATATTGCCCAGGCCCGGTGCCAGGCTGGCGAAGATCGGGTCGAGGCGCTGCACAGTCTCGGTGTCGCCGCCGATCATCATGCAGTAGCCACGTTCCAGGCCCCAGACGCCGCCGGAGGTACCGACATCGACATAGTGCAGGCCTTTTTGCGCCAGGGCCTTGCCGCGACGCACGTCATCCTTATAGTTGGTGTTGCCGCCGTCGATGATCACGTCACCGTCTTCCAGCAGCTCACTGAGTTCATTGATGGTGTTTTCGGTGGGGTCACCTGCCGGCAACATCACCCAGACAGCACGCGGTTTCTGCAGCCCGGCCACCAGGGCCTTCAGGTCGGCAACGCCGGTGGCGCCCTCTTCGCTCAAACCTTTGACAAATGCTTCGTTACGGTCGTAAACAACGGTGGTATGCCCATTGAGCATCAGGCGCCGTGCAATATTCCCGCCCATGCGGCCTAGTCCGATAATCCCCAGTTGCATGTGCTGATGCTCCTAACTGCTAAAAAATGTGTGACATAGTTTATAGCGCAATGAGGCTAATGAGGGTTAGTCCAGGGCAGAACCGTGTAGTTTCATGGGAAAAAATTGCCATCGTTTCACCATCACGCCCCCGAAAGTCACACGACCACCAAAAATAAAAAAGTTCCATTGAAGTGAAAAAGAATTCAGAATTGCTTCCGACTGTTGCCGAGAACCTCGACTCAAGCGTTCTGGCACACCGCGACACACCGGCTATTTGCGAGGTAAGCAATGAGCACAGCACAGATGACCCGTCCTCCACAGACCCTCTACGTCACTATCCGTCGTGATGAGTTGCGCCAGCTGAAAGACGAACGCGAACAGCTGCAGCAGGAAGTCATGCGCCTGCGTGCTCATATCATTCAAGCCCAGCTTGATCAGCCTTCCGGTGTGCAGCCTGCACTCTGCTGAGCCCGTCATTAATTTGTAAGATTACGGCTACATAAATCTCACAAAGTTTTCACATGCCCTTCCCGATACTCCCGCCCCCAAGGGCCACCCCATGCAAGGGTGGCCTCTGTTGCGCGCAGCCCTGCGCGCCAACTGAAAAATTACCGGGTTGGAGCACTGGATGGCGATGTTCGAACGCAGCACCAAGTCTGCGAAAGGCTTTGATTGGGCCGGCCTTGGCTGGTTATTCCTGTTTTTCTGGTACTTCTCCGGCATTACCCAACTGCTGATCCAACTCAGCGGCACTTCCGGCTTCAGTGGTTTTCGCCAAGCCTTCTTCATGAGCGCGATATGGCTCGCGCCACTGCTGGTATTCCCCCGTCGTACGCGCGTGCTTGCCGCCCTGATCGGCGTGGTGTTGTGGGCCTGTTCCATGGCCAGCCTGGGTTACTTCTTCATCTACCAGCAGGAATTTTCCCAAAGCGTCATCTTCATCATGTTCGAGTCGAACATCTCTGAAGCCGGCGAGTACGCCACCCAATACTTCGCCTGGTGGATCGTGCTGGCGTTTATTGCCCACACCGCCGTGGCTATTTTCCTGTGGACCCGGGTACGCCCGGTGTATTTGCCGCGCGGCCAGGCCCTGGTGGCGGCGACGGCGATCCTGGTGGCCATTATCGGTTACCCGCTGGTCAAGCAGATTGCCCGCAGCGACACCCTGGACGACGCCATCGACCGCTTCGAATCGCGCATCGAACCGGCTGTGCCCTGGCAGATGATCGTTGCCTACCGCCGCTACACCGAACAGCTGGACAACATGCAAGGCATGCTCGACAGCGCCAGCCAGATCCCACCCTTGACCAACCTCAAGGACACCATGGCCGGCCAGCCTTCGACCCTGGTGCTGGTGATCGGTGAGTCCACCAACCGTCAGCGCATGAGCCTCTACGGCTATCCGCGCAACACCACGCCGGAGCTGGACAAGCTGCGCGACCAACTGGCGGTGTTCGACAACGTCATCACCCCGCGCCCCTATACCATCGAAGCCCTGCAACAGGTACTGACGTTCGCCGACGAGGAGAACCCCGATCTTTACCTCAAGACACCGTCGATCGTCAGCGTGATGAAACAAGCCGGGTACAAGACCTACTGGATTACCAACCAGCAGACCATGACCAAGCGCAACACCATGCTCACGACCTTTTCCGAACAGGCCGACGAGCAGGTGTACCTGAACAACAACCGCAACCAGAACGCACGCCAATACGACGGCGACGTCCTTGCACCGTTCTCCAAGGCCCTGGCCGATCCGGCCGAGCGCAAGTTCATCGTGGTGCACCTGCTCGGTACCCACATGAGCTACCAGTACCGCTACCCGCCGACCTTCGACAAATTCACCGACCGCCAGGGTGTACCTGCCGGGATCAGTGACGATCAACTGCCCACCTACAACAGCTACGACAATGCGGTGCTGTACAACGATTTCGTGGTGTCGAGCCTGATCAAGGACTACGCCAAGACCGATCCCAACGGCTTCCTGCTATACCTGTCTGACCACGGTGAGGATGTATTCGACTCGGCTGGCCACGCCACCCTGGGACGTAACGAAGGCAAGCCGACGGCGCCGATGTACACCATTCCGTTCATGGCCTATGCCTCGCCGAAATGGCGCGAAACCCACGACTGGAAGTTTGCAGGCGACTTGCAACGCCCTTACAGCAGCTCGCAATTGATCCATACCTGGGCCGACCTAGCCGGGCTGAGTTTCAACGAACTGGACCGCAGCAAGAGCGTCGTGAGCGACAGCTTCACGTCGCGCCCGCTGATGATCGGCAACCCCTACATGCGCCCGCAAAAGGCCTTGATTGACTTCAGCCTGATCAAGCCAAAAAAGGTTAATCCGGCCGATGTGGTCCTTCAGTAAAAATAGGCTTTGCACCAGATAGATAACAATCATTCTCGTTTAAGCCTAAAGTTTCCCCGCTCCTTTCGTCTTTGAGCCAAGGCCTTCCCTTTCCGGGGTGGCCACAAAGACGACAAGGAGTCTTCCGCGATGTTCGCGCCTTTTACCCGTTCCATGACCCTCACACTCGGCCTGTGCGGCGCCGCGTTAAGCCCGGACCTGCTGGCTGAAACCGACCCCGAACATGCCCCGCTCGAACTTGGCGCGACCAACATCTCTGCCGAAGGCCTGGGTGCCACCACCGAACACACCGGCGCCTACACCACGGGCTCGATGAGTACCGCCACCCGCCTGAACCTGTCGGTCAAGGAAACCCCACAATCGATCTCGGTGATCACTCGCCAGCAGATGGATGACTTCAATCTCAATACATTGACCGACGTGCTGCGCCAGACCACCGGGATCAACGTCCAGCATAACGACTCCGACCGCGTGTCCTATTCCTCCCGCGGCTACGGCATCACCAACTTCCAGATTGACGGGATGCTCAATACCTTCGGCTACATGAAGTCCGACGCCGACACCATCATCTATGACCACATCGAGGTGGTACGCGGTGCCACGGGATTGACCACCGGCGCCGGCGACCCCTCGGCCACCATCAATATGGTGCGCAAGCGCCCGACTGCCCAATGGCAGGCGAAAACCGGCGTCAGCGCCGGCAGCCATGACAACTACTACAGCTACCTGGACGTGGGCGGCCCGCTGGCGTTGGACGGCAAGCTGCGCGGGCGCACAGTGCTGGCCTACCGAGACAGCCAATCGTTCCGCGACAACTATGGCCTGCAGCGGGCGGTCGGCTACGGCATTCTGGAAGGTGATCTTTCAGACGATACCGTGCTGGCCGTAGGTTTCGATTACCAGAACAAGCAGGTCCAAGGCACCTCATGGGGCACCGTGCCGTATTGGAACAGCCAGGGCGGCAAGGCCGGGCTGTCGCGCTCCACCAATATGGCGGCGCACTGGAGTTCCTGGCCGCTGACGGACAAGACCACCTTCGCGACCCTCGACCATAGGCTGGGCGGCGACTGGCACGTGAAGGCCGCCTACACCCATCGCCAGAGCGACACGGATGGCAAGGTGTACTACGGCGGCGCGGGCTTCCCCAACGATGATCGCAGCGGCATGACCGCCTGGGCGAGCCATATGCGCGGCACCTCCAGAATGGAAGCCGTCGACCTCAACCTCGCCGGCAGCTATGCGCTGCTGGGCCGCGAACATGCATTGATGATGGGCTATGGCGAGGCCACGCAGCGGGATGTCTCCCCCGTGATGCGCAGCAACATACCTGCCGGCTACTACACCATCGAAGACTGGAAATACATGGGCGGGATCGCCAAGTTCGGCGACACCGTCACCGACCTCAAGGGCGAACACAGCAGCAAGCAACAAAAGGCCGGCTACCTGGCCACGCGCCTGAGCCTTACCGAGCGCTTGCATGCGGTGCTGGGCAGCCGCTATGGCAGTTGGGAACTGAAAAGCGCGGCCCCACAATACGATGCCAACGACCAGCTTACTGCAGCCGGCAAAACCAGCCAGACCCACAATGATATGTGGACGCCCTACGCCGGCCTACTCTACGACCTGACGCCGGAGTACACCGTCTACGCGAGCTACACCGACATCTTCAAGCCACAAAGCCTCAAGGATGCCAGCAAGAAGTACCTGGAACCCGTGGTGGGCAGCAACTATGAGGTCGGCCTTAAAGGGAGCGTACTGGGCGAACGCTTGAACCTGGCGGCTGCGTACTTCTGGAGCACCCAGGACAACGTCGCAGAGCGGGACGACTCGGTAGCGCGGAACCCGACCACTGGCGAGGAGTACTACAAGTCCGGCGGCAAAGGTAACAAGGTCAACGGCTTCGAATTGGAAGCTGCCGGGGAAATCATGCCCGATTGGAACCTGACGGCCGGCTACACCTACACCCATTCGGTCAACGGCTCAGGCAAACGCAACAACACCGGGCAGCCGCTGAACCTGCTGAAGGTCTCCAGCGCCTACCGATTGCCGGGGGCGTGGCGCAACCTCACGGTCGGCGGCGCGGTGAACTGGCAGAGCGACATTTACGATTGGAGCGATCGACCCACAGGGGCTCTCGTCGGCAACACACGGGTGACCGAACGGGCGAAGATCACGCAACAGGCCTACACCGTGGTCAACCTGATGTCCCGCTATCAATTCGACGAGCATCTTTCGGCGTCGCTTAACATTAATAATCTATTTGATAAAAAATATTACGAACGCGTCGGCTTTTATAACGGCGTGTATTGGGGTGACCCACGGGCCGTCACGCTTGCGCTGGACTGGAGACTATAAACAGCGTCTGCAAAGTTAACGAAATCGTTAACTTTCGATCAGCGTCATGTTAACTCCCACTTAATAAGATATCGCCATAGTCGCTCCATGATTCTGATCAAGGAGCGACCGGATACCGATCATTCTTAATGGGAACACTGCGATGAAACTTGCTACCTTGATGCTTGCCAGCCTGATGACCCTGACCTCCGCTGCCGCGTTTGCAGAAGGCGGCTCGGAGCGTTCGAAGCAGTTCTACAAAGATTTCACCTTCACGCAGCAGACACTTCACGGCACGACTGAACAAACGGCGTCCGCCGACGGCAAGACACCGAAAACCAATACTGCCGAACAGGAACAACCCAAGAGTTAATTTAATCTTTGGCTAATCCGCACTACCCGGGGCCACTCCGCTCCGTTGGCAAACGGTTTATTGGGCGCCCTCTAAAGGCGCCCTTTTTTTCGCCCGCTATTTATTAAAGCGGTTTGTTCCAGAACAACATGCGCCCATGGGCCGGATCAAACTTCGAGTCATCAAAACCAAACTTTCGATACGCCGACTGGGCGACGGCATTACCTTCCAGCACCTCCAGGGTGATCTTGCAGCAACCACGCTGGCGGGCAATTTCCTCGACCTTCAGCAGCATTTTCTGGCTCAGCCCCAAGCCGCGAAACTCATTCATCACCACCACGTCGTGAACGTTGACCAAAGGTCGGCTTGCAAAGGTGGAGAACCCCTCAAAGCAATTCACCAGACCGGCCGGCTCACCGCCGACAAACGCCAATACACTGAAGGCATGGGGGCGCTTGGCCAGCTCGGCCGGCAGTTGCTCCAGTAGATCGGCGGGCAGGCTGTGGCCGCCACCCATCGGGTCTTCTGCGTAATGGTTAAGCACGCGGCGAATGGCTTCGGCATGCACAGGATTGGTGTAGCTGGCTTGCAGCACCAGGATATCTGGGGTGTCCATTTCCGTCCTCGATCACGACTACAAGGGAATCTGCTCCCTTTGAGGGGCACGATTGTAAGCGTGGAGTCAGCACCAGATGAAGGAGATTAACTACAAATGTGCGCCCGAAAGCGCGAAGGCTTTGGCGCTAAAAAAGCACAAAGTGCCAATTCAGGGCTTTTTTCGTACAGGTCTCAGCCGAAGCGCTGCAGCTGCATTTCTTGCAACCGACTCAGGGTGCGACGGAAAGGAAACTCCAGGTAACCGTCGGTATACAGGCACTCCAGCGGCACCTGGGCTTCGATAAACAACGGCACCTTGCGGTCGTAGCACTCGTCCACCAGAGCGATGAACCGACGCACACTGTCGTCGTGCACCGACAGCTGCGGTAACTCGCGATCACCGGCCACCACACGCTCGGCTCCGTCCTCGGTGCCACGGGCAATCCGGCCTGGGCGCTTTTGCGCACTCAGGTTGGGCACCTCCCCCAGCAGGATCACCTTGAAGCGATCGCACAGCAGCATGAAATCCATCGCCGCCAGGGGTTGTTCGCACAGGTCCGCATAGCGGCACCAAAGCACGCTGTCACTGGCCTGCACGCAAACGATGGAACGATGCCCAACGGTGACCGGGCCACGACTTACCGTTTGCCCTTCGGCCAATTGTTCGAACACATTCGACAGCGCTTCGGGTCGGTTCACCCAATAGCGCTGCAGGCCAATACCGGGATGCAAGCGATGATCCTCACCACCGTCTACCGCCACCACTTGCATATGCCGCTCGATCGCCGCAATGCCCGGCAGGAAGCGCTCCCGATTGAAGCCATCGGCATACAGCTGGGCCGGCGGTTGATTGGAGGTGCAGACCATCACCACACCGTCCTCGAACATGACCTGGAACAGCCGGCCGAGGATGATCGCGTCACCGATGTCATTGACGAACAGCTCGTCGAAACACAACACCCGCACCTCCCGGCTCAATTCCCGCGCCAGCGCCCGCAACGGGTCATGGGTGCCGGTGAGCTGGAACAGACGCTGGTGCACCCAGCCCATGAAGTGGTGAAAATGCTGACGCCGTGCGGGCACCCGCAGGCTTTGGTAGAACTGATCCATCAACCAGGTCTTGCCACGGCCCACTGGCCCCCACAGGTAAACGCCAGTCACGGGCGAATGGCCTTGATGCAAGGCTGCATGGCAGGCTTGCAGGGCGTCCACCGCCCGGCGCTGGGCGTCGTCGACGACGAAACCCTGTTGGGCGATGGCGTGTTGGTAGGCAGCGAGGGGCGAGTCGAAAGTCATGCCCGCGATTATGACCTACAGGGAGATGTCCAGTCGTGAAATCTTGCCCTGCGCGTTCAGGCGAAAGGTGTAGCGCAATTCCAGCGGGCTGCCGGGAAAGTTGCCGGAGACCACATTGCTGACCAGCACCTTGCCAGTACGGTGCTGCACGTTGAGCACCTCGACACGCGGCTGGTAACGGCGCCCGGTGTCTTCCATCCAGTGCGCAATGGCGGCGGTGCCCACCTGGTGCTGGCCTTCATCGAACACATTGGCATCGTCGGCAAAACAGTGGGCAATGACCGAGGTGTCGCGGGCATTGGTCGCCGCGATATAAGCCGCGATGGCTGGGGCCAGTTCAGGCTGGGACATGGCAAAGCTCCTTCTTAGGTGGTTGTGGCACCATGCTAAGCCAGGGATGTGTCAGTTCTTGTCAGGAGTAAACGGCCCGGTTTCATTCTGCTCCATCAGCTTGCGCCAGGCCCGCAGCCAGTCGCTGCGCCGCCCCGGATAACGTTCACCGAGGGCCTTGGCACTCGCCACGCGGTCGGTGCGAAAGGTGCGATAGGCGCCGCGTAGCTCACACCAAGCCACAACCACCCGCACTTCATTGAGGAACCCCAGGGCCAGGGGCCAGATCAGGCGTTGGCTCTGGGTCTGGCTGGCATCGGCGTAGTCGATATGCAACTTGGCCTGATTGCGGATCGCCTCGCGAAACACATTGAGGGGCACGCGGTTTTCCGGGTAGCCGAACCCTGGCGGGCCGGGCAATAGCGTCGGGTTGCGCAAGGCTTCCTGGGCGGCAGGGTCAAGTACATCGGCAATCTTGGCCAACGCGTTGGCGGCGGCTCGACTCAACACCTCATCCCCGCGCTGATCGACATAACGCAAGCCCAGCACCACGGCTTCGGTTTCCTCGGCGTTGAGCATCAACGGCGGTAGAAACAGCCCGCTGCGCAGCACATACCCTACCCCGGCCTCGCCGAAAATCGGCGCGCCCAGGGCGGTCAACTCAGCAATGTCGCGGTACAGCGTGCGCTCCGACACCTCCAACTGCGCCGCCAGCACGGCGGCGGTCACCGGGCGTTTCTTGCCCCGCAGGGCCTGCAACAAAGTGAGTAGACGAGTGGTACGCGACACGTTGATCCCACCGAATAAGGAAAAGTGCCGCAGCTTAGCAGAGCCTTCTGCCAGGAAACGTCAGCAGCAAAAAAGCGCTCCTTGAACGAAGCTCCGGGGCAAAAAAAACGGCCTGAACAGGCCGTTTTTTTTACCGAAGCGGTTTATTTAAGCAAGACTCTTGCTCACCACCTCGAACACATCGCTGGACAACTCACCCGACCCACGAATGCGCTCCAGCTCCGCCGTCATCAACGCCTGGCGCGCGCTGTCGTATTTACGCCAGCGGGTCAGCGGCGCCAACTGGCGCGAAGCGATCTGAGGGTTGAAAGCATTCAACTGGATCACCAGGTCCGCCAGGAAGCGGTAGCCCGAACCGTCGGCGGCGTGGAAGTTGATCAGGTTCTGCCCGGCAAACGCGCCGATCAGTGCACGCACTTTGTTCGGGTTCTTGATAGTGAATGCCGGGTGCTCCATCAACGCCTTGACCCGCGCCAGCCCGCCCGGCAACGTGCTGCCGGCCTGCACGCTGAACCACTGGTCCATGACCAAGGGGTTGTCCTTGAAGTTCTCGGCAAATACCGCCAGCGCCTGGGTCTTCTCCGCTTCGAACGGCGAGTTCACCAGCACCGCCAGCGCGGTCAGGCGCTCGGTCATGTTGTCGCTGGTGTCGAACTGCTCAAGCGTCGCCGCCAGCACTTCGGGCTTGCCGCTGAGCATCAGGTACGACAGCGCGATGTTCTGCAAGGCACGCCGGGCGAAGTGCTCGGCGGCGGCTACATAAGGCGTCTGCTTGGACAGCTCGCGATTGGCCTGGTAACGCAACCACAGCGGTTCATGCAGGTTGTCAGCCAGTTGCTTGCGCGCAAACTCACGCGCGGCGTGGATGGCATCCACATCCGCCACGTCACTGATTTCCGTCAGGTACGCTTCGCCCGGCAACGACAGCATTTCCGCAACCATGGCCTGGTCCAGGCTTTCGTCGCTCAACACACTGCGCAATGCCGTGATCAGGCGCTGGTCCATCTGCAACGCCTTGCCCTGTTGATGCTGACCGATCAGTTCCTGCAACACCTGCACCGACAGCTGCTGCCCCGCATCCCAGCGATTGAAGCCGTCGCTGTCATGCTGCATCAGGAACATCAGTTGGTCGCGGTTGTACGGGAAGCTCAGTTTCACCGGTGCCGAGAAACCACGCAGCAACGACGGCAATGGCTGTTCGGCGATGTCGACGAAGGTGAAGGTTTGCTCGGCTTCGGTCACCGAAATCACGCGGGACGTGCCGCCGGCTGTCGCTTCACCGACAAGGCGCAAGGCAATGCCCGCGCCCTTCCCGTCCAGCAGGCCCAGCTCGACCGGAATTACGAACGGCAGTTTCTCGACCTTGTCCGGGGTTTCCGGGCAGCTCTGGCGGAAGGTCAGGCTGTAGGTCTTGGCCGCAGCGTCGTAGGACTCGCTCACCGCCAGGCGTGGCGTACCGGCCTGGCTGTACCAGCGCTTGAACTGGCTGAGGTCGGCGCCGTTGGCGTCTTCCATGGCCTTGATGAAGTCGTCGCAGGTCACGGCCTGGCCGTCATGGCGTTCGAAGTACAGGTCGCTGCCTTTACGGAAGCCTTCGGCGCCGAGCAAGGTATGGATCATGCCGACCACTTCCGAGCCTTTTTCGTACACGGTCAAGGTGTAGAAGTTGGATATCTCGATAAAGCTGTCCGGGCGCACCGCATGGGCCATGGGGCCGGCGTCTTCGGCGAACTGGTGGGTACGCAGGTAAGCCACGTCCTGGATGCGCTTGACCGTGGCGGAGTTCATGTCGGCGGAGAAGCCCGAATCACGGAACACGGTGAAACCTTCTTTCAGCGACAGCTGGAACCAGTCGCGGCAGGTCACACGGTTGCCCGACCAGTTGTGGAAGTATTCGTGGGCGACGATGGCCTCGACCCGTTGGTGCGCGGCGTCGGTGGCGGTTTCGGCCCGGGCCAGCACGGCGCTGGAGTTGAAGATATTGAGGCCCTTGTTCTCCATGGCGCCCATGTTGAAGTCGTTGACCGCGACGATCATGAAGATGTCGAGGTCGTACTCGCGGCCGTAGGTTTCTTCGTCCCAGCGCATGGATTTTTTCAGGCTGGTCATGGCGTGCTGGCACTTGTCGATGTTTTCCGGCTCGACGTAGATGCGCAGCGCCACTTCGCGGTTAGTCATGGTGGTGAAGCTGTCTTCGACACACCACAAATCACCGGCCACCAGTGCGAACAGGTAGGCGGGCTTCTTGAACGGGTCTTCCCAGGTTGCCCAGTGGCGGCCGTCTTCACCAGGACCGCTGGCAATCGGGTTGCCGTTGGACAGCAACACCGGGTAGCGGTGTTGCTCGGCGATCACCGTGGTGGTGAAGGCACTCATCACGTCCGGGCGGTCGAGGTAATAGGTGATTTTGCGGAAACCTTCGGCCTCGCACTGGGTGCAGAACATACTGCCGGATTTGTACAAGCCTTCCAGGGCAGTGTTGCTTTCCGGGTGGATGCGCACGCTGGTATCGACCGTGAAGGTCTCGCGGGTCGGATGCAGGGTCAGGTGGCTGTCCGTCAGCTGGTAGTCGGCCTCGCTCAGTTCCTGGTCGCCGAGGTTGACCGTCAGCAACTCCAGCTGCTGGCCGTCGAGTACCAGCGGCGGCAGGCCGCCGCCACGCTCGGGGTTACGGCGCATTACCAGCTGCGCGTGGACCAGGCTGTGGTCCTCGAACAACTCGAAGGTCAGGTGCGTCTCTTCGATCAGGTAGTCCGGCGCCTGATAGTCCTTCAGGTAAATCATCTTCGGTTGTTCGGTGCGCATGGGTGGCATCCTTCTACTGATGCACGGCGAGCTGGTAGGCCGTGTACTTACGAATATTGATCACGCCGGTGTCGAAGATCAGGTATTGGCCCTTGATCCCCAGCAGCGTGCCTTCGGCAATCGGGTTCTTGTCCAGGTTGAAGCTGACGATCTTGGCCGGATACTGCTCCACCGGGTAACGGATTTCCAACGGTTCGAGGTCGGTTACCGGTTGGATGGCCTGCAGGCCGAAGCGTTCCTGTAATTGCAGCAGGCCGTCGGCACAGGAGGCGAACAACTCGTCGCGCACCTGCTTGAGGTCCACCGCTGCCGCGTCGCCCTTGAGCAACGCACGCCAATTGGTCTTGTCCGCCACCTGGCTGCGCAGCACATCCTCGACAAACCCGGATTGCTGGCGTGTAGCCACGCGCATGATCGGCAACGCCTGGCTGGCGCCCTGGTCCAGCCAACGCGTCGGCAATTGCGTGGCACGGGTAATGCCGACCTTGATCCCCGACGAATTGGCCAGGTACACCACGTGGTCGGTCATGCAGAATGTCTCGCCCCAGCCAGGATCGCGGCAGGTGCCGGCGTCGTAATGGCAACGCTCCGGGCTCATGATGCACAAGTCACACTGGGCCAGCTTGGTCATGCACGGGTAGCAGTAGCCCTGGCTGAAGCTGGTCTTGGTCTTGCGGCCGCAATGGCTGCAATGGATGGCACCGAGGTATTCCAGGCGCACATGGGTGCCGATCAGGGGGTTGACCGGCACTTCGGTATCGCCCAAACGAAACGCGTATTGAACGGTCGGCTCACCCAGTTGCGCCGACATTTTGCTGACTGCACCGCGACCAATTTCAATCAATGGATCGCATCCGACTTGAACAGGATGTTCGGCACGGTGGTCGACTTCGACTGGCATTCCTGCGGGCCCATGTAGCCGGTGCGCTGGTCTTCCGGCAGGTTCTGGATCTCCCAGACGATCATGGCCTGCAGGGACAGTTCGCGCTGCTCGGCACTGAGCTTGCGGCCATCGGACCACTTGCCGATTTCCACGGCGAGCTTGAGGCTCTCGTAGATGTCCGGGGTGATGTTTTCGATCATTTCAGCAAAAGAGGACATAAGGCTCTTCCTTATCAAAGAGAGGATTTGCGACGGTTATACAAACCGCCCAGCAAACCGGTAAGGCAACCGATGGCCAGGCCGCCGACGTGGGCAGCGTTGGCAATTTCGCCGAAACCGATCATCGAGACCAGCCCTGACAGGCAGAGCACCAGCCACACCAGCATCATCACCAGCACCCCACGGGGCAAGCGATAGGCCGGGTTGGGCGAGAGTAGTTGAAAGATCCAGCAATGCCCGAGCAGGCCATACAGCACGCCGGACAAGCCACCGAACAGACCCGGGCCACCGTAGGCATATTGCGCGTAGTTGGAGACCAGGCTGAACAACAGGGTCAGGCCAAGCAGGTTGATGCTGCCCTGGCGCACTTCGATACGCCGGCCCAGCTCCCAGTACCACATGCCATTCATGGCCAGGTGCAGGATGCCGAAATGGATCAGCATCGGCGTGACCAGCCGCCACCACTGACCGGAGGCCAACATCTCGGCGAACGGCGTGAACTGGATGTACTCGCCCATCACCCGGAACGGCAGGAAGGTCAGCCAGCTCATGGCCTGCAGGTTTTCACCCAGCAAGGTCACGGCGCCGAAAATGATGCTCGCCAGCAGCACCAGCGCCGTTACCGGGCTATGGCGCACTTGCTGGGCAAAGCCGGGCCGCGTGACCGGCGCCTGCTCGGGAATATCCAGCGTCTGGTCCGGATCACCGGCGGGAAAGCGCTGGTACAGCACGCGCACGTCGTCGCTGATGGTCTCGGGCACCCACAACACCTGCTCGCCGGCTTCCTCGCTGACGCGATGGGGCACTTGCATGCGTTGCAGCAATTTCACGAAACCGCCCAGGTCGACGCTCAACGGCAAGCGCAATACGGGCACGGCACTCATACAATCACCTCGGGTCGCTCAACGTCGACCCATACGAATTTATGCGGATCCAGTCGGGTTTCCTGGTCCAGCCGATACGCCACCAGCTTGCCGTACAGCACCGCGCTGTAGTCCAGGCACGCCAGGTTCGGGCGGATCGGCGCCGGTTTGCCGCTGCGCCAGTAATGGCCGACGAACAGCAAGGGTTCGTCGGCGCCGTAGCGCAGCAGGGAATTTTTTTCATGGGGCGACAAGGGCGTGCGCGCCACCGGCTCAGGCAAGGCGTCGGGCTGGAACACGATGTCGCCGTAGGTTTTCGGGTCGTCTTCCCAGAACTTGGTGCGGAAGAACGAGCGCGTCAGGCCATCGCCACCGGTCAGCGTCAGGCCGTCCGGCAGGCGCATATCGGTGCCGCGCAACAGACGGTCGAAAGCGTTGCAGGCAAAACTGCCGGGCACGGCGGCGGCCTGCAGGAAGTGCTGGTCGATGCAGCCATCCGGGAACGTCGCGCGCAGTGGCTGGATAAAGCCGTCGTCCCAGCACGCATGCACCACGCGGAAACGCCCGGCATCGACAAACAGCGGCATGTCGTAGAACCAGCCGAGGAAGTCGCGCCAGTCGGCCGGGTGGTGCTCGAACTGGGTCAGGGTCTCGTGGATCAGCCGCTCATGCCGTGGGGTGTGCTCACGCACGAACTGCTTGCCACTGCCCGGCGGCGCCGGTGTGGCCCAGCCCAGGGCATTGAACTCGTGGTTACCCATGATGCACAGCGCCTGGCCGGCCTCGGCCATGTCGTGGACGATATGCAGCGCCTCGCGAATGCGAGGGCCACGGTCGATGATATCGCCCAGGAACACCGCCATGCGCGACGGATGGCGCCAGGTGCCAGCCTGCTTGTGGTAGCCCAACTGCTCGAGCAAGTGCTCAAGGGTATGAGCGCAACCGTGCACGTCACCAATCAGGTCGTAGCTACGCGCGGGATCGAGCATCAGTCGCCTCCACCCCCCAAGCGGCTGCCCCAGCCCAACTTGGTGCGGCACACTTCGTAGTAGTTGTGATCCAGCGGGTGGATCAACCGCAACTTCTGTGCCTTCTTGCTCACGGTGATGGTGTCACCGGGGGCGCAGGTGAAATGGTTCTGCCCGTCACAGGAGACTTGCGGGTAGATCTGCATGTCTTTGGACACCACGATTTTCAGCTCACTGTTGCCATCGACCACAATTGGCCGACTGGACAACATATGGGGGTACATCGGCACGATCACAATGGCATCGAGCTTGGGATGCATGATCGGGCCACCGGCCGACAGCGCGTAGGCGGTGGAGCCGGTCGGGGTGGCGACGATCAGGCCGTCGGCCTTCTGGCTGCACACGAACTGGCCGTCGATATACAGCTCGAATTCGATCATCCGCGTGGATTTGCCCGGGTGCAGCACCACGTCATTGAGCGCATCGCCCTGGCCGATGGCTTCGCCGTGGCGGCGCACTTCGGCCTGCAGCAGGAAGCGGTTTTCCACCAGGTAATGGCCGTCGAGCACCTTGGCCACTTCGACTTCCAGCTCGTCGGGGCGGATATCAGTGAGAAACCCCAGGCTGCCGCGGTTGATCCCCAGCACCGGCACGTTATGCCGCGCCAGGGCCCGGGCCGCGCCGAGCAGGCTGCCATCGCCGCCGACCACGATGACCATGTCGCAGACTTCGCCAAGCATCTTGCGCGAGGAGGTTTGCAGGCCGTGGCCGGGGAGGATTTCGGCGATGGTGTCTTCGAGGATCACATGCAGGTGGCGTTCCAGCAGGAATTTTTTCAGCCGGCGGACGGTGTCCAACACCTGGGTACTGCCCAGGCGACCGATAATGCCGATATTGCGAAAGTGCTCCATGGGGCTCCTGCGGGATTGGGGGTGTGGCAAAAAAGAAACGATTATGGGCGAAAGGCCGCCTCAGGCAAAATCCTTTGTCGCCGTGAAGCCTTGATGACAACGGTTCTCGCCCACCTGCGCAACGGTTAAAGGGCTATGCTCGGACCATGACTGTGTTCCCGGATTTGCACAACCTGCCCCGCCAGCTGCGCCACCCCGAGGTGCGCGACCTGGCGTGGGTGATGCTTGCCCCGCCGATGCTCGCGCAAACACCTTGGCCGCAGCGCCACCCGCTGGCGGGCAGCGACTGGGTGCAGGCGCCCGAGCGTCTTGAACACTGGCTACGCGCACTCGACCAGGACAGCCGCGCCTTGCAGCATTGGCTGAGCCTGTCGCGCACCCGGCGCCTGGGCCTGTACTACGAACGCCTGTGGCAGTTCGCCGTGCAGCACGCGCCGGGGGTGGAATTGCTCGCCGCCAACCTGCCGATCCGCCGTGCCGGGCACACCCTGGGCGAGCTGGACATGCTGCTGCGCGACCGCGATGGCGTGCACCACCTGGAACTGGCGATCAAGCTCTATCTCGGCCCGCAGGACGGCAACGGCCGGGACACCGCGCAGTGGCTGGGCCCGGGCTGCCATGACCGGCTGGACCGCAAGCTGGCGCACCTGGCCCAGCATCAATTGCCGATTTCGGCGCGGGCGGAGAGCCGTGAGGTGTTGGCGGCCCTGGATATTCAGCAGTTTGACGCGCACCTGTGGCTCGGCGGGTATTTGCTCTATCCATGGCCGGGCCAGGCCGAATCGCCCCACGGTGCCCATCCGCAGCATTTGCGCGGGCGCTGGTTGCATCAACGTGATTGGCGGGATTTTGTCAGCGCCAGCGCGCCAGGTCGCTGGCAACCGTTGCCCCGGCATGCGTGGCTGGCGCCGGCGCACTACCCGGCGGACGAAGTGTGGAGTGAAGGACAGATGCAGGCCTGGCTGGCAGACCTTGATCCGATGGCACCCGCACAGTTGCTCGTGCGCATGGTGCAGAACGGCGAGGATTGGGAGGAAGCCGAACGGTTGTTCCTGGTGGCGGATCTTTGGCCGAATGTGCCGGGGGCTGGCTGATAGAGTGTGTGGTGTATTGAGGGCCTCATCGGGGGCAAGCCCCCTCCCACACTGACCGCATTCCAAAGGGTGTACTCGATCAAATGTGGGAGGTGGGCTTGCCCCCGATGGCGACGGTACCGGCACTACAACTCATCGATATGCCGATAATCCAACTGCAACCCCGCCGCCAACGCCTGGGCCCGCCCCAGCCTGATCGGCCCGCGCTCGATATCCACCAGCAACCCCGCACACGCCAATAACGGCAACCCGTCGATGTCCTTGAGTCGCCCATCCGTAATCACCAGCACGCGCTGCTGCTCCGCGGGATAACGCTTGCGCCGCGCCAGCAGCCAATGCCCGGCCTCGGTCAGCGCCGCCAGCAATGGCGTACCACCGCCTGCACCCAACTGATCCAGCCAGCCCGCCAGGCCTTTCGCTGCTTTCAACCCCTGTACCTGCCACTTCGGCGCCTGGCCGCT
Source organism: Pseudomonas sp. SJZ103 (assembly GCF_007828335.1). Classification (NCBI taxonomy): domain Bacteria; kingdom Pseudomonadati; phylum Pseudomonadota; class Gammaproteobacteria; order Pseudomonadales; family Pseudomonadaceae; genus Pseudomonas; species Pseudomonas sp. SJZ103. The sequence continues at coordinate 124,153 of NZ_VIUN01000008.1, forward strand.
GGCGGTCAACAACGCCATGCGTGCGCGTTGCCGGTAGGCGTCGTCAAACAGCTGGGCGAGCAATCCCTTCGCGTCGGTTAATGCACGATGCCGCCGGGTGGACGCCGACGCATCCACGATCACCAGCCACAACTCATGGGGCGAGCGGCTGCGCAGGTGGTAGCGCAGGTCTTCACGGGAGTGCGGCCGACCGCCGAGCAAGGTGCCCGGCCAGTTGATCGAACCCTGCTGCGCACTGCGTGCCTTGCCCTGCCTGCCGTTGTCCAGTCGCCCCGCCTTGGGGCGGGCATCCGCCCCCGCGTCAGGTCGGGGGCGAATGCCTAGGGCTTTTTTGGCCAGGTGGGCACGTCTCGGCGTGTGCCGGTGGGCAGGGCCGGCGCGGGCATGTCGCCCCATTGGCCTTGCCCGGGCGACGTATCCGAGGGTGTCGGCGACTGCCCTTGATTGGGTGGGCTGGCCGGTGGAGATTGCTCCTGGCGACGGTGGCGCAAGGCAAATTCCGCAACCGCTTCGATGTCTTCTTCGGCAATTTTATCCGCGCCCCGCCACGCCGCGTGGGCCCGGGCGCCGCGCAGCCAGACCAGGTCAGCACGCAAGCCGTCGACACCTGCGGCAAAGCAACGCTCGGTGATCTGCGCCAAGGCCTGATCATCCAGATCGATACTGTCCAGCCGCGCCCGCGCCTGGGTGCAGCGCTCGCGCAACGCTGCCTGCTGCTCGGTCCACTGCGCGCAGAAAGCGGCGGGGTCGCTGTCGAAATCCAGGCGACGCCGGATGATCTGCCCGCGCTCGGACGGCACCGTCTGCCCGCTCAGCGCTACGTTGAAACCGAAACGGTCCAGCAGCTGCGGGCGCAACTCGCCCTCCTCCGGGTTCATCGTGCCGATCAGTACAAAGCGCGCCGAATGCCGATGGGAGATGCCGTCGCGTTCGATCAGGTTGGTGCCGCTGGCGGCGACGTCGAGCAACAGGTCCACCAGGTGATCAGGCAACAAGTTGACTTCATCCACATACAACACGCCGCCGTCCGCCTTGGCCAGCACGCCAGGGGAAAACTGCGCGCGGCCTTCGCCCAGCGCGGCGTCGAGGTCCAGGGTCCCGACCAGACGCTCTTCGGTGGCGCCCAGCGGCAAGGTGACAAATTGCCCGCTGGCCAGCAGATCCGCCAGGCCACGGGCCAGGGTTGATTTGGCCATGCCGCGTGGGCCTTCAATCAGCACGCCACCGATCTTCGGGTCGATGGCGGTCAGGCACAGCGCCAGTTTCAGGTCGTCGGCGCCGACCACGGCGGACAGCGGGAAATGGGGAATATTGGTCATCAGCTGTCTTCTTCTATATCCAGCAACAGGTTTTCCAACGCCTCGCGGTACGCCCCCGGTTCCTGCCACAAACCGCGCTGCTGAGCTTCGAGCATGCGCTCGGTCATATCACGCAGCGCTGCGGGGTTGTGCTGCTGCACAAAGGCCCGGGTGTCAGGGTCGAGCAGGTAGGCGTCGGCGAGCAATGCATATTGATGATCGTCAATCAGCTCAGTGGTGGCGTCGAAGGCGAACAGATTGTCCACGGTCGCGGCCATTTCGAACGCACCTTTATAGCCGTGGCGCTTCACCCCGTCGATCCACTTGGGGTTGGCGGCGCGGGAACGGATCACCCGGTTCAGCTCTTCCTTCAAGGTGCGAATCCTGGGCAGGTCCGGCTGGCTGTGGTCGCCATGGTAGCTGACGGCCTTGTCGCCGCTCAGGGTTTCCACGGCAGCGAGCATGCCGCCCTGGAACTGGTAGTAGTCGTTGGAGTCGAGCAGGTCGTGCTCGCGGTTATCCTGGTTCTGCAACACCGCCTGCACCTGGCTCAGGCGCTGGACGAACTGCTCGCGAGCGGCGGTGCCTTCATCGGAACCGCCATAGGCGTAGCCGCCCCAGTTCAGGTAGACCTCGGCCAAGTCCTCGCGGCTTTGCCACAGACGCCCGTCAATGGCGCCCTGCACGCCCGCGCCATAGGCACCGGGCTTGGCCCCGAAGATACGCCAGCCGGCCTGTTTCGCCGCCACCTCGTCATCCAGGCCGGACGCCAGCAACGCCGCGCGCTCACTGCGCACCTTGGCGGCCAGTGGGTTCATGTCGTCCGGCTCATCCAGGGCAGCCACCGCTTGCACCGCCGCGTCGAACAGGCGGATCAGGTTGGCGAACGCATCGCGGAAAAACCCGGACACGCGCAGCGTGACGTCCACGCGCGGGCGGTCCAGCAGGCTGATCGGCAGGATTTCAAAGTCATCCACCCGTTGACTGCCCGTGGCCCACACCGGCCGTACGCCCATCAGCGCCATGGCCTGGGCGATGTCGTCGCCACCGGTGCGCATGGTGGCCGTGCCCCACACCGACAGGCCGAGCTGGCGCAGGTGGTCGCCGTGGTCCTGCAGGTGCCGCTCAAGCATCAGGTTGGCCGACTGGAAACCGATGCGCCATGCCGTGGTCGTGGGCAGGTTACGCACATCCACGGTAAAGAAATTGCGCCCGGTAGGCAGCACATCCAGGCGCCCACGGCTCGGCGCGCCGCTTGGCCCAGCCGGCACAAAACGCCCGCCGAGGGCATCCAGCAAGCCGTGCATTTCCGCAGGGCCGCAGGCATCCAGGCGTGGCGCGACCACAATGCGCAGGCTTTCGATCACCGCCTTCACATCCTCCCAGCCGGGCTCTTCCAGCTGTTCCACCGGCCCTTCCAATGCCTGCTCGATCAGTCGCGCGGCGTACAGTTCCAGGCGCTCGCGGGTATCACCAGCGGTACGCCACAACTGCGTATCGATCGTCTGCAACACCGCCGGGCGTCGTCCGGTCCAGGGCTCAGCCAGGGCGCAGTCCAGCGGGTCGAAGCCCAACTCGAAGGCTTTGGCCAACACGCGCAGCAGGCTCGATTGCGGGCCACGGCCATCGCCACGCGGGATGCGCAGCAAAGCCAGCAGGGTGTCAATCCGCAAGCGACCCTGCGGGGACTCGCCAAAGATATGCAGGCCGTCACGGATCTGCGATTCCTTCAAGTCACACAGGTAGGTGTCCAGGCGCGGCAGCCAAATCGCAGCATCGGCGTCGCCATCCAGTTCAAGCTCCTGGTCGATACGGGTTTCGCGAACCAGTTGGAGGATGTCTTTTTGCAGTTCGCGGGCACGGCGCGGGTCGAGCAGTTGGGCTTCGTAGTATTCGTCCGCCAATAGCTCCAGATTACGCAACGGCCCGTAGGTTTCGGCGCGGGTCAGCGGCGGCATCAGGTGGTCGATGATCACCGCCTGGGTGCGCCGCTTGGCCTGGGCGCCCTCGCCCGGGTCGTTGACGATAAACGGGTAGATGTTCGGCAGCGGCCCCAGCAGCGCATCCGGCCAGCAGTTCTCCGAGAGCCCCACGCCCTTGCCCGGCAGCCATTCCAGGTTGCCGTGCTTGCCCACATGGATCACGCCATGGGCGCCGTAGGTGTGGCGCAACCAGAAGTAGAACGCCAGGTAGCCGTGGGGCGGCACCAGGTCCGGGTCGTGGTACACCGCGCTGGCATCCACCTGGTAACCCCGGGCCGGCTGGATGCCGATGAAGGTCAGGCCCAGGCGCAGGCCGGCGATCATCAGGCGGCCGTCGCGGAACATCGGATCGTTGTGCGGAGCGCCCCAACGCTCCAGCACCGCCTGGCGATTGGACTCAGGCAAGCGCTGGAACATCGCCTCGTAGTCGTCCAGGCCCAGGCTTTGATGGCAGGGGCGCAGGTCGAGGCTGTCGAGATCGTTGGTGACGCCGCCGAGCAGATCATGGATCAGCGTAGTGCCGCTTTCGGGCAATTGATCCTGCACCGGATAACCTTCGGCTTGCAGGGCGCGCAGGATATTCAGCGCGGCGGCCGGGGTGTCCAGGCCCACGCCATTGCCGATGCGACCGTCGCGGGTCGGGTAGTTGGCGAGGATCAGCGCAATGCGTTTATCCGCATTCGGCAGCCGTGCCAGTTCGACCCAACGGCGCGCCAATTCAGCGACGAAATCCATGCGCTCGGGCGCTGCGCGGTAGCACACCACGTCCGACTGGCTGCGCTCGCTGCGCCAGGCCAGATCCTTGAAGCTGATCGGCCGGCTGATAATCCGCCCATCCAGCTCGGGCAAGGCAATGTGCATCGCCAGGTCGCGAGGGCCAAGGCCTTGCTCGCTGGCCTGCCAGCCCGGCTGGTTATCCTGGGCGCAAATCGCCTGGATTACCGGGATATTGCGACGAAACGGCCGCAGATGCGGGGCTTCGGGGCTGGATTGGGCAAAACCGGTGGTGTTCAGGATCACCGCCGCGCCGACCTCATCCAGCAGGTCCTCGACCACCGTCAGGCAGCCGGGCTCTTTCAAACTGGCCACCGCCATCGGCAACGGGTTAAGGCCCGCCGCCTGCAAGCGCTGGCAGAACACATCAATAAAACCGGTATTGGCCGCCTGCAGGTGCGAGCGGTAGAACAGCACCGCCGCCACGGGCCAATCCGCGTGCCAATCGGTCTGCCAGTCATTGAGACGAGGGTTGGCTTTATGCGGGTGATAAATCGCCGTGCGCGGCAGGGTTTGCGGCTCGGCCCAGGCATAGTCGCGTTCGAGGTAGCCGCTGGCCAGGCAGCGATAGAAGTCCAGGGCATTGCCCAAACCACCCTGACGAAGGAAGTGCCACAGGCGGTCGCGCTGTTCGGCACTCACCGTGCTCAGGCCGCTGAGTTCCGGGTCCGGGCGATCATCCCCCGGCACCAGGATCAGGGTGACGCCGCGCGCGGCCAGCTCCACAAGACGCTCGATGCCGTAGCGCCAGTAACCGATGCCGCCATGCAGCGAAATCAGGATGACCTTGGCGTGGCGCAGCACTTCGTCTACATACAGGTCGACCGAGGCATGGTTCTGCACCTGCATCGGGTTGGCCAGGCGCAGGCTGGGGTAGTCCTCAGGCAACTGCTGGGCCGCTTCGGCCAGCAGCGCCAGGCTGGAATCGCCGCTGCACAGAATCACCAGTTCAGCGGGGGTTTGGCCAAGGTCGGCAATATTGTCGTCCGCGACGAAACCACCGGGCTGAGTCCTGAGCAGGTGCATGGGTTAAACGCTGAGGGCAGCGCGCAGCTGCGCTTCGAGGCCCGCCGCGTCCAGCTCCTGGCCGATCAGCACCAGCCGTGTGATGCGCGCTTCGTCGGCGCCCCAGGCACGGTCGAAGTGCTTGTCGAAACGCGTGCCCACGCCCTGGATCAGCAGGCGCATCGGTTTGTTCGGGATGGCGGCGAAGCCTTTGACGCGCAGGATGCCGTGCTGAACCACCAATTGGGTCAGGGCGTCGAGCAGCAGCGCCTCGTCGGCTTGGGGCAGGTCTATGGAGATGGAATCGAAGGCATCGTGATCATGATCGTCTTCACCATCGTGGTGATGATCGTGGTGGCTATGGCGACCGTCGATATGTTCTTCGGAACCCGCGCCGAGACCGATCAATACATCCAACGGCAGGCGACCGCTGCTGGCTTCGATGACCTTCACAGCCGGCGGCAGTTCTTCGGCGACTTCCAGGCGTACACGGGCCAGGTCTTCGGCGCTGATCAGGTCGGATTTGTTGAGGATCACCAGGTCGGCGCTGGCCAGTTGGTCGGCAAACAGCTCGTGCAGCGGCGATTCATGGTCCAGGTTCGGGTCGAGTTTGCGCTGGGCATCGACCTGGTCCGGGAACGCGGCAAAGGTGCCGGCGGCCACGGCCGGGCTGTCGACCACGGTGATGACCGCATCAACCGTGCAGGCGCTGCGGATTTCCGGCCACTGGAAGGCCTGTACCAACGGTTTTGGCAGGGCCAGGCCCGAAGTTTCGATAAGGATATGGTCGAGGTCGCCGCGACGGGCGACCAGTTCGCGCATCACCGGGAAGAACTCTTCCTGCACCGTGCAGCACAGGCAGCCGTTGGCCAGCTCGTACACGCGGCCGTTGGCCTCTTCTTCGGTGCAACCGATGGAGCACTGCTTGAGGATTTCACCGTCGATGCCCAGCTCGCCGAACTCGTTGACGATCACCGCAATGCGCCGGCCCTGGGCGTTGTCGAGCATATGGCGCAGCAAGGTGGTTTTGCCCGAGCCAAGGAAGCCGGTAACGATGGTGACGGGGAGTTTGGCCAGTGTTTTCATCGGATGCCCTTTGGGGCGGGCATACGGGACGATAGGCCCTGCGGCGGCGCGCAGACGCGGATTTCGTCACCGGATCACCCCGCCCGGTTGAATTGGAAAATCGGTTACGAGGCAGGTCTCCTGGCTTGGGGCTTGCGGGTCTTGCGACCGGCGCCGACTGCGCCTTCCCGCCGTAATGGCAGTGGCGTGGCAGTCAGATAAACCCTTCACAGTTGCGGGGGCAGCCGCGGCTTGGACCGCGTTCCCTTCTTAGCTTCGGCATGGACCGAAGAACCTCGAAGGTGCAAGGCTACAGGGGCTCGCCGCATTTGACTACCGTCCCCGGCCCATGCTCTCCTACACATCTTGTTTCGGGTGCCCTTCACAGGGTGAAACGGGAAACCGGTGAGTCATAGCGTTATGACGAGTCCGGTGCTGCCCCCGCAACGGTAAGCGAGTGAAGCGTCAGATCCACTGTGCCTGTACGGCATGGGAAGGCGACGCTTTATAGACCCAGTGTCCCTCGCAAGCCCGGAGACCGGCCCGAATAACATCGAATAACAAACCCGCGGTGGGCGGGCGCTGTTAAAACCCTGCGTGCCTGGCTCGCGGGGTTTGCATGCGCTCGTTTCACCCTGACACCTGAAAGGGACGCGCCATGTCGATCATCAGCAGCACCTCGCACACCGCCAGCAGCTCCGCCACCCTCAGCCAACGCCTGACCGCCGCCATCGGTGCGTCGATCCTTGGTGCGTGTCTGGTGTATTTTGCCGGCTTCTCGCATATCGAGGCGGTGCACAACGCGGCCCACGATACCCGTCACAGCGCCGCGTTCCCGTGCCACTGAGGCCTGCCGATATGATCAAGCGTATTGCGCAAACCGCAGGGTTCACCGGCTTGCTCGCCGCCCTGTTGCTGACCCTGTTGCAAAGCTTCTGGGTCGCGCCGCTGATTCTGCAGGCGGAAACCTTTGAAAAGGCCCCGGCCGCGACTGAAGTCGTGCATGAGCACGCCGCCGGCGCCGCAGCACACACCCACGACGCCGAAGCCTGGGAACCGGAAGACGGCTGGCAGCGCGTGCTGTCGACCACCGGCGGCAACCTCGTGGTCGCCGTCGGCTTCGCCCTGATGCTCGCCGGCCTCTATACCCTGCGCGCCCCTACCCGTACGGCCCAAGGCTTGCTGTGGGGCTTGGCCGGTTACGCCACCTTTGTGCTGGCGCCCACTCTGGGCCTGCCACCGGAGCTGCCGGGCACTGCCGCCGCTGACCTGGCGCAACGACAAATCTGGTGGATCGGCACCGCTGCCTCGACGGCGGCCGGTATTGCCCTGATCGTGTTTGGGCGCAACTGGCTGCTGAAAGTCTTGGGCGTGGCGATCCTGGTGGTGCCACATGTGATCGGCGCGCCGCAGCCGGAAACCCATTCCATGCTGGCGCCGGAAGCCCTCGAAGCGCAGTTCAAGATCGCTTCGCAGTTGACCAACGTGGCGTTCTGGCTGGCGCTCGGCCTGATCAGTGCCTGGCTGTTCCGCCGCAACCGCGACGACCAATACTCGGCATGACCCTGGTGGTCGGCCTGGGTTGCCAGCGGGGTTGTGATGTAGACACCCTGCTGGGCCTGTTTGACAGCGCCCTCGCCAATGGCGGGATTGAGCGCCAGCGTGTCACGGCACTGGCCAGCATCGACCGTAAACAGGACGAGCCTGGGTTGCTCGCCCTGGCCCGCTTGCTCAATCTGCCGTTGCAGTGCTTCAGCGCCGCGCAACTGGCGGCGTATGAAGACCGGCTGAGCCACAAATCCACCGTGGCGTTTGCCCATACCGGCTGTTATGGCATCGCCGAAAGCGCTGCCCTGGCCCTGGCCGAACAGCTCTGCGGCGGTCCTGCCCGCTTGTTGATCACTCGCCAGAAAACCGCCCAGGCCACCTTTGCATTGGCCTGCGCCGGCTAAAATCCCGATAATCGCCCTTCCCGATCATGAGCAATCTTCATGCTCGCCCGCTTTTGCACAGGAATTCTCCATGACCGTCTACTTCATCGGCGCCGGCCCCGGCGATCCGGAATTGATCACCGTCAAAGGCCAACGCCTGATCCGCAGTTGCCCGGTGATCATCTATGCCGGCTCGCTGGTGCCGGCGGCGGTGCTGGAAGGACATCAGGCGCAACAGGTGGTCAACAGCGCCGAACTGCACCTGGAACAGATCATCGAACTGATCAAGACTGCCCACGCCAACGGCCAGGATGTGGCCCGCGTGCACTCCGGCGACCCGAGCCTGTATGGCGCGATTGGCGAGCAGATCCGTTACTTGCGTGAGTTGGGCATCCCTTTCCAGATCATTCCCGGAGTAACGGCGGTGGCAGCCTGCGCCGCGTTGCTGGAAACGGAACTGACCCTGCCGGACATCGCCCAAAGCGTGATCCTGACCCGCTACGCCGATAAAACCAGCATGCCGGCCGGGGAAGACTTCGACAGCCTGGCCCGGCATGGCACGACCATGGCGATTCACCTGGGGGTCAATCATCTGGAGAAGATCGTCGCCGAACTGCTGCCACACTATGGCGCGGACTGCCCGATGGCGGTGGTACACCGGGCGACATGGCCGGATCAGGATTGGGTGGTCGGCACGCTCAGCGATATTGCCGACAAAGTCGCCGCCAAGGGCTTTCGGCGTACGGCGCTGATCGTGGTGGGCCGGGTGCTGGCCAGTGACAATTTCAGTGAGTCGTCACTGTATCGGGCCGGGCATGCGCACCTTTATCGACCTTGATTTTTTACTTCATAAAATCACACCAACACACTGATTTAAATTAAAAAACACAAAGAGCAATGTGGGAGGGTGCTTGCCCCCGATGGCAATTTTTCAGCCTACTCCTGAGGCGACTGACACACCGCTATCGGGGGCAAGCCCCCTCCCACATTTGACCTTCCTTGTCAGGGAGATAGAGTCAACATTCGAATTTGATTTTTTAATTCACAAATCATCAACAACACGCTGATTTAACTGAATAAATGAAAAAAAATGTGGGAGGGGGCTTGCTCCCGATAGCGGTGTGTCAGCTTCCTCATGAGACGACTGAGGCACCGCTATCGGGAGCAAGCCCCCTCCCACACTTGATCTTTATTGTTAGATAGATGGTGTAAGAGCTTGAATTAAAAGAATAAAAAAACGGCGCTCACGGGCGCCGTTTTTTGTTCGCAGTGAACGCCTTACTCAGTAGTAGGCGTTTTCTTTCTGCGTGTGGTCTGTCACGTCACGGACGCCCTTGAGCTCCGGAATGCGCTCCAGCAAAGTGCGCTCAATGCCTTCACGCAGGGTCACGTCCGCCTGGCCACAGCCTTGGCAGCCGCCGCCGAACTTCAATACGGCGATGCCGTCATCGACGACGTCGATCAAGCTGACCTGACCGCCGTGGCTGGCCAGCCCCGGGTTGATCTCGGTTTGCAGGTAGTAGTTGATGCGCTCGTTTACCGGGCTATCGGCGTTGACGTTCGGCACCTTGGCGTTGGGCGCCTTGATGGTCAACTGGCCGCCCATACGGTCGGTGGCGTAGTCGACCACGGCATCGTCCAGGAAGGCTTCGCTGAAGTTGTCGATATACGCGGTGAAGCTTTTCAGCCCCAGGGCGGTGTCTTCAGGTTTCTCTTCACCGGGCTTGCAGTAGGCAATGCACGTCTCGGCGTACTGGGTGCCAGGCTGGGTGATAAAGACGCGGATGCCGATACCCGGGGTGTTCTGCTTGGACAGCAGGTCAGCCAGGTAATCGTGGGCGGCGTCGGTAATGGTTATGGCAGTCATGGAAACTCCTCACAGGCTTGCCGGCAGTTTACGCCAAAATATTACGCAGGTACAAAGTCCTAGTAATTTTGTCGGAAAAGACTCTCGCCCCAGTCAGAGGTTTTCATAACGGTTCATATCCAGCACCCCCTCTTCCACTGGCGTGGTTTCGCGGATGTACTGGGACAAATCGTGGAAATACTGCCAGAACAACGGATGGCTGCGGCGCACGCCCCAACGATCGACGATTTTTTCAAAGCGCTTGGCGTCCTTGGCCCGCTCCATTTCAGCCACGAACTCTGGCACTTCCTGCGCAGGAATATTGAACATGAAGTTCGGGTAGCTGCTGAGCACGCCCGGATAGAGGGTCAGCGTGTCGAGGCCCGGCTGATAACGGTAGGCCTCACCGAGCAGGAACGCCACGTTACTGTGAGCGCGGTTGCGCAGCAGGCTGTAGACCACACGCTGGCCGCTGGCGGTTTCGATACGCAGCATCGTGGCTTCGGGCAACTGGTCGATCACCTTGAGCCCCGCCGCCGGGCGCGAGGTCAGGCGGCTGAGCGCCTGCTCCGCATCCTGCAATGCCGGGTCGATGCCATCACGCGAGCAGTACGCCCCGGCGCAACGGTTGATCGGGTCCGGGCTGGCATTCAGGTAGCTGTAGCGGGTAAGCAATTGGTTGGCAAAGTCACGCTTCGGGTCTTTTTCATCCAGATGCAGGCCAGTGGGCTTATCGTCATCGATCGCCTCATAGTCCAGCCACAGCTTGATCTTGCCGCTGTTCTGGTACCAATCATCCATAAAGGCATCGCGGCTATCGGCGGGCATCAGGCGCAGGAAGTTCTGCTCGGCGCCGTTGCGGATCAGGTCGAAGTACAGGCGGGTCTGGGCCTGGTGCGATACGTTGCCGAACACGTCGAAGTTGACCACCAACTGGTAATAGGTGCGTTCGAGCAATGGAAAGTCGAACAACCACATCGTCTGCGGGACTTCACCGATCAGGCCTTTATTGACCGAGGCGCTGTCAAAGTGGCGAAAGATGCTTAACAGCGCGTTGTCGTTGCCGACCCATAGCGTCGACCAACTGGGCGCCGGCAGCTCGGCATAGCTGTCCCGCCGCAGCGCTTCGTACTGGTTGCGCTTATCACGGTACTTGAGCCACAGGCTGAGCACGCTGCCCACGTCGTCATTTTGCCCCGGCATCGCCAGCAACGGCGTGGCCTGGCCGCGATAGCGAGCATCGGTGATGTACAGGTCGTGGTCGGGCGCCTGGAACAACGCCCAGAAATTGTCGCGGATCACATCCGTGGCAATTTGCCCGCGGCACACCGGCCCGCGAATAAACGTGCGCACGAAGTACTCGGCGTTATCCAGCATGAACTGGTAGCGGGCCTGGGCGGGAATCGCCTCGAATGTCTCGAAAGGATTGGCACGACGGCCGGGGCCATAGCCCGGCAAGGCGCTGGCCTGCCAGTCACCGCTGTAGAACAAGGCTTTGATCCGCGCCATTTTTTCTGCGCTGAGGGGGTATGTGATGTGAGTCTTGTGGACGATCACCCCTTGTACGGGCCACAGGCGGTAGTACACGCGGGTGCCGGGATCGTCATTGGGACGACGGGTGTTGATCAGGTCAATCGGCTGGCCGCTGGGGGTACGCGAGCGCACCCACTGGAAGAAATGCCCCGGCTCACCGCCTTCGAAATAGAGGTGCGCAATAAACAAATGCTCGAACAGCCAACGGGCCACCAGGCTTTCCCGGGCGCCGGGGGCGTTGAACAGGTTTTCCCATTGCAGCACCTGCGCGGCTTCCTGGGCACTGGGGGCCACACCTTGCTCGTCAATCGGTGCACCGGAGGCCAGCCAGCGTTGCAGCGTCTGGTATTGCTGGTCGCTCAAGCCAGTTACGGCCAGAGGCATGCCTTCATTGGGGTGAGCACCGGCGTAAGCGTCGAACTCTCCCGGCAACGGGCACATATTCTGGCGGTCAAGGCCCAGCACAATATCAGCGGGCAACTTGGCGTTGGGTTGTAACGGCGCGCCGCGATGACCGAGTTCGAGCATGCGCGCCATCAGCGCAGCTTGGCTGCCTTGGGCGTCGAGTACTGAGCTGAAGCCTTCGCGCTGCCATGCAGCTTTGCCGAACGCGTCATAGAACAGGCGGGTCGGCTTGGTCGCCTGGCTACGTTCGCCATCGTAGACCGGCACCTTACTGGCGCCCCGCGTCGCACCCTCGGCACTGCCCAGGTTCAGTTGGCAGGCCGAGTCGTAGCACGCATGGCAAGCCACGCACTTCTCGGTGAAGATTGGTTGGATGTCGCGGGTATAAGAGATCGCCGAAGAGGGACCTTCCGCCAACGCGGTACTGGCTATCAAGGCCAGGACGGCGCTGACGATAAGACGAAGTGACATGTATCCGGTCCCGATTCAATACGTGCGATTTAAAGTTGCGGTGATTCTAGCGGGCCATGCCCTCCATCAACATGAACGATATTCATGCAAAACCTGGACATGCCGCAAATCCGCACAGGTTTGTTATGATCCACGCCCTCCGTAATGCCTGACCAGAGTAGTCCCATGTCCGATCGTAGCGCTCGTCTGCAAGCCCTTCACCACGCCCTCAAGGAACGCATCCTGATCCTCGACGGCGGCATGGGCACGATGATCCAGAGCTATAAACTGGAAGAACATGACTACCGCGGCAAGCGCTTCGCCGACTGGCCGAGCGACGTCAAGGGCAACAACGACCTGCTGGTGCTCACCCGCCCGGACGTGATCGGCGGGATCGAGAAGGCCTACCTGGACGCCGGTGCCGACATCCTCGAGACCAACACCTTCAACGCCACCCGTATCTCCATGGCCGACTACGGCATGGAAGAGCTGGCCTATGAACTGAACGTCGAAGGCGCACGCCTGGCACGCAAGATCGCCGATGCCAAGACCGCCGAGAACCCGGCCAAGCCGCGCTTCGTTGCCGGCGTCCTCGGCCCGACCAGCCGCACCTGCTCGCTGTCGCCCGATGTGAACAACCCCGGCTACCGCAACGTCACCTTCGATGAACTGGTGGAGAACTACACCGAGGCCACCAAAGGCCTGATCGAGGGCGGCGCCGACCTGATCCTGATCGAGACCATCTTCGACACCCTCAACGCCAAGGCCGCGATCTTCGCCGTGCAGGGTGTGTTCGAAGCGCTCGGCATCGAATTGCCGATCATGATCTCCGGCACCATCACCGACGCCTCCGGCCGTACCTTGTCGGGCCAGACCACTGAAGCCTTCTGGAACTCGGTCGCCCACGCCAAGCCGATTTCCGTGGGCCTGAACTGCGCCCTCGGCGCCAGCGAGCTGCGCCCGTACCTGGAAGAGTTGTCCAACAAAGCCAACACCCACGTGTCTGCGCACCCGAACGCCGGCTTGCCCAACGAGTTCGGCGAATACGACGAACTGCCGTCGGAAACCGCCAAGGTCATCGAAGAGTTCGCCCAGAGCGGCTTCCTCAATATCGTCGGCGGCTGCTGCGGCACCACTCCGGGCCATATTGAAGCCATCGCCAAGGCCGTGGCCGGCTACGCGCCGCGCCCGATCCCGGACATCCCCAAGGCCTGCCGCCTGTCGGGCCTGGAGCCGTTCACGATTGATCGCAGTTCGTTGTTCGTCAACGTCGGCGAGCGCACCAACATCACCGGTTCTGCGCGTTTCGCCCGCCTGATCCGTGAAGACAACTACACCGAAGCCCTGGAAGTCGCCCTGCAGCAGGTGGAAGCCGGCGCCCAGGTGATCGACATCAACATGGACGAGGGCATGCTCGATTCGAAGAAGGCTATGGTGACCTTCCTCAATCTGATTGCCGGCGAGCCGGACATCTCCCGCGTACCGATCATGATCGACTCCTCCAAGTGGGAAGTGATCGAAGCCGGCCTCAAGTGCATCCAGGGCAAGGGCATCGTCAACTCCATCAGCATGAAGGAAGGCGTCGAGCAGTTCATTCACCACGCCAAGCTGTGCAAGCGCTACGGCGCCGCCGTAGTGGTGATGGCCTTCGACGAAGCCGGCCAGGCCGACACCGAAGCGCGCAAGAAGGAAATCTGCAAACGTTCCTACGACATCCTGGTGAATGAAGTCGGCTTCCCGCCGGAAGACATCATCTTCGACCCGAACATCTTCGCGGTCGCCACCGGTATCGAAGAACACAACAATTACGCCGTCGACTTCATCAACGCCTGCGCCTATATCCGCGACGAGCTGCCGTACGCGCTGACCTCCGGTGGCGTGTCCAACGTGTCGTTCTCGTTCCGCGGCAATAACCCGGTGCGTGAGGCGATCCACTCGGTGTTCCTGCTGTACGCGATCCGCAACGGCCTGACCATGGGTATTGTCAACGCCGGCCAGTTGGAGATCTACGACCAGATCCCGGCCGAGCTGCGCGATGCCGTGGAAGATGTAGTCCTCAACCGCACCCCGGAAGGCACCGACGCCCTCCTCGCCATCGCCGACAAGTACAAGGGCGACGGCAGCGTAAAAGAGGCCGAGACCGAAGAATGGCGCGGCTGGCCGGTCAACAAGCGCCTGGAACACGCGCTGGTCAAGGGCATCACCACCCATATCGTCGAAGACACCGAAGAATCGCGGCAGTCGTTCGCGCGTCCGATCGAAGTGATCGAAGGCCCGTTGATGTCCGGCATGAACATCGTCGGCGACCTGTTCGGCGCCGGCAAAATGTTCCTGCCCCAGGTGGTGAAATCCGCCCGCGTGATGAAGCAGGCCGTGGCCCACTTGATCCCGTTCATCGAGCTGGAAAAAGGCGACAAGCCGGAAGCCAAGGGCAAGATCCTGATGGCCACGGTGAAAGGCGACGTGCATGACATCGGCAAGAACATCGTCGGCGTGGTGCTCGGTTGCAACGGCTATGACATCGTCGACCTCGGCGTGATGGTGCCGGCCGAGAAGATCCTGCAGGTGGCCAAGGAGCAGAAGTGCGACATTATCGGGCTGTCCGGCCTGATCACGCCGTCCCTGGACGAGATGGTGCATGTGGCCCGCGAGATGCAACGCCAGGACTTCCACCTGCCACTGATGATCGGCGGCGCGACCACCTCCAAGGCGCACACGGCGGTGAAGATCGAGCCCAAGTACAGCAACGATGCAGTGATCTACGTCACCGACGCCTCCCGCGCGGTGGGGGTGGCCACGCAGCTGCTGTCCAAGGAATTGAAGGCCGGCTTCGTCGAGAAGACCCGCCTGGAATACATCGACGTGCGTGAGCGCACCTCCAACCGCAGCGCGCGCACCGAACGCCTGAGCTACCCGGCGGCCATCGCCAAGAAGCCGCAGTTCGACTGGAGCACCTACGCGCCGGTCAAGCCAACCTTCACCGGTTCAAGGGTGCTGGACAATATCGACCTCAACGTCCTGGCCGAGTACATCGACTGGACCCCGTTCTTTATTTCCTGGGACCTGGCCGGCAAGTTCCCACGCATCCTTACCGATGAAGTGGTGGGTGAAGCCGCCACCGCTCTGTACGCCGACGCCCGGGAAATGCTCAGGAAGCTGATCGACGAAAAACTCATCAGCGCCCGTGCGGTGTTCGGTTTCTGGCCGACCAACCAGGTGCAGGACGATGACCTGGAAGTCTACGGTGAAGACGGCCAGCCGATTGCCAAACTGCATCACCTGCGCCAGCAGATCATCAAGACCGACGGCAAGCCGAACTTCTCCCTGGCCGACTTCGTGGCACCAAAAGACAGCGGCGTGACCGACTACATCGGTGGCTTCATCACCACCGCCGGCATCGGCGCCGAAGAAGTGGCCAAGGCTTACCAGGACGCCGGCGACGACTACAACTCGATCATGGTCAAGGCCCTGGCCGACCGCCTGGCCGAGGCCTGTGCCGAGTGGCTGCACCAGCAGGTGCGTAAGGAACACTGGGGCTACGCCAAGGACGAGCAACTGGATAATGAGGCGCTGATCAAGGAGCAATACAGCGGCATCCGCCCTGCCCCCGGTTACCCGGCGTGTCCGGATCACACCGAGAAAGCCCAGTTGTTCCAACTGCTCGACCCCGAGGCCCGCGAAATGCACGCTGGGCGCAGCGGAGTGTTCCTCACCGAGCATTACGCGATGTTCCCGGCGGCGGCGGTCAGCGGCTGGTACTTCGCCCACCCGCAGGCGCAGTACTTTGCGGTGGGCAAGGTCGACAAGGACCAGGTAACCAGCTACACCGCGCGCAAGGGCCAGGATCTGGCCGTGACCGAGCGCTGGCTGGCGCCGAACCTGGGTTACGACAACTAAGCCGGCCTGGATTGTCTATGCTGTCCGTCACACACCTTTTGTCGAGGGATGTATGGACGATCCAGTCAACAACAAACCGCCGACCTTCTGGCAGATGCTCCACAGCGTCATGGCCGCCGCCTTTGGCGTGCAGAGCGGCAAAAATCGCGCGCGGGACTTCACCCACGGCAAGCCCAGCCACTTCGTGATCCTGGGCATTCTGTTTACGGCGGTGTTTGCCTTGACCTTGTTTGGAATCGTCAAGTTGGTGCTGCACCTGGCCGGCGTCTAGCGCAGTAACAGGTGCAGGCTGAACGGGTAACGATAGGACGCCGGCTTACCCTGGGCGGACAGCGCGCGAAAATTCACCGACGGTGTCGGCCCCAACAAGCGCCGCGCCTGGCCGGCATCGATCAATTGGAACAAGGCCAACTGACGGTCGCGCCCGCCGTATGCGCCAATGTCCAGGCCCTTGGCATCATCATGAACCAATACCATGGCCCAGCCACCGACGGTGAAATGCCCGGCGACCAAGGATGATAAGCGTCCGTCCAATCGCGCCTGCAAGATCTCCGGCGAACTGTTGAGTGCGCTGAACAGCAGATCCTTACCCGGCAACCGTCCACTGGCCTGCAGCGCTTGCATGGCACCCAGTGCCATCTGATCGTTGGCCGACCACACCAGCGCCGTCTGCGGGTAGCGCTTGAACAGTTGCGTCGCTTGCTCGAAGGCGCGTTCGCGGCTCCACTCACCGTAGACCAACTGACGCAGGCGCACCTCGGGATGCTCGGCCAGCGCCCGCCGCATGCCTCGCTCACGCAGTTGCGCGACCGGCGTGGTCTTGACGCCGGAAAAGGCCAGCAGATCGAGGGATTGGCCGGGGCCAACCGGGCCGTGCTGGCGCAACAGGTCACGGAGCATCAGGTAGCCAGCCTGTTCATCGTCAGCGACCAGGCTGCCGATCAAACGGATGCCACGGCGGGCTCCCAGCAATTGCTCCTGATCGGGGGTCAGCGCACTGTTCACGAGCAGCAGCTTGACGCCACTGCCCTCGGCCATGCGCAGGATCTGCGGCGCAACGTACTGCTCATTCACCAGTATCAGGTAATCAGGCCGCTGGCTGCCTTGCAGCACTTCACGCGCCTGGAGCAGCGTGTTGTCGGTACTACGCTCGCCATAACGCACACGCAAATCCAGGCCGAGGTCCTTGGCGGCGGCCTGCATGAATTGCGTGTAGCTGACCCAGAAGGTTTCCGTCGACATGCCCGGATTGAGAAACACCACCGACGTTGCATGAGCCATCACCCCATACGTCGATCCCAGCAACCAGACACACGTAATCAACACCTTCAACATGGATGCTTGAGCCTCGAAAATAGGCCGCCATGATAGTGGCAATGCCTGAACCAATCGAGGCTCAATCAACGTCCTTTATTGGTGGCTGACCCAGAATACGGCCGTTCCCACCACCAGAATGATCAAGAACAGAATGGCCCAGGCATCGACGGTACTGTCAGGTTTACGGGCTTTTGTCGGATTGCTCATTGCATCGCCTCTTGTCGGTTTTATAGGTGATTGCACTCAAACACGCTCACAGTAAAGTTCACGATTGCCCGCATGACAAATGTGGGTATCACGATAACCCTTCTCATTAGTCATTTTGGTTATGTGCATATACTCAAACATCACTTTTGCGCATAAACGCAAACTGGTATCGTGCGCCGGCTCCGTTGGGAGTGCGCGGCCGTGCGCGCAGATTTGCCGAGAACAGGACCTATATGTACGTATACGACGAATACGATCAGCGCATCATCGAGGACCGCGTCAAGCAGTTCCGTGATCAGACCCGACGCTACCTAGCAGGTGAACTGAGCGAAGAAGAGTTCCGCCCTCTGCGCCTGCAAAATGGCCTTTATGTTCAGCGCTTTGCGCCGATGCTGCGGGTGGCCGTGCCTTATGGCCAACTGACTTCGCGCCAGACCCGCATGATGGCCAAGATTGCCCGCGACTTCGACAAAGGCTATGCCCACATCAGTACCCGCCAGAACGTGCAGTTCAACTGGCCGGCCCTGGAAGATGTGCCGGATATCCTGGCTGAACTGGCCACCGTGCAGATGCACGCCATTCAGACCAGCGGTAACTGCCTGCGCAACGTGACCACCGACCAATTCGCCGGAGTTGCCGCCGACGAGCTGATCGACCCACGCCCGTGGTGTGAAATCGTCCGTCAATGGACCACCTTCCACCCCGAGTTCGCCTACCTGCCCCGCAAGTTCAAGATCGCCATCAATGGCTCGAGCTCTGACCGTGCAGCCATCGAAGTACACGATATCGGCCTGGAGCCGGTGTACAACGCGGCCGGCGAGCTGGGTTTCCGTGTCCTGGTGGGTGGCGGCCTGGGCCGTACCCCGGTCGTGGGTGCTTTCATCAACGAGTTCCTGCCGTGGCAGGACCTGTTGAGCTACCTCGACGCCATCCTGCGGGTCTACAACCGCTACGGCCGTCGGGACAACAAGTACAAGGCGCGGATCAAGATCCTCGTCAAGGCGCTGACCCCTGAGGTGTTCGCCCAGAAAGTCGATGCCGAGATGGAGCACCTGCGCGGCGGCCAGACCACCCTGACCGAAGCCGAAGTGCACCGTGTGGCCAAGCACTTCGTCGATCCTGAGTACAAGGCCCTGAGCAATCAGGACGCCGAGCTCGCAGCGCTCGACCAGCAGCACCCAGGCTTTGCCCGCTGGCGCACCCGCAACACCCTGGCGCACAAAAAGCCGGGCTATGTGGCGGTGACCCTGTCGCTGAAACCGACCGGTGTTGCACCGGGCGACATCACCGACAAGCAGCTGGACGCCGTCGCAGACCTGGCCGAGCGCTACAGCTTTGGCCAGCTGCGCACCTCCCACGAGCAGAACATCATTCTCGCGGACGTTGAGCAGAGCCAACTGTTCACCCTGTGGGGCGAGCTGCGCGAAGGCGGTTTCGCCACGCCGAACATCGGCCTGCTGACCGACATCATCTGCTGCCCGGGCGGCGACTTCTGCTCCCTGGCCAACGCCAAGTCGATCCCGATTGCCGAATCGATCCAGCGCCGTTTCGACGACCTGGACTACCTGTTCGACATCGGCGAGCTGGACCTGAACATCTCCGGTTGCATGAACGCCTGTGGTCACCACCACGTCGGCCACATCGGCATCCTGGGCGTGGACAAGAAAGGCGAAGAATTCTACCAAGTGTCCCTGGGTGGCAGCGCCAGCCGCGATGCGAGCCTGGGCAAGATCCTTGGCCCATCCTTCGCCCAGGAAGCCATGCCCGAGGTGATCGGCAAGCTGATCGACGTGTACATCGAACAGCGCACCGAAGATGAGCGTTTCATCGACACCTACCAGCGCATCGGCATTGACCTGTTCAAGGAGCGCGTCTATGCAGCGAATCATTAAGAACAACGAAGTCCTCGACGAAACCTGGCACCTGCTGCCCAAGGACGCGAGCTTCGACGGCATTTCCAACTGCGACGACCTGATCGTGCCGCTGGCGCTGTGGCGCGAACATGGCCACGCCCTCAAGGCTCGCGACGGCGGCCTGGGTGTGTGGCTGGACGCCGATGAAGAAGCCGAGGAGATCGGCGCAGACGTGGAACACTTCCAAGTCATTGCCCTGAACTTCCCGGCCTTCACCGACGGTCGCAACTACTCCAACGCTCGGTTGCTGCGTGACCGCTATGGTTACAAAGGCGAGCTGCGGGCGATTGGCGACGTGTTGCGCGACCAACTGTTCTACCTGCGCCGTTGCGGGTTCGATGCCTTCGCCTTGCGCGCCGACAAAGACCCGTACGAAGCGCTGGAAAGCCTCAAGGACTTCTCGGTGACGTACCAGGCTGCAACGGACGAACCGCTGCCGCTGTTCCGTCGTCGCTGAGCATCAAATGTGGGAGGGGGGGGTTGCTCCCGTGACGGCTCTGGAGCTGACAACTCTGTAACTGATGCCCCGCGCTAAATGTGGGAGGGGCGGTGCGACGATTCGACTTGCCCCCGATGGCGGCCTCTGGGCCGCCCATGTGCTTGGGTTGGAATGAGTACATATCCATTGCTGCGGTAACGGCTACTTATGGTTTCGCTCTTACAGCGACTCACTTTTGGTGAGGCCCAAAAGTAAGCCAATGTATGGTCAGCCCACCCCCTGGCCGCCTGAGATCAAGATCAAGATCTAAAGCAAGATCAAGGGCGGCTCGCTTCGCATCGTGGTTAGCGTTGGCTGCTACGTTGTGTCGATACCTATGCTCATCGAAGCTTGTTCAGGCACCGATCTTAATCGACGCCAGCACCTGCTTCTGCCCCATGGAGCACGGCACGCCTTCCGGCTGCGCTCGGACCGCGTCGATCACGCCCAGCAACTGCGCCTTGCTATGAGCCAACTGCGCCTGCATCGCCTCGATCTGCGTCACCTTGCGCTCCAACGCCTCGATCAACTCCTCGCGCTTGTGCTCCCCCGGCGCGGGCATTAGCGCCTTGAGTTCCTGCAAGGTAAACCCGGCCTGCTGTGCGCTCTGGATCAGTTGCAGCGTTTGCAGGGCATCGGGCGCATAGCGTCGATACCCGTTGGCCTGGCGCCCCACCTGGCTGATCAACCCTTCGGACTCATAGAAGCGGATACGCGACGCCGCCAACCCACTCTGCTTTGCCAGCTCACCAATATTCATCAAAACGCCCGCTTGACATTAAAGTTAACTTTAAGCTTAGCCTGAGGCCTCCCAAGCTCCGGAGTCAACTCATGTCACCCTTCGACCCCTTGCAACTGCCCAATGGCCAGGTCCTCGCCAATCGCATCGCCAAGGCAGCGATGGAAGAGAATATGGCGGACGCCGATCAAGCGCCTTCCCGTGAATTGAAGCAGCTGTACACCGCCTGGGCCAACGGCGAGCCCGGCCTGCTGTTGACTGGCAATGTGATGATCGACCGCCGTGCCATGACCGGTCCCGGCGGCGTTGCCCTCGAAGACGAACAGCATCTGGACAGCTTTCGCGAATGGGCCGATGTGGCCCGCGACAAGGGTGTGCACTTTTGGGTACAGCTCAGTCATCCGGGACGCCAGACCATGGCCAAACTCGGCCAGCAAGCCCTGGCGCCCTCCGCGATTGCACTGGACCTCGGCAGCTTTTCGAAGATGTTTGCCAAGCCCAGGGCCATGACCGAGGACGACATTCAAGACGTGATCAAACGCTTCGCCACCAGCGCACGCCTGGCCGAGAAAGCCGGGTTCACCGGGGTGCAGATCCACGGCGCGCACGGTTACCTGCTCAGCCAGTTTCTCTCGCCGTTGAGCAACCACCGAACTGACCGCTGGGGGGGCTCGCTGGAGAACCGTGCGCGCCTGCTGCTGGAGGTGATCCACGCGGTTCGCGCCAGCGTCAGCCCGTCCTTTTGCGTCGCGGTAAAGCTCAACTCAGCGGATTTCCAGCGCGGCGGATTCGCAGAGGCCGATGCGCGTGCAGTGGTGGAGATGCTCAACCCCTTGCCCATCGACCTGCTGGAATTGTCCGGAGGCAGCTACGAAGCACCGGCCATGCAAGGCGATGCGCGGGACGGTCGCACCTTGGCCCGTGAAGCGTACTTCCTGGAGTTTGCCAAGGAACTGGCGACTATCGCCCGGATGCCGTTGATGGTCACCGGCGGCATTCGCCGCCTGCCCATCGTGCAGCAGGTGCTGGACAGCGGTATTGCCATGGCCGGCATTGCTACCGCCCTGACGCTGGAACCGCAACTGATCAAACACTGGCACGAGGGGCGCGACCTCAACCCGCAACTCAAACCGATCAGTTGGCAGCGCAAACCCTTGGCCGCCCTCGCCACCCTGGCCGTAGTGCGTGACCAGATGCGCCGCCTGAGCCGCGGCCGCTTGCCCAATGCCAAGGTCGCGCCGTGGCTGGCATTGGTGCGCGACCAATGGTTTATCGCCCGGCGCACCCGGCAATACCGCGCGGCCATGACGCAATCTTCACATTAAAGGCGGAGCATTCGCCGTGATCGAACTGTCCCCTATTGATCAGCCGCTTTAACCTCACTGACGATTGGAGTTCTTCATGGCGAAAATCAACCTGGCCCAGCAATTGGCGACCACCCTTGAACAGGCGGGCATCAAGCGTATCTGGGGCCTGACCGGCGACAGCCTCAACGGCCTCACCGATGCCCTGCGCACCATGGACAGCATCGAGTGGATGCACGTGCGCCACGAAGAAGTCGCCGCATTCGCTGCCGGTGCCGAAGCGGCGGCCACGGGTGAACTGACCGTATGCGCCGGCAGTTGCGGACCGGGCAATCTGCACTTGATCAATGGCCTGTTCGACTGCCACCGCAATCATGTCCCTGTACTGGCGATTGCCGCACAAATTCCCTCCTCCGAGATCGGCCTGAACTACTTCCAGGAGACCCATCCCCAGGAACTGTTCAAGGAATGCAGCCACTTTATCGAGCTGGTCACCAACCCCGAGCAGATGCCCCACGTGCTGCACCGTGCCATGCGTTCGGCGATCCTCAATCGCGGCGTGGCGGTGGTGGTGATTCCGGGGGACGTGTCGTTGCTGGAGGTGGAAGACAAGCTCAAGCCCTGGCCGGCCCTGCACGCACCGCGCACCCTGCCGGCGGAACAGGACCTGCTGCGCCTGACCGAGATCCTTGAAAGCAGCGAGAAAGTCACCCTGCTCTGCGGCAGTGGCTGCGCCGGTGCCCACGATCAAGTGGTGGCCCTGGCCGACACGCTGGGGGCGCCGGTGGTGCACGCCCTGCGCGGCAAGGAGCATGTGGAGTGGGATAACCCGTTCGACGTGGGCATGACCGGCCTGATCGGCTTCAGCTCCGGTTACCACGCCATGCTCGACTGCGACACGCTGATCATGCTCGGCACTGACTTTCCGTACCGCCAGTTCTACCCCACCGACGCAAAAATCATCCAGGTCGATCGCAACCCGCAGGCCCTGGGGCGGCGCGCCACGCTGGACCTGGGAATCGCTGCCGATGTGAGCGAGACCCTCGGCGCGCTGCTGCCGCGCCTGACCCGCAAGACCGACCGCAGCTTCCTCGATACCTCGCTTAAGCACTACGAAAAAGCCCGCCAGGGCCTGGACGACCTGGCGCAACCGTCAAAGGCCAACCGGCCGATCCACCCGCAATACGTGGCGCGTCTGCTCAGCGAACTGGCGGACGACAATGCAATCTTCACCGCCGACGTGGGCTCGCCGACCGTGTGGGCCGCGCGCTACCTGAAAATGAATGGCAAGCGTCGCCTGATCGGCTCGTTCAACCACGGCTCCATGGCCAATGCCATGCCCCAGGCGATTGGCGCGCAGGCGGCCTTCCCTGGGCGCCAGGTGATCTCGATGTCCGGTGACGGCGGCTTTGCCATGCTGATGGGGGATTTCATTTCACTGGCGCAGCTGAAATTGCCCGTGAAAGTGATCGTGTTCGATAACTCGTCGCTGGGCTTTGTCGCCATGGAAATGAAGGCTGCGGGTTATCTGGATGCCGGCACCGAGCTAAAAAACCCGGACTTCGCCGCCATGTCCAACGCCATGGGCATCCTCGGCATTCGCGTGGAGCAATCCGAAGACCTGGAACCGGCCCTGCGCCGCGCACTGGCCCATGATGGCCCGGTGCTGGTGGATGTGGTGACGGCCACCCAGGAACTGGTGATGCCGCCGAGCATCAAGCTGGAACAGGCCAAGGGCTTCAGCCTGTACATGCTTAAGGCGGTAATGAGTGGGCGCGGCGATGAGGTGATCGAGTTGGCGCGGACTAACTGGTTGCGCTGATCCAATACTGTGGGAGGGGCTTGTCCCCCGATTATGGTGTGTCAGCCAATGAATCCGGTGGCTGACAGAGAGCAATCGGGGGCAAGCCCCCTCCCACATTGGATAATGGGTGCCGATTCAAGCGCTCTGTTTTTCTACCCATTTGCCGTAGGCATCAATAAATGCCTGCAGGAAAGGCCTGGTCTTTTCCGACACCTTGCCGGACTCGTCAAACACGCTGCCCGCACCGCCCAGGTAGGCTTCCGGCTGCTGCATGCACGGCACATCAAGGAACACCAGGGATTGACGCAGATGGTGGTTGGCACCAAAACCGCCAACGGCGCCCGGCGATACGCTGATGATCGCCCCCGGCTTGCCGCTCCAGGCGCTTTGGCCATAAGGGCGGGAGCCTACATCAATCGCATTCTTCAACGGTGCGGGTACGGAGCGGTTGTACTCCGGTGTCACAAACAACACCGCGTCGGATGAACGTACTTGCTGACGGAAAGTACTGTAGGCTGCGGGCGGTGATGCCCCGTCGATGTCCTCGTTGTAGAGCGGCAAATCGCCAATTTCCACAATGTTCAACTTCAGGTTGGCGGGGGCCAGTTCGGCCAGTGCCAGGGCGACCTTGCGGTTGATCGAGTCTTTTCTCAAGCTGCCAACCAGAACGGCAATTGTGTAGACCTTGCTCATTGGGGTTTCCCGACGTGTGACTAAAGGAGCTTGTAGTTATAGAGGCTTCGCGGCGGGTGCACCAGAAGGTTTTGATAATCCTCCAGACGTTTGTCGCGCCAGTCGATGCGTAGGAACCGTCTGAAAACATCAGCGAATAGTATTTTTTTTCAATAGGTAAACTCCCTCTCTTTATGACGGTCTACACAACCGCATATCGAGTGTTTATCTCCAGAGGTTCTAAACAGATGGCAGCAGTATTAGTCGGACAGTTTCATGCCAGAGACGCAGAAGGACGCGTGTATTCGGTGCATGAGTTCCAGGAATCCAACCCGGCGCAAGGCGACCTGGCTGGCTCGGCACCCACCACCACCTACAAGCTGGCCATTGGCGACCGTGTAGAAAAACTGGAAGGCGATGAGTTCAAACTGATCCAGTCGGGGACCATTATCGTCCGCGAATCGCAAACCGTCCTCGCCTCATAAGATTGATCGCCCAGGCGTGCCTGCTCAGTCCTGGCCATTGACGGCATTGACTGGGCTGGGCGATCACGGGCTGCGAATCTCCGTCAATTCAGGTCCCTGCCCGCCGTCCACCTGCTTGAGCGTCACCATCAACCTGCCCCGCTCGCCTTCCACCTCGTACATCAAGCGTTTATAACCCGGTGCATTGTAGCCAGGGTACGCCACCACCTGCTTGACCAGCGTCATACCCAGCACCGTGCCGATGTGCTCGACTACCTGTTCCTGGGAAAGGATGAACGCTTCGAGTTCGAGGTTTTCCGGGGTTGATTCATCGTGATTGCTGAAGAGATAAGCAGCCACGCAGCCTACGGTCACCAGGACCAGCAGTTGCTTGACCGTTACCCCGAGAAATGTCGAGGGTAGAGGCATATGAGACCAGACCTGTTTTTGTTGTATGTGCCGGTAACCGGCATTGGTCGTTGATGATCAGACGAGCCATTCTAGTGAGGTCCTGGCTGAACGCCAGCGACATACACGACCCACACCGTCTTTTTTGCGCACGATGGCCTGCGCCATTGAATCCCCTCCGCGCTGCACATAGACTCCGGCCATGCGTTTACGTCATCTCGAAGTGATTCAAGCCATCCTGCAGACCGGACACCTCGGCACCGCCGCCGAATGGTTGCAGCTACCCGTGGGCGATGTAGACGCGGCACTCAAGGATGCCGAGCAGCAATTGGGTTTCATGCTGTTTGCCAGTGTGCGCGGGCGTTTGCAGGCGACACGGGAAACCCTGGAGCTGCAGGCAGAAATTGCCCACGTGTACGAAGCCCTGGAACCGGTGCAACGCCTGGCCAGCCGCCTGAAACACCATCACGCCCCCACCTTGCGCGCCTTGTGCACGCCGCCACTGGCCAATCAGCTGCTGCCCCAGAGCATTGCGCTGCTGCGCCGACGCTTTCAGGACACACCGTGCAACCTGTCGAGCCAGCCGACCCGGGAAATCGTCCGCAGCCTGCTGCTGCACGAAGCCGACGTCGGCTTGAGCCTGTACGACCCGGAACACCCGCAAATCCATAGCACGGTGCTGGCCCAAGGCAAATTGCAACTGCTTGCACCCCACGGCTGGCTCAAGCCCAAGCAGAAGTACATTGCGCTGCAAGACCTGGCCGGACAGTCGATGATCGGGCTCGAAGGACACGACCCGCTCAGCCGCCTGCTGGACGCCAAGCTCCAGGCCCTGCGCCCGCTGCCGGTGGTGCAGACGCGGGTGCAGACCTACCAGATGATGCGCAGCATGGTGGAAGCCGGCGAAGGCCTGGCGATTGTTGACCCGTTCACTGCGTTTGGCGCGCGCGAAGCGGGTCTGGATGCGTGCCCGGTGTCACCGCCGATCATGGTCAGCCTGTATGCGCTGACACTCAAGGATGGCGTGACCTCACCTGCGCTGAATGCGCTGCTGGAGATTGTCACGCAAAAGGCCCAAGGCCTGCTGGCGAGTTAAAACCGCTCGGCGTCGGTCTTGAACAACCGATACCAGAAAATCGCCACCTCGCGTGTTTGCGGGTCAATGCCGCGATAGCGCAGGTGGTCGATCCCGCCCATCACGTAGCCGCAACGCTCATACAGACGGCAGGCGCCCAGGTTGTTGTTCTGGGTTTCCAGCATCATGCCCGGCAGGTTTTTCTTGCGGCTCCAGAACTGCGCCACATCCAGCAGCGACTTGGCCACCCCATGCCGCCGGGCAGGCAAGGCCACCGCCAGTTCATCAACGTGGGCAAAGCCATTCCAATTGGTACTGACCACGATATGCCCGACCGCACGATCATCCAGGTAGGCCATGAAGATCGCACTGTCTGGTGCGTCGCGGAAACTGGCGAACTCTTCCGGGTCGATGCCATAACACTTGCGGTACGGCACGATGCGCTCCACGGGCCATTGATCGACTCGCCTGCCCATCTCCGGCACGCCATAGGCGTTGACCTCAAAGCTGAAATCATTGCCCCACACGTAGGCATCAAAGCCTTCATCGGCGACCCGCACACTGAGCCCTGGATACTTCGGGTTCATTACAGCTTGCATAAACATCCTTAACCCTTGATGCAATCGACGGTGTAACAACGACCACTGCCGTCATCTTCGTGTTGTAACCCATGAACATCGGCAACAAAACCGGGAAAACTGCTATCGAACGTCCGGGCAAACGCCAGGTAGTCAATGATCGACCGGGTCGACTCGGTAAAGCGCTCGCCCGGCATGATCAACGGAATGCCCGGCGGATAAGGCACCAGCATCACGGCTGCAATGCGTCCTGGCAAGGCATCAATGGAGACTGCCTCCACTTCGCCCCTTACCAATTGGTCATAGGCGTCGGCCGGTTTCATCGCGATTTCCGGCAACACCGTGTACATGCGCTTGAGGTGCTTGGCGGTGGCGTTGCTGCGGTAACAGCTGTGCAATTGGTCGCACAAGTCGCGCAAACCCAAGCCCTGATAACGGGCCGGGCCCTGGGCAAACACCGATGGCAAACAACTGGCGAGGCTGACATTCGCGTCGTAACTGCGCTTGAACTCCAGCAACTCGGTGAGCAAGGTACTCCATTTGCCCTTGGTGATGCCCATGGAAAAAAACACGAGGAACGAATACAGCCCGGTCTTTTCCACCACCAGCCCGCGCTCCCAGAGGAATTTACTGACCACCGCGGCGGGAATACCGCACTCGCTCAAGGCGCCACCGGCAGTGAGGCCGGGCATTACCAGGGTTACTTTGATCGGGTCCAGCAGCACGTAGTCTTCGGCAACATCACCGAAGCCGTGCCAGTCATCCTGCGGCTGCAGCAGCCAATCCGCCGTGGCGACTAGGTCGATGCCCGCCACCGACGGCGGCTGCCAGATGGAGAACCACCAGTCTTCGGCGGCGATGTGTTGGCGCAGGTTGGCCAGGGCGCGGCGAAAACTCAGGGCCTCGTCGAACATTTCCTGCAGCAGCGAGCGCCCGGCCGGGCCTTCCATCATCGCCGAGGCCACGTCCAGCGAGGCGATGATGCTGTATTGCGGCGAGGTGGAGATATGCATCATGAAGGCTTCATTGAAACGGTCGCGGTCCAGTTGGCGCGCGCCACCGTCCTGCACATGGATCATCGAGGCCTGGCTGAACGCCGCCAGCAGCTTGTGGGTAGAGTGAGTGGTGAACACCAGTGGGCTGTCCGGGGTGCGCGAGGTGCCCATGCCGTAGCGCCCGGTAAAGAACTCGTGGAAGGCCGCGTAGGCGTACCAGGCTTCGTCGAAGTGCAGCACCTCGACACTGTTGCCCAATTGCTGCTTGATCAGCTCGGCGTTGTAGCACAGGCCGTCGTAGGTGGAGTTGGTGACCACGGCCAGCTTTACCTTGGGTAGCCGGCCACGGGTCAAGGGGCTGGCGTCGATCTTGGCGCGGATCGATTCGGGGCTGAATTCGCTCAGGGGAATCGGACCGATGATGCCCAGCTCATTGCGTTCCGGGCACAGGTACAGCGGGATGGCACCGGTCATGATGATCGAGTGCAACACCGACTTGTGGCAGTTGCGGTCCACCAGCACCAGGTCATCGCGCCCGACCATGGAATGCCAGACGATCTTGTTGGCGGTGGACGTGCCATTGATCACGAAGAAGGTATGGTCAGCCCCGAAGTTACGCGCCGCACGGGCCTCGGCTTCAGCCAGGGGCCCGGTGTGATCGAGCAGCGAACCCAGTTCGGGCACCGAGACCGACAAGTCCGAGCGCAGGGTGTTTTCTCCGAAGAACTGATGAAACGCCTGCCCCACCGGGCTTTTGCGATAGGCCACGCCACCGCCGTGTCCGGGGGTGTGCCAGGAATAGTTGGAGTCTGCCGTGTGTTGCACGAGGGCCTTGAAGAATGGCGGCAGCAGGCCATCCAGGTAAGTGCGGGCAGCACGGGCCACTTGGCGGGCGAGAAACGGCACGGTGTCTTCGAACAGGTAGAGAATGCCACGCAGTTGGTTGAGTTCACTCATGGCATCGGCCGGGGCGTTCTCCAGGGTGACCTGCTCGCCCAGGGCAAAGATCGGCAGGTTCGGCGCCCGCAGGCGGGCCAGGCGGATCAGCTCGACCATATTTTGCAGCAGGTGGGTATTCTCACCGGCGCCTTCGGCGGCAATCAGCATGCACGCCAGGCCGTGATGGGTCGACGCCACCAACCGGCCTTCGGCGTAGTCCACGGCAGAAAAGATACTGAAGCCCTCTTGTTCCAACTCTCGGGCGATGCCGCGAACCCGGTCACCGGCAACGGTGTCGGCCTTGATGTCGCGGTGCACGATAAGCACGGGAAACTTCAGGTCTTTGTACATGAGTGCTTGTCGTCCTGAGGGCTATGCACTCAAGGGTAGAAGCTCGGGGACGATGACGCGAATGAAGATTCTGAAAGCAATGGAGATCAACTGTGGGTCAGTTGGGTCCACAACGCCGGCGCACCCGCCGACTTGGCAATAGCCTCCAACCGCGCCGCATGCTCGGCCAGATCCTGCTCGCTGGCACGGATAATGGTGGAGGGCTTGCGATCCGCCGGCAGGCGACGGATTTCCGAAGGGCGGTTGCCTGAGCCTTCCGCCGAGCCGGCACCATCGGAGGCGTTTCCCGCCAGGGACAAGCTGGTCTGCCCGCCGGTCATGGTCAGGTAAACGTCGGCGAGAATCTCGGAGTCGAGCAAGGCGCCGTGGAGTTCACGGCCGGAGTTGTCGACGCCATAACGCTTGCACAAGGCATCGAGGCTGTTGCGCTGGCCCGGGTGACGCTCACGGGCCATCATCAAAGTGTCGAGGATCGAGCAGTGCTGGGAAATGTCCGCGCGATCCATCTGCCCCATCAGGGCAAATTCGTTATTGATGAAGCCGACGTCGAACGCCGCGTTATGGATGATCAACTGGGCGCCGTTGATGAATTCGAAGAACTCATCGGCCACTTCGGCGAAACGCGGCTTGCCCTTGAGGAACTCGTCGGTGATGCCGTGGACGCCGATGGCGCCTTCGTCACTGTCACGGTCCGGTTGCAGGTAGACGTGGAAGTGACGACCGGTGAGGCGCCGACCCATGAGTTCGACACAGCCGATTTCAATGATCCGGTGGCCGTCGGTCACCGGCATGCCGGTGGTTTCGGTATCGAGTACAACAGATCGGATGGCCATCAGGGTTCAGCTCTCAACGGTTTGGTGTGCAGTGTGGTGTGAGTCAAGGGGCGCGATGTTAACACGTCAGCCAACATCAGCTCTGCTTGTAGCCCCGCACTTCGTCCACACCTCTATTGGCAAGCTGGTCGGCGCGCTCGTTACCCGGATGGCCGATGTGCCCGCGCACCCATTTCCAGGTGATGTCATGGCGGTTGCATTGCTCATCGAGCAATTGCCATAGGTCGGCATTCTTGACCGGTTCCTTCGCCGCGGTCTTCCAGCCGCGCTTCTTCCAGTTGACCATCCACTCGTTGATGCCTTTCATCACGTATTGCGAGTCGGTGACCAGCAGCACGTTGCAGCGGCGCTTGAGTTCTTCCAGGCCGCGAATGGCGCCCATCAGTTCCATGCGGTTGTTGGTGGTGTTGGCTTCGCCGCCCCACAACTCCTTCTCTACGCCCTTGCACACCAGCAAGGCGCCCCAGCCGCCGGGGCCGGGGTTGCCCTTGCAGGCGCCATCGGTGAAGAGTTCTACGCTATCGGTCATCGGTTACATCCATCAAAACAGGCAGGTCTGAAATCAAAAAAGTTCTACGGTTCGCTTTGGTTGCGGTTGACCTTGGCCATCGGCATCGGCACCAGTTTGCCCATGGGCTGGCGCAGCACCTGGCGCACCGGCCGCAGGCCGACCACGATCTTGCGCGCCACCAATAAATAGAAGCCGCCCCCCGACAGCTGCCACGCCCCTGCGCGGCGTTCCCAGCCGGCCAGGCGGCCTTGCCACTTGGCCGAGGCAAGCGGCGGACGATAGCACCCGAAGCGGCGTTTCTCCAGTGCGAAGCCCAGCAGGTTCAGCCAGTCCCCGACCCGTGAGGGCGAGATGCAGCGCGCCTGGCGCAGGCCATCATGGGCGAACACATGCCGCAGCCCCCAACTGCTCCAAGGGTTGATGCCGACAATCAGCAAATGGCCACCAGGGCGCACACTGCTCGCCGCTTCACGCAACAGACCGTGGGGCGACAGGCAGAAATCCAGGCCATGCTGCAACACCACCACATCGGCGGCGTGCTCGCTCAACGGCCAGGCCTGCTCCTCGCACACAATCTCCACCCCCGGCAACGGCGCGCCCAGGCGCACATTGCGTTGCACCTGGGGCGCGGCGGGCGGGGTCTGGGCCGAAGGGCCGTAATGCACCAGGTAGCCGCCAAAGAAACGGCCCAACTCGTCTTCGAGCATGCGCCGTTCTTCATCCAGCAGAAATTGCCCGATGGGCCCGGACAGCCATTCACGGGCTGCGCCGATCAGGGCCAGCCACTCAGGATCGGCCTGGGCGAACGCTTTATCAGTCATTGCATTCTCCAACTCGCCTAGACGTTCTAAGATGCACCAATGTGTTCAGCTTGGCGAATCGAAGAATGATACAGATCAGTGCCCTGCCCGCCTTCACCGACAACTACATCTGGTTGTTGCAGGACCAGCAAACCCAACGTTGCGCCGTGGTCGATCCCGGCGATGCCACGCCGGTACTGGCCTGGCTCAAGCAAAACCCGACGTGGACCCTCAGCGACATCCTGATTACCCACCATCACCACGATCATGTCGGGGGTGTCGAGCAACTCAAGCGTGTGACTGACGCCAAGGTGTACGGTCCGGCCAACGAGCCGATCCCGGCGCGGGACACCGCCCTGCAGGATAACGACCGCATCAGCGTGCTGGGCTGGGACTTCGACGTCTATGCCGTGCCCGGCCACACCCTGGGCCATATCGCCTTCTACCACCAGGGCGTTCTGTTCTGTGGCGACACCCTGTTCGCCGCCGGCTGTGGCCGCCTGTTCGAGGGCACGCCGGAGCAGATGCACACCTCCCTCGAGCGCCTGGCCGCCCTGCCCGCCGACACCCTGGTGTACTGCACCCACGAATACACACAAAGTAACCTCAAGTTTGCCCAGGCGGTGGAACCGCAGAATGCCGACATCTCCGAACGGGTGGAAAACGTCCGTCAACTGCGGGCCCGCGGCGAGATAACGCTGCCTTCCAACCTGGCCCTGGAAAAGCGTACCAACCCCTTCCTGCGTACCTCTGAAACATCTGTTAAACAAAAAGCGGACGAACGGAATGGCCGTGACAACCGCTCTGGGGCCGAGGTATTTGCTAGCTTGAGGGCATGGAAAGATAAGTTCTAAAGGGATGCAATCTGATACGTAATTTCTGAACGGTTGACCGGAACCCAAGTGCTTTCTAGAATCGCCCGACATTTTTGCCCGGAACTTACTTCCAGCCAATGTCGTCATCTATTCGTAAATCCAACCATTCAGACGCATTGACCCGCCTGGCTCAAGCTGTGGCGGTGGCTGTGTCCGCCACGCTGGCGGGCTGCCAATCGACCAATTTCGCCGCACAATCCACCGTGCAACCCAAGCCCAACCTTGCCGCCAAGATCAAACAGAAACCCGTCATCTGGCTTTCAGAGAAACCTGCTCCAGAAGTGCCCCAGGACGTCTGGGAACGCATGCGCCGGGGCTTTCAATTGCAGGACAACGTGGGCGTCAACCCGCGTATCGAGCAACAGCGCCTGTGGTTCGCCAGCAACCCGTCCTTCCTGGAGAACGCCGGTGAACGCGGCAGCCTCTACATCCATTACATCGTCGAGCGCCTTGAAGAACGCAACATGCCCCTGGAGCTGGCGCTGCTGCCAGTGATCGAAAGTGCCTACAACCCGATGGCCTATTCGCGCAGCGATGCCGTCGGCCTGTGGCAGTTCATCCCCTCCACCGGGCGCTACTTCAACCTGCGCCAGACCCGCGCCTACGACGGCCGCCGCGACATCACCGCCTCCACCACCGCCGCCCTGGACTATCTGACCCGTCTGCACGATATGTTCAACGGCGACTGGTTGCTGGCCCTGGCCGCCTATAACGCCGGCGAAGGCACGGTAAGCCGGGCCATCGAGCGCAACGAGAAGCTCGGCCTGCCCACCGACTACTGGAACCTGCCCCTGCCCCAGGAAACCAAAGACTACGTGCCCAAGTTCCTGGCGCTGTCCCAGGTGGTGCTGGCACCCGAAGCTTACGGCGTCAACCTGAACCCGATTGCCAACACGCCGTACTTCGAAGTGGTTGAAGTCAAGCAAAGCATGGATCTGTCCCGGGTTGCCGCGCTGGCCGAGATCGACGAAGACGAACTGTTCCAGCTCAACCCGGCGCTCAAGCAACGTACCACCCTGGATGGCCCGCAACACCTGCTGGTGCCAAGTTCCAAGGCGCAATTGCTCACCAGCACCCTTTCGACGATGAAGCCTGAAGAATTGCTGGCGATGCGTCCGAAGAAACAGGTTTTCGACGAAGTTGAGACCGCACGGGTGGCCGGACGGACCCGCAACTACAAGGTGCGCAGTGGCGACAACCTCACGCTGATCGCCAAGGCAAACAAGGTCGACGTACATGACCTGCAGCGCTGGAACAAGCTCAACGGCCAAGCCCTCAAGGTCGGCCAGACCCTGGTGATGCAGGACACACGCCGCGCAGTGGCCAGTAGCAAGAAGCCGGTGCAGTACAAGGTCAAGAAAGGCGATTCGCTGTACATCGTCGCCAAGCGCTTCAACGTCGAGATGCAGCATCTCAAGCGTTGGAACCCGCGTACTGGCCAGGCGCTGAAGCCGGGGCAGATGCTGGTGGTTTCCGGGCCGCGCTAAGGTTTCAAGAACACTGTAGATCCAATGTGGGAGGAGGCTTGCCCCCTCCCACATTGGATCTACAGTGCTCCCAACCGGCTTTTTCCAGCCGGAACAAGCTGTTACTGTACCGATCATAAAGCCCAAGCCGCCTGGATCGGATCCCTGACTTGAAGCGTCCCCTCCTTCTACTAATAAGTCTGGCCTTGAGCTTTGGTGCGAACGCGACGATAACCGAGAGCCACGGTTATACGCAGTTCGGCACGCTCAAGTACCCGGCCAAATTCACCCACTTCGATTGGGTAAACCCTGCAGCGCCGAAAGGCGGGACCTTGCGGGTCATGGCATTTGGCACCTTCGATACCCTCAACCCCTATACGTTCAAGGGCTCAAGCCCGGTTTCCACCCCCAACTTCCTGCAATACGGCGTCAATGAGCTGAACGAGCCGTTGATGGTCGGCACCGGTCAGTACGCGCCGTCCGGCGATGAACCGACTTCCAGCTATGGGCTGATTGCCCAGTCAGTGGAATACAGCGAGGACCGCAGTTGGGTGGTGTTCAACCTGCGCCCGGAAGCGCGCTTTCACGATGGCAAGCCGATCACCGCGTATGACGTGGCGTTTTCCTATCGCACCCTGCTGACCGAAGGCCACCCGCAGTACCGCACCAACCTGCAGGAAGTGGCGCGGGTGGACATCCTCAACCGTCATCGCATCCGCTTTGTGTTCAAGCGCGCCGGCAACCCGTTGCTGATCCTGCGCCTGGGCGAGTTGCCGGTATTGCCCCAACACTATTGGAAAAACCGCGACTTCAAGGCGACCACCTTCGAACCGCCCCTGGGCAGCGGGCCGTACCGCATCAGCAAGGTCACCCCTGGACGCCAGTTGGTGTTTGAACGGGTCAAGGATTACTGGGGCAAAGACTTGCCGGTCAACCAGGGCTTCTATAACTACGACAAGGTCGAGGTGGAGTTCTACCGCGACAGCGACGTAGCCTTCGAAGCGTTCAAGGCCGGCGAGTTCGACATTTACATCGAGCACCAGGCCAAGAACTGGGCCAATGGCTACAATTTCCCAGCGATCAACCGTGGAGAGGTGATCAAGGCGCAGATCGCCCACCAGATCCCGACCCAGAGCCAGGGCCTGTTCATGAACACGCGCCGGCCAACCTTCAGTCAGACCAAGGTGCGTGAAGCCCTGGGGCTGATGTTCGACTTCGAGTGGACCAACCGCACCCTGTTCAGCAGCGCCTACAAACGCACGCTCAGCTACTACCCCAACAGCGAATTCGCCGCTACCGGTGTTCCAACCGGCCATGAATGGCTGATGCTCTCCCCGTACCGCGAACAGCTGCCGCCCAACCTGTTTACCCAAGCCTTCAGCCTGCCCCAGACCGATGGGCGCGGCATCCCCCGTGAAACCCTGCGCCGTGCCCTGGCGCTGCTGGGCGAAGCCGGGTGGAAGTTGTCGGACCAACGCCTGCTCAACAAGGACGGGCAACCGCTGCGCTTCGAGATACTGCTGGTCAACCCGAACCTGGAGCGCATCCTGCAGCCCTATGTCGAGAACCTGATCAGCATCGGCATCGACGCACGCCTACGCACCGTCGACCGCGCCCAGTACAAGCAACGCCTGGATCAATTCGACTTCGACATGATCCTGATCACCCTCAACCAGACCTTGAGCCCCGGCCTGGAGCAGTGGCAGTACTTCCACTCCAGTCAGGCCGCGATCAAGGGCAGCAAGAACTATGCGGGCATCGCCAACCCCATTGTCGATCACCTGCTGGAACAACTCCTGGCGGCCCAGACCCGCGAAGAACAACTGGCTGCCGGCCGCGCCCTGGACCGGGTGCTGCTGTGGCAGCACTACAGCATTCCCAACTGGTACCTCAACTATCATCGCCTGGCGTACCGCAACCGGTTCGCCTTCGTCGCCACGCCGCCCTACAGCCTGGGCCTGAGCGCGTGGTGGCTGAAAGCTTCGGAGAAAGCCCAATGATGTATTTGCGCAACGTACTGCTCGGCAGCCTGTTGCTGTGCACCACGGCCCACGCCGCCCCGCAACACGCACTGACGCTGTACAACGAGCCGCCGAAATACCCCGCCGACTTCAAGCACTTCGACTACGTCAACCCGGATGCGCCCAAGGGCGGCACTTTCCGCGAGTCGAGCATGGGCGGCTTCGACAGCCTCAACCCGTTTATCAGCAAGGGCGTGCCCGCCGACAATGTCAGCCTGATCTACGACACCCTGGCCATGCAGAGCCTGGACGAACCCATCACCGAGTATGGCCTGGTCGCCGGCAAGATCGAAAAAGCCCCGGACAACAGCTGGGTGCGTTTCTACCTGCGCCCCGAGGCGCGTTTCCACGACGGCCACCCGATCCGTGCCGAAGACGTGGTGTTCACCTTCCAGGAACTGATCAAGGAAGGCTCGCCGATCTACCGCACCTACTACGCCGATGTCGATGAAGTGATCGCCGAAGCCCCCCTGCGGGTGCTGTTCAAGTTCAAGCGCACCAACAACCGCGAATTGCCTCTGATCCTCGGGCAACTGCCGGTGCTGCCCAAGCATTGGTGGGCCACGCGGGACTTTGCCAAGGGCAACCTGGAAGTGCCCCTGGGCAGCGGGCCGTACAAGGTGGCCGAGGTCAAGGCCGGGCGCATGATCCGCTACGAGCGGGTCAAGGACTACTGGGCCAAGGACCTGCCGATCACCAAGGGTTTCTACAATTTCGATAACCGCATCACCGACTACTACCGCGACAGCACCGTGTCCCTGGAAGCCTTGAAGGCCGGGCAGTTCGACTACTGGCTGGAATTCAGCGCCAAGAACTGGGCCAACGCCTACAACATTCCGGCCGTAACCGAGGGCCGGTTGATCAAGGAAGAAATTCCCAACGGCAACCCCACCGGCATGCAAGGTTTTGTGTTCAATACACGCAAGCCGATGTTCCAGGACGTGCGCGTGCGCAAGGCCATCAGCCTGTTGCTGGACTTCGAATGGAGCAACAAACAGCTGTTCAACGGCGCCTACACCCGCACCCGCAGTTACTTCGAAAACTCCGAAATGGCCGCCACCGGCCTGCCCGGCCCGGATGAGCTGAAAATCCTCGAACCCCTGCGCGACAGAATCCCGGCCGAAGTCTTCACCCAGGCCTTCGAGCCGGCCAAAACCGACGGCAGCGGCATGATCCGCGCCCAGCAACGCGAGGCCTACCAACTGCTGCAGGAGGCCGGCTGGCGCATCGTTGACGACAAGATGGTCGACACCACAGGCAAACCGGTGACCATCGAGTTCCTGCTGGCCCAGACCGAGTTCGAGCGCATCCTGCTGCCCTTCAAGCGCAATCTGGCGGACCTGGGCATCGACCTGGTGATCCGCCGGGTGGACGTCTCGCAGTTCGTCAACCGTGTGCGTTCCCGGGACTTCGACATGATGGTGGGCAGCTTCCCGCAGTCCACTTCGCCGGGTAACGAACAACGGGAGTTCTGGAAGTCTTCCAGCGCCGACAAACCTGGCAGCCGCAACTACATGGGCCTCAAGGACCCGGCAGTCGACCAACTGGTGGAAGAACTGATCGACGCCGACTCGCGCAAAAGCCTGATCGCCCATGCCAGGGCCCTGGACCGTGTGCTGCAGTTCGGCTACTACGTGATCCCCAATTGGCACATCAAGACCTTCCGCGTGGCGTACTGGGACCACCTCGGCCATCCGAAAACCCCGCCGCGCTATGACGTGGGCACCGCCACCTGGTGGGCAAAACCCAACGTAAAATCTGCCGTCACCTCAGACGCGAACACAAATACCAGCGCCGATGCGGCGAGCGGAGGCGATTAAATGCTGGCCTATATTGTTCGCCGCCTGTTGCTGATCATCCCGACGCTGTTCGGGATCCTGCTGATCAACTTCATCATCATCCAGGCCGCCCCCGGTGGCCCGGTGGAGCAGATGATCGCCAAGCTCGAAGGCTTTGAGGGCGCTACCAGCCGTATTGCCGGTGGCGGCGCCGAAGTCTCGGTGGCCGGTTCCAGCAGCTATCGCGGCGCCCAGGGCCTGGACCCGGCGCTGATCAAGGAAATCGAAAAGATGTACGGCTTCGACAAATCGGCGCCGGAACGCTTGTGGATCATGGTCAAGAACTACGCCCGGCTGGATTTCGGCGACAGTTTCTTCCGTGACGCCAAGGTCATCGACCTGATCAAGGAAAAGATGCCGGTATCGATCTCCCTGGGGTTATGGAGCACGCTGATCATGTACCTGGTGTCGATCCCACTGGGGATCGCCAAGGCCACCCGACATGGCAGCCATTTCGATGTGTGGACCAGTTCGGCAATCATCGTCGGTTATGCGATCCCGGCGTTCCTGTTTGCGATCCTGCTGATCGTGGTGTTTGCCGGCGGCAGTTATTTTGACTGGTTCCCCTTGCGCGGGCTCACGTCCAACAACTTCGATGAGTTGAGCTGGGGCGGCAAGGTGCTCGATTACTTCTGGCACCTGGCGTTGCCCATCACCGCGCTGGTGATCGGCAACTTCGCGACCATGACGCTGCTGACCAAGAACAGCTTTCTCGACGAGATCAACAAGCAATACGTGATCACCGCCAAGGCCAAGGGCCTGACCAACCACCGCGTGCTCTACGGCCATGTGTTCCGTAACGCGATGCTGCTGGTGATCGCCGGGTTCCCGTCGGCGTTCATCGGGATTTTCTTCACCGGCTCGTTGCTGGTGGAAGTGATCTTCTCCCTCGACGGCCTGGGCCTGATGAGCTTTGAAGCGGCGATCAACCGCGACTACCCGGTGGTGTTCGGCACACTGTTCATTTTCACCCTGCTGGGGCTGGTGGTGAAACTGATCGGCGACCTCACCTACACCCTGGTCGATCCGCGTATCGACTTCGCCAGCCGGGAGCATTGAGATGAACCTGTCCCCCCTCAATCGCCGCCGGTTCGAGCGGTTCAAGGCCAACAAGCGTGGCTGGTGGTCGCTGTGGCTGTTCCTGATCCTGTTCGGGCTGAGCCTGGGCGCGGAGCTGATCGCCAACGACAAGCCACTGGCGGTGCACTACGACGGCGACTGGTATTTCCCGGCCCTCAAGCGCTACCCGGAAACCACCTTCGGCGGCGAGTTCCCGCTGGAAGCCAACTACAAGAGCCCGTATATCCAGGAACTGCTCAAGGCCAAGGACGCCTGGACCTTGTGGGCGCCGATCCCGTTCAGCTACCAGAGCATCAACTACGACCTGAAGGTACCGGCCCCCGCGCCGCCTTCGAGCGTCAACCTGCTGGGCACTGACGACCAGGGCCGCGATGTGCTGGCGCGGGTGATCTACGGCTTCCGAGTGTCGGTGCTGTTTGCCCTGACGTTGACCGTGCTCAGCTCGATCATCGGCGTGATCGCCGGGGCCTTGCAGGGCTTCTATGGCGGTTGGGTCGACCTGGCCGGACAGCGCTTCCTGGAAATCTGGTCCGGCTTGCCGGTACTGTACCTGCTGATCATCCTCGCCAGCTTCGTGCAGCCGAACTTCTGGTGGCTGCTGGGGATCATGCTGCTGTTTTCCTGGATGAGCCTGGTGGACGTGGTGCGCGCCGAGTTCCTGCGCGGGCGTAACCTCGAATACGTGCGCGCGGCCCGGGCACTGGGGATGCAGAACGGCGCGATCATGTTCCGCCACATCCTGCCCAATGCCATGGTCTCGACCATGACCTTCATGCCGTTCATCCTCACCGGCGCCATCGGCACCCTGACCGCCCTGGATTTCCTCGGCTTTGGCCTGCCGGCCGGTTCGCCCTCGCTGGGGGAACTGGTGGCCCAGGGCAAATCCAACCTGCAGGCACCATGGCTGGGCATGAGCGCGTTTGCCGTGCTGGCGATCATGTTGAGCTTGCTGGTGTTTATCGGCGAGTCCGCTCGCGATGCCTTTGACCCGAGGAAATGAGATGAATCAGGACAATCTGATCGAAATCCGCGACCTCTCCGTCGAGTTCGTCACGGGCGAGCATCACCACCGCGTGGTCAACAACGTCAGCTTCGATATCAAGCGCGGCGAAACCCTGGCCCTGGTCGGCGAAAGCGGCTCCGGCAAATCGGTGACCGCCCACTCGATCCTGCGCCTGCTGCCCTACCCGCTGGCCCGACACCCGTCCGGCACCATCACCTATTCCGGGCAAGACCTGCTGACCCTCAAGGAAAAGACCCTGCGGCATATTCGCGGCAACCGCATCGCGATGATCTTCCAGGAGCCAATGACGTCGTTGAACCCGCTGCACTGCATCGAGAAACAGATCAACGAAGTGCTGGGCCTGCACAAGGGCCTGACCGGCAAGGTCGCGACCCGGCGCACCTTGGAGTTGCTGGAGCTGGTGGGCATCCCCGAGCCGCACAAACGGCTCAAGGCTCTGCCCCACGAACTGTCGGGCGGCCAGCGCCAGCGGGTGATGATCGCCATGGCCCTGGCCAATGAGCCAGAGCTGTTGATCGCGGATGAGCCGACCACGGCCCTCGACGTCACCGTGCAGTTGAAGATCCTGGAGTTGCTCAAGGAGTTGCAGGCACGCCTGGGCATGGCCTTGCTGCTGATCAGCCACGACTTGAACCTGGTGCGACGCATTGCTCACCGCGTCTGCGTGATGCAACGAGGTTGCATCGTCGAACAGGCCGAGTGCGAGACGCTGTTCCAGTCGCCCCAGCATCCATACACCCAGGAACTGCTGGCCGCGGAACCCAGTGGTGGACCGGCCACCAACGAAGTCGGGCCGCCGTTGCTGGAAGTGGACGATTTGAAAGTCTGGTTCCCGATCAAGAAAGGCTTCTTGCGCAACACCGTCGATTACGTCAAAGCGGTGGATGGGATCAACTTCAGCCTGCCCCAGGGCCAGACCCTGGGCATCGTCGGCGAAAGCGGCTCGGGCAAATCCACCCTGGGCCTGGCGATCCTGCGCTTGATTGCCAGCAAGGGCGGGATTCGTTTCGAAGGCCAGCAGTTGGACACGCTGACCCAGCAACAGGTGCGCCCGTTGCGCCGGGAAATGCAGGTGGTGTTCCAAGACCCGTTCGGCAGCCTGAGCCCACGCATGTGCGTCAGCGAGATCGTCGGCGAAGGCCTGCGCATTCACAAGATGGGCACGCCAGCCGAGCAGGAAGCAGCGATTATCGCAGCGCTCAAGGAAGTCGGCCTGGACCCTGAGTCACGCCATCGCTACCCCCACGAATTCTCCGGCGGCCAACGCCAACGCATCGCCATCGCCCGCGCGTTGGTGCTCAAGCCGCGCCTGATCCTGCTGGACGAACCGACCTCGGCGCTGGACCGCACGGTACAACGTCAGGTCGTGGAATTGCTGCGCAGCCTGCAGACCAAGTACAACCTGACCTACCTGTTTATCAGCCATGACCTGGCGGTGGTGAAGGCGCTGAGTCACCAATTGATGGTGGTTAAGCAGGGGCAGGTGGTGGAACAGGGCGATGCGCGGGCGATCTTTGCCGATCCTCAGCATGCGTATACACGCCAACTGCTGGAAGCTGCCTTTCTGGTGCCGTGCCCAGAGCCCCTCTGAGCGATCTGCACGCCCACGTCCCGCGTGGGTGTGCCGCACAATCGGATCACTGCGTGCCCCCCCTGCCAAGCCACCGGCTACACAAACGCCAGGGTCTGTGCAACGATCCGTTACTGATCTTGATTGCCCTGGAGTCGTGCCCATGACGCTGACCGCCCCCTGCCCCGCCGCGCCGCGCTTCTGGCGCGACGAGCGCCTGCCGTTCATCGAAGCGCGCACCATCGCCGACGGGCGCAAGGTCACTTATACCCGTCACGCCCATGAGCATTTTTCCATCGGCGCGATCACCACCGGGCGCAGCTATTACCTTTACGGCGCCGATACGTTCCTGATCAGCGCCGGCACCGTGGTACTGATGAACCCGGGCGATGTGCATGCCTGCAACCCTATCCACGATCAGCCATGGTCCTATCACATGCTCTACCTCGACACGCCCTGGCTGACCGAATTGCAGTACCAACTGGGCTTCAGCACCGACCAGGGTTATCGCGCTTTCAATACGCCGCATACCCGTGACCCGCTGCTGTACAGCGGCTTGCTGGCGTTGTACCGGATGCTGGTGAATGAGCAGGCCGAGCTCCTGCAAAAGCAAAGCGCGTTGGTGAGTTACTTCAGCGAAGTCCAGCAGCGCCTGAACCCTTCACCCACACCAATGCGCGAGGTCAACCACAAGCTGGAACGGGCCGCCGAGTACATCCGTGAACACTGCACCCAGGCGGTGAAACTCGAAGATATCTGCCTGGCGGCCGAACTGTCGCCGTCGTACTTGATCCGCGCCTTCAAGCTGTACTACGGGCTGACGCCCCATGCGTTCCTGGTCAACCAGCGTATCCAGTTTGCCCGCACCCGGCTGCGCAATGGCGAGTTGATCGCCGATGTGGCCCTCGCTGCGGGATTTGCCGACCAGGCGCACTTCCAGCGCACCTTCAAACAGCATTTTGCCGCCACCCCAGGGCAATACCGCGAGGTGCTCAAGCCATCAGCAAATAACCCACACTGGCCACCAGCAACGCGGCCATTGAGCGGTTGAACAGGCGCACGCCGTGGGGATTGTCCAAGTAGCGGCGCAGAAAGGTCCCGGCATAGGCCCAGCACGCCACGGACAGGTAGCAGATCACCAGGTAGAGGCTGGCAAACAACCAGACCTGCGCCGCGTCGCCGTCGGCCACAAACAAGCCCATCCCCGCCACGCAGGCCAGCCAGGCCTTGGGGTTGAGCCACTGCATGATCGCGCCGTAGAGCATCGACGGCGCGGTCGCGCCGCCCTCCGCGTCAAGCCGGCCGTCATCCACCGCCAGTTTCCAGGCCATGTACAGCAGGAAAGCCACCCCGCCCCACTGGATCAGCTGGGTCAGGATGGGCCAGCGCAGCAGCACCTCGTGCAAACCCAGGCCGATCAGTACCAACAGCAAGGTAAAGCCAACGGCGGCACCGAACACATGCTTCTGGCTGGCGACAAAACCGAAGCGCGCGCCTGAACTCAGGGCGACCACATTGACCGGTCCCGGCGTGATGGACGTGGCCAGGGCGAAGGCGGCCATGGAAATGATCAAGCTCATTGCGGTTCCCTTTTTATGATGAGGCGTAAACAGGGCTCCACGGTATAAGGCCCGCGCGCAGCGGTATTGAACAAAATGCCCCTGCGGCGGCAATGGCTTCACGCGTTGATCAACGAGAAATGTGCGCCCACCCCGGCGCGTACGCCCTCGCCCACAGCCAGCGCCACGGACCCGGCGGCGAGGGATGCATCACCACAGGCAAACACGCCGGGCACCGAGGTCTGGCGAGTGTCGTTGGTGTGCAGGTAAGGCCCGGTGGGGCCGTCGGCCAATTCACAGCCCAGTTGTTCGGCCAACGGACCGATGCGCGTGCGGGACATGGTGAAGATCCCGTCGAGGTTGAACACCCTGCCATCGTGCAATTCCAGGTCCGCGCGCTCGCCGCTGATACGCCGCACGCCAGCTTTTTCCACCCTGACCCCACGTCGATCCAACTGCGCCTGTTGCTCGGCATCCGGGGTAAACACACCATTGGTGAACAAGGTGGTGGTGCCCCAGTCCGGCAGCATCAGCGCGTGGTGCATCGCCAGGGGTGAGGTTGCCAGGACGCCGATACGGCCTTGGTCAAGTTCATAGCCATGGCAGTAGGGGCAATGGAACACTCGCGTCCCCCAGCGCTCTTTCAAGCCTTCGACCGCCGGCAGTTCATCCACCACTCCGGTGGCGAGGATCAGGCGTCTGGCGTGAAACGTACCGCTATGTTCGGTGCGTACACTGAAACCCTCAGCCTGTGGGTTGACCTTAACCGCACTGCCCTGCACCCAGGTAACCGTCGGATATTCCATCAACTGGCTGCGCCCTTCGGCCGCAATGACCTCCGGCGCCTGGCCGTCCTGGCCGAGAAACCCGTGGGAGGTGGCGGCAA
This sequence comes from Pseudomonas sp. SJZ103, assembly GCF_007828335.1. NCBI lineage: Bacteria > Pseudomonadati > Pseudomonadota > Gammaproteobacteria > Pseudomonadales > Pseudomonadaceae > Pseudomonas > Pseudomonas sp. SJZ103. Next base: position 168,046 of record NZ_VIUN01000008.1, read on the forward strand.
ACCGGTTGCGCCGCTGCCCCGCATCGATCACCAGCACCTGGCGCCGCGCCCTTGCCAATTGCAGGCCCGCAGACAGGCCGGCATAGCTGCCGCCCACGATAATCACGTCGTACATCATGAAAGTGACTCCATGTTGTGTGCACGGGGTTATCCGCGCACTTTCACGACACACCATAAGTTACATAAAAATAGACCGTCAAGTGTCTCGCAACTTTTCGGGTTACGAACGATACTTTCGACTGACCCAACCTAAGGCTGATCGATGAGAAACGACACGCGCCTGTCGCGCATGCTCCACGTGCTGATCCATATGGGCCGCCATGAAGAACGCGCCACCTCGGAGACCATCGCGCAGATGCTGGGCACCAACCCGGTGGTGGTGCGCCGCACCCTGGGGCTGCTCAAGGAGAAAGGGTATGTGCGTTCGGAAAAGGGCCATCAGGGCGGCTGGAGCCTGGGCAAACCACTGAGTGAAATCACCCTGCTGGACATTCACAACGCCCTGGGCACGCCCTCGATATTCGCCATCGGCCTGTCCACCGATCACCCCGAGTGCCTGGTGGAGCAGGCAGTGAATGCAGCGCTCACGGATGCCTTCGAACAAGCCCAGGCACTGCTGTTGAAACGCCTGGGCAAGGTCACCCTGGCGCAGTTGGCCGAAGACTTTGACGAGCGCTACCGCGTGGCAATGCTGCCTTAGCGCTGCATGGGGATGCGAATTTCGCCATCACGGCATTGAGTTTTCACATTGCGCGGGCAGCCGGCGAAGGCCAGGTCTTTAGTCAGGCACACACGCACCTCCGACAGCACCTTGCCTTTGCAGATCACCGCCAGCCCATGGTTGCCCATGCGCGGGTTGCTCTCGCGAAACAGCGCCTCGATCTCGCGGGCCGGCAACGACGCCGGCGTGTTGAACGGTTGCAGTTGTTGCGGAATGGTAACCACGCCCAACGCCGTATCGGTTTTCTCCAAGTACGCCAGCGGCTCCAGCCCGCTGCAGGTGCCGTGCTTGGCCCATTCGTGCTTGAGCAGCGAGCGCGTCGGGAACAGCGCCGCGCCCTTGTCCATCTCTTCGCGGCTCAACCGTGATTGCGGCGCGCAAGAGGCCGGCCACCCTCCGCGCGCGTATTGCGGCCACAAACCGTGCAGCACAAAGCCGTAGCCCTTGCCCGAACACTGTTCGTTGTCCGGGTGCGTCAGGCAGAAGGTCGGCGACCATGACAACGACAACACATAAAAATCAAACTCCCCAGGCGTCCCTTGGTTACGCGGGGCTGCCATTGCCGTTGTGGCAAGTGCCAGCCACAGGACCATCCAGTATTTCATTCCGCGATTCCTTGAAACATCATCCAGGCAGATTGGGATTACGTTGCAGCACCTTGTCCAGGATCCGATCGGTCTTCAATGCCTCGATCGCCAGCGACGGGTGCTCGGCTTCGCCGCGAATATGCGCGTTCATGGCAAGTACGTGGTGCCATTGGATATGTGCGTGGCACGGGACTTCCAGCACCTCATGCGTTTCGCCCTCCAGGCGCAGCGGTTGGTCTTCGAACACCGAGAACTGAATACGTCCCCGGCTGCCGATCAACTCCACTCGATCCTCCCGGCGATCAGCGACAAAGTTCCAGCAGCCCATGCCCAGTGCGCCAGAACTGAATGTCCAGCAGGCCGTCACGGCGTCCTCGGCCGCATAGTGCCCGGCCTGTCGCGCAGTAAAGCCCGAGACCTCGACGATGTCCCCGGCCAGGTATTGGAACAGGTCAAAACCGTGGCTGGCCAGGTCGGCAAAGTAGCCGCCACCGGCAATGGCCGGGTCGGTACGCCAGTTGGCGGCGCTGGCATCTTCGGCGGCCGGCGGCTTGCACAGGGTCCAGGTCAGGTGGCGTAACGTGCCGATGCGCCCTTCCTGCAGCCACGCGCGCACTTGCTGGAAGCGCGGCAGCGAGCGCCGGTAGTAGGAAACAAACAGGTGCAGCCCGGCACGTTCGAAGGTGCGCTGCATCAGCGCGCTCTGTTCGGCGTTCAGCGACATCGGCTTCTCGACGCAGCAATGCTTGCCGGCCGCCGCCACCATCAGGCTGTATTCCAGGTGGCTGTCGGGCGGCGTGGCAATGTACACCGCGTCCACTTCGGGGTCGTTGATCAACGCCTGGGCGTTGGTGTAGTAACGGGCAATTCCATGACGTGACGCATAATCGCGCACAGCGTCCTCGCGCCGCCCCATCACGGCCACCAGCGCCGAGCCTGGCGCTTTGTAGAAAGCGGGTCCACTCTTCAACTCAGTGACACTGCCACACCCGATCATGCCCCAACGTACGCTGCTCATCTGTTTTCCTCGTCCGTTTTCATCAATCGAGCAGTATCCACATCCCCATCGCGGCGCGCCATAACCACTTAGCATGACAATTGCATTACACTTTTATGACACTCATCCCGCTGCGGGGCACAGACGATGAAAATACGCGCAACGGTCATTTGCGAACACGAAGGGCATATCCTCTTCGTGCGCAAGGCCAGATCAAAATGGGCCTTGCCGGGTGGCAAGGTCGAACGCGACGAGCGCCCGGTCGGTGCGGCCGAACGGGAGCTGGAAGAGGAAACCGGGTTGAACGTGGACGGGTTGCTGTACTTGCAGGAGCTTAAAGCCCGCGACACCGTGCACCATGTGTTTGAAGCCTCGGTGGTGAATATCGCGGATGCACGGCCTTTGAACGAGATTGTCGATTGCCAGTGGCACCCTTATGGCGCCGTGGACGATATAGACACTACCGACGCCACACGTCATATCGTCAAATCCTTTCTACGCCGCCTGTAAATACGCACTCGACCTGCTGTCGATTAATCCTTGTTTACCAAGCCCACTTTGCAGTCTTTTCAAACCAGGCGCTGGGGGCGCTTCGCACCCCAACGGGAGCAAGCTCCCTCGCCACGGGGACAGTGCTCGTCCTTAACCGAACGACTTCAGGTCTCGCAGCTCACGACCGAGGTTTGTTGCCTGCCGACTTTGCCTGCCCGCGCATGTACAAGGCCTCTACCAGCTTCTGCCGTTCATCCTGGGGTAAGGTATTGGCGAACTGCGCCAGGGTGCTGTCCACCAGCGCCCGAAGGGCCATATCGGCCTCCCGTGCCTTGGCCAGCTCTGCAACCAGTGCTTCACGGTCCAGGCTCGGCGCTTCCAATTGCTTGATCACCCCCAACCGCGCTTCACGCCCGGCCATGATCAGCGGCTGGCTGTCGTCGCGATTGTGACGCAGCAGTTGGCGCAGCTCCCTGCGTCGCTCCGGTGGCAACTTGACCATCGCCTGGCGCAGGCCGTGCGGGTTGACCACCACTTCGGCGGGCGGGGTGTTGGCCATCCAATGGTAGAGACCACCACCGACGCCGCCGATCAAAAACACGTTGAGCAGTACCGAAACGAGCAACCACGGCTTGAGGGATCTGGCGGTCATTGTTCGGTTTCCTCGGCGTTGACGCTGAAGACGACTTCCGCGTCGCCTTGATCGAAGACGCTGGGCAGCACTTCGGAGGACAACATCGGCAGCGGCACGCTCATGGACGCCACCAGCATCCCGGTGACGATGCCGGCAATGCCCACGCCGACAAGGCCAGCGGGCGATAACCAGTTGGCATAGCGTGACCAGAATGAGCGTGGGGCGGATTGGCGTATCTGCCGGACCAGCGCCGGGTCGGGGAATGCAAGTTGATGGCTGTCCAACTGGCTGTCGAGCCAACGTGCCTGCTGCAAGGCTTTACGCGCGTTCACATTGCCACTGCGGAGCAATGCCTGGGCCGTTACCCGTTCAGCCTCGGGCCAGCGACGCAGGTCCGCCCCATAGACGTCGGCCAGATAAACAAAGCGTTCGGGTGTCATGATTTTCCCCTTCCTGGGCGGGCAAGCCCGGGTGTGTCGGCAAGTTGGCTGCGCAACTGGCGTCTGGCCCGCGACAGCAGGCTCTCCAGTGCCTCGACGCTGATATTCATCAGGGCCGCGGCGTCGATGTTCGACAGCTCCTGGTAGTACTGCAACACGATGGCTTCGCGCTGGCGTTCGGGCAAGGCCGCCAATGCGGCGGCCATGCGTGCACTGCGGTCCTGGGTCTCCAGCTGCTCTTCAGGCGATGGCGAGCTGTCTGCCACTTCCAGCGCCTGCGCGTCGCTTAACGGGCGCTCCTTGCGCCGCCGCAAGCGGTCGTGGCACAGGTTCAGCGCGACCCGGTGCAGCCAGGTGTCGAAACGCGCCTCGCCACTGCGCCAGTGGGCGGCCTGGCGCCAGATGCGCAGGAAGCTTTCCTGGGCCACGTCCTTGGCCTCGTCGGCGTCTCCCAGGAGACGACCGGCGAGCGCCAGCAAACGCGGGAGTTTGCGCGTCACCATTTCGTTGACGGCGGCAGGTTCGTTATTGCCGATACGCGCCAGCAGCTCGACGTCCGGATCAGGGTCTTTCAATCGGGCGGTTCTCAGGGCCAAGGGGCAGGGTTCAGCGGATCCAATGCCCTTCGCGCCAGTACCAGTTCGGCCCATGGGCTTCCCAGTGACCCGGCTCCCAGCGCGCGTGACGCATCACGGGCTGCCAGTGGCCCGGCACCCAGCCATAACCGCGCCCTTCCCAACGCCAGTGGCCAGGATCCCAGGCATAACCGGGGCGCTGGGCCGGGATCATTTCCACGCGCTGCGGCGGCGGCGCCTGCTGGATGATGATTTCGGTCTGGGCAAAAGTCGGGGTGCTGACAAACGCGGCGAGGGCCAGCGGAGCAAGCAAGGCAAAACGCAATGTGGCCAGGGGTCTCATGGCAACTCCTTCATGCAACACGCGAAAGTGCAGGTTGCTGATGGGTTGAACGGCGCGTGCGCAAAAATCCGTCGCGGGCTGCGCAGATTTATTTTCGGGCAGTGTTCGAAGGCAGTATTGCCCAGAGGATGACGGGGTTTGATGAAATATCTGAAAGCTTCGCGACGGATTCAGGCAGGCCGCAACGTTGAAGGATTAACCCAGGTCAATCCAAGAGGAAACACCATGTACCGTCGACTTACCCTGCTGGTTGCCGCTTTGCTGATCGTCTGCCTCAGCGGCTGCGTGATCGTGCCGGAGCACCGTCATTGCTGCTGGCGTTACTACGGCGCACTGGATACACCAAGCCATGCTGTCAATAGCTAGCGGGCCGCCACAATGCCCGCCCCTCGACCTCTCGTCTGCTGCCTCGGCAAGCGCTTGACTCCCACCGTCGATCACACGACGCTCTGGGCACTTAGCCATCATTCGAGCCGTCCACCATGAGCATTGCCCCTCCGAGCCAGCCCGACAGCGATGTATACCGGACACTGCTGGAGTCGACCAAGGCCATACCCTGGCGTATCGACTGGCAGAGCATGACCTTCAGCTATATCGGCCCGCAGATCGAAGCGCTGCTGGGCTGGACCCCGCAAAGCTGGGTCAGCGTTGACGACTGGGTCTCGCGCATGCACCCGGACGACCGCGAATACGTGGTGAATTTCTGCGTATCGCAATCCCGTGCCGGGGTGGACCATGAGGCGGATTACCGGGCGCTGACGGTGAACGGCGACTATGTCTGGATTCGCGACGTGGTGCACGTAGTGCGCAAGGACGGCGAAGTCGAGGCGCTGATTGGCTTTATGTTCGACATCAGTGAACGCAAGAAGACCGAAGAACACCTGGTGCGCCTGCAAAAGCAACTCGAGGAATATTCCTATCAGGACGGCCTCACCGGCATCGCCAACCGGCGCATGTTCGACACCATGCTCGAGCGCGAATGGGCCAGCGCCCAGCGCAGCCAGTTGCCGCTGTCGTTGATCATCCTGGATATCGATTTTTTCAAGCAGTACAACGACCACTATGGCCACATCAAGGGCGACGAGTGCCTGCGCCAGGTCGCGCGTACCCTGTCACTGGCCGCCAACCGGCCCCGGGACTTCATCGCACGTATCGGTGGTGAGGAGTTTGTGTGGTTGCTGCCGGAAACCGATGCGGCGTCGGCCAGACAGGTGGCACAGCGCTGCCTGCACCTGATCTGCCAGCAACAGATCGAACATGGCTGTTCAGCGGTATCGAACCTGCTGACTCTGAGCCTGGGCGTGGGTACGCACATCGTCAAACCCGACAGCTCGATGCTGGGTTTTGTCGAAGACGTCGACAAGCTGCTTTACCAGGCCAAACGCAATGGGCGGATGCGTGCGGAGTATGCAGAAGGTGAAGTTTGACGCCGGGGGGTAAATCCCAGGCAAAAAAAATCCCAAGTAGCTGATGGAAACTTGGGATTTAAAAATGCATAAACCGTGGGAGGTGAACGCCCGGCTATAGTAACGAGTGTAAAAAGCTGTAACAAGAAAATTTTATATCCTTTCGTCGGATTAAAAGCGGTGTAAGTCCTTCAATAACCACATGTTTTTTAAGGTAGTGACGTATATGAGTGCCACTTTTTGGTGCAACTACCGTCGATATTTCCACTTATAAAAAATGGTTATTAGTTAAGGCGGCATGACACTCTTCGACCCGTTCGCTCTCAATTGCTTGCAGGTATCGCGAAGTTCGAGGCCACCGGATGTGGCCACACTGGCGACTCGCTCAATCTGCTGGCAAAGTGCCAAACGCTCGGCCGCTTCTTCGCGCTGGCGATCCGCCTTGGCGTTGAGTTGCACGAAATAGCCCCCCAGCACCACCGCAACGAGCAGCACGCCGACCGCGAGGAAGCGCAAGCTGGCGGGCGATGGGTGTTCTGCCGGGCTCATCGGCTTACCCTCCCCTGCTCTTCTGATAGCGAACGTCGTCAGCCTCGACCCGCTCCACCACCGACCAGCCCAAGCGCCGGTAGAACCCGTTGGCGCGGATTTCGTCGCGCCCGTCTGTGATCAGAAACAGCGTGTCGTGGTGTTCAAACAATGCGGCCTCTGCCACCGCCATCAGCTTCCGGCCCAGGCCCAGATTTTCATGAGAGGGCAATACGAACATCGCAAATACCTCGCCCTCGGCCAGATCGACCATGGCAAAGGCTGCACGCACACCGTTCACTTCGGCGACCCACGCGCAGGGTGCTTCACGGATGCTGTCGGCCAGCATCTGGGGCGTAATGCCCAGGTCCGCCATCTGCGCGACACTCAAATGGTTTTGCACCACCGAAGTGCGGATGGCAAACAACGCGTCGATATCGTCCAGCCTCGCAAGGCGAATAACCGTGTGCATACAAGCCTCCTCTATCAGGAGCGCAATTGTATGCAAATGGAAACACGCGTTTGTCGTGGATTTGTAAGCCGGCGCCGGCGAGTAGGGTTTTACTTGCGTGCCACTTTGTAACGCACGCAATCCTGGTAGAAACTCTGGCGAATCGCTTCGGGCTTGAGCCGTGAACGACTGTCATATGTCTGCTCGGTGATGCCCATGGCCATCATGCGCATCCAGGATTTATTGAACTTGATGGTCTGGATCTTCTGACGCGCAGCGTACAGCGACACCCCCGACAGCTTGAGCTCCTGGGCCCTGGCGGCCGTGCCGGCGCCCCAACTGCACATGTACTTGTCACCCTCGCGCAGCTCCCGTGCCTGCACGGCAGCCGCGCCGCCGGCCAGGGAGCAGGCGATCAGCATGATTCCAACAGTGCGCATTTGCTTCCCCACCTAACCACCTGAAAATAAAAGCGATTCTGGCGAGAATTTTGTTACAAAGGGGCCATTAAATTGCCTTATCGGCGTGCCATTACCACTGGTAGGTCGCGCTGAAGCAGTGTGGCGCGGTACCGCGTAGGTGGTGATGCCCTCAGCGTTAATGGCCGGGTCTACGCCGATATCGTTGATGGGCGCATAACGCACGGTGTTATTCGACTTGCTGATGCGGTTATCCAGGTAAGCATAGGCCGCCGTGTTGTCGTTGAGACTGGCCTTGCCTGCCAGCTCAAAACCACGGGATTGCACTTCGCCGTCCTGGCTCTGGCAGCGGCCGGCACCGAACCGTAGAACGCGCCCTTGGGGTCCTTCTGGAAATGCCCGAGCAAGGTCAGCGAGGTGCCTTCGTCGGCCGCCAGGTGAACGCGCTGGACAACGACTGGCGACGGGTTTCGGTGTGTTCGACCTGGCCATCGGCATCGTCGAAAAGCCCCGCCACCCGGTAGGAATACACGCCTTAATGGTCAATTGGTCGAGACGCGAAGCCGTGGCGCCGCGGGTTTCCGGGAGGACTGCGGCACTGTAGCGCAGGTCTGGTTGAGGCTCTCGGCATTCTGCGCACGCATCTGTTCTTTGGTGCCGATGGAGATCATTAATTTTTTATCAGCTACCGCCCTTATTATATTTAAGAAGGCAAAAATCATTATATGCAACTAACATTAGATTTTTCCGACAACTAATATATCGGAAAAGTTGAATCATTCGAACTATTGGCCGAGTGACCGAAAACATAGGGAAGTGTTATGCCTATCTACTTTACTGAGCGTTGCGTGAAGCCAACTTTCTTTTCTTGCATCCCGACTCAATACTATTTGATCAGGACGTAACCCCCTCACCCCCACGCCACCACCAACAGCCCCACCCCCAACACCAAACACAACGGCGAATAAAACCACGTATCCAACCGCGCAAACCGTGACCCGCCGACCTTCTTGAAAAACCCCACCAACTCCGAATCCCCAATCGCCCTGGCAAACATCAGCAGGGCAATCGCGCTGATGCCCCATTGCAACGCCGCATGGGATACCGCCGAAAAGTACAGCCCGGCCCGCAGGCACACCAGCAGCGCAATGCCTACCAAGCCCATCGCCACCAGAAAGGTACCCAGCGCCGAGGGCTTGAACGCAGGGCGAGGCCCGCTGGCGAATTCGCCGGGCAGTTGGGGGATGGCGGCGAGGCTGCCGAGTTTGCCGCCGGCAGCCCAATACAGGTGCACCATGCTGATGCAAGTAAAAACGCCGACGATCCATCGTGCGATGACAAAACTCATGGCGGGTTCTCCCTGAAAGGTGCGAAACAGGATAGTCGCCCTGAGATTTTTTGCAGGTATTTCGTCGGCGGCTGATAGTAAAGTGCCGCCCCATAAAACTCGCCCGTGCCGACCGCTCGCTCATTGCCTGGATGCTCTATTGCTGCGTCCTGTTCAATGTGTTCGCCTGCGGTATCGGCCACGCGCAGAGGGTTCGCTTGAGCTGGCGGTGCAAACCAGATTCGAAAGCGGCAATGCAAACAAAATGTGGAAGAAGCACCGCCCCTCCCACATTTCTGGATCTCCGCTCGGTAAGTAAGCTTCGTGCTTACTTCAAGCTCGCCTCAACCTTCTGCGCCACATCCTCGGTCAACCACGCCTTCCACACCTCTGGATGTTCCTTGAGAAACGCCTGGGCCATCTCCCGAGGCGCGGTGTGGTTCTCGCTCATGGTCGCCAAGGCTTTATTCAGCGGCTCAATCGGCAACTCAACCTTCTCGAAAAACTTGGCAATCTGCGGATGCTCCTTCTGGAACGGCGTGGACACGCCAATACTCAGCTTGGATGCCAACGACCGCGTTGGCTTCGGATCAGGGTTATCCGCATCCGTCAGAGTCTTCCAGGCCTCGGCATCGAACGGTGGTTCTTCCAGCTGGATCAACTTGTAGCGTCCCATCAACGGCGTCGGTGACCAGTAATAGAACAACACCGGTTTGCCGCGACGGATCGACGAGGCGATTTCGGCATCCAGTGCAGCTCCCGAACCGCTGCGGAAGTTCACGTAGCTGTCATCCAGGCCGTAGGCCTTGAGCTTCTGTTTGTTGACCACTTCCGAGGTCCAGCCGATGGGGCTGTTGAGGAAACGCCCCTTGCCTGGGGATTCCGGGTCCTTGAACACGTCCTTGTAACGCGCCAGGTCCTTCACGCTCTTGAGGTCCGGCGCCAGGGGTTTGATGCCTTTGGCCGGGTCGCCCTTGACCACATACTCCGGCACCCACCAACCCTCGGTGGCGCCTTTGACCGTATCGCCCAGGCCCACCACCTTGCCTTCGGCCTCGGCCTTGACCCACACCGGGCTGCGGCCGGCCCACTCTTCACCAATGACCTGGATGTCGTTCTTGGCCAGGGCGGTTTCCAGGGTGATGGTGGTACCGGGCAAGGTGTCGGTGGGCAAGTCGTAGCCCTTCTCGACGATGACCCGCAGTATTTCGGTGATCAGGCTGCCGCTTTCCCAGTTCAGATCGGCAAAGTGCACCGGCGCCTGCGCGGCCGAAGCTGGCAGCGAAGTCACGGATAAACTCAGGGTCGTCAGCGATGCAGCCAACAGCGTTCTCAATCCTTTCATGCCCTTGCACCTCGCGATGTCGCAGCAAACAACGAACGGCTTTGCTGTCTATGCGCGAAGCCTCTGAATAGTTAAGTCAACTCAACTGTAGTAGAGGTTCCGGGAGATAGGAGATGTTCGCAGTATTTACCGATTATTCACTGGCCTTGAACGTCACCAGCTCACCCTTGCGCCATTTGGCGGCCTTGCCGGTCACGGCCTTGAGGGTTTTGGTCAAGCCTTCCTGCAGTTGTTCATTGGCGGCAAACACCAGCATCACACTGTGGCCTTCCTTGAAGACGATGCCCTGACCCTCGGTAGAAGACACAAAGGCGTAGTCGCCCAAGCCATACACCGTCAACTTGATATCGCGGAACTTGAGTTCGAACTTGCCACCTTCGCGACTGGGCAATACCGCAGCACGGAAATGGTCACCCACTTTGAGCTCCAGACGGGGCTTGTCATCCACCACCATGGCCGCTTCGGTATCGATTTCGGCGATGTAGATGCCTTCCGGCGTCTGCTCAGTGATGTAAACAAAACGGGATTGAAACTGCTTGACCAACTTTGCGCGCAAATCACCCAGCACGAACAACGCGTGCATATCCAGATTACTGACTGCCAAGGAAACGCCCCCATATAGAAAAAAGCACTGTCCGCCAGAGCGGGCAGCACAAAGAAACGGCCATCTCGGCACGATCACACAACACATTCATTGAAAAACTGAAGAAGACCCCGTTGCTGCGCCCAAAGCCCCGGACGGGCATGCACGATGGGCCTAGCGCAGGGACATCAGGCATCGCAGGAGATCACAGGTTCAATAACCAGAGAATACCGGTCGACCCGCTTCAGAGAATAACACTATTAAAAACGCAGTTTCCGACAGCTCATACAAACAAAAACATCTCGGCGCGGAACCAGGTGCGGGCTGCCGACGACAATACTAAAACAGCAACACGGGTCAACACCACCTGTAACGCTGCTGGTAGGTCAACAAGATCGACAGGAGCTGACAATGCAACGACGCCCATACGACGCTACGTCTTCCCGCACTCGCTCATCATGTCAGGACGAACGACAATACTACTGCTTGCGCACTCCCAACGGGTACCCCAATTCCGTTCTTTACCAAGTTGTACCCGCCGGAAGAAACTTCTTCCATATCCGCGAAGTTACCAGTGGCAGAATCAAAGGCTTTCGCAGCGACCACATCGAGGCCTGTGAACTGGCCAAGCGGCTGGAAGCCTCACTGCACGACGGGATCGTTTCGTCACCCGGATGACTTTACTGCGCCGCAGCCCTTCAACAACTGCCATACTGGCCTGTCCATTGGAATTTGCCCCCGCACGGGCCAGGTTTCATCAGTGCAGTTGGTTACCTCGAAGGGAAGGCTTACGTGACGGAATTTGATATTGGCGAATTTTTCATCCATGGCGACGCAAGGGAAGTAGACGGTGAGTTTCAAGCAGTGATCGTGATGCGCGCCAAGCCACCGTTGACTACCGTCACGACGCACCAGGTCGAAAAAGACCGTTGGTTCAAGACCCTCGATACCGCCGCCAGCGCCGGAAAAGAATCCGCGCAGGCACTCAAGGCTGCAGTGGATTCAGGGGCACTGACCTCCTGACAATCCGATCGAACTCTACCGCGCCACAAGCCTCCCATGCATAACGATCCTGAAACCCGCACGGAGACTGACATGGATGCGCCAATACCTACACTCGAAACGTTATTTGAACAACTGGGCCTGGACTCAACACCCGAAGCGATCGATGCCTTCATCGTCGCGCACCCGCTGAGTGACGACGTGAAGTTGATCGACGCGCCCTTCTGGACGCCGCAACAGGCTCAGTTCCTCAAGGAAGAACTGCGTGAAGACGCCGATTGGGCCATGGCGGTGGATGAGCTGAACCAGCGCCTGCATCAACCGCAGTAATCCACCCAATGCCGGCTGCCTGACCGCAACGGGCGCAATAGCGCTTGCCAGGCAGCCTGTATTTCCCCGCTGCTTCCCGACTGGCGAAGCACAGACAGCAACAATCCCTAGCGCACAGCCTTCGCCCCCTCCGGCTTATACCCCAGGCGCAAGCCACCCCAATGCCGCCCCCGGACCATGATCGGCACCGACAAGTCGTGCATCAACTCGCCGGTATCGCGGGTGTAGGTCTGCAATAACACCGCTTGCTGGTGGCTGCCGCAGCGGATCCCGGTGCGGTCATCGAACTTGCGCTTGGTGCGGTTCTGCACCGCGTCGACCTGGGCATCACCGATCAGCGCCTGGGAAAACGCCTTGTTGTGCGTCGGCACATACCCCTGGGGCGTGCAGGCAATGGCAAACACCAAGCCTTCATGGCGTGGCAACAGCGCTTCCTGGATGGCCGGCAGCACCTGATCGGTGTAGCCATCGAACCGGCTGTGGTACTTGCTCGGGCTGGTGCTGGGGATCAAGGTGTAGCTGCGGTCGAACAAATCATCCAGGCTGATGCGATTCTGCTGTACATCGGCTTCGAATTGCGCGGCAATCCGGCTCGCGCCTTCGCACGCCAGGTCGTAGATGCGCTGGTGATAGTCGTCCAGCCCGACTTCCGCCAGGCGCTCACTGATCGTTTCGGCCTGCCCTTCCATCTGCACAGCGGCCTCGGCCAACTGGCGGGTTTGCTGGTCGCTGACGATAAGGTCGCTGCGCATTTGCTCCACGGCGTGGAAGAGGCTGTCGAGTTGAACGCGGTTGTCGTCGGTGCCCTGGGCGATTTCATTGACCTGGCCTTCCACACCCGCCGCCAGGCCGGCAATGTTCTCCAGGTGCTCGCCGGCGTGCTCCACCTGCTCTACACCGGTGTGCAAGTCTGCCGAGAGCTGGCGAATCTGCTCAACCACCTGGGCAGTGCGTTGCTGGATATCCGCCACCATCACCCCGACTTCATCGGTGGCCGTGGCAGTGCGGCCAGCCAGCCCACGCACTTCATCCGCCACCACGGCGAACCCGCGACCGTGTTCACCGGCCCGCGCCGCTTCAATCGCGGCGTTGAGCGCCAGCAGGTTGGTCTGGCTGGCGATGGACTGAATCACCAAGGTCACCCGCTGGATTTCTTCACTGCGTTGGCTCAGGGCTTCAATCAACTCTCGACTGGCATTGGCGCGCTGGCTGAGTTGATGCATACGAATGATCGACTGGGCCAGCACTTCACGGCCTTCAGTGCTGCGTTGATGGGCCTGGCTGGCCGCCTGCAGGGCCTCGCGACTGAGTTGAGAGGTGACCTTTTCGGTACTGATCATCACCTCGGCACTGCTGACGATCTGCTTGGCCGCGCCCAATTGCGATTGCACACGAGCCGCCAGTTGCTTGACCGAGTAGGCTACGCCGGCAGCGGAAAGTGCGTTATGGCTGGTGGTATAGGACAGATCACGGGTCAGCTCGCCAATAGCATCGGTAGTGTCGGGCGGTGCCGTGCGGGATGTGCGGTTCATAAGGCTTGGCAGCCAGATCACCAGCAAGGCAATGGGCAGGCAGAGATATATCGGCAGGCTGGCAAACCCCAGGCCCAGCAGTACCAGCACCATTGCGGCGCTCTGCAAGAGCGGCATCAACCAGCCGGGCAACCCACGCACCACCGGTTGCGGTAGCACTGCTGCGCCCATCAGAGATCCGTCTCCAGCCATCTTCGTCACCCCACCGCTTGTCATTATTGTCCCTGCATTAAACGCCACTATCGAGCCATTATCCATGGGCCTTTAGTGGGGTAGCTTGCAGCAGATCAATAGACGAGGGCGTAACGGGTCTTTCTCCGGGGGACCGCGCAGGCGATCCCCCAGCTTCAGCGCATCAGGCTTGGCGCTGGTGCTTGTCGATCTGCTCGTGACGCTCTTGCGCTTCGATGCAGTATTTGGTGGTAGGACTGATCAGCAGGCGCTTGAGGCCAATAGGTTCACCGCTGTCATCGCACCAGCCGAAGGAGTCTTCCTTGATGCGTTCCAGTGCACGCTCAAGCTGCGGCAGCATGCGCTGATCGCGGTCGATGGCGTTGACCAGCCAGGTGCGCTCTTCTTCAACGGAAGCGGCGTCGGCCGGGTCGGCCGGGGTGTCCAGGCTTTCAATGGCGATGCGGTTCTGCTCAATGCGCTCGTGGTGCTCCACCTTCATGTCTTGCAGCAACTTCTCGAAAAAAGCGTGCTGTTCGGCATTCATGTAGTCATCCGCCGGCATGGCCAGCAACTTTTCCTTTGTCATTGATTTCTCTATAAAAAATACGTGCATTAAGGCGAATAAGGGAGCGTTCCGGTCGACCTCTGCAGGTCTCGGAAAGGCGCCATCCATTCCAAGCGCCACCCGGCACTCAATTTACGAGGGGCGGCAGTCTAAGGCCGACTTGAGGGCACAGCAACTGAAATGACAGGCATTTTTACCGATATAACCCCCAAAGGCACCAGGACGGGCTTGGCGAATGGTCATCGGAGTGCGTTTATAGCAAGAAATTCAGTGTTGTGGAGCTATATAGAAGACAAACGGTTGAAACAGACTGTTGATGATTAAATGTGGGAGGGGCGGTGCGACGATTCGACTTCCCCCCTCCCACATTTTGTACTGCGTCAGCGTTTAAGCTTGCGCTTGTTGCGATATTGGTCGATCACCACCGCCACCACGATGATCAGGCCCTTGATGATGTCCTGGATATACGCATCCACGCCGACAAAGGTGAACCCGCTGGCCATCACCCCGAGGATCAGCGCGCCGATCACAGTGCCGGTGATACGCCCTACCCCGCCCGCCAGGCTGGTGCCACCGATCACCGCGGCGGCAATCGCATCCAGCTCATACGACATGCCCATGCCCGCCTGGCCGGTGGCAGCGCGTGCCGAGGCCACCACACCCGCCAGACCTGCCAGGAGGCCGGCAATGCTGTAGACGATGATCAGGTGCCGCTTGACGTTGATCCCCGACGTCCGCGCCGCCTGCATATTGCCGCCGATGGCGTAAGTGTACTTGCCGTACTTGGTGTAGCGCAGAGCGATATGGAAAATCACCGCCACCACCAGGAAGATGATCACCGGCATCGCGCCATGGCCGATAGCCGTGTACGAATCCGAGAGCATGCTCACCGGCTGGCCTTCGGTGTAGTAGCGCGCCAGGCCACGGGCCGAGACCATCATGCCCAGGGTGGCGATAAACGGCGGAATACCCGTGACGGCGATAATGCTGCCGTTGATCGCCCCCGCCAGCAGCCCCACACCCAACCCCATCGCCACCGGAATCCACACCGGCAAGTCCGTCAGCGAAGGAAACACCGCCCGGGAAAAGTCGGAGGTTTGCGCCAAACTGGCGGCGATCATCGCCGACAGCGCCAACACCGAACCCGACGACAGGTCAATCCCCGTGGTGATGATCACCTGGGTCACCCCGATCGCCAGCAGGCCGATGATCGACACTTGCAGGATCATCAGCACCAGGCGCTGGGAGTTCATCAGGAAGCTCTGGTCCCGCACGATCCAGCCAAACAGCTCAAACACCAGGCCGATGCCGATCAGCACCAGGAAGATGCTCAGCTCGGTGGGCAAGCGCCGACGATGCTTGACCGGTGCCGTGGCAGGCTTGTTGTCTGTTATTGCGTTCATAGCCAATCACCTTCTTATTCTATGGCACGGACCAACCGCAGGCCCGCGCGGCTGTTCGTCAGTGGACCGCGGTCATACCGGAGGCCAGCTGCATGACTTTTTCCTGGGTCGCATCCGCACGGTCCAAGGTGCCCATCAGTTCGCCTTCGTGCATCACCATCACCCGGTCGCTCATGCCCAGCACTTCAGGCAGCTCGGAGGAAATCATGATCACCGCCATGCCTTCGCCGGCGAGGAAGGAGATCAAGCGATAGATCTCGGCCTTGGCCCCCACGTCGATACCCCGGGTCGGCTCATCGAGGATCAGCAAGCGTGGGTTGGTCATCAGCCAGCGCGCCAGCAAGGCTTTCTGCTGGTTGCCGCCGGACAAGGTGTCGATGCACTGCTCCAGGGACGGCGTCTTCACCCGCAGTTTCTTGCACATGTCCTCGCACAGGGCGCGCAGGGCTTTCTGCTGGATAAAACCGTTGCCCGAATAGTGCGGCAGCACGGCCATTTCCATGTTTTCCAGCACCGACAGGCAGGGGAACAGGCCACTGAGCTTGCGGTCCTCGGTCAACAGCGCAAAGCCTTTTTCGATGGCCATGTGCGGGTCGCTGATGCGCACCGCCTCGCCATCCAGGGTGATCTGCCCACCGCTGCTGGGGGTGATGCCGAAAATGGTTTCCGCCACATTGGTGCGCCCCGAGCCCATCAAGCCGGCGATGCCGAGGATCTCACCGGCATGCAGGTCGAACGACACGCCCTGGAACACCCCGTCCAGGCGCAGGTCGCGCACCGACAGCAGCAGTTCGCCGATGGGCGTCTCGCGCACCGGGAACAACTGGCTCAGCTCACGCCCCACCATCATCGAGATCAGGCTGTCGCTGTTCATGCTGTCGGCGCGTTGCAGGCCGATGTACTGGCCGTCGCGGAACACCGCCACTTCATCGGCAATGGCGAACACTTCGTTCATTTTGTGCGTGATGTAGACGATGCCTTTGCCCTGGGCCTTGAGGTCGGCAATGATCGAAAACAGGTGGGCCACTTCCTTGTCGGTAATGGCCGAAGTCGGTTCATCCATGATCAGGATGTCGGAGTCGTAGGACACGGCCTTGGCAATCTCGACCATCTGCCGTTCGGCGATGCTCAGGTTGCCCACGTGTTCCTCGGGGTCCAGGTTGATGCGCAGGCGCGCCAGCAACTCGGCGGTGCAGCGGTGCATTTCGCGGTGGTTGACCATGTGCAGGCTGTTGAGCTGCTCGCGGCCGATCCAGATATTCTCGGCGATGCTCATGTGCGGCATCAGGTTGAGTTCCTGGTGGATCATCGCGATCCCGGCCTTCTGCGCCGCGAGCGGCGTGTCAAACACGATGGGCTTGCCGCGCAGGCGGATTTCACCGGCGTCGGGCTGGTAGATGCCGGCGATGATTTTCATCAAGGTCGACTTGCCCGCACCGTTCTCGCCCATCAGTGCCAGCACCGTGCCGGGGCGCACACGCAGTTGTACATCGGCCAGGGCCACGACGCCGGGAAAGCCTTTGCTGATGTTGACGATTTCCAACAGGTAAGGTTCGTCCAGCGGCAACGGCTGGATACCGGGAGTCTGCGAGACAGCGGCTTGAGCGAGCATAAGACGGTACTCCATCAGCAGGGCGTGCACGACCGCCCTGCCGGTTCATTGTTGTTATGTCAGGGCTACTTGAACTTGGCGACGTTTTCCGGGGTGATCAGCTGGAACGGGATGATCACGTTCTGCTCGACCGGCTCGTTCCTGGCCATCTTGCGCGCCGCTTCCACCGAGCCCACTGCCTGGCCCTTGGCATCCTGGAACGCGGAGGCGGCCATGTCACCCTTGGTGATCGCATTCAAGCCATCCGGCGTACCGTCGACCCCCGCGATCAGCACACTACCCTTTTCCTTGCCGGCCGATTTCAGTGCCATGGACGCGCCGATCGCCATCTCATCGTTGTTGGCCAACACCGCATTGAACTCGCGGCCTTGGGTCAGCCAATCGTTGACCAGGGTCATGCCCTTGTCCCGCAGCCAGATACCGGTCTGTTCCTGTTCGATCTTGATGTCCGGGTACTTGGCCAACACTTCCTTCACGCCCTTGGTGCGGTTAGTGGTGGAGTTGTTCGCCAGGTCGCCCAGCAGGATCACGATCTTGCCCTTGCCGCCGAGTTTCTCAGCGATGTACTGCATTTGCAGTTTGCCGGCCTCGACGTCATCGGAGGTCACGGCCACGACGTCCTTGGGCAAGTCCTTCTGGTCGGGACGGCGGTTGACGAACACCAGCGGGATGCCCGCCTTGGTCGCGGCATTGATGATGTTCTTGGTGGAAGCAGTGTCGACCGGGTTGACGATGATGGCGTCGACGTTCTGGCTGATAAAGTTCTCGACCTGGCTCAGTTGCTTGACCACATCGGCGCGGGCGTCTTCGAACTGCAGCTGCACGCCGTCGCCCTTGGGATAGGACTTGGCCTGCTTGTCCATGTCTTCGCGCAGGTAAGTGAGGAAGGTGTCATCGAACGCGGACATGCTCACGCCGACCTTGATGTCGGCAGCGCTGGCAAAACCGCTGGCCAGCATCATGGATAAAGCCAGCGCGGTAAAACGGATCGGGGTCTTCATGAACGGTCTGTCTCCACTTTCTTGTTGGTTTTTTGGACGTTGCGTTTATCAGAGCTCGGCGGGCAGTCGTACGACCGGTGCGCCTGGAATGCAGCAGACCAGCGCGCCTTGGTTTTCGACGCACAGCATATTAAGGAAGGAGAAGTAGAACGGCCGGGCGCGCGGCAGGCCGCGGGGCGTGTGGGCAGGGCGTAAAACTCGCAGTACAGCGTTGAAGATTTTCATCTGACGGTACCTGGTTGTTTTTGATCTTGTTTTTGTTGAGTCGCCCGAATCGAGTCCGAACGTACTTTATGCAACCTGGAAAAGACTTTATTGGAAAATAATTTCCATATCAACCTGTTTTAGAATTTTATTCTATTTTTGTTGAAACCACCTGCTGGCGCTCGGCGCTGAGGCGTGCAGCGTCCAATATACGGGTGGTTTCCAGCGCGTCATACGCATCCACGGGCAACGGGCCCTGCCCTTGCACCGCCGCTTGCAACTGGCGATAGAACTGGGTCCAGCAGCCCTTCTCCGACGGCACTCGCTCACGCTCCGGCCCCTGTTCGAACCAGCCCCAGCGGCGATGTTCTTCTGCACCCCAGTGTTCACCTTCGGTTTTCGGCGACTTGCCGGCCATCAGCGCTTCTTCCTGGCCATCCAGCCCGTCCACGGTGTAGCAACCCAAGGTGCCACTGACGCGAAAACGCGGAGCCTGGCTGTTCTGCAGGGCGTTGCCCCACAAATGGGAAACCACCCCGTTGGCATGGGTCAGGGAGACGAAGAAACCATGGTCGAGGTTCGGGTATTCAGGGGTGAACTGTAACTGCGCAAAGACCCGGTCCACCGGGCCGAACAGCTGCAGCGCCTGGTCCACCAGGTGGCTGCCCAGGTCCCGCAACCAGCCGCCGCCGCTGGCATTGCCCACGGCTTGCGGGCTGTAGCGCTCGACGCGGGATTCAAAGCGGGTGATCTCACCCAAGGCACCAGCGTCGATCAATTTGCGCAGGGTCAGGTAGTCCGAGTCCCAGCGCCGGTTCTGGTAGACGCTGAGTAACACCTCATGACGCTCGGCGGCAGTGATCAGCGCCTGGGCCTGTTCGGCGTTGGCGGCAAAGGGTTTGTCGCTCACCACCGCCACACCGTGTTCGATGGCTTCCAGCACCAGCGCCGGGCGGCCCTTGAGGGTGGTGGAAATGACCAGGGCATCGACACCGGCTTCGACGATCTGGCCGATGCTGTCAAAGGCCTGGACGCCGGGGTGGTCGGTTGCCAGTTGCTGGCGACGTTCGGGTGATCGGGTGACGACACCGACAAATGTTGCGCCGGGCAGGGTTGCAATCAGCGGCGCATGAAAGAAGCGCCCTCCGTGGCCATAGCCGACAAGTCCGATTCGCATGATCAACTCCTGAATTGAATTGGAAACCAATCAACTGTGGGAGGGGGCTTGCCCCCGATAGCGGTGGGTCAGATAACAACTGGTTGACTGACACACTGCCATCGGGGGCAAGCCCCCTCCCACATTTTTAACAGAGTTCCTTCAGTGATTTAGCCGTAGAAGTGCGGACGATCCGGCAAGCCCACCTTCACAATCTGCTCACTGCCCTGCGCTTCAATACACGCATCCGCCGCCACCGCCGCCGCAAACCCATCCCACGCCGACGGCCCACCGACCTGCCCGGCGCGCACGCTATCAATGAAAGCCTGCAACTCCACGTCATAGGCGCCGATAAACCGATCCTTCCAATCCATCAGGATCGCATTCGACAGCTTGGCCCCACTGCGCAACTGCACCTGGGACGGTTCCGGCAATTTGGCGATGCCGGTCTCCCCCACCACTTCGCACTGGATGTCGTAGCCGTACTGGCAGTTCACAAACACTTCCACATCGATACGGGTGCCCTTGGCGGTTTCCAGCAGCACGATCTGCGGGTCACGCAGATGGGCCAGGGCCTTGCTGGTCTTGCGCGGGAACACCACCTGCACCGACACGTAGTCGTCGTTGAGCAGCCAGCGCAGGACATCCAGCTCGTGGATCAGGGTGTCGGTGATCGCCATGTCGGTCTTGTAGTTCTCGCCCACCGTCGGGTTGCGGTGCGCGCAGTGCAGCATCAACGGCTCACCGATCTGGCCGCTGTCGATCACCGCCTTGAGGGCGCGATATCCTTCGTCATACGGGCGCATAAAGCCGACTTGCACCAGGCGCTTGCCGTAGGCCACTTCGGCGTCGACGATCTTGCGGCAGCCTTCGGCCGTCACCGCCAGAGGCTTCTCACAGAACACCGGTTTGCCGGCGGCGATGGCGGCGAGCACGAATTCCTCGTGGCTCGGGCCCCAGGACGTGACCAGAATCGCCTCGACCTGCGGCGAATTGATCAGCGCACGGCCGTCCGGGTACACCTCGGCGTCCAGCTTCAACTCCGCGACCACCTTGGCGGCCTGCTCAAGGTTGATGTCGGTTACGGCCACCACCTGGCTGTTGAGCAGGGTCTGGCTGCAACGACGAATATGATCGCGGCCGATGGCGCCGGTACCGATTACACCAAGCTTCAAAGACATACAAACGCTCCTCTTGTTATTAGTACTGCCGGGCCTTGGCCAGGTGTTCATTGAGTTTTTTCGCGGCGGCGTTGGTGCGCTCGCTGGTGGACACCTGCGCCACCCCCACCCGCCACCACGAGAGGTAGCCGTGGACCATGGTCTTGGGCAGGACCTTGATGTCGATCAGGGTCGAGACGCTTTGCGTGCGCGCATCGGCCAGGGCCGCCTCGAGTTGTTCCACACTGCTGACCTTGTAGGTCTTGCAGCCGTAAGCCGCGGCGCTCATGGCGAAATCCACCGGCACCAGGCCACCGTCGAGCTTGCCGCTCTCGGGGTTGCGGTAACGGAACTCGGTGCCGAAGCTGTCCATGCCATTGCCGATCTGCAAATTGTTGATGCAGCCGAAGGCCATGTTGTCGAGCAGCACCACGTTGATCTTGCGGCGCTCCTGGATCGAGGTGGCCAGCTCCGAGTGCAGCATCATGTAGGAACCATCGCCGACCAGGGCATAGACCTCCTTGGTCGGCTCGGCGAGCTTCACGCCGAGGGCGGCGTTGATCTCATAGCCCATGCACGAATAGCCGTACTCGACGTGGTAGGTGTTGACGCCCTTGCTGCGCCAGGCACGCTGCAAGTCGCCGGGCAGGCTGCCGGCCGCAGCGACGATGATCGCGTCGTCGGCCAGGCGCTCGTTGAGCACGCCGAGCACCCGGCTCTGGGTCAGGCACGAACCGGTCAGTTCGATAAATTCACGCAGCACGGCGCGGTCGAGGTGGTCGTCGACTTCCGGCACAAAATCATCGCCGTGGTATTCGACCTGATGGACACGGTCCACTTCGGCGTCCAGTTGCGCCTTGGCGTCGGCGATCTGCTCGCCCCAGCCGGAACGGTAATCACCGAGGGCATCGGCCAACGCGTCGAGGGCGACCCTGGCGTCGGCCAGTACCTGCACGCCGTCGAGTTTCAAGGCATCGCAGGGGCTGATATTGAGGTTGAGAAACTTCACCTCGGCATGCTTGAACAGCGATTTCGACGAGGTAGTGAAGTCGGTATAGCGGGTACCGATGCCAATGATCAGGTCGGCCTCGGGCGCCAGCAGGTTGGCGGCCAGGCAGCCGGTTTCACCGATGCCGCCCACATTCAGTGGATGGCTGGAGACCACGGCACTCTTGCCTGCCTGGGTTTCGGCAAAGGGAATATCAAAACGCTCGGCAAAGGCTTGCAGCGCGGCATTCGCACCGGAGTACTTCACGCCACCACCGCAGATGATCAGCGGTTTGCGCTTGCCTCGGAAAGCCGCCAACGCATCGCCGATCATCGCGGCGGTGGCCGGGCGGCGGTCGATACGGTGCACACGTTTTTGCAGGAAATAGTCCGGGTAATCCCAAGCCTCGCCCTGCACATCCTGTGGCAGCGCCAGAGTCACCGCGCCGGTTTCGGCAGGGTCGGTGAGCACGCGCATGGCGTGAATCGCCGCCGTCATCAGCTGCTCAGGGCGGTTGATACGGTCCCAGTATTTGCTCACGGAACGGAAGGCATCGTTGGTGCTGATGCTCAGGTCGTGGAACTGCTCGATCTGTTGCAGCACAGGGTCGGGCTGGCGGCTGGCGTAGACATCGCCGGGCAGCAACAGCAACGGGATACGGTTGGCGGTGGCGGTCGCCGCCGCGGTGAGCATATTCGCAGCACCTGGGCCGACGGAGGCGGTGCAGGCGTAGATCTTGCGGCGCAGGTGCTGCTTGGCAAAACCGATGGCGGCATGGGCCATGCCCTGCTCGTTACGGCCCTGATGCACCACGAGGTCGCCGCTGTCCTGTTCCAGGGCCTGGCCCAGACCCAGCACATTGCCGTGGCCGAAAATGGTGAACACGCCGGCGACGAACTTGCTCTGCACGCCATCGACTTCGATGTACTGGTTATCCAAAAACTTCACCAGGGCCTGGGCCATGGTCAATCGGGTAGTGGTCATGTCGCGCCCCTTATCGTTTCTGCAGGTGGGCGATGCTTGCCCCCAAGGCCTGCTGGATATCCGCCAGCTCGTGCACGCTTGTCGCAAACGGTTCGAACGACAGGTAGCCGCTGTAACCGCTGCTGAGCAAGGTGTCGATCTGCGCGGCATTGCCGAGGATATCGCCCTCGCCCACCAGCACGCGGTGGCCGTCGCGGATCGAATTGAGCGGCGCCTGGACATCTTCCACGCCGGAGATATGCACCAGCCCGGTCAGTTCCGGGAAGAACTCATGCTCGCTGGCCAGGTGGTGATGGAAGGTGTCGTGTACCAGGCGGAACACATCCAGGCCGCCGATGGACTGGATCGCGTTCACCGCGACGCGCTTGCGGCGCATGGCGCACTCTTCGAAGCCCAGGGGCTCGATAAACCCGAGAATCCCGTACTCGCGCAGGATCGGCGCCAGCTCGCTCAACGCGGTGCGCAAACCGGCGGCGCGCTGGGCTTCGTTGCGGGTGTCGCCGGGTTCATTGAACGGGCACATAACCAAGCCTTGCGCACCGCATTCGCGGGCATAGCTGGCGAGCGCTATCGCCTGGGCGCGGCGCTCGTCGTTCCACACATCGAAGGGGTACAGCGCGTTGATCGACAGCACCGTGATGCCCTGGGCGGCGCACAATTCACGCACGCGGCTGGCCGGGGTGCCGTATTCGATCTGACGATCCTTGAGGTCGTTGCGAATCTCGATGGCATCGCATTTCAAGGCCACGGCCAGTTGGATGAAATCCGGCAGGGACAGGTTGGGCGCGACCATACGGTTAAGGGCAAAGCGTAGAGGCGACTTCATTGTTGTTGTTCTCCGTCCAACACCGTTTACAGGTCCAGCAGCCAGCTGTGCTGCGGGTCGTTGTGGAAATGCCAGGCACGCTTTGGGCCGGCCATCACGTTCAGGTAGTAAGACTCGTAGCCATACGGCACGCTGACCGGGTGATACCCCTTTGGCACCACCACCAGGTCGCTGTTTTCCACGGCCATGGCCTGGTCGATGCTGCGGTCGTCGGTATACACGCGCTGGAACACAAAGCCCTGGGGCGGGTTGATCTGGTGGTAGTAGGTCTCTTCAAGAAAGCTCTGGTGCGGCAGGTCGTCGGTGTCGTGCTTGTGCGGCGGGTAGCTCGACGAATGCCCGGATGGTGTGCGCACTTCCACCACCAGCAGCGAATGGGCCGGATCGGTGTCCGGCAGGATGTCGCACACGTAGCGGGTGTTGGCGCCTTTGCCGCGTACGCTGCGCTTGCAGTGCTCGGGGCGAATCAGGCGTGGTTCGAAACCCGGCGCACCGGGCGCCGCGCACACGGCAATCTGTACGTCGCTCAACGCGGTGACCTGGGCATCGGTACCCGGCGGCAGATAGGCGGCGAACGGCGACTTGTCCTCGAACACCGACTGGCGATCACCGAGGTTCTGCCAGTTGAAGCCCTCACCTTCGATAGTCACCCGGCCGCTGAGCAGCACCAGGCACAGCTCTTTATCGCCGGCAGTCACCGGCAATGTTTCGCCAAGGCTCAGGCGGTAGGCGGCAAAGCCTACGTATTCCAGGCGGCCCTCTTCCAGGGCGACCATGGTTTGCCCGCGTTTACTGCTCTTTACCAGCAAGCTCATGGTTTGGTCCTCTCGTTGAGAAGCGCACGCAACGTGTCATAACCCTTTTTTGCATAGACATAGCTGGGCGCCACGGCCGGATCCTGCTCGGCTTCCACCACCAGCCAGCCCGCGTATTTCGCGGCCAGCAGCACATCGAGTAACTCGGCAAAATCGATATCGCCGTCACCAGGCACGGTGAAAGTGCCGTTAACGATGCAATCGGGGAAGCTCCACATCTGGTTGCGCGCCAGTTGCACCACGGCTTTGCGCACGTCCTTGAAATGCACATGGCAGACGCGGTCGATATGCGTGCGCAGCACCTCGATGGGTTCGCCGCCGCCCATGTAGCAGTGGCCCGAATCGAACAGCAGGCCGACTTCCGGCCCGGTACGGCGCATCAACTCGTCGATGTCCTGCGGGGATTCGACGTACGCGCCCATATGGTGGTGGTACGCCAGGCGCACGCCCTGGGACAGGGTGAAACGCGCCAGCTCGGTGAGTTTGTCGGCGTAGTCCTGCCAGGCCTGTTCACTGTGGAAACGCGGGCGTTCGATCAGGCGAATGCGCGAGCCCTGGATTGAATCGGCCACTTCGCCGTACACCAACACCGTGGCGCCGTTTTGTTTCAACAGTTCGACGTGGCCGGCGATGGCCTCGATTTCTTCAGCCACCGAGCGACGGGCCAGGCGGCTGGAGTACCAGCCGGAAACCAGCGCCAGGTCATAGGGGCGCAGGACGTCGCCGACGCCCTTGGCGTCCTTGGGGAATTTGCCATTGAGTTCAAAACCTTCGTAGCCGATTTCCTTGCCTTCGCTCAGGGCGGTGCTCAGCGGAGTTTCACCGCCGAGGGCCGGAAGGTCGTCGTTGCTCCAGGAGATCGGGTTGATGCCAATTCGGATTGCGGGCATGGCTGCACCTTTATTATTTTCAGGTATCACTGAGATCTGCTTTATGTGGGAGGGGGCTTGCCCCCGATAGCGGTAGTTCAGTTACAGAAGTGTTGTCTGACACTCAGCCATCGGGGGCAAGTCGAATCGTCGCACCGCCCCTCCCACATTGGATTGCATTTCAAATTAAGAACTGGGTTTAAGCTCGGGCACTGCGCCAGGCGTTGATCAACTGCTCAAAGGTCGCCTGGACCTGCTGGATCAACGTCTCATCATCGATCTCCCCCGCCATCCACAAACGGCTCGGTTCCTGGAAGATCGTACGGCCCACGGCAAACCCACGGCAGGTGCTGCTCTGGCTGGCCTGCTGGAAGCCGGCGGCCAGGCATTCGGCCGACGCGTTCAGGCCCAGCAACACCACGCCACGGCAGTACGGGTCGCGTTCCTGGATCAGTTCGTCGAGCTTTGTCCAGTCCTCGGCCGACTGTGCCTCGATTTTCCACCACGCCGGGTAGATACCCAGGTTGTACAGGCGCTTGAGGCTGCGATAGAGCACGTCCGGGTAAGTGGACGGATGGTCCTTGGGCGGGATGACTTCCAGCAGCAGCTCATGGCCGCTGGTCACCGAAGCCTCGTACACCGCCTTGAGCTGCGCTTCCTGTTCCAGGCGCAGCATGGGCTCATCGTCGGGGTGGTATTGCACCAGGCACTTGATGATCTGCTCCTGGGGCCAGGCAATCAGGTTGCTGCCAATCGAGCGACCATGTTCGAACGCCAGCGGCCGCGAGTTCTGCACTTCCACCGGGCGGGCGATCCACCAGCCACGACCGCTGGCGGCATTGAGCGCGTCCTGGCCGAAGCGCTGGTCGGCCAACAGGCCCACATCGGCCTCGACGCCCTGCTCGGCGAGCTTTTTCTCCACGCGTTGGATGGCCTGGATAAACAGCTGCTTGATCTCGCTGATGCGGGTCAGGTCCTGGCCGCCGCGTTGCGCCAGGTCCACCAGTTGCCAGCGGTGATCGAAGGCAAAGATGAACAGCTGTTTCCAGGCCTTGCGCGGCACGGTGACGCGGTGCAGGCGTTGCAGGGTAGCGTCCTGGTCGGGCCGGGTGATCGGCACCGGGCTGCTGAACAGGTAATCCAGCTCGGCCGGCGTCGGCATGGCCGGCGCACAGGCGTGGCGCGAGACGACGAGACCGCCACAGGCATTGGCCAACTGGCTGCAACGCTCATCGCTGGCGTCATTGATCCAGCCGCTGAGGAAACCCGACATAAAGGCATCGCCTGCGCCCAGCACGTTGAGCACTTCAACCCGCACGCCCGGGTAGATGGCGCCATCTTCCAGCCGCGCCGGAATCGCACCGTGGATCACCGTGCAGCCTTGCGGGCCGAGCTTGACCACCAGGGTCGCCGGGGTCAGTTCACGCACGGTGCGCAAGGCGGTGAGCAGATCTTCGCTGCCGCCGGCGATCAGGAATTCTTCTTCGGTGCCGACGATCAGGTCGAAACGCGGCAGGATTTTCTGCACATGCTGGCTGACATTCTGGTCGGCGACAAAACGGGTTTCGCCGTCAGCCTTACCCGCCAGGCCCCACAACACCGGGCGGTAGTCGATATCCAGCACGCGCTTGACGTTGTGCTTGGCCGCATAGTCCAGGGCCTGGATGCTGGCCTTGTACACGCCGTCGGTGGAGAAATGCGTGCCGGTGATCAGCAAGGCTTTGCTCGAGGCAATAAAGGCCTCGTTGACGTCCTCGGCGCGCAGGGCCATGTCGGCGCAGTTTTCGCGGTAGAACACCAGCGGGAAGGTTTCGCGGTCCTTGAGGCCCAGCAGCACCATGGCGGTGAGGCGTTCCGAATCGACCTTGATGCCACTGACATCGCAGCCTTCGCGGGCCAGGGATTCCACCAGGAAACGCCCCATATGGTCGTCCCCCACCCGGCTCAACATCGCCGACTTGAGCCCCAGCCTGGCAGTGCCGAAAGCGATATTGGCGGAGGAACCGCCGAGGTATTTGGCGAAGCTGGACACGTCCTCAAGCCGCGCACCTACTTGCTGTGCGTAGAGGTCGACGCCCAGGCGCCCGAGGCAAATCAGATCCAATTGACGCCCACTGGCAAAACGAGTCTGGCCCATGCTGGCTCCTGTTATTTTTATCAGCCTGCGTTGTGCCGCCGTGGCGACGGCAAACGCTCTTGGTGGGAGCAGACTAGAACGTCCGGCGGCGGCAATCAATATTTATTCCATAATTATTTTTAGTGGAATATTTTTTCCAATACGTCAGCATAGGGGCACGCCAGCCGCCGTGCATCGTTTCAGCAGGCCACGCGGGCCGTGATGCCGGGGTATTTTTTTGCGCCTACCCTGTAGACTTGCGCCACCCATCAGCGCATCAGAAGAACACGCCAGAAGGATTGCCCATGTCCCGCACCGATCCCGAGACCACCCTGGAAGACACTATCGCCAGCCCTCCGATCAATGCCGAACGCCTGTTGCAGCTGATCACCGACGAATACGAAAGCCTGCCGCGCCAGCTCAAGCGTATCGCCAGCTACATGAGCCAGCAGAGCGACCGGATCATGGTCGACCGCATCAGCGACATCGCCCGCGAATGCGAAGTGCACCCCTCGGCGATCGTGCGGTTTTCCCAGCGTTTCGGGTTCAGTGGGTTCAGTGAGATGCAGGCGCTGTTTCGCGAGGCCTACACCCACAAGACCACGCCGGTGCAGAACTACCAGCAGCGCATTCGCAGCATGATCGCCAACAAGTCGCAGAAAGCCAGCGGCGGCGACCTGGCCCGCGAGTGCGTCAACGCGACCCTGTCGGGTATCGAGCGCCTGGGGCTGGAGCTGGATGATGTGGCGTTTGAAAAAGCCGTCGACCTGGTGGTCAACGCCGACAATATCTACGTGGTCGGCGTGCGCCGTTCGTTCGCGGTGGCCGACTACCTGGTCTACAACCTGCAGCACACCAATAAGCGCATCCACCTGATCTCAGGCCTGGGCGGCAGCTATCGCGAGCAGATGCGCAGCGTGCGTGCCAATGACCTGGTGATCGCCATCAGCTTCACGCCCTACGGCAAAGAGACCCAGCACTGCCTGCGGATCGCCCAGCACCATCAGGCCAAGACCCTGATCATCACCGACAGCAACCTGTCGCCCCTGGCCAAGCGGGCCAACGCGGTGCTGTTGGTGAATGAAGGCTCGTCGTTTGCCTTCCGCTCATTGAGCGCCACCTTGTGCCTGTGCCAGGCGCTGTTTATTGCGGTGGCGTATCGGTTGGAGTTGAAGGTGGACGAGATTCACGAGCAGGTCGGGTTTGATGACTGACCGGCAGTAATTGGGCTAGCGCACGCCCGTGAAAGCGGATCTGCGCCAGGGTCAACGCGGTGTAGCCGATGATGACCGCCGGCGGCAGGATCGCCTCGACGCAGAACTTGCCCAGTGGCTGCAAGGTCAGCCCGGCTTGCGCGGCACGCGCACAGAATTCGCCTTCCTCGACACCGGTCGGTAACCACAACACAAAATGCAATCCGGCCTGCTGCCCGCTGATCGTACAGTGGGGCCCAAGGCACTCGAGCAACACATCGCGCCGCGCCTGATACGCCTGGCGCGAAGCCCGCAAGTGGCGCACGAAAGCGCCGCTGCCGAGAAACTCCAGCAACCCCAATTGATCACTGGCCCCCACCGAATGCCCGGTGAGTTGCAGGGTGCGCAACAACGCCGGGCGCAGCGCCTTGGGCACCACCATGAAGCCGACGCGCAAACCGGGGAACAGGTTTTTGTTGAAGCTGCCGCAGTAGATCACCCGGTCATTGGCATCCAGGGATTTGAGCGCCGCCAGCGGTGCGCTGTGGTAGTTGTATTCGCTGTCATAGTCGTCTTCCACCACCCAGGCCTCGGCGCGGGCAGCCCAGTCCAGCAGCGCCAGGCGTCGCGACACCGACAGGGTCATGCCCAACGGTGCCTGGTGGGCCGGGGTGACGTAGGCCAGGCGCGCCGTGTCGGGGAGTTGAGCGGTATCGAGCCCCTCGGCCGTGACCGCAATCGCCTGGACCTCTGCACCCGCCAGCCCGAACAAGCGTCTTGCCGGTGGATAGCCAGGGTCTTCGACGCAGGCCGTGTCACCGGGCTTGAGCAGCGTACGCGCGATCAGGTCAAGGGCGTGGCGAATGCCGGTGGTGACGATCACTTCATCCGCCTCACAGTGCATGCCGCGATAGCTGCGCAGGTAGTCGGCGATCTGTGCGCGCAGTTCCGGCAGCCCGGCGGGATGGCCTGCTTCGAGCGCACCCGGCCCCGCCGATAGCAGTCCCCGGGAAATACAGCGTGCCCAGGCCTTCATGTCAAACAGGCTGGCGTCAGGTCGCCGAGCGACAAAAGGCACATGGCTCTGCACCCCGGACTCGGGGCGATCAACCGCCACTTCGCGACGAGGCATCGCGCGGGGTGCAGGTGCCGCAATGAATTGCTCGGGGATCACCGCACACACCCGCGTACCGGAACCGGCCACGCGCTGTACATAGCCTTCGCTGTGCAGGCGGTCGAACGCCGCCTCCAGCGTGCCACGGGATACCCGCCAGCGTTCGGCGAGGCTGCGGGTGGACGGCAAACGGCTGCCCGCCGGCACCTGTCGGTTCAGGATCGCTGCGCGCAAGGCCTCGTAAGCACCCTGCTGCTTTCCCACCTCCAGGCTGTCGGGCCGCGGCAGGTCCAGGGCGGATGGGGTTTTTCCTCGGCTCATAGTGGTCCAATCATGTTCGTCATAAGCGGCCCTGAGGATTAAACCACAATGCCGCTAGAGTGCGGGCTCTCCTCCTCGTGAAGACACCGCCCATGACTCAACGCGCCCTCTCCCCGTGGTTCTGGCTGATACTGCTGACCGTGCTGATCGGCCTGCCACGCATCACCCTGGACATGCACCTGCCCGCCCTGCCCGCCATGGCCGATTACTTCCAGACCAGCGACAGCCAGTTGCAGTTGACCCTCACGCTGTACACCTTCGGTTCGGCGATCTCCCTGCTGATCAGCGGCCCGCTGACCGACCGTTTCGGCCGCCGTCCCGTATTGCTGGCGGGACTGTTTCTGTACGTGCTGGCTACCGTGGCCTGCGCCCTGGCCGACAGCATCGGTGTGCTGATCATCGCCCGCCTGTTCCAGGCCCTGGGCGGGTGCTGCACCACGGTGATCGGTCGGGTGATCGTGCGCGACTATTTCGACCGGGATGAACAGGCGCGCCTGCTGGGCCTGATTTCCATGGCCATGGCCGTGTCACCGATGGCCGCTCCGGTGCTTGGCAGCCTGATGCTGCCCTTCATCGACTGGCGCGGCCTGTTTGTGCTGCTCGGCGTGATCGGCGCAGTGCTCTACCTGGTGGTGTATCGCCGCCTGCCCGAAACCCGCCCGGCCGATGTCGCCGCCGCGCCGCCGAGCAACCTGCTACGCCTCTACGGTCAGTTACTGCGCGACCGCTATTTCCTGCGCTATTCCCTGGCGATCGGCTGCGTGTACAGCACCTATTTCCCGTTTATCAGTGAGTCTTCGGCGCTGCTGCAGCGGGGCTTCCACCTGTCGGCCACGGCGTATGCGCTGGTGTTCGCGGCGACGATCAGCGGCTACATGCTCGGCGCGAACCTGTTCCGCAGGCTGGTGCGGCGCTTCGAGCCGGACCGGTTGATCAATGCAGCCATCGGCTTGAACGTGCTGGGCAGCGTGATGCTCGCGGTTGCCACCACCGCTATGCCGGGGGAATGGCTGGCGATCGTGCTGCCGATGCTGGTGATCATGGTGTCGGTGGGGATGGTGATTCCGGCGTGCCAACTGTCGGTGTTGCAGCCGTACGGAGCGATTGCAGGAACCGCGTCGGGGTTGTTCTTCTTTACCCAGATGTTCCTCACTGCCGTGAGCAGTTGGGCCACCGGGCTGCTGTCCGACGGTACCTCGCAGCCGCTGGTGATCATGACCGCCGTTGCCAGCGCACTGTTGGTAGCAACCTGGCTGACACTCCACAAACCCAAATGTGGGAGGGAACTTGTCCCCTCCCACATCGGACCGAGCTGAGCCCGGGATCAGTGCATGAAAATTGCAATCAGGATGATGACCGGGATCGGCACGCCGAGGAACCACAGAAGTAATGAGCGCATGGTGTTCTCCTTGAATTAACGAACGTAGGTTTCGGTTTCGACGTACACCACGGCATCGCGGCGACGGCCACCAAAGGTTGCGGCGAAGCTGGCAAAGAAAGCGCCGATCAACAGTGCGACAAAGGTCCACAGCGAGGTATAGGCAGCAACTTTCGCGGCCGTATCAGCGGCTTGCTTGGCTTTGAGCTTGGCGTCTTCGACGGCTTTACGGGCATCGCCGTAGACTTTGTCGATACGCGCTTCGGCATCGGCCTGGCTGAGGTTGGTGCGCTGGCTGATCAACTGGGCCAGGTAGGCACGGTCTTCAGCGGCGAGTTGGCCGTCGTTGCTCAGGGTGCGGGTGAAGATGCGTGCAACCACGCCATGGGCAGCGTCATCACTGACGGCGACCGGGCGATCATCACGAAACAGGCTGTCGACGTAGTAGTCAAAGTCGCCGCCGTTGACGCCTTTGGCTGCACTGCCTGCGGCTTGTGTGACACCGCTGGCCGCGCCCGCTGCCACGCTGGCACCGGCTTTCACACCGCCGCTCACGACACTGCTGACCGAACCGACCACCAGCACTGCGTTGATCAGCGTGGCAACCGCCCAGGCCAGGAAACCATGAGCGGTGTCGCGAAAGTACACCTCATCGCCATGCATATTGGCCCACTTCACCCGCAACCGGCCGGCGATATAACCGCCCAGGCCCGAGGCAACGATCTGGGTAAACGCCAGCCAGATAATCGTGGAAATGCCAAGCCCCTTGGCGCTGATACCGCTGTCGGCCCACGGCGACACCGCCGAAAAACCCAGGCCGAAGCCCAGCAATACCAAAATCAGGGATAACGCAGCCGCCGCAGCGGCCCCGGCAAAGATAGCCCCCCAGGAAACCCCGGAGCGCGCGCTCGACTCTTGCAGCATGGATGACGATGTGATCATTGTTGTTGTGCTCCCGGCAGGAAAAATAGTGTTACAAGTCTCAAAAGGGACAGTGCAGGCAGCATGCCAGTCGCGCCAAAAATTAAACTCCTTATATTTCAACACGTTAAGTAAATTGAACTTGCCTGAACCATGCAACTTGCAAGAAATGGCTGCGGCAGGCGGGCGTAATGCATTCCCTGTGGGAGACGGATGGTCCCCGGCCGGTACCCGCCATGAAACTTGTGTCAGTTTTGCCAACATGAAGTTTTATTTAGGAAGCGTTCAGCCATTTCTTGGCAAAATGCCCCCACTTCTAGTGTGAATCGCTCACCAGGTAATCCTATGACCCGCATTTTGACCATCGAGGATGATGCCGTAACGGCCCGCGAGATCGTCGCCGAGCTGAGTAGCCATGGACTGGACGTAGATTGGGTGGACAACGGCCGCGAAGGCCTGGTCCGCGCCGTGAGTGGTGATTACGATCTGATCACCCTCGACCGCATGCTGCCGGAACTCGATGGCCTGGCCATCGTCACCACTCTGCGCACCATCGGGGTATCGACGCCGATCCTGATGATCAGCGCCCTATCCGACGTCGACGAGCGCGTGCGCGGCCTGCGCGCCGGGGGTGATGACTACCTGACCAAGCCCTTCGCCTCGGACGAAATGGCCGCCCGCGTCGAGGTGCTGCTGCGCCGCAAAAGCACGGTCAAGGAATTCGAGACTGCCCTGCGCGTGGCCGACCTGGAATTGAACCTGATCAGCCGCGAAGCCAGCCGCGCCGAACAGCCGCTGAGCCTGCTGCCCACCGAATACAAACTGCTGGAATTCCTGATGCGCAACACCGGGCAGATCCTGTCGCGGATGATGATCTTCGAGGAAGTCTGGGGCTATCACTTCGACCCGGGCACCAACCTGATCGACGTGCACATCGGCCGCCTGCGCAAGAAAATCGATCCACCGGGCCTCCCGCCGCTGATCCGCACGGTACGAGGTTCCGGTTATGTCATTGCTGAACCCCTCTAAAGGCTGGCGTTCTTCCAGCAGCCGCTTGCTGGCGCTGTACAGTTCGTTGTTCGTGGCCTGGAGCTGCATCCTCATGGGGGTGCTGTATTACGAGGTGTCAGGTTACCTGGGCGACCTCTCGCGCCATTCCCTGATGCAACGCCAGCACCTGTTCCAACGCTTCGACGGCGAAGAACTGTTGGAAGCGTTGACCACCAGCATGACCTTCGACATGAAGGGCGTGGACGCCTACGGCCTGTTCGATGAGCAGTTCCGTCCCTTGAGCGGACCGATCCGCGCGATTCCGCCCGACCTGCCGCTGGACGGCAAGATCCACGCCCTGGCCAACTGCGTCGACTCCGACGACCCCAAACTGCCCAAGGACAGCTGCGACGCCGTCGCCAGCCACACCGACGACGGCCGCTGGCTGGTGCTGGTGCGCGCCAATGGCTCGCTGTTCGGTGTGACGCGGATCATCTGGCATGCCCTGCTGTGGGCGCTGTCCCTGACGATTATCCCCGGCGCCGCCGGCTGGCATCTGTTGCGCCGCCGCCCGCTGCGCCGGATCCGCGGGATCCAGGCCAGCGCCGAAGCCATCGTCGCCGGCGACCTCACCCACCGTTTGCCGCTGTCCAACCGGCGTGACGAACTGGACATGCTCGCCGCCATCGTCAACGCCATGCTCGACCGCATCGAAAAGCTGATGAACGAGGTCAAGGGCGTCTGCGACAACATCGCCCACGACCTGCGCACCCCGCTGACCCGCCTGCGTGCGCAGCTCTACCGCATCCGGCAGGAGGCCGAGCAGGACTCAGGCTACGCGGTGAAACTGGACGACGCCATCGCCGAGACCGACACCTTGATGGCGCGCTTTCGCGGGCTGCTGCGTATCTCCGAGCTGGAAGACCACCAGCGCCGTTCCGGCTTCCTGGTCATGGACCCGCTGCCGCTGCTGCGCGAGTTGCATGATTTCTACCTGCCCCTGGCGGAGGAAGGCGAATTGCAGCTGCGACTCGAAGTCCCCGAGTCCCTGCCATGGATCACCGGCGACCGCGCCCTGTTGTTCGAAGCCCTGGCCAACCTGCTGAGCAATTCCATCAAGTTCTCCCCACCGGGCGGCGAAGTGATCCTGCGCGGGCTCAACGATGCCGGCAGCACGCGCATTGAAGTGCACGACTCCGGGCCGGGCATACCGGCAGCCGAGCGCGATGCGGTGTTCCAGCGCTTTTATCGGGTGGATGAAAGCGACCAGCAAGGCGGGTTCGGGTTGGGTTTGTCGATTGTGGCGGCGATCATCAACTTGCATGGGTTCAAGTTGGAAGTCGGCACCAGCGAGCAAGGCGGTGCGCGCCTGATCCTGGAGTGCCGCCAGCAACTGATGCCCGAAGCCTGATCCATCAGCCAGTGAGGTCAAACGGTGGGAGGCGGCAAGTCGAATCGTCGCACCGCCCCTCCCACATTAGTCTTGCATTGCCTGGTAGATCGGATCAGGCCGGGAAGTTCGCGCGCAACGCTTCCAGGCCGCCGCTGTATACACCGGCAAACAGCTCTTCCACCGCCGCCTCCGTCGTACCCGCCGCCGGGGTAAACACACCAGACCACGTCACCTTCGCCGACGACTCGGTCAACGCCTCAACCCGCAACGTTGCCAGGTACGCGCTCACCGGAAACGGCGACACTTCAATGGTGTAGCTGTAAGTACGCCCGACGTTATCGAAGGTCTGCAAACGCTCGACGATCACACCACCGTCGGCGGTCGTCAGATGGCGCACGCGGCCACCTTCACCGGGCTCGCTCTTGGCGATAAACGCAAGCCAATCCGGCAGGCTGTTGAAGCCGCCGACCAATTGCCAGACCTGATCGGCCGATACAGGGATTTCAATTACGCAAGAGGCAGTTGCCACGATAAATACTCCACACAATAAAAAAGAATTCAGATCGCCATGCTGTCGACGACACCGCCATCGACCCGCAACGCGGCACCGGTGGTGGCCGAAGACAAGGGTGAAGCAATGTACGCCACCAGGTTCGCCACTTCATCCACATTCGCCGCACGCTGGATGATCGACGTAGGCCGCGCATTGCGTACAAACACATCGGCCTCGTCCCGCGCACTGCGTCCGGACTGGGCCGTGGCGTCCTTGAGCATCTGCTCCAGGCCGTCGGTAAACGTCGGGCCTGGCAGCACAGCGTTCACCGTCACCCCCGTACCCGCGAGGCGCTTGGCCAGGCCATGGGACACCGCCAGGTTGGCGCTTTTGGTCACGCCGTAATTGATCATGTCCGCCGGTGTCGCCACGCCGGACTCCGATGACAGGAAAATCACTCGGCCCCAACCCTGCCCGACCATGCCCGGCACGTAATGCCGCGCCAGGCGCACGCCGGAGATCACATTGACCTCATAGAAGCGCGTCCACTCGCTGTCCGGGGCGTCGAAGAAATCCACAGCGTTGAAGATGCCCAGGTTGTTGACCAGGATGTCGGCACGAGGTTCGGCAGCGAACAGCTTTTCGGCGCCTTCGGCCGTGCCAAGATCCGCCACCAGCCCGCGCAGGTCCGCGCCCGGCACCGCCTGGCGAATGCTCGCCAGCGCATCGTCGACCTTGCCGGCTTCACGCCCGATCACCACCACGGTGGCGCCCGACTGCGCGAGCGCCTGGCTGATACCCAGGCCGATGCCGGCGGTGCTGCCGGTGACGATGGCTACTTTTCCACTTACATCAATTTTCATCATGAACTCCTGGATTCAACGTGGCAGTGGTGCACGGTCCGAAATCAAGCGGGCATCGCGCAGGGCCTGCCAGAAGGCAGTGGGGATTATTTCTGACAATGCTGCGACGTCTTCGGCAATCCGCCCCGGGCGACTGGCTCCCGGAATTACAGCAGCCACGGCGGGATGTGCCAGGGAAAATTGCAGTGCCGCCGCTTTTACGCTCACGCCAAATGCCTGGGCAATCGCCCTGATCTGCTCGACCTTGCTGATGATCGCCGGGCTGGCTTGCTGGTATTCGAAGTGCGCGCCACCGGCCAGGACGCCCGAACTGTAAGGGCCACCGACGACGATCTCGACGTTCTGCGAGTGGGCTGCGTCCATCAGCCGTTGCAAGGCGCGCTCATGGTCCAGCAAGGTGTAGCGGCCGGCCAGCAGGAAACCATCGGGTTGCGCCTCGCTCAGGTCCAGGGTCAGCTCACACGGCTCGACGCGGTTCACGCCCAGGCCCCAGGCCTTGATCACACCCTCTTCACGCAGGCGGGTGAGCACTTTGAACGCGCCGGTACGCGCCTGGTTGAAGTATTCCAGCCACTGGTCGCCGTAGAAGTCCTGGGCAATGTCGTGAATCCACACGATGTCCAGGCGATCGGTTTGCAGGCGGTTCAGGCTGTCCTCAATCGAGCGCAGGGTGGCGTCGGCGCTGTAGTCGTTGAGCATCTTGTTCGGGCGACCGTGTTCGAACACGCCGCTTTTCTCGCCAAGGTCGCGGGCGCTGTCTTCAACTTCGTCGAGGATCAGCCGGCCGACCTTGGTGCTCAACACGTAGTCATCGCGGTTATAGGTCGACAGGGCCTGGCCCAGGCGAATTTCCGCGAGACCCGAGCCGTAGAACGGCGCGGTGTCGAAGTAACGCACCCCGTGGTTCCAGGCAGCCGCTACGGTGGCCTGGGCTTCCTCCTCGGGAATGGCGCGGAACATATTGCCCAGCGGTGCGGTGCCAAAGCCCAGTTGGCCGGGCAGTTTGTCTTTCAAGCTCATGATGGATCCTCAATCGGGTTCAGGGTCGCTGTGACCGTTGAGCAGATCCTAGATTGCATAGATAAGACCGTCCAAGACATACTGCGACGAACTTGAGTCCTTGAAGGTCTTACATGATCGATCTACGCCAACTGCGCTACTTCGAAGTGGTCGCCGAAGAAGAACACGTCGGCCGCGCCGCCGAGCGCCTGCACATTTCCCAGTCGCCCCTGAGCCGGCAGATCGCCCAGCTCGAAGAGCGCCTGGGCCTGACCCTGTTCGAGCGCAGCCAGCAACGCATCCGCCTGACCCGAGACGGCCAGACCTTTCTCGCCGAAACCAAGGCCCTGCTGACCCACGCCAATCGCCTGGAATCCCTGGGCAAACGCCTGGGTCGGGGTGAAGAAGGCGGGCTGTGCATCGGTTACATCGAGAACGCCATGCATGCCGGCGTATTGCCCAATGCCCTGCGCGTCCTGCGCGATGACCGGCCCACCGTGCACATCAAGCTCTACAACCTGCCGTCCCTGGAACAGCTCGAAGGGTTGCGCCAACGCAGCCTTGACGTCGCCCTGGTCGGTGAGCCGCCCGCTGTCGATGACCCGGACCTGACCGCGCGGCAAGTCTTGGACGATCCGATGCTGCTGGCCTTGCCCGAGCATCATCCTCTGGCGCATCAACACGAACTGCTGCCCGCCCATCTCGCCGAGCAGCAATGGATCGGCGTGCAACGCAAACCCGGCGCCGGCCCGGCCGATGACTTCGTTGCCGCGTGCATCCGTGCCGGGTTCACCCCGCAGATCCCCATGGAAGCCAGCGAGCCGTTTACCGCACTGGGCCTGGTCGCCTCCGGGCTGGGGGTGGCGATGGTGCAAAAAGGCCTGAGCCGCAATGCACCGCCCGGCGTGGTCCTGCGCGAACTGCCGTGGCTGACCTACACCACACCGCTGTGGGCGGCATGGCACCGGATCAACCTGCGGCCGTTGGTGGAAACCTTCCGCAAGGTACTCACCGAACCCCAAGAATGATGACTGCCACCTGATGCCGGTCGGCTAGACCCATTCCCTCAGGCGGTACCACAACATCCCCAACGCCAGCAGCGGCGAGCGCAACGCCTTGCCGCCAGGAAAGGTCATGTGCGGCACCTGGCTGAACACATCCAGGCCCTGGCTGTGGCCCGCGTGTATGCCTTCGGCCAACAGCCGCGCGCACCAGTGCGTCACGTTAAGCCCATGCCCGGAATAGCCCTGGGCGTAGAACACGTTCGGGTACTGCTGCAGCCGCCCGACCTGCGGGAAGCGATTGGCGGTGATACCGATCTTGCCGCCCCACTGGAACGCGATGGCGGTGTCGGCCAGTTGCGGAAACACCTTGAGCATCTTCGGTTGCATATAGGCGGCGATGTCCCGCGGATCGCGCCCGGAGTAATGACAGGCACCGCCGAACAACAGGCGGCGGTCGGCGGAAAGCCGGTAGTAATCCAGGCCGACTTTCTGGTCACACAGGGCCAGGTTTTGCGGAATCAATGCGTGGGCGACGTCTTCAGGCAGCGGCTCGGTGGCGATGATGTAACTGCCCGCCGGTAGCACCTTGCCGCTCAGGCGCGGTTCCAATTCTTCCAGATGGGCATTGCAGGCCAGTACCAGACTGGCGGCGCTTACCGTGCCGCCAGCGCAACGTACCTGCACCGTGTCGCCGTGAACCAGCGCCAGCACTTCGGTGTGTTCAAAGATCCGCACCCCCAGGGACTCGGCCACCTGAGCCTCGCCGAGCACCAGGTTCAGCGGGTGCAAGTGCCCGGAGCCCATGTCCACCAAAGCGCCTGCATACTGCGTCGAATCCACCACTTCGCGGATAGCCTGCGGGCCCACCAGACGGATCTCATGGGCATACCCCAGGCGCGCCAGGCTGTCCTGCTCGTCCTTGAAGGCGGCGAACTGCGCCGGGGTATTGGCCAGCTCGGCAAACCCCCAGCGCAAGTCGCAGTCGATCCGGTGCTCGCGAATGCGCTCGCCCACCAGCGCCACCGAGTCGATACCGGCGCGCTCCAGGTAACGCACACCCTCCTCGCCCACGTACTTGGCGAACCCCGACACATCGTGGCCGATGCCGCGAATCAACTGCCCACCGTTGCGCCCACTGGCGCCCCAGCCGATACGCCGGGCCTCCAACAGGATCACCGAGAGCCCGCGCTGGGCCAGTTCGATAGCGGTATTGACGCCGGTAAAACCACCGCCGATCACACAGACATCGGCGCTCAGGTCGGCGCCCAGTGACGGGCGCTCCGGCATGGCATTCGCGGACGCAAGGTAGTAGGAACGCGCGTGGTCACTGGCTTGAATCATTTGTTGGTCTTCACTTTGCTCCAGGCGCGCGTCATCAGGCGCATGGTCGCCGGGGTCGGCGTGGTGGAAATATAGAGTTTGTCGAGCACGGCCTGGGACGGGTACACCTCAGGGTTGTTCACCAGTTCCGGATCCATGAACGCCTTGGCCGCCGGGTTGGCGTTGGCGTAACCGACCGAGGCGCTGACCTTGGCGATCACTTCAGGGTCGAGCAGGTAGTTGATAAAGGCATGGGCCTCTTTCGGGTTACTCGCATCGGCCGGAATGGCCAGCAGGTCGAACCACAGGTTGGAGCCTTCCTTGGGAATCGAGTAAGCGATATTCACGCCGTTCTTGGCTTCCTTGGCGCGGTTGGCGGCCTGGAACACATCGCCCGAATAGCCGAACGCCACGCAGATATTGCCGTTGGCCAGGTCCGAAATGTACTTGGAGGAATGGAAGTAGGTAATGTACGGCCGCAGGGTCAGCAGCTTGGCTTCAGCTTCCTGGTAGTCCTTGGGGTTCTCGCTGCGCGGGTCCTTGCCCATGTAGTTGAGGATCGCTGGGAACAGCTCATCCGCCGAGTCGAGGAAGGCCACGCCGCACTGGTTGAGCTTCTTGATGTTCTCCGGTTCGAACAGCACCGCCCATGAATCGATATGGTCGATGCCCAACACCTGCTTGACCTTGTCGACGTTGTAACCGATGCCGTTGGTACCCCACAGGTACGGCACCGAGTGCGCATTGCCCGGGTCGTTTTTCTCCAGCAGCTTGAGCAGCTTGGGGTCGAGGTTCTTGAAGTTGGGCAACTGCGAACGGTCGAGCTTGAGGAACGCGCCGGCCTTTACCTGGCGCGCCAGGAAGTGATTGGACGGCACCACCACGTCATAACCGGTGCGGCCCGCGAGCAACTTGCCCTCCAGGGTTTCGTTGGAGTCGAATACGTCGTAGATCACCTTGATCCCGGTCTTGGCCTGGAAATCCGCCAAGGTGGTCTCACCGATGTAGTCGGTCCAGTTGTAGACGCTCACCGTCGGCGCGGCTTGGCCGGCACTGCTGAACGCGGCCACCAGGGCCAGCGGAAGAAGCTTGTTCACAAGACGCATATCGACACCCCTTTGGTTTTTTAGACGCTCAACAGCAGCAACACACGCTCCGGCAGACGGGTTGGCTTGCGCCGGCTTGTACTCGCGGCGCATTGAGGTCTATCTTGGGCCAGCCTTCACGGGCCATCTATCCACTTTGCACGCAGCACAACGCACCAATAGAGTGCGCACGGATCACCCATGACACAGGCAACCGCTTTGCGCGTACAGGCCTTCACCACCGGTGACGTGGCCGCCCAATGCAGTGCGACACCCGGTTGGGTGCAGCAGTACCAGCAGATGTCCCCCGGGCATTTTGCCGGGCGCATCCGCTACCTCGACCTGCAAGGTGTCGAGGTCTACGAAGAGAGCATGAACACCCGCGTGGAGCAGCACTTCAACGCACCACCGGGCGCGTTGGCGTTCTGTTTCGATGGCAGCGACAACGCGCTGTACCTGCTCAATGGCGAAAGCCGTAACACCTGGATCACCCCGGAAAACTACCGTGAAGTGGCGGTAGTGTTCGGCCCGCAATTCGTGCAGCGCCACGGCCTGGATATGGAGACGCTGGAAGGCCTGTTCATGGCGCCGCTGACTTGTCAGCAAAACGCGCTGTTCAGCCGCTGGCTGAGTGGCACGCTGACGCGCTTGTCCACCTTGACCGACCCGATCAGCCGCGACGCCCTCACCCAGCAATTGCTCGACGACTGCCTGTTCATCCTCGACAACGCCTGCGTGTGCCTGGACCGCAGTTCATTGCAGCGGCGCAGCGAAGAGCGCCAGTTGATGGCACGCATAGGCGAGTGGGCGGCGGATGCGCCGGACGAAACCGTCAATCTGTTGGAACTGGCTCGGATCGCCGGCGTGCCGCTGCGCCAGTTGCAGCAAGGGTTCAAGACCTACACCGGGATGAGCCCGGCGCAGTGGTTGCGCTTGCGCCGGTTGAATGGGGCACGGAGGGAGTTGCTGAGCAGTACCGGAACGACCGTGGCCGAGGTGGCGATGAACTGGTCGTTCTGGCATTTGGGGCGGTTCTCCAATAGCTACCGCGCGTTGTTCAAAGAGCTGCCGAGCG
This sequence comes from Pseudomonas sp. SJZ103, assembly GCF_007828335.1. Taxonomy (NCBI): domain Bacteria; kingdom Pseudomonadati; phylum Pseudomonadota; class Gammaproteobacteria; order Pseudomonadales; family Pseudomonadaceae; genus Pseudomonas; species Pseudomonas sp. SJZ103. Next base: position 209,780 of record NZ_VIUN01000008.1, read on the forward strand.
AAACCCTCAAGCACTCACTTTGAAATGCATCTGAAAATGAGGGAGGGGCTTGCCCCCTCCCACATTGGATTGCATTTCAAGGGTGGGATTTGAGGAAGGCTGCCATGAGTTGGTTAACCCGCTCCGCCGCTTCCAACTGCACCATATGCCCCTGCCCCGGCAATACCTCCACCTGGGCCTCCAACCCCTGGGCATGGCCGGCCGGGATGATTACATCGTCACTGCCCCAGATCACCAGGCTCGGTTGCTGCCCCACTACGCTGCGCAAATCCAGGCGCTGGCGCCCACCCTCAAACAACTGGGTATTGAGCTGACGAAGCGCCTGGTCCACCCCTTCCAAGCGCTTGAACTTGAGCATGTCCTCCAGCATCTGCCGCGTCACCAGCGTCGGGTCGCTGAACAGTTGCACCAGTTGCGGCTTGAGCGCGTTCCGGTTATTGGCCTCGGTGAACCCTTGCAGGTAATCGCCATTGATGTCCGCCCCCAGCCCGGCGCTGGCGATCAGGGTCAGCGAGGCAACGCGCGCCGGAGCCTGACGGGCGACCGTCAGGCTGACCAACCCGCCCATGGAGTGCCCGGCCAGGTGCACGCGGTCGAGCTTGAGGTGATCGAGCAAGGCCAGCACGGCCTGGCTCAGCTCCTCGGCGTCACCCGCTTGCAGATGCTTGCCCGACTCGCCATGCCCTGGCAGGTCCAGGGCGATCACCCGGCGCTCGGCGGCCAGGGCCGGTTGGTTGAACAGCCAGTTGTTCAAGTCGCCGCCAAAGCCATGCACCAGCACCAGCGGCGTACCGCCCTCACCCAGGTCGAGATAGCGCAACAAGCGCCCGCCCAACTCGATCTTCTGCGCACTCGGCCCGGTGGCTTCGGCTTCGGCGCTGCTTGAGACGAACCCGGCGTTGAAGCTTTCGATCACCGCATCGATCTCGGCCTCACTGGCCTCACCTTCCACCACGACCCCCAGCAGCGCGCCCACCGGCAAGGTCTCGTCGCTCAGCGCCAGCACGCGGCGCAACACACCGCTGAACGGCGCCTCGACACTGCTGGAGATCTTGTCGGTCTCGACGTCCAGCACTTCTTCGCCCTTTTCCACCCGGTCGCCGGGCTGCTTGAGCCAGACATCGATGCGACCTTCGGTCATCGACAGCCCCCACTTGGGCATGGTCAAGGTATGGATCATGCGGCATTCCTCTTGTCGGCGATCTTCAGCACAGCGGCCTCGATCTTCGCGGCGTTGGGGATGTACAGGTCTTCCAGCGCATCGGAAAACGGCACCGGGGTGTGCGGCGCGGTGACCATCTCGATCGGCGCGCGCAGGAACGAGAAGCCCTGCTGGGCCACCAACGCACTGATGTCGGTGGCGATGGAACAACGCGGGTTGGACTCGTCGATCACCACCAGGCGCCCGGTTTTCTCCACGCTCTCAAGGATGCTGTCTTCGTCCAGCGGGCTGGTGGTGCGCAGGTCCAGCACCTCACAGTCGATGCCCTGGCGCGCCAGGTTGGCGGCGGCTTCCAGGGCGACATGCACCATGCGCCCGTAGGTCACCAGGGTCACGTCGCGGCCTTCGCGCACAAAGTTGGCTTCGCCGAACGGCACGGTGTACAGCTCTTCCGGCACCTCACCTTGGAGGCTGTAGAGCATCTTGTGTTCGAGGAAGATCACCGGGTCGTTGTCGCGGATCGCCTGGATCAACATGCCCTTGGCGTCATACGGCGTGGCCGGACACACCACCTTGAGGCCGGGAATGTGCGTCCACATCGACGTCAGCATCTGCGAATGCTGGGCGGCGGCGCGCAGGCCGGCGCCATACATGGCGCGCACCACCAGCGGCGTGGTGGTCTTGCCGCCGAACATGTAGCGAAACTTGGCGGCCTGGTTGAGCAACTGGTCGAGGCAGCAGCCGATAAAGTCGACGAACATCAATTCGCACACCGGGCGCATGCCGCGGGTGGCGGCGCCGACGGCCATGCCGACGTAGCCGACTTCAGACAACGGCGCATCGAGTACCCGGTCTGGAAACTCCGGGTACAGGCCCTTGGTCACGCCGAGCACACCGCCCCAGGCGTCCTGCTCGCCGGGGGAGCCGGTGCCGCCGGAGACGTCCTGGCCAATGATGAACACACTCTGGTCCCTGCGCATTTCCTGGGCCAGGGCTTCGTTGATTGCCTGCTGATAGCTGATTTTGCGAGCCATGAGATTCTCTCCGAGTCTTGTTGTTATTAGCGGTAGGCGACGTAGACATCGCTGAGCAGGTCGGCGGCCTGGGGCTTGGGATCGGACTTGGCCAGGCGCACGGCGTCGTCGATCAACTGCGCGACCTCGCCGTCGATACGTTCGAACTGAGCCGCGTCAAGCCAGCCTTCGGCACTGCAGCGCTGGCGGAACAGTGCGAGGCAGTCGTGGGATTCGCGCAGGTTCTTCACTTCATCCGGGCCACGGTAGGTTTGTGCATCGCCTTCAAAGTGGCCGTAGAAGCGACTCAGCTTGACCTCCACCAAGGTCGGCCCCTCGCCTTTGCGCGCACGCTCCACGGCCACGCCCAGCGCCGCGTGCACGGCGAAGAAGTCATTGCCATCGACAATCACCCCCGGCATGCCAAAGCCCACCGCCCGTTCGGCAATGTCCTTGCACGCCACCGACCAGCCGGAACCGGTGGCCTCGGCATAGCCGTTGTTCTCGGCGACGAACAGGCACGGCAGTTTCATGATCGACGCCAGGTTCATCGCCTCGAACACCGCGCCCTCGTTGGAACCGCCGTCGCCGAAGAACGCCACGGCCACGCCCTGGCTGCCCTTGAGCTTGGAAGCCAGGGCAGCGCCTGCCGCCAACGGCGCACCGGCACCGACAATGCCGTTGGCGCCGAGCATGCCCTTCTCCTGGTCGGCGATGTGCATGGAGCCCCCCTTGCCGCCGCACACGCCGGTTTTCTTGCCGTAGATCTCGGCCATCATGCCGAACACATCCACGCCCTTGGCGATGCAATGGCCGTGGCCACGGTGGTTGGAGGCGATGCAATCTTCATCGTTGAGGTGCGCCATGACCCCCGCGGCGCTGGCTTCCTGGCCGGCATACAGGTGCACGAAACCGGGGATCTCGCCGGTAGCGAATTCCACATGCAGGCGTTCTTCGAAATCCCGGATGGTGCGCATCACGGTGTAGGCATGCAGCAATTGATCGGTGGACAGGTGAGTGGACATCTTGTTGTTCTCCAGGTTGTCTCGACACACAAAAGGCTGGCTGCGGCCAGCTGTAAGCGGTTCAGCACAGGCTGTGCCAAGGCGTACAAAAACCTGGCAAAGCCTTGACCCAGAGCAGTTCCGAACGGTTGTGCCGCTGCGCGATGCCAGCGCAGAATGAGACCCAGCATTGCAACGTGCAGGCAGCGTCTCAGGCGAATTGAGACGCTGCGTCTCAGCCTCGGCAGTTGGTCAGGCCAGCCTTGTCCGTCGACGCCCATAAGCGCTTAATGGCGGGCATAACAACAAAGATCGAGAACCGGAGGCCTTATGTTCGCCGCGAACTCCAGGGAACACGTCGACTGTGTCAGTCGCGTGGTCCGCAATGCCGATCGCCTGCCCCAGGCGCCGGTGCCGTCGCTGATTTTCGATTCATGGCGGCGCTCCATGGAGCAACACCACCTCGACCCCGGCTCGCTGCAGGGGCCCCGCATCCTCACCGAACCCTTGCTCAAAGAATGCCGCGAGCGCGCGGAACTGTTCATGCGCATCGCCAGCGAAGAAGTCGGGCAACTGCACCATCGGGTGCGCCACGCCGACTACTGCGTGATGCTGACCGACGCCCAGGGCCAGACCATCGACCACCGCGTCGACACTGCCATCCGCAGCGACTGCCGCAAAGCCGGCCTGTACCTCGGCACCTGCTGGTCGGAAGCCGAGGAAGGCACATGCGGCGTGGCCACGGTGCTGACCAGCAAGGCCGCAGTGACCGTGCACAAGCGCGACCACTTCCGTGCCGCCTTTATCAGCCTGACCTGCTCCGCCGCGCCGATCTTCGACCCCCAGGGCAACCTGCTGGGCGTGATGGACGCCTCGGCGCTCAAATCCCCGGATGACCGACGCAGCCAGCATTTGGTGCGGCAGATGGTGGCGCAGAGTGCCCAAGCCATCGAGAACGCCTTCTTCATGCACAGCGCCCGCGAGCACTGGGTGCTCCAGGCCCACAGCACACCGGGCTATGTGGACAGCCAGCCCGACCTGCTGCTGGCCTGGGACCAGGATGGACGCCTGCAGGCGCTGAACAGCAAGGCGCGCCAGGCACTGCGCCGGCGTTTCGGCCAGGTGCCGGAGCATATCGGCGAAGTGTTCGACCTGGATGCGTTGCGCTCGGCCACCGATCAATCAACCCAACACCTGCAATGGCTGGGCGAGCCTGGCGTCTTGCACGTGCGGGTCAACACCCCGCGACGCAAACCGGCACGGCCCGTTGCGCACACTCAGGTCGACCCACGGGTGGAAGAACACCTGCGCCTGGCCGTGCGCGTCAAGGACCGCAACCTGCCGGTACTGGTCCAGGGTGAAACCGGCGCCGGCAAGGAGGTTTTCGCCCGCCAACTGCACGAACGCAGCGCTCGGCGAACAGGGCCCTTTGTCGCGGTGAACTGCGCGGCGATCCCCGAGAACCTGATTGAAAGCGAGCTGTTCGGCTACGTGGCCGGGGCCTTTACCGGTGCGTCCAGCAAAGGCATGCCGGGACTGTTGGTGCAGGCCGATGGCGGCACGTTGTTCCTCGATGAAATCGGCGATATGCCGCTGGCGTTGCAGACGCGCCTGTTGCGGGTGATGGCCGAGGGAGAAGTCGCGCCCCTGGGCGGGGCCAAAACCCGCACGGTGGACATCCAGGTGATCTGCGCCAGCCACCGCGACCTGGCCGTGCTGGTCAACGAAGGACGATTTCGCGAAGACCTGTACTTCCGCCTCGGCTGCGCCCGCTTCTGCCTGCCACCGCTGCGCGAGCGCAGTGACAAACTGGCATTGATCAACCGGCTGGTGGAGCAGCAAGCGCGCGGCAGCGGCGTCTCGGTGGGCATCGGCCAGGCCGCGCTGGAACGGTTGCTGGGCTACGCCTGGCCGGGCAATGTGCGCCAACTGCACCATGCGCTGGCGTATGCCTGTGCGGTGTGTGAAGGCGGGACCATCCAGTTGGCGGACTTGCCGGTGGAAGTGCGCGGCGAACAGGTCGAGGCGCTGACCGAGCACAGCGTCAGCCCGGAACGCCAAGTGGTACTGGACGCGTTGATCCGGCATCGCTGGAAGCCGTTGCCGACGGCGCAGGCGTTGGGCATTTCCCGAGCCACCCTGTACCGCCGAGTCAACCAGTTGGGCATCGACATGCCCGGCAAGCACTGACACAACGGGGTCAACCATGTGAGAGGGGGCTTGCCCCCTCCCACATTTAACACCGCAGGCCTTGGAAGATCAGCGATAAACCAGCCCGCCATCGATCAACGGCGCCTGCCCGGTCATGTAATCCGCATCCGGCCCGGCCAGGTAGGCCACCAACCCCGCCACATCCTCCGGCGTTTCCGCACGGCCCAAGGCAATCCCATCCACATACTTCTTGTAGGTCGCGCCCACTTCAGCCCCGGTAATCTCGGCCATACGCTTGTCGATCTCCACCCACATGTCGGTGCCCACCACCCCAGGGCAGTAGGCATTGACCGTGATCCCGGCGCTCGCCAGTTCCTTGGCCGCCGCCTGGGTCAAGGCCCGCACGGCAAACTTGGTGGCCGAGTACACGCCCAGCAACGCAAAGCCTTCGTGGCCGGCGATGGAGCAGGCATTGATGATCTTGCCCTTCTGCTTGAGCGCCTTGAATTTCTTGCCGGCAGCCTGGATGCCCCACAATACGCCCTGCACATTGATGCCCAGGGTACGCTCGACCTGTTCCGGGCTGACGTCCAGCAGCGCGTCGATCTGCGCGACCCCGGCGTTGTTGACGATGATGTCGAAGCCACCAAGGGTCTGGTGCGCATGCTCGACCGCCGCCACCACCTGATCGCGCTTGGACACGTCGGCGATAAACACCGAGGCCTTGCGCCCCAACGCCACGACTTCGGCGGCCACGGCTTCGAGCTTGGCGCCATTGATGTCGACCAGGGCGATGTCGGCACCGTCCTGTGCCAGGCGCAGGGCGATGGCCCGGCCAATGCCCTGCCCGGCGCCGGTCACCAGCGCAACTTTTCCAGCGATACTCATGACAATCTCCTGCAACGATGAGAGAGCGTTGTCTATCGCAGGTGCGCGCACGGGCTGTCGAGGCGCAAAGGGTTTGGCGTTGGCGTTGAGACGCACTGTCTCAGCGCACGCGCCGGTACCGAACGCTTGTAAAACCTGGCCGTTATGCCTAGTTTATGCGCCCCCCGCCCTGCGCTTTAAGGCCCTGCCCCCATGGTTTTGCGTTTTCGTCCCGTCGTCAGTACACGTTTCGCTCTCGGCCTGCTGCTCAGCGGCGGTATCGGCAACAGTTGGGCGGCGCAGATCGAACTGCCGGCGGTGCAGGTCCAGGGCGAGGACGCATCCGGCTATCGCGCAGACACCGCTTCGGTCGGCGGCTTCAATGAGGCGCCGCTGCTGGACACCCCGGCCTCGATCACGGTGATCAATGCCGCGTTGATCAAGGACCAGCAAGCACGCCTGCTCAGTGAAGTGCTGCGCAACGACGCCTCGGTGGGCGACAGCTACGCCCCCATCGGCTACTACGAAAATTTCGTGGTGCGCGGTTTCTCGCTGAATGCGGCGAGCAGCTACAAGATCAACGGACGCACCATCACCGGCGAGCAGAACGTTGCCCTGGAAAACAAGCAGCAGGTGGAAGTGCTCAAGGGCCTGGCCGGTTTGCAGAGCGGGATTTCCGAACCCAGCGGCGTGATCAACTACGTGACCAAGCGCCCGGAGGATGTGCGCTCGGTGACGGTGTCCACCGATGACCGTGGCAGTGGCTATATCGCCACCGACGTCGGCGGCTGGTTTGGCAGCGAGCAGCAATTCGGCCTGCGCGCCAACGTCGCCCATGAAGACCTCAATTCCTACGTGGAGCACGCCAACGGCCAGCGCGATTTCGTGTCCCTGGCCTTCGACTGGAACATCAGCCCCGACGCCGTGCTGCAACTCGACGCGGAATACCAGAACAAGCAACAACGCTCGGTGCCGGGCTACCAGTTGCTGGGCGGCAACGAGGTGCCCCACGATGCCTCGCCGAAAAAACTGCTGGGCCACCAGAGCGGTTCCAGGCAGGTCGGCATCGACGCGTTGAACCTCAACGGCACGTTCGAGTACAGCTTCAGCGACCAGTGGAAAGGCAGCGTCAGCGCCGCGCGCAGCAAGGTGGTGATTGATGACTACAGTTCATTTGCCTGGGGCTGCTATGGCTCGACCAGTTGCACCTCCAGCGTGCCGAACTACTTCAGCCCCGAAGGCAACTACGACGTCTACGACTACCGCAGCCCCGACGATACCCGCCGTGACGATGAAGTCCAGGCGGCGATGACCGGCCTGTTCGACACCGCAGGCATCGGCCATGAACTGACCTTCGGCACCAGCGCGTTTCGCCGGGTGATCGACAAGCGCAAGTCCGTCAACGAGTACATCGGCACGACCAATATCGACGATGATGCACCGACGTTCACGCCCACCGACAAGCCTTTGAACGACAGCCATCGCACCCTCGACAGCCGCCAGTACGGCCTGTTCGTCACCGACCGCATCCGCTTCAACGAGCAATGGCAAACCATCCTCGGCGGCCGCGAAGTGCGCCTGGATGAAAAAGCCTTCGACGGCGTGACGGGCGACCAAGCCCGCCATACCCAGCAATACGTGTTTCTGCCCCAGGCGGCATTGATCTACAAACCCATAGAAAATATCTCGCTGTACACCAGTTACAGCAAAGGCCTGTCCCTGGGCGGCACTGCGCCGTGGTTTGCCAACAACGCCGATGAAACCCTGGCCCCGACCACCTCGCGGCAAATCGAAGCCGGGGTGAAATACGACTGGCGCCGCATCAGCTTCGCCGCCGCCGTGTTCCAGACGCGCCAGGCCTACCAGTACGCCAAGCCGGAGGGCGCCGGTACCTTTACCTATGTGCAACAGGGCGAGCAGAAGAACACCGGCGTGGAACTGTCGGCCAACGGCTGGGCCACCGAGCGCCTGCAGATTTCCACCAGCGTGGCGGCGATTCGTGCCCGGGTAAACGGCAGCGGCACGCCGGAATACGAAGAGCACCAGGCGATCAACGTGCCCAAGCTGCGCGCCAGTGTGTACGCCGATTATGCGTTGCCGTGGGTCAATGGCCTGGCGGTGCTCGGCGGCGTGCAATACAGCGCCAAGAAGTACGCCAACCGCAGCGGCAATGTGGAGGTGGGGGATTATGCGGTGGTCAACGTCGGCAGCCGCTACACCACCAAGGTCGACGGCTACGAGACGGTGCTGCGCCTGAGCGTCGACAACCTGTTCGACAAGCGCTACTGGCGCGACGCGGGCGAGTACATGGGCGATGACTATCTGTTCATGGGCGCGCCACTGACGGCGCGCCTGAGTGCTTCGGTAAACTTCTGACACTTACCCCAGTGGCGAGCGGGCTCGCCACAAACAGCCGTCTTCAACCTTCTTATTTAGGCATCTTGCGAAACCCTACCGCGAGTCGATTCCAGCTGTTGATGGTGGCGATGGCCACGCTCAGGTCGACTTGCTCCTGGGGGCTGAACTCAGCGGCAAGCGCAGTGAAGTCTGCGTCCGGGGCGTGAGTCTGGCTCAGCAGCGTCAAGCTCTCGGCCCAGGCCAATGCCGCGCGTTCACGCGGGGTGAAGAACGGCGTTTCGCGCCAGGCCGACAGGGTGTACAGGCGACGCTCGGTCTCGCCACCCTTGCGGGCATCGGCGGTGTGCATGTCGAGGCAGAACGCGCAGCCGTTGATCTGTGATACACGCAGGCGTATCAGTTCCAGCAATGGCAGCTCGATGGACAGTTTGCCGACGGCGGCTTCCAGGGCAAGCATGGCTTTCATGGCGTCTGGGGAAGCGGTGTAGAAATCGGTACGGGCTTGCATGAGGAACTCCAGAACGGTGGGAAGTGGTGGCTAGGTTAGCCACCGGGCCGTACGGGAGAAATAGCCAATTGCGGGGAAGAACAGGTGACCAATGGGGCGGTGTGTGATCAACCCGGCAATGGAATCACCCGCAACGGCCTCACCGATTTATAGGAAAAACTCGAATAGATCTCCTTGACGCAAGGCAGCGTCTGCAACACCTCCCGCGCAAACTCGCCGAACGACTCCAGGTCCTTCGCCACCACCTCCAGCAAAAAGTCATAGCGCCCCGACACGTTATGACAGGCCACGATTTCCGGAATATCCAACAAGCGCTGCTCAAACGCGCGGGCAATTTCCTGGGTGTGGCTCTCCATCATGATGCTGACAAACGCCGTCACCCCATACCCCAGCGCCTTGGGCGAGAGGATCGCCTGGTAGCCGCTGATCACCCCGCTCTCCTCCAGGTTCCTGACCCGCCGCCAGCACGGAGAAGTGGTCAGGGACACGCGGTCGGCCAGCTCGGCCACGGTTAAACGGGCGTTGCCTTGCAGGGCGTTTAATAGTGCTTTGTCGGTGCGATCCAGCGTGACGGGCATGATGTGCCTCTGTTTATTGTTTTTAGCGATTTTTCATCCCAGGACAGGGGACTTGTCGGCAATATTTGGAAAATACAGCCGTGGTTATGAGCATAGCATTGTAGGAAATAAGGAGTGTCCGACATGAACAATAAACACAACGCATTCGGCTTTTCCACCCGTGCCATTCACCACGGCTATGACCCCAAGGACCACCATGGCGCACTCGTGCCGCCGATCTACCTGTCGGCCACGTTTGCCTTTCCCACCGCCGAATACGGCGCCGCCTGTTTTGCCGGTGAGGCCAGCGGCCATTTCTATACACGCATTTCCAACCCGACCCTGGCGCTGCTGGAGTCCCGCATGGCCACCCTGGAAAACGGCGAGGCAGCGGTAGCGTTCAGTTCCGGCATGGGCGCAATTGCCGCGACATTCTGGACCCTGCTGCGCCCAGGCGATGAGGTGATCGTCAGCCAGACACTCTACGGCTGCACCTTCGCCCTGCTGCATCACGGTATCGGCGAGTTCGGCATCAAGGTGCGCCACGTCGACCTCACCGACCTGGCCGCCCTGCAAGCGGCGCTGAGCCCCGCGACGCGCATGATCTACTGCGAAACCCCGGCCAACCCCACCCTGCGACTGGTGGACATCGCCGCCGTGGCCGCCCTCGCCCATCAACAGCCGAATGTGACCGTGGTGGTCGATAACACCTACTGCACGCCGTACCTGCAACGGCCCCTGGAACTGGGCGCCGACGTGGTGGTGCACTCCGCCACCAAATACCTCAGCGGCCATGGCGACATCACCGCTGGTATTGCCGTCAGCAACCAGGCCCTCGCCCAGCGCATTCGCCTGCAAGGCCTCAAGGACTTGACCGGCGCGGTGATGTCGCCCCAGGACGCTTCGCTGTTGATGCGCGGTCTCAAGACGCTGGCCCTGCGCATGGACCGCCATTGCAGCAACGCCCAGGCCGTGGCCGAAGCCCTGCAGGCGCATCCCGCTGTGGAGTGGGTGACATATCCGGGGCTGCGCAGCTTCGCGCAGTATGAATTGGCGGCGCGGCAGATGAGCCAGGCCGGCGGCATGATCGCCTTCGAACTCAAGGGCGGTATCGACACCGGTCGACGCTTCATGAATGCCCTCAAGCTGTTCACCCGCGCGGTCAGCCTGGGCGACGCCGAGTCACTGGCCCAGCACCCGGCGAGCATGACCCATAGCACCTACACCCCTGAAGAACGCGCGCATCACGGTATCAGCGAAGGCCTGGTGCGTTTATCAGTGGGGCTTGAGGACGTTGCCGACCTGTTGGCGGACGTGCAGCAGGCGTTGGCCAAGTGCAGCCGCGCCGTGCCGCGCCAAACGCTCAAGCCTCTCGCGCCTTCACCTTCAAATGCCGCGCATACCAAGGCCGCTGCGGCACGCGCTTGAACAGGCCCTGCAACAGGTTCTCGTCCTCGCCAAAGGTAATGCGCAATGCGAGCTTCATGGTTTCCGGGTCCATCTCCATCGACTTGCCCATCTGCAACCCCGGTGTGGTGCTGCAGCCATGAGTGTCCGGGCCCAGCCACGGGTCGCCGACTTCGACCCAGCGCCCCGGCGCGAACCAAGCCACGCCATTGACGTCCAGGCGCCTGACCTCGCCGGGGTGGAAGCGTTCGTGGGCGCGGTACCAGTCTTCTATGCGGTCGTCGATCCAGCCGTGGAAGTGCCAGAACACCGGGTTTACGTGGGATGAAAACGGGTCGCCGAGGAAGTCGTTTTCTGCCGCGTACCAGCGCGCGGCAAAGTCTGCCGGGTCGCGGGCCAGGGGTACCGGGGCGCCGTTGGACGGGTCGCGGGGCACCGAGGCCCAGCGCATGTGCAGCCAGTCGTGCAGGCCCAGTTCCATTTCGGAGCCGAGTTGACCAAGGGTGCGTTTGGCCAGGTAGCGCGGGTCGCGGTATTGGGATTCCCAGACCTGGAAGTTGCTGTGGTAAGTCTCGGCGGCCTTGATGTCGGCGACCCACTGGGTGTACTCGCTGTCATCCGGCTCCGACCAGGTGGGCGGCAGCGCGAAGCCGTCGTGGTTGTCGAAGTAACGCAGGAAACCAAGGCGATCACGCTCCAGCGCCGGTTGCGGTTCGGGGAATGCGGGCCACGAGGGCAAGTCCTGCATGGAACGCGCGGTGCCGAGCATATGGCGGTGCATGAAGAAGAAGTCGATGCCCGAGCCGTTGCGGTCTTTGAGCTTGCCGCGGGCGTCGCGCTCTTTACCGCGCGGGCCGGGTTGCCAGCCGATGCCGCGCAGGGCGTCGCGTTTTGCTTCGGAGAGTTTGTGCCACTGGTCACGGGTGGCGTGCCATAGCTGGTGAAACAGGCGGTGCTCGGGGGCGATCAGCCAGGCCAACAGGGTCGGGTTGAGGCCGATGCGTTGGCGGGCTTCGGGAAACAGCTGTTTGTGGGCGATAAAGCGGTTGTCGCGCTCGGTCAGGGCAAGCGGCCGGTCCAGGTCGAGGATGTGCCCACTGAGGGTGCCGCTGCCGGCATTGCCGAAGTCGGCCCAGACCTCATCGAGGGTCATCTTGAACTCATAGGCGGGCCTGCCGTCGAGGGCATCGCGGTCGATCAGGCGCCAGTAGAGCAACGCGCCCTCGCCCGTCAGCAGGTCACCGAGCACGCGGTAGCGCGGTTCGCCTTCGCTGCGCAGGTTGGCGGCGGTGTCCAGGTAGCCGCGCAGGCCACGGCCACGGGGAGCGATGTCGAGCAGCAGTTCCAGGCCTTGCAGCGGCAAGCCCTTGAGGCCGGCGTCGCGGCCTTCCAGGCGCAGGCTCCACACCCCGCGCAAGGTGTTGGCCAAGTGCTGCCCGGCGGTGTCGGCCAGGTCAACGGTGGCTTCGCCGGGAGTGATGGGGAATTCTTCTTCGCGCGTCAACTCGCGATGGGCATAGAAGGCGGCCGGCACAGCCGCGCCGGTCAGCGCCAGGCCTGCGATGAACCCACGTCGAGAGATGGTCATTGTCTACCTTAGGAAACGGCTTTATCAGAGCTAGAACGTTTGCAGGCCAGGGAAATTTACCGCCCTGCCCGCGCCGCCTAAATTTCCCCGCGCATCACTCGTTCCTCCTTGATAGCGAAGGCCTAAACTGACTGAGATGGCAATGACAAAACCACGTTCGAAAAAGGCGCTGTACATCGGCTTGCCGCTGGCACTGGCCATCGGTGCCGGCGCAGGCTTCCTGGCCTGGGATCACTGGTTCAAGGGCAATGCCGGCTACCCGCTCGCAGTGATCAAGCAGGCCAATGAAATGCAGGACCGCCTGCTGTCGTTCGACAGCCACATCACCGTCCCCATGGACTTCGGCACCGCCGGCAACGAGGCCGACAAGGACGGCAGCGGCCAGTTCGACCTGGCCAAAGCGGCACGCGGTCGCTTGTCCGGCGCTGCCCTGACGATTTTCGGCTGGCCGGAAATCTGGAATGGCCCCAACGCGCCGCACAAGCCCACTGACGGCTTTGTCGAGGAAGCCCGCCACGAGCAGGAAGTGCGCTACAAGATCATCTCCGGCATGGTGCGTGATTTTCCCAATCAAGTCGGCATCGCCTATACCCCGGACGACTTTCGACGCCTGCATGGCGAAGGCAAGTTTGCGATCTTTATCAGCATGCTCAACGCCTACCCGCTGGGCAATGACCTGAACCAACTGGACCTGTGGGCGGCACGTGGCATGCGCATGTTCGGCTTCAGCTATGTGGGCAATAACGCCTGGTCGGACTCATCGCGCCCGCTGCCGTTTTTCAACGACTCGGTGGATGCGCTCGACGGCCTGTCGGACATCGGCAAACAAGCGGTGCAGCGCCTCAATGACCTGGGGGTGATCATCGATGTGTCACAGATGTCGACCAAGGCCCTGGAGCAGGTGGCGCAGTTGAGCCGCACGCCGATGGTGGCGTCGCACTCGGCGCCGCGCGCAGCGGTGGACATCCCGCGCAACCTCAGCGACAAGGAACTGCAACTGATCAAGCGCAGCGGCGGCGTGGTGCAAATCGTGGGCTTCTCGGCCTACCTGCGCCCGCTGAGCCAACCGACCCAGGACAAGCTCAACACCCTGCGCGCCCGCTTCGACCTGCCCCCCCTGCCCAACCTGGCCGTGGCCTTGATGCCGGGTGACGCGATCATCGCCGCCTGGCCCGAGCACAGGTTCGGCGAGTACGCCAGCGCGCTGTACGCGATCCTCGATGAGGAACCCAAGGCCACGCTCAAGGACCTGGGCGACGCCATCGACTACACCGTGCGCAAGATCGGTATCGATCACGTCGGTATCGCTTCGGACTTCAACGACGGCGGCGGCCTCGACGGCTGGAACAACGTCGGCGAAATCCGCAACGTCACCGCCGAGCTGATCCAGCGCGGTTACTCCGAAGCCGACATCGCCAAACTGTGGGGAGGCAACTTCCTGCGGGTGTGGGACCAGGTACAAAAAGCCGCCAAGCCCTTGGCCAATCGTTAATCACCTAGAAGCAAGTCCATGACTGACCGCCGTACGTTTCTCAAGCTGGCCGGGGTAGTTGCCGCCAGCCTGCCATTGGGCGCTGCACGCCTCCCGCAAGCACTGGCTGCCAACACAACGGATGACCCATGGACGGGGTTCAAGCAGTTGTTCAACCAGGATCCGGATTACCTGCACTTCTCCAATTTCCTGGTGGCCTCGCACCCCAGGCCGGTACGCGAAGCCATTGAGCGCTACCGCGCACAGATCGACCGTAACCCGGGGCTCGCCATGGACTGGGACCTGGAGGAAACCTGGAAACGCGAAGGCCAGGTGCGCGAATGGGCCGGCCGCTACCTCAAGGCCGCCCCGCCGCAGATCGCCCTCACCGGCAGCACCTCCGAAGGCCTGGCGATGATCTATGGCGGGATCAAGGTGCGCCCGGACCAGGAAATCCTCACCACCGTGCATGAGCATTACGCCACCCAGAACGTGCTGGATTTTCGCGTGCTCAAGGAAGGCACCCAGGTACGCCGGATCACAATGTTCGAGCGCGCCAGCCAGGTCTCTGCCGACGAAGTAGTGGGAAACATCCAGCGCAATATCCGCCCCAACACCCGCGTGCTGGGCATGACCTGGGTACAGTCCGGCAGCGGTGTGAAACTGCCCATCGGTGAGATCGGCAAGCTGGTGGAGGAGCACAACCGCAACCGCGACGACAAGGACCGCATCCTCTATGTGGTGGACGGCGTGCATGGTTTCGGCGTGGAAAACCTCGACTTCCCCGACATGCACTGCGACTTCTTTATTGCCGGCACCCATAAATGGATGTTCGGCCCCCGCGGCACCGGCCTGGTCTGCGCCCGCAACCCTGAAAACAAGTACGTCACGCCCATGGTGCCGACCTTCTCCGAGGACAAGGACTTCGCCACCATCATGACCCCCGGCGGTTATCACGCCTTCGAGCATCGCTGGGCGGCGGATGAGGCCTTCAAGCTGCACCTGCAACTGGGCAAGGCGCCGGTGCAGGCGCGCATTCATGGGCTGAACGCCGAACTCAAGGAGCAATTGCTGGCGCACCCGCAGATCGAGTTGGTCACCCCGCGCAGCCCCGAGCTGTCCGCCGGCTTTACCTTCTTCCGGGTCAAAGGCCAGGACAGTGGTGCGGTGGCGGCCCACATGCTGAAAAACCGCGTGGTGATCGATGCGGTGGACCGCGACGTCGGCCCGGTGATCCGCACGGCGCCCGGCCTGCTCAACAATTCCGAAGAAATCCAGCGCTTCATGACCCTGCTCAGCCAGCGGTTGTGACACCCCTTTCCCCTTTGAACGAGAGGCCCACATGACGCCATTGCGACTCAAACCCCTGACGGCCCTGGCGCTGACCGCCCTGTGCGGCGCGCTGCTGCCAGGCCTGGCCCAGGCCGCCACACCGCAACCGGGCAAAGTGTTCAAGGACTGCAAGGACTGCCCGGAAATGGTGGTACTCCCTGCGGGCACCTTCACCATGGGCACACCGGAAGACGAAGTCGGCCGCGAGCCGGACGAAGGCCCGATGCATGACGTGACCTTTGCCAAGCCGTTCGCCATGAGCCGCTTCCACATCACCGCCGCTGAATGGGACAGCTATATCCGCCAGACCGGTGTGAAGATCGCCGACGGCGACACGCGCCCCGGCCGCGAATGCATCGCCAGCAAGCCGCGCTACCCCCAGGGCCCGCGCCAGCCGGCGGTGTGCATGGACATGGACGACATCAAGCACTATGTGGCCTGGCTGTCGAAAAAGACCGGCCAGCAGTACCACATGGTCAGCGAAGCCCAGCGCGAATACGCCGCGCGCGCCGGTTCCACCGGGCCATTCCCCTTCCCGTTCGACGAGGGCAAGGGCTACAGCATCGCCGAGCATGCCAACACCTACGGGCCGGCGGACGGGTACAGCTATTCTTCGCCCGTAGGCAGCTACCCGCCGAATGCGTTTGGCATGTACGACATGCATGGCAATGTCTATGAGCGGGTGGCCGACTGCGAGCACCCCAACTATGTCGGCGCGCCGACGGATGGCAGCGCCTGGATGGAGCCGAACTGCGAGGGCTACATGATTCGCGGCAATGACTGGGGCGAAGCGCCGGTGTTCTCGCGTTCGGGCAACCGCAACACCATCTATCCGCAGACGCGGGGGGATTGGATTGGCTTCAGGGTAGTGCGCGATCTCTGAAGCTGACGGGATTTAATGTGGGGGGGGGCTTGCTCCCGGTGGGGTGCGGCAGTCGACATCGCCATTGACTGATACTCCGCCATCGGGCGCAAGCCCCCTCCCACAGTCAAATCGTGCGTGACTTAGACCCCTTCTGCGCCAACAACTCCAGGCCTTCATGCAGCGCCGGGAACAGGCTGTTGTTGAAGTTGTTCCAGCGCAGCTCGAGGATGGTGTCGTCCGGCGAGATCTCGGTCTTGAGCACGTCGTGGAACACTTCGCCGGAGTCGATGCCGTTGTCCACGTAGTGGAACGATGCGCCAGTGAGGTACAGCGGTTCACACGGCTGCGTCTGCTTGGTCGCCCAATCCACCACGGCTTGTCCACGGGCACCGTACAAGGCATTCCAGGTGGCGTAGGCACCCCGGCGCTCATAGGGCGATTCGATACGGGTGATACCGGGGTGAATGTTCATGATGCGACGGGCAAACGGCGCACCGGGGCGCACCAGCTCGTCCAGGATCACCAGCAGGCCGTCCAGCACCACGATATCGGCCTTCAATTCCACCAGCGTGTCATGCAGGCGGCGTTCGAAGTCCTGCTTGCCGGCGATATGCTCGGCGCTGCCCCGTGGCAGGCGGCGATAGGTGGACGGCACGCTCAGCAGCAGGTCGTTGACCAGGTTGCCCTGTACCTGCAAATCCGCCGGATAGAGCCACTGGCGCCCCGGTTTATAGGCAAACCCATAGTCAGCCACCAACTGCTGGTCGCGCGGGTTCTGCTCATCGTCGTCATACACCACGCCCACCAGGTTGTAGGCCTCGCCCAGGGGCGTGTCGTTCAGCGACCCCACCAGAAACTCCAGCACCGACTTCATGTAGCGCTCGTGGTCCTTGTAGGCCACCGGCTGCCCGGCCTTGTCGGCGGCGGCATTGCGCAGGGACCACACGTACACCAGATTCTTTTTCGTCATTGTTTCGCTCTCGCTGGAAAGATCAGGCACGCACCGATACGCGTGCGCCTACACCACAAGAACGAACCAGCCGCAGGGCAATTTATCCACCCACCACACCGCCGGGCATGCCGAGGTAAATAGTCGCGCCAATCTTTCGTTTGTCATGGGTAAGGGTCTGTGTGCCCAGCCCCCTCTTTTTCACTTTCCGGGAAGTACTTATGACCGACCCCAAGCGCGGCGCCTTCAAAGGTTTGCTTGCATTGCTCAGGCCGTTTCGCACCATCGTGACGGTCTCCATCGCCCTGGGCATGGCCGGCGGCCTGGCCATCACGCTGTTGCTGGCGACCATCAACAACGCGCTGCACTCTTCGACCGGTATGACCCAAGGCGTGATCCTGAGCTTTGCTGCGCTGTGCGTGCTGGCGCTGACCAGTTCGATCGTCTCCGATATCGGCACCAACTACGTGGGCCAGCGGATCATTGCCGCCCTGCGCAAGGATCTCGGCGAAAAGGTGCTGTCGGCGCCCATCGAGCAGATCGAACAGTATCGCTCCCACCGCCTGATCCCGGTGCTGACCCATGACGTCGACACCATCAGCGACTTTTCCTTCGCCTTCACCCCACTGGCCATCGCCACCACGGTGACCCTGGGCTGCCTGGGCTACCTGGCGTACCTGTCGGTGCCAATGTTCCTGATGATGGTGGTGGCGATCATCATCGGCAGCAGCGTGCAATTCATTGCCGGCGCCAAGGGCATTCGCGGCTTCGACGAGGCCCGCGACCAGGAAGATGAGCTGCAACGCTACTATTCGGCGATCGCCTCCGGCGCCAAGGAGCTGCGTATCCACCGGCCACGGCGCTACCGCATGAACACACACCGCATCCAGGAAACCGCCGACCGCATCAGCGATATCCAGGTGCGTTCGGTGAACATCTATATCGTCGCCAAGACCTTCGGCTCGATGCTGTTCTTCGTGGTCATCGGCCTGGCGCTGGCGATGCAGGCCTATAACCCGAACCCGGACCCGGCGGTGATCACCGGTTTCGTGCTGGTGCTGCTGTACATGAAAGGCCCGCTGGAACACGTGGTGGGTTACCTGCCGATCATCGGCAAGGCGCGCATTGCGTTTGCGCGCATCACCGAACTGTCCCAACGCTTCTCCTCCCCTGAACCGCACTTGCTGATGGACGGCAGCGAAGCACCGACACCGCTGGTGCACAGCCTGGAGTTGCGCGGCGTGAGCTACAGCCCGCCGCCGGTGGAAGGCAGCCAGCCGTTCCACCTGGGGCCGATCAACCTGAGCATCAAGCAGGGCGATATCGTGTTTATCGTTGGCGAGAACGGCTGCGGCAAGACCACCCTGATCAAGCTGCTGCTGGGCCTGTATCAGCCCCATAGCGGGGAAATCCGCCTCAACGGCGAAACCGTGACCGACCCGGCGCGCGACGACTATCGCCAGTTGTTCACCACGGTATTCGCCGACTACTACCTGTTCGACGACCTGGTCCAGGGCAGCGCCACTCAGTCGTTGGACAGCGCCGCCAAGTACCTGGAGCGCCTGGAAATCGCGCACAAGGTCAGCGTCAAGGACGGCGTATTCAGTACCACCGACCTCTCCACCGGCCAGCGCAAGCGCCTGGCACTGGTCAACGCCTGGCTGGAAGAACGCCCGGTGCTGGTGTTCGACGAATGGGCCGCCGACCAGGACCCGGCCTTCCGCCGCGTGTTCTATACCGAGCTGCTGCCGGACCTCAAGCGCCTGGGCAAGACGATCATTGTGATCAGCCACGACGACCGCTACTTCGATATCGCCGACCAGCTGGTGCGCTTGAGTGCAGGGAAAGTCGTTGCGGAGTTGGAGCCCGCATAATTTTTTCCGGTTTATGCGAGTGCGAACGTCTCATATGCAGCAATGAGAATTAACCGCATTAAGTACCCATCTGCCAACACTTAAAAAGAGAAACAACACCATGCCAGTACGGCTTGCCCTCAGCCCATTGAGCACCGCACTTTCCATGCGGCGGGCCCTGAAATTCAACGCTCTGCCCAATAGCCTGGCCCTGGCGGCCAGCCTGTCGATGGCGGGTTATGTGCAGGCGCAAGAGTTCGAATTGAACATCCCCGCGCAGCCGTTGAGTACTGCGCTGCAGGTATTTGGCCAACAGACCAACCTGCAAATCCTGTACAGCCCGGAAACTGTGCAAAACAAACGCAGCACGGCAGTCAGCGGCAAGATGGACCCGGTACGGGCGATCGAGCAAATGCTGGGAGGGACCGGCGTCAGCTACAGCCTGCAAGGCAGCTCGATGATCATCAACGCGCCCGGCTCCGGTAGCGGCGCCCTCGAGCTTGGCGCCACCCAGATCAACGCCAACCAACTGGGTACCATCACCGAAGGTTCCGGTTCCTACACGCCAGGCACCATCGCCACCGCCACCAAGATGGTACTGACACCGCGCGAGACGCCGCAGTCGATTTCCGTGGTCACCCGCCAGACCATGGACGACTTCGGCCTGAACGGCATCGACGACGTGATGCGCCACACACCGGGCATCACCGTCTCGACCTTCGACAGCGAGCGCACCAACTATTATTCCCGGGGCTTCCCGATCCAGAATTTCCAGTACGACGGCGTGCCGACCACCCGCAACGAAGGTTACTCGGCCGGCCAGACCCTGAGCGACATGGCGATCTACGACCGCGTCGAAATCCTCAAGGGCACCACCGGCCTGATGACCGGCGCCGGCGGCCCGGGAGGCACCATCAACCTGGTGCGCAAGAAGCCGACCGCCGAGTTCCAGGGGCATGTGGGCCTGGGCGCCGGCTCGTGGGACAACTACCGCTCGGAGCTGGACGTGAGCGGCCCGCTGACCGAAAGCGGCAACGTGCGCGGGCGTGCCGTGGCGGTGTACCAGGACAAGCATTCGTTCATCGACCACTATGAACGCAAGACCAATGTCTACTACGGCATCCTCGAATTCGACCTGTCACCGGACACCCTGCTGACCGTCGGTGCCGACTATCAGGACACCGATCCCAAGGGTTCGAGCTGGTCCGGCAGCCGCTCGTTGTTCGATGGTGCAGGTAACGAGATCAGCTTTAACCGTGGCTACAACAATGGCCCGAAATGGAGCAGTTGGGGCCAATACAGCCGCAGCGTTTTCGCCACTCTGGAACACGCGCTGGATAACGGCTGGATCGCCAAGGCCAACTACAGCAACCAGCTCAATGGCTACAACGCGCCACTGGGTTACGCTTCTCCAAAGCAAAATTCCACCGACAGAGCCTCGGTGTATGCCGCCAAGTACACCGGCAAGACCATCAGTAATAACGGCGATTTCTATCTCTCCGGGCCGTTCAGCCTGGGCGGTCGCGAGCACCAGTTGGTGGTGGGGGCATCGGTTTCGCGTTCGCACTGGGAAGGCAACGACTATTTCAATGCGACCTACAAGGACAGTAATGACTTCCCTCTTTATTCATGGGACGGTGACAGCCTGGAGCCGGATTGGGGCCGCGCTACCGAGAAAGACGACATCACCCGCCAGGCAGCGGTCTACTTCTCGACACGTCTGAGCCTCACTGACGACCTGTCCCTGTTGCTCGGTTCGCGCCTGACCGACTACCGCCTGACCGGCACCAACGACTCGCGCGAGACCGGCAAACTCATCCCGTATGCGGGCGTGGTGTACGACCTGAATAAAAACTTCTCGGTGTACGGCAGCTATACCTCGATCTTCATGCCGCAGCAGCTGCGGCCCGACCGCAACAACAAGATGGTCGAGCCTGACGAAGGGGAAAACTATGAACTGGGTGTGAAGGGTGAGTTCTATGACGGCCGCCTGAATGCCAGCCTCGCCTACTTCGAGATTCATGAGTCCAATCGCGCCGAGGAAGACACCGAGTACAACAACAATATGCCGGCCAACTCGCCTGTCGAGTGGGCCTACATGGGCGTCCAGGCCAAGACCAAGGGCTATGAAGCCGAGATTTCCGGTGAGCTGCTGCCAGGCTGGCAGGTGCAGGCGGGCTACACCCACAAGGTGATCCGCGATGACGATGGCAAGAAGTTCTCCACCTGGGAACCTCAGGACCAGCTCAATTTCTACACCAGCTACAAGCTGACCGGCGCCCTCGACAAGCTCACCCTCGGCGGCGGTGCGCGCTGGCAAGGTGAGGCGTGGCAGGATGTCTACAACCGCGGCAAGAGGGTCACCCAGCGGTTCTCCCAAGACCCGTACTGGCTGGTCGACGCCATGGCGCGCTACCAGATCAGCAAGAACCTCTCCGCCTCGATCAACGTCAACAACGTGTTCGACAAGCGCTACTACACCAACATCGGCTTCTACACGTCGTCCTACTCGGGCGACCCGCGCAACGTGATGCTGTCGACCCGCTGGGACTTCTGATCTAACCCCGGCAACCTCCAGACACCCTGCGCAGCCCGCCTGCCCAGGGTGTTTTTTATGGGCGATGCTTCGCCGCCCCTCCCCCCACAGCTCACCCACAAAAAAGCCCCGGCTCACACCACGTGAGCCGGGGCTTTCTGTCCAAGCGACGGTTACGCCATGGCTGTCACCAGGCTGCGTACAAATTCGGCGTTGTCGATGATGCGCTCATGGTCCACCTCAATCACCACCGACCGCACCACACAGCCCTCGCCAATCACCCGCTGCATACTGGCCTCGATCATCGCCCGGTGCTGACCGGCCCGGCTCATGGCGGCCCACCAGCAACTGACAGGCGCCTTGAGTGGCTTGAAGTCAGCCTGCTCCATGCGCTTGACCAACGTACGGTCGACGTCCCAGGACACCTGCGCTTCGTTGCCCTCCAACAGCGCTTGCCTGATGTCGAGGAAGGCGTCACCCAGGGTGGCCTCGGCCCATTCGACGAAGCGTGCCCATCGCGTGTCTTCATCGGCGTGGGTGGCCTGCACGTCCTGCCAGGTGGCATGGACAGCCTCTGCAAACGCCGGGAACATCACTCCGAGCAAGTCCACGCGCCGTTCGTTGTCGGATATCTCGCTGTCGTCAGTCACGATTGCCGCTTCCCAGTACGGGGTGAGCCAGCGCGGCGGCGACGAATCGATCCAGCCGACAAACTCTACCTGCCGGCCCGCCTGTTCCAGGTGATAGGCAACCTCTACCGCCAGGTTGCCGCCCAACGACCAGCCCGCCAGGCGGAAGGACCCTTCGGGCTGGGCCTCCAGCAATTGCGCGGTGTAGTCCTCGACCATGCCGGACCAGGCCGGCACTTCGGCGCCCTCCTCGGCCAACGCACGACAGATCACCCCGACCACCGGCCGCTGTTCACGCAACGCCAGGGCGATGGCCTTGTAGCAATGCACCGAACCGTAGCTGGGGTGGAACAGGTAGAGCGGCGTGCCTTCGGTGCGGCTGTTGAGCGGCACCAGCAGCGAGCGGCGAGTGGTGCCTTCGAGGCAGCCGACCTGCGCGCGCACGGTCGGGTTGAGCATCAACTGGCTGACCGAAAGGCCGATACCGCTGGCCTTGCGAATCCGCTCCTTGAGCATCAGCACCAACAGCGAGTGGCCGCCCAATTCAAAGAAGTTGTCATTCATCCCGACGTGTTCCACACCGAGCACATCGGCCCAGATCGCGGCGACGCTCTGTTCAAGCTCGGTCCGTGGCGCTTCAAACCGCTGGGTCGACTGCGTGTCCGGCTTCGGCAATGCCTTGCGGTCCAGCTTGCCGTTGGGGCTGAGGGGCATCTGTTCCAGCAGCAACCATTGCGTCGGCACCATGTAATCCGGCAACTGCACAGCCAAGTGTGCACTGAGGGTTTCACGCCAGCCCTCGCCCTGCTCCTGCAAGACCAGGTAACCCACCAGGTGCTTGCCGTCCACCGCCAGCACCGCCGCCTCGCGCACCGACTCGTGCTCCAGCAGGCGTGCTTCGATTTCACCCAGCTCGATACGCAAGCCGCGCAGTTTGACCTGATGGTCGATACGCCCGGCGTATTCGATCACACCGTCAGGGCGGTAGCGCGCCAAGTCACCGGTACGGTAGAGGCGCTCGCCCTTGATGAACGGATGCGCGATAAAGCGCTCGGCGGTCAAGCCCGGACGCCGGTGATAACCGCGCGCCAGGCCCACGCCGCCCAGGAACAGTTCACCCAGCACGCCGGCCGGTACCGGCTCGAAATGGCTGTCCAGGACATAGCAGCCCAGGTTGGCAATCGGCTTGCCGATCGGCACCGCGTCGCGGCCTTCATCCACGCACGTCCAGTGGGTCACGTCGATGGCCGCTTCGGTCGGGCCATACAGGTTGTAAAGCGCGGCATGCGGCAGCTTGGCAAACACTTGCTGTTGCGCGTCCACCGGCAACGCCTCGCCACTGCACACAATGCGCTGCAGGCTGGCGCAGGAAGACACGTTCGAATCCTGCAGGAACGCTTGCAGCATCGACGGCACAAAATGCAGCGTGGTGACCTGTTCACGCGTGATCAGGCCGACCAGTTTGTCCGGGGCGCGATGGTCCCCCGGTGCGGCGACCACCAGGCGTGCGCCGGTCATCAGCGGCCAGAAGAACTCCCACACCGAGACGTCGAAACTGAACGGAGTTTTCTGCAACACGGTGTCGCGGGCATCCAGCGCGTAGGCCTCCTGCATCCAGCACAGGCGGTTGGTCAGTGCGCAATGGCGGTTGCCCGCGCCTTTGGGTTGCCCGGTGGAACCCGAGGTGTAGATCACGTAGGCGAGGTTTTCACCGTCCAGGGCGAGCCCTGGGTTCGCGTCGCTGTAGCCTTCGCACCCGGCGTCGCCCAGCACCAGGGTTTCCAGGCCTTGGGGAATCGGTAATTGCTCAAGCAAATGGGCTTGGGTCAGCAGCAGTTTCACGCCGCTGTCGTCCAGCATGTAGGCCAGGCGCTCACGCGGGTATTCGGGGTCCAGCGGCACATAGGCACCACCGGCCTTGAGCACCGCGAGCAGGCCGACGACCATTTCGATGGAACGCTCCACCGCCAGGCCTACCAGCACGTCCGGGCCTACGCCGGCTTCGATCAGGCGATGCGCCAGGCGGTTGGCGCGGCGGTTCAACTCGGCGTAGTTCAGGCGCTGCGCGCCAAATACCAGGGCGGGAGCCTGCGGCGTCAGGGCGACCTGATCTTCGATCAATTGGTGCACACCGCGTGGCAGCGGGTACTCGCGCGCCGTCGCATTCCAGTCCTCGACGATCACCTTGCGCTGTGCCTGCGGCAGGGATGGCAGGTCCGCCAGGCGCTCCACCTGCGGCAAAGTGAGTGCCTGCAATACCTGCTCGAAGTGCTCGGCCAGATGGACGATGTCCTGCTCGCCGAACGCAGCCGGGTCGTAGTTGAACTCCACGGCCAGGCGTTCACCCATGGCCAGCAATACGGTCAAGGGATAGTGCGTCTGTTCCAGGCTGTCCATCGCGCCGAAACGCAGGCCCGCCGGGGCGCCCTGCTCCAGCGCCGCCGACACCGGGTAGTTCTCGAACACCAGGATGCTGTCGAACAGCGCTTCGCCACCGAGCCCGGCCCAACGCTGAATGTCGAACAACGGCGTGTGCTCCTGCTCGCGCAGACGCAGGTTTTGCCCCTGCACCTGCTGCAGCCAGGCGTCCACGCTCAACTGCGGGCTCGGCGTCGCCACCACTGGCAAGGTGTTGATAAACAAACCGACCTGCTGCTCGATGCCCGGCAACTCGGCCGGACGTCCCGCCACCGTCGCACCGAACGCGACGGTGTCCAGGCCGGTATGCCGTTGCAACAGCAGGAGCCAGGCACTTTGCACCAGGGTATTGAGGGTAACCTTGCGCCGCTGGGCAAAGGCCTTGAGCTGCTCGGTGGCCGACTGCTCCAGCACCAGCCGGTGAATGCCGTTGACCTGGGAAACACCCTGCTCGCGCCTGGCACCGCGCGACAGCCGGGTCGGTTCCTGCATCCCCGCCAGCTGCGCCTTCCAGAAGGTTTCGCTGGTGACCGGGTCCTGTGCCTGCAGCCAGGCGATGTAGTCACGGTAACGCCCGTTCGGCGCGCGCAACACCTCGCCGGCGTACTGCTGCAGCACCTCGCCGAACAACTGCGATGAACTCCAGCCATCCATCAGGATGTGGTGGTTGGTGTAAATCAGATGATGGCTGTCGGCACCGGTACGCACCACCACCAGGCTCAACAATGGGGCCTGCTCAAGCACAAAGCCTTCGGCCCGGGCGGCTTCGGCCAGTGCGTCGAGTGCTTCGGCGCGGTCCGCGCGGTGCTGCCAATCGTGTTCGAGCAAAGGCACCCGCACCGTCTTGTAGACCACTTGCAACGGCTGCTCCAGCTCGGTCTGCCAGAGGAACGCCGTGCGCAGGATATCGTGGTGCTCCACGGCAACCTGCCAGGCCGCGTGGAACCTGCTTACATCCAGCCCATGCACATCGACGCGCATCTGGTTGATGTAGTCGCCGGAACCCTGTCCATACAAGGATTGGAACAGCATGCCCTGTTGCATCGGTGACAACGGGTAGATGTCCTCGACCCGGTTCAACGGCAACGACAGGCCATCCAACTGTGCCTGGCTCAAGCGCGCCAATGGGAAGTCCGACGGCGTGGCACCGGTGTTTTCAGGCTGGCAGCAATGTGCGATCAGTGCCTTGAGTTCCTGGGCATAGTCCTCGGCCAATTGCTGGATGCTGGCCGGGTCGAACATCTGCTGACTGAAGCTCCAGGTCAGGTTCAATTCGCCGCCATACACCTGGCCGTTGATTTCCAGCCAGTTGCCCAAGGACGCTTCAGGGCTTTGATCAGCCCCGGCAGCGTCACCGGAAGGCGCAAACAGGCCCTGCTCCTCGCTGTCATCAAAACTGGCATCGAACTGGCCCAGGTAGTTGAACGTAATGCGAGGCTGCGGCAAGCCCGCCAGGGCTTCACGAACCTGCGGTTGCCCCAGGTAACGCAAGGCACCAAAGCCGATGCCTTTGTCGGGAATGGCGCGCAGTTGCTCCTTGATCCCCTTCAACGAGTCCGTCAGGGTCAGGGCCGGCGTCAGTTTGACCGGGTAGAGACTGGTGAACCAGCCGACGGTGCGCGTCAGGTCGATATCGTCGAACAGGTCTTCGCGGCCATGTCCCTCCAAACGGATCAGGGTCGACGCATGCCCGGTCCAGCGCCCGATCACTCGGGCCAGGGCGGTCAGCAACACATCGTTGATCTGGGTGCGATAGGCCGCCGGTGCGTCCTGCAACAGGCGCCGGGTGTGGGTGGTATCCAGATGCGTGGTCGCACTGCCGGCATGCCGGTTGCTCAAGCTGGCGCCCGGCCTGGCAGCTGGCAGGTCGACCTCGGCGCCGTGCAACTGCGCTTGCCACCATGCCAGTTCGCCGGTCAGCGCATCGCCCTGGGCGTACTGCTGCAGTCGGTGTGCCCAGTCGCGGGTGGAGCTGGTCTTGGCCGGCAATGCCACGGCAACGCCACGGGCGAGCTGCCGGTAAGCCGTTTGCAGGTCCTCCAAAAGGATCCGCCACGACACACCATCCACCACCAGGTGGTGGACCACCAACAGCAAGCGCTGTGCACCACCGTCCAACTCGACCAGCACCGCCCGTATCAGCGGGCCGTAGCCCAGGTCCAGGCTGCGTTGTGCCTCTTCACCCAAGGCCGCGAGTTCGTCGATGTCCTGCAGCGTGCGGTGCCACAGAACGGCATGGGCCTGGTGCTGTTCGGCACCGCGATAGACGCCCTGCCAGCCATCCGCACCGTCAACGAACTGCGAACGCAACGCATCGTGATGCACGATCAACGCCTGCAAGGCCTGGGTCAGCGTCGTGGCGTCGAGGTGTTCATGGGGTTGCAATACCACCGATTGGTTCCAGTGATGACGCTCGGCGATCTCATCGGCGAAGAACGCTTGCTGGATAGGCAGCAGCAAGGTTTCGCCACTGAGCGCGGCCTGGCTGATCGTCACGCCTTCGACGCCTTGGCGCGCGACACCGGCCAGGCTTTGTACGGTCTGGTGCTGGAACAGGTCCTTGGGCGTGAACCGAATACCCGCCTGGCGAGCACGGCTGACTACCTGGATCGAGATGATCGAATCACCACCCAGCTCAAAGAAGTTGTCGTTCAGGCCCACTTGCGGCAGGCGCAATACCTCGGCCCAGATCGCGGCAATCTGCTGCTCCAACTCGCTCTGCGGAGCCACATAGGCTTGTTGCAACAGGCTGGCGTCGGGTTGCGGCAAGCCCTTGCGGTCGAGCTTGCCGTTGGGGGTCAGCGGCATTTGCGCCAGGAACATGAAGTACGTCGGCACCATGTAATCCGGCAGGCGGGTTTTCAGGGCACGGCGCAGGTGGTCGCGGAACTCGGCTTCGTTGACCAGGCTGGCGTCGGCCGGCACCACGTAGGCCACCAGCTGTTTGCCGGTCGGGCCTTCCTGGGCCACCACCACGGTTTCGCCAACGTTGTCCTGCTCGCGCAGGCGCGCTTCGATCTCGCCCAGCTCGATACGGAAGCCACGGATTTTCACCTGATGGTCGACGCGACCGAGGTAATCCACCACGCCATCCGGGCGCCCACGGGTCAGGTCGCCGCTGCGATACACACGACTGCCAGGTTTGCCGAACGGGTCCGGCACGAAGCGCTCGGCGGTCAGTGCCGGACGTTCCAGGTAACCGCGGGCCACGCCCTCGCCACCCAGATACAGCTCACCGGCGACGCCGATGGGTTGCAGGTTGAGTTGCGCGTCCAGCACGTAGCCGCTGCGGTTGCCCAGCAACGTGCCGATTGGCGCGTAGACGGCGCCGCAGGGATCGCCTCGACGGGCTTTCCACAGCAGCGGCGTGACCACGGTTTCCGTCGGGCCGTAGCCGTTGAACAGGTAGGTCGGCTTGAGCGCGCGCCAGGCCAGGTCGTAGCTGGCCTGGGCGACAGCATCACCGCCGAAGCAGTAGACCCGAACCTTCGGCGGGTTGCCGTCACGCTCGGCATGTTCGGCCAACTGCTGCAGGTACACCGGAGGGAACACCGCCATGGTCACGTTGTGACGGTGCATCTGTTCGTAGGTGTACTCGGGCAGCCATAGGCTGTCGTCACGGATCAGCACACTGGCGCCATTGATCAGCGGGTGCATCCAGCCTTCGTGGGAGCCGTCGAAGGCAAACGACATGAAATGCAGTTCGCAATCGGCCGGCGATGTTTCATAACGCTCGCCGGTGGCGATGATATGCGCCACCAACGGCCCATGAGAGACCGCCACGCCTTTGGGCATGCCGGTCGAGCCGGAGGTGTAGATCACGTAGGCCAGGTTGTCGCCGTCCAGTTTCACCTGCGGTGCCGTGTCGCTGAAGCCTGCCCATTGCTCGGTGCGATCAATCGCCAGGCTGTCCAGGCCTTCGGGAATCGGCAGTTGCGGCAGCGCACTGGTGTGGGTCAGCAGCAACTTCGCGCGGCTATCCTGCATCATGTACAGCAGGCGATCACGCGGGTACTCGATATCCAGTGGCACATACACGCCGCCGGCTTTCATCACCGCCAGGAACGCCACCATGCTCTCGGCACTGCGCGGCATGGCAATCGCCACGCGCACTTCGGGGCCGACGCCACGGGTGATCAGGGCGTGGGCCAGGCGGTTGGCCTGGCGGTCAAGCTCGCCGTAGCTCAGGGTTTGCGCGTCGAATTTCACCGCGACTGCATCCGGGTTTTCCCGGGCACGGTCGGCGACCAGTTCGTGGACCAGGCGCTCGGCTGAGAAGCCGGCAGCGGTTTGATCCCACAATTGCAGGATCTGCTGGCGTTCGGCCGGGTCCAGCAGGTTCAACTCGCCGATGCTGTGCTGTGGGTGCGCAACCATGCCCTGCAACAGGTTCTGCCAGTGGCGCGCCATGCGCTCGATGGTCGAGGCGTTGAACAGGTCGGTGGCGTAACCCAAGGTGGCCCAGATGTTGTCGGTGCCTTCATGCACATCCAGGTCCAGGTCGAAATGGGCGGTCTGGCTCTCCCATTCCAGGCCTTCGACGCGCAGTGCGGACAGCGCGTGTTCGGCGCCGCCCAGGCGCGCTTCGGTCTGGTGGTTGAACATCACTTGGAACAACGGGTTGAGGCTCAAGCTGCGCTCGGGTTGCAGCGCCTCCACCAGTTGCTCGAACGGCAGGTCCTGATGGTCCTGGGCCTCCAGCGCACGCTGGCGGACCTGCTGCAACAGTTGCGTGACCGAAGTCTGCTCATCGATATCGGCCTTGAGCACCTGGGTGTTGACGAAGAAGCCAATCAGCCGCTCGGTCTCGACCCGGTTGCGGTTGGCAATCGGCACCCCGACGCGCACGTCTTCCTGGCCGCTGTAACGGTGCATCAGCGCCTGGAACGAGGCCAGTAACAGCATGAACAGGGTCACGCCTTCGCGTTGCGCCAGGCCCTTGAGGTCGGCAACCAGCGCGGGCGGCAGCTCGACAAACAGGCGCGCACCACGATGGCTTTGCTCGGCCGGGCGCTGGTGGTCGAAAGGCAACTCCAGCACCGGTTGCTCGCCGCCCAGCAAACCTTGCCAGTACGCCAGCTGCCGGGCTTTTTCGCCCGCGTCCATCCACTCGCGCTGCCAGCGGGCATAGTCGGCGTACTGGATCGGCAAGGCCGGCAGTTGCAGATCCAGGCCCTGGCTGTAGGCGCTGTACAACTGCACCAGCTCATCGACCATGATTTGCATCGACCAGCCGTCGGAGACGATATGGTGCAGCACCAGCACCAGTACATGCTCGTCCTCGCCCTGGCGCAACAACGTGGCCCTGAGCAATGGCCCGGCCTGCAGGTCGAACGGGCGGGCGATCTCGGCTTGGACCTGGGCCTTGAGCCGGGTCGGGTCGCTCTCGACCAGAACGATGTCGACCGTGGCCTGCGCCGCAATCACCTGCACGGTCTGCTCATCACCCTGATGCAAATGGGTGCGCAGGCTTTCGTGGCGCGCTACCAGCGTGTCGAAGCTGCGTTGCAGCGCGTTCAGGTCCAACCGGCCCTTGAGGCGCAACGCGCTGGGCACATGGTAGGCGGCGCTGTCGGGCTCCAGCAGCCAGAGGAACCACTGGCGCTCCTGGGCATACGACAACACCAACGGCACATCGCGGGAAGACGGCACCAATGCCGGCGCCGTCGAACCGCCCCGCTTGCCCTCGGTATGCACGGCCGCGACAAAGCCGTCGAGGCGCGGTTGTTCGAACAGCACGCGCAGCGGCAACTCGATCCCCAGGTTATGCCGCAGGCGCGACGCCACTTGCATGGCCAGCAAGGAATGGCCGCCCAGCTCAAAGAAATGATCGGTCAGGCCAATACGTTCGGCACCGAGGATATTCGCCCAGATCGCGGCAACCTGCTGCTCCAGCACACTGACCGGCGCCACCCAACTGTGCAGCGCCTGGCTCGCATCCGGGCGTGGCAAGGCATGGCGATCCAGCTTGCCATTGGGGCTCAATGGCAGTGCCTTCAGGAACATGAAGTGCGCCGGCACCATGTAGTCCGGCAGCTCATCGCGCAAGGCCGCGCGAAGCTGCTCACGCAGTGCGTCCTGCTCGGACTCGGCCGTGGAGGTGACGAGGTAGGCGATCAGTTGCTGGTCGGCAGCAATCACCAGCGCTTCGCGGACCGCATCCTGGGCCAGCAGGCGCGATTCGATTTCACCCAGTTCGATACGGAAGCCACGTACCTTGACCTGATGGTCGATACGCCCGATGTACTCGATCACGCCATCGGCGCGGTAGCGCGCCAGGTCGCCGGTGCGGTACAGGCGACCGCCGCCAGCGGGGTCAAAAGGGTCGGGAATAAAGCGTTCGGCGGTCAACGCCGCGCGGTTGAAGTACCCCCGCGCCAGCAATGGCCCGCCGATCACCAGTTCGCCGGCCACGCCCACGGGCACCGGGTTGAGGCTGGCATCCAGCAGGTAGATGGCACGGCCGTCCAGTACGCGACCAATCGGCATCATTTGCGTGACGGCTTCGCTGCCATCGACATAACCCGCACAATCGAGGGCCGTGACCGTGACGGTCGCCTCGGTGGGACCGTAGGTGTTGAGCAGACGCACATGGCCCAGCCCGGCATCGCGCCAGGAGGCCAAACCTTCCGGCGGCATGGCTTCGCCGCCCGCATGCACCTGGCGCAACCGCCCATAGTCCCGCACACCGCGCTCGGCAAAGTCCCGGGCGATCAGGTGCCAGTAGGCGGTGGTGAGGTCGACCACCGAAATCTCATGTTCGATCAGTTGGGTGTAGAAGGTGTCGCTGTCCCACAGCTCGCCGCCACGCACCACCACCGCAGCCCCGCAGCAGAGTGCCGGGTAGAGTTGCTCGACGAAACCGTCGAAGTTGAACGTACCGAATTGCAGCACGCAGTCGGCGGCGGTCAGCGCAAACACCTCGATAAACACCTCGACGTGGCGTGCCAACGACGCCTGGTCGATGCCCACGCCCTTGGGCCGCCCGGTCGAACCCGAGGTGAACATCAGGTAGGCCAGGTTGGCCGGGAACGCGCGCACCTCGGGGTTGCTCGACGGGTACTCGGCCAACCACTGCGGATCGCACTCCAGGCAGATCACCGCCAGGTCGGCACTGATCGGCAGGCGCTCCAGCAACGGCTGCTGGGTCAGCAACAGCTGCAAACCGCTGTCTTCGATCATGCATTGCAGGCGGTCGCGGGGGTATTGCGGGTCCAGCGGCACATAGGCGCCGCCGGCCTTGAGCACGGCCAGCAGGGCCACGATCATTTCCAGCGAACGGTCCACGGCCACGCCGACCAGGCTGTCGGCGCCCACGCCCTGCTCGATCAGGGCGTGGGCCAGTCGGTTGGCGCGCTGGTTGAGATCGGCGTAACTCATGCGCCGCTGATCCATGATCAGGGCGACGGCGTCGGGCCGGCTCGCCACCTGCTGCTCGAATTTAACCAGCACGCTGCTGTGGGCGGCACGCGCCGGCTGCGGCGGGTTCCACCCATAGAGCATCTGCGCTTGCTCATCGCGGCCCAACATCGGCAGGTCGGCGATACACTGCCGGGCCGTACCCACCACGCTCTTCAGCAGGTTTTGCCAATGCGCGGCGAAGCGCTGCAGGGTACTGGCGTCGAACAGTGCGGTCGCGTAGGTCAACGAAGCGTGCAGGCCCTCGGCAGACTCCTGGGTATCCAGGCTCAGGTCGAAATGCGCCGTATGGCTGTCCCACTCCAGCCCCTGCACCTGCAGCCCCGGCAATTGCTGGCTGCTACGGTTGGCATGGGCGTCGGACTGGTGATTGAACATCACTTGGAACAGCGGGTTGTGGCTCAGGCTGCGCTCGGGTTGCAGGGCCTCGACCAACTGTTCGAAAGGCAGGTCCTGATGGGCCTGCGCACCCAACGCGTGCTCCTTGACCTGCTGCAACAGCTGGGCAAAGGTCATGTGCCCGTCGATCTCGGCCTTGAGCACCTGGGTATTGACGAAGAAGCCGATCAGTTGCTCGGTTTCCAGACGGTTACGGTTGGCGATAGGCACGCCGACACGGATGTCCGACTGGCCGGTGTAGCGGTACAACATCGACTGGAAGGACGCGAGCAGCAGCATGAACAGGGTCACGCCTTCGCGCTGCGCCAGGGCGCGCAAGCCTTCGACCACGACGGGCTCAACCAGCACATCCAGGCGTGCGCCTTCGTAACGTTGCATCGCCGGGCGCGGGCGGTCCAGTGGCAGCTCCAGTACCGGCTGCACATCACCCAGGCGCGCCCGCCAGTAGGCCAATTGCCGGGCTTTTTCGCCCGCCTCCATCCAGCCACGCTGCCACTGGGCGTAGTCCGCGTATTGAATCGGCAGCGGCGGCAGCATTGGCTCCAGCCCCTGGCTGTAACCGGCATACAAACTCACCAGTTCATCGACCATGACCTGCATCGACCAGGCATCCGACACGATGTGGTGCTGGACCAGTATCAGCACATGCTCGTGCTCGCTCAGTTGCAGCAGCTTGATGCGCAGTAACGGGCCGGCCTGCAGATCGAATGGCCGGGCGATTTCGCGCTCCACCCACCCCTGCAATTCGCCGGAGGTGGCTGCGCCCACGACCTGGTGTTCAATCACCGGCGCAGCCTGTTCGAGCACGCGCTGAACGGTCTGGCTCACGTCGGAAAAAAACACCGTGCGCAAGGTTTCATGGCGCTGCACCAGGGTGTCGAACGCACGTTGCAGGGCCACACGGTCAAGCGCACCCAACAGGCGTAGCGCGGCAGGAATGTGATAGGCCGCGCTGTCGGGTTCCAACTGCCAGAGGAACCACTGGCGCTCCTGGGCATACGACAGGGCCAACGGCTGTTCGCGATCCGCGCGGGTGATCTGCGCGACCTCGGCGCGTGCATCCCCCAGTGCCGCCACGAAGGCGCCCAGCACCGGTTGTTCAAACAGGCTTTTGAGCGCCACCTCGATACCCAGTGCCTGGCGCACACGCGACACCATGCGGGTCGCCAGCAGCGAATGACCGCCGAGTTCGAAGAAATGGTCTTCCAGGCCCACCTGCGGCACGCCCAGCACCTCGGCCCAGATCGCGGCCACCTGCCGGGCTTTCTCACCGACCGGCGCCACATAGCGTTTTTGCAGCAGGCTGGCGTCTGGCTTGGGCAGCGCCTTGCGATCCAGCTTACCGTTCGGTGTCAGCGGCAGGCGTGCCAGGAACAGCATGTGCGCCGGCACCATATAATCCGGCAGCACCTCGCGCAGCGCGGCCTTGAACGTTTCGCGCAAGGCGCCCTGATCGGCTTCCGGCGTCGAGGTGTCGGTCACCAGATAGGCCAGCAACTGGTCGTGCTCGGCCACCACCACGGCTTCGCGGATCGCATGCTGCTCACGCAGGCACGCCTCAATCTCTCCCAGTTCTATACGGAACCCACGCACCTTGACCTGATGGTCGACGCGGCCGATGTACTCGACCACGCTATCCGCGCGATAGCGCGCCAGGTCGCCGGTGCGGTACAGGCGTTCGCCGTTAGTAGCGAACGGGTTAGGCACGAAACGTTCGGCAGTCATCGCTGCGCGGCCGTGGTAACCACGGGCCAGGCCGACACCGCCGATCAGCAGCTCACCGCTGGTGCCTACCGGGCTCGGGGTGAGCTCGGCATTGAGGATAAACAACGAGGTGTTGGCGATTGGCCGACCGACAAACGGCAACGGTTCAACCAGTAGATGGGCCGCCGACCAAATAGTGGTTTCGGTCGGGCCATACAGGTTCCACACCGTGCCCTGCTGGGCCAGCATGCGTTGCGCCAGGTCGACCGGCAACGCCTCGCCACCGCACAGGCACTTGACCCCGCGCAGCAAGGCGCGGCGTTCGCTGTCCAGGAGCATGCGCCAGCTCGAGGGCGTGGCTTGCACCACACTGATCGCTTCGCGCTGTACCAGATCCAGAATCGCCTCGGGGTCCAGGGACACGTGCTTGTCGGCCAGTACCACCGTCGCACCTGTCGCCAGCGGTACGTAGAGTTCCAGGGCAAAGATATCGAACGAGAACGTCGTCAACGACAACAGCCGCGCGTCAGCGCCAATGGACAGGGTGCTGGCCATGCCATGGGTGAAGCTGCTCAGTGCGCCATGACGCACCATCACGCCCTTGGGCTTGCCGGTGGAGCCGGAGGTGTAGATCACATAGGCGAGGTGTTCGCCCGTCAGTTCGATGTCGGGGTTGGCGCTGCTGTAGCGCGCATCTTCCTGTGCGTCCATGAGCAGCAATTGCTGGTCAGCCGCCAGTGGCAGGCGTTCGTGCAGGTCGCCGGCAGTCAGTAATACGCGTGCGCGGCTGTCTTCGAGCATGAACGCCAGCCGATCCGCCGGGAACTGCGGATCGAGCGGCACATAGGCACCACCGGCCTTCAGGGTTGCCAGCAAGGCCAGCACCATGTCCACCGAACGGTCCAGGGCAATGGACACCAGCACGTCCGGGCCAACACCGGCGGCACGCAGGCGATGGGCCAGGCGATTGGCACGGCGGTTCAGTTCTGCGTAGCTCAGCGCCTGGCCATTGCAGACCAGCGCGATCGCGTCCGGACGGGCCTGGGCCTGGGCTTCCAGCAAATGGTGTACACCCACAGCCTGCCGGAACGCCTGGTGCGTGTCATTCCAGGTATGCACCAGTTGCTGCCACTGCGTATCGTCCAGCAACGGCAACTCGCCGACCCGGCCGTTACAATCCTGGACCACCAGGTGCAACAAACGGTGCCAGTGGCCGAGGAAACGTTCCAGGCCCGGCGCATCAAACACGTCGGTGGCATAGGTCAGGGACGCCTGGATACCATCAGCCGATTCCTGGGTGTCGAGGTTGAGGTCAAACTGCGACGTCTTGCTTTCCCACTCCAGCCCTTGTACTTGCAGGCCCGTGACGCTACCGCCGCCGCGTTGGGTGTCGGTCTGGTGGTTGAACATCACTTGGAACAACGGGTTGTAGCTCAGGCTGCGCTCGGGCTGCAGCGCTTCCACCAGTTGCTCGAACGGCAAGTCTTGATGGGCCTGGGCCTCGACCGCACGTTGGCGGGTTTGCTGCAGCAATTCACGGAAGGTCATTTGGCCGTCGATATCGGCCTTGAGGATTTGCGTGTTGACGAAAAAGCCGATCAGGCGCTCGGTCTCCACCCGATTACGGCTGGCCACCGGCACGCCGATGCGGATGTCACCCTGGCCACTGTAGCGGTGCAACACGGCCTGGAACGACGCCAGCAACAGCATGAAGACCGTCACACCTTCGCGCTGTGCCAAGGTCTTGAGGGCCGCCACCAGCGAGGTTTCCAGGGTCAGGTCCAGCCTGGCCCCGCGGTAGCTCTGTACCGCTGGCCGCGGGCGGTCCATGGGCATTTCGAGGACCGGCTGCTCGCCGCCGAGCATGCCTTTCCAGTAACCCAACTGGCGCTCACGCTCGCCCGCCTCCATCCAGCTGCGTTGCCACAGCGCGTAGTCGGCGTACTGGATCGGCAAGGCCGGCAGTTGCAGGTCCTGGCCCTGCACATAGGCGGCGTACAGCTGCACCAGCTCGTCGACCATCACCTGCATCGACCAGCCATCGGAAACGATGTGATGCTGCACCAGCACCAGCACATGTTCCTCGGGCGCCAGGCGCAGCAGCTTGACCCGCAACAGTGGACCTTGCTGCAAATCGAACGGCTGGGCGATCTCGGCTTCCACCAACGCCTTGAGTTCGGATTCCTCGGCGTCGACCAGGGCGATCTCCACCGGTACCTGATCGGCAATCACCTGCAGGGCGCTGTCGCCGTCCTCCTGCAAATGCGTGCGCAGGCTTTCATGGCGCATCACCAGTGTGTCAAAGCTGCGCTGCAACGCGGTCACGTCCAGCTGGCCGGTCAGGCGCAGGGCCCTTGGCACGTGATAGGCAGTGCTCTGCGGCTCCAACTGCCACAGGAACCACTGCCGTTCCTGGGCATAAGAGAGTCGAAGGGGCTCACCTTCCTGGCGCTTGAAAACCGGGGCAATCTCAAACAGGTTGATGCCTTGCTGCTTGAGCATTACCGCCAACGCTTTCTTTTGTTGCGCTGAAAGTGACCCTACCGACTCGATTAATGCTTGCACGCCACGCCCCTCAGGAAATCAATTTATCCAAATCTTCTGCTGATAGACGTTTGAGAGCCTCCAAGGATTTAGCCAATGCGTCCTGCACCGGCGAATTATTTGTCTGCTGGCCAGCCACATAGGCGCTGAAGTCGGCCAGGGTCGGGGTGGTGAAGATCGATTTGACGTCGAATTCGGCGTGCAGCTGCTCACGCAGGCGCACCACCACCTGGGTCGCCAGCAGCGAGTGCCCGCCCAGTTCGAAGAAGTTGTCGTTCAAACCCACGCGCGGTACCTCCAGGACCTCGGCCCAGATCGCGGCGATCTTCTGTTCCAGCTCGCTCTGCGGCGCGACATACTCCCGCGCTTGCAAACTGGCGTCCGCCTTGGGCAAGGCCTTGCGATCCAGTTTGCCGTTGGGGCTCAGGGGCATCTGCTCCAGCAGCACCCATTGGGCGGGCACCATGTAGTCCGGCAACTGCTGGGCGAGATGGGCGCTGAGCACATCGCGCCAATCGTCCCCGGCGTTTTGCAGCACCAGGTAGCCCACCAGGTATTTGCCGTCGACCGCCAGCACGGCGGTCTCACGGACCCACTCGTGCTCCAGCAGGCGTGCTTCGATTTCACCCAGTTCGATGCGCAGGCCGCGCAGCTTGACTTGATGATCGATGCGCCCGGCGTATTCGATCACGCCGTCTGCGCGGTAGCGTGCGAGGTCGCCGGTACGGTACAGGCGCTCGCCCTGGATGAACGGGTGGGCGACAAAACGTTCGGCGGTGAGTGCCGGGCGGCGGTGGTAGCCACGGGCCAGGCCGATACCGCCCAAGTACAACTCACCCAGCACGCCGACCGGTACGGGTTCGAAGTGGCTGTCGAGGATGTAGCAACCCAGGTTGGCAATCGGGCGACCAATCGGCACCGCGTCGCGGCCTTCGTCCACGCAGGTCCAGTGGGTCACGTCGATGGCGGCTTCGGTCGGGCCGTACAGGTTGTAGAGCCCGGCCTGCGGCAGCTTGGCGAAGACCTGCTGCTGGGCGTCCACCGGCAAGGCCTCGCCGCTGCACACGATGCGGCGCAAGGTATGACAGGTCGCAACCGTCGGGTCCTGCAGGAACGCCTGCAACATCGACGGGACAAAGTGCAGCGTGGTGACGTGTTCGGCATTGATCAGGCGCACCAGTTTGGTCGGATCGCGATGATCCCCCGGCGCGGCGACCACCAGGCGCGCACCAGTCATCAACGGCCAGAAGAACTCCCACACCGACACGTCGAAGCTGAACGGGGTCTTTTGCAGCACTGTGTCGCTGACGTCCAGGCCATAGGCTTCCTGCATCCATTGCAGGCGGTTCAGCAATGCCGAATGACGGTTGCCGGCGCCTTTGGGTTGGCCGGTGGAGCCCGAGGTGTAGATCACGTAGGCGAGGTTTTCGCCGTCCAGGGCGATCCCTGGGTTAGCGTCGCTGTAGCCCTCGAAGGCAGACTCGCCCAGCACCAGGGTTTCCAGGCCTTGGGGAATCGGCAACTGCTCACGCAAATGCGCCTGGGTCAGCAGCAGTTTCACGCCGCTGTCGTCCAGCATGTAGGCCAGGCGTTCGCGCGGGTATTCCGGGTCCAGCGGCACATAGGCACCACCGGCCTTGAGCACCGCCAACAGGCCGACGACCATTTCGATGGAACGCTCCACCGCCAGGCCCACCAGCACGTCCGGCCCCACGCCGGCTTCGATCAGGCGATGCGCCAGGCGGTTGGCGCGGCGGTTCAGTTCGGCATAGCTCAAGCGCTGCTCGGCAAACACCAGGGCCGCAGCGTCCGGCGTGCGCCCCACCTGCTGTTCAATCAGTTGATGCACGCAGTGCTGCAATGGGTAGTCCCGTGCCGTGGCGTTCCATTCCTGCACCACCTGCTGACGCTCGGCCACATCGAGCATGGGCAGGTTACCCAGACGTTGCTGGCCGCCCTCAAGCATGGCTTGCAGCAGATTGAGCAGATGGCGGCCGTAGGTTTGCACCGTGCCCAGGTCGAAATGCGCACGCGCGAAACTGAACTGCACCGATAGCGTGTCACCCACGTCCACCAGCACCGTCAGCGGGAAGCTGGTCTGCTCGCGGGAATCCGGCAGGCCAAAACGGATACCGCTGCCGCCACTCTGCTCCAGGGCCTTGGACACCGGGTAGTTTTCGAACACCAGGATGTTATCGAACAAGGCTTCACCGCCCTGCCCGGCCCAGCGCTGGATATCGTACAGCCCGGTATGTTCATGCTCGCGCAAGGCCAGGTTCTGCGCCTGCACCGCTTGCAACCAGTCAGCCACGGTTTGCTGGCCATCCACTGCGCAGATCACCGGCAAGGTGTTGATGAACAGGCCGATCTGCTGCTCCACCCCCACGAGGTCTGCCGGGCGCCCGGCCACGGTGGCGCCGAACGACACCACCGCCTGCCCGCTATGGCGCTGCAACAGGACCAGCCATGCTGCCTGGATCAGGGTATTGAGCGTGACCTTATTGCTGCGCGCAAAGGCCTCGAGGCGACCCGTCAGCGGGCGCTCCAGGCTCAGTTGGTGTTCGCCATGCCCATTCGCCGCGCTTGGCTGGCTGCTGCCCAGGCGGGTCGGCGCTTGCAGTGCACTCAACTGCTCGCGCCAGAAGGTTTCGGTCGCACCGGCATCCCGCTGCTGCAACCAGCCGATGTAATCACGATAGCGACCCGCCGCTTCAGGCACCGCCACTCCGGCGTAACGTTGCAGCACTTCACCGAACAGTCGCGAATTGCTCCAACCGTCCATCAGGATGTGATGGTTGGTGTAGATCAGTTCATGGCGTTGCTCGTCGGTGCGCACCAGCACCAGACGGACAAGGGGTGCCTTGGCCAGGTCAAAGCCCTGGCGACGCTGGGCTTGCTGCAGGTTTTGCAACGCCAGCTCACGCTCCGGCATGGCGCGCCAGTCGAGGTGTTCGATCGGCAACCGGGCCTCGCGATACACCACCTGGCACGGCCATTCCAGCTGGCCTTCCCAGTAGAACCCACTGCGCAACACATCATGGGCCTGCACCGTGACATCCCAG
Organism: Pseudomonas sp. SJZ103; assembly: GCF_007828335.1. NCBI lineage: Bacteria > Pseudomonadati > Pseudomonadota > Gammaproteobacteria > Pseudomonadales > Pseudomonadaceae > Pseudomonas > Pseudomonas sp. SJZ103. The sequence goes on from NZ_VIUN01000008.1 coordinate 249,576, forward strand.
GCCTGCTGGAACCGCGCTACATCCAGGCCCTCGACCGTCACGCGGATCTGGTTGATGTAGTCGCCGGCGGCCTGTTCGTACAGGGTGTGGAACAGCATGCCCTGCTGCATGGGCGACAAGGTGTAGATGTCTTCAATCCCATCAGCGGCCAGCGGCAAGGATTCAAGCTGCTGCTGGTTCACGCGGGACAACGGGAAGTCCGAGGCCGTCACGCCGTGGTTGCCGGGGGTACAGCAATGTTCCACCAACGCCGTCAGTTCACGGCTGAAGGCCTGGCTCAAGGCGTCGATCTGCGACACCTCGAACATCAGCGGGCTGAAGGTCCAACCCAGGTGCAGCTCACCGCCGAACACCTGACCGTTGAGTGTCAACCAGTTGCCCAGCGGCGCCTCCGGGCTCTGCTCGGCACCGGCACTTTCTGCGGCCAGCGCGAACAAGCCGTCCGGCTGGTCAAAGCTGCCGTCGATCTGGCCCAGGTAATTGAAGGTGATACGCGGCACCGGCAATGCGCTGAACGCCTGGCGCGTGGCCTCGTCGCCGAGGTAGCGCAGCGCGCCGAAGCCCAGGCCCTTGTCCGGCACGGCGCGCAGTTGCTCCTTGATCTGCTTGATAGAAGCGCCAAGGGATTCGGCCGGGGTCAGGCGCACCGGGAACAGGCTGGTGAACCAACCCAGGGTGCGGGTCAGGTCGATATCGTCGAACAGGTCTTCGCGGCCGTGGCCTTCCAGCTGGATCAAGCTTGAAGCCTGCCCCGTCCACTGGCAGATGACGCGCGCCAGGGCGGTCAGCAGCAGATCGTTGATCTGGGTGCGATAGGCCGCAGGCGCCTGCTGCAGTAATTGCCGGGTGTGCTCGGCGTCCAGCTGGCTGACCACCGTCTGCGCCAGGCGGACAGGACGCGCGCCTTGCGGATCACGGCATGGCAGATCGGCCGGCACGCCCTGGAGTTGTTGCAGCCAGAAGTGTTTCTGCGGCTGTACCGCTTCGCTGCGGGCATGGGCCTGCAAACGCTCGGCCCAGGCCTTGAACGACGAGGTCTTGGCCGGTAACGGCTGTTGGCGGTACAGGCGTTGCAGGTCCTCAAGGAACACCCGCCAGGACACGCCATCCACCACCAGGTGGTGCATCACCAGCAACAGGCGCTGGGAACCGTCGGCCAGTTCGGCAAGCACCGCACGCAGCAAGGGCCCCTGATGCAGGTCGAGGCTGCGCTGGGCTTTTTCGCACAGCGCGGCCAGTTCGTCGGCATCCTTCACCGTGGCTTGCCACAGCACCTCAGGGGTGGCGGCTGCATGCTCGGCCTGCCACCCTTCGGCCTGCTGGCTGAAACTCAGGCGCAGCACATCGTGGTGCTGGACGATGGCGTGCAACGCCGCTTGCAGTCGACCTGCCCGGACCGGCTCGCGTGGCACCAGCAGCAAGGACTGGTTCCAGTGGTGGCGGTCCGGCAGGTCCATCTCGAAGAACAACTGCTGGAACGGCAGCAACGGCGTCTCGCCCTGCACCGGGCCTTGGTCGATCACCTGCGCTGTCTGCAACTGCGCCACCCGGGCGAGGCTGCGCACGGTCTGATGCTGGAACAGCGCCTTGGCGGTGAAATGGATACCGGCGGCACGGGCGCGGCTGACCACTTGAATGGAGATGATCGAGTCACCGCCGCGCTCGAAGAAGTTGTCATTCAAACCCACCTGTTCGACGCCCAGCACCTCGGCCCAGATCGCCGCGATCTGCTGCTCCAGCACACTGTGCGGAGCTTCGTAGGAGTGGGTGGCTTCGGGTTTGGGCAGCGCCTTGCGGTCGAGTTTGCCGTTGGGACTCAGGGGCATCTGTTCCAGCAGCATCCACTGTGCCGGGACCATGTAGTCCGGCAACTGCTGGGCGAGATGGGCGCTGAGCACATCGCGCCAATCGTCCCCGGCGTTTTGCAACACCAGGTAGCCCACCAGGTATTTGCCGTCGACCGCCAGCACGGCGGTCTCACGGACCCATTCGTGCTCCAGCAGGCGCGCCTCGATTTCCCCCAGTTCGATGCGCAGGCCGCGTAGCTTGACTTGATGATCGATGCGCCCGGCGTATTCGATCACGCCGTCTGCGCGGTAGCGTGCGAGGTCGCCTGTACGGTACAGGCGCTCGCCCTGGATGAACGGGTGGGCGACAAAACGTTCGGCGGTGAGTGCCGGGCGGCGGTGGTAACCACGGGCCAGGCCGATACCGCCCAAGTACAACTCGCCGAGGACGCCGACCGGTACGGGTTCGAAGTGGCTGTCGAGGATGTAGCAACCCAGGTTGGCAATCGGGCGACCAATCGGCACCGCGTCGCGGCCTTCGTCCACGCAGGTCCAGTGGGTCACGTCGATGGCGGCTTCGGTCGGGCCGTACAGGTTGTAGAGCCCGGCCTGCGGCAGCTTGGCGAAGACCTGCTGCTGGGCGTCCACCGGCAAGGCCTCGCCGCTGCACACGATGCGGTGCAGGCTTTGGCAAGTCGACACCGCCGGATCCTGCAGGAACGCCTGCAACATCGATGGCACGAAGTGCAGCGTAGTGACCCGCTGTTGATTGATCAGGTTGATCAGCCTGGCCGGATCACGATGATCACCGGGTGCTGCAACCACCAGGCGCGCACCAGTCATCAACGGCCAGAAGAACTCCCACACCGACACGTCGAAGCTGAACGGGGTCTTTTGCAGCACCGTGTCGCTGGCGTCCAGGCCATAGGCTTCCTGCATCCATTGCAGGCGGTTCAGCAATGCCGAATGACGGTTGCCGGCGCCTTTGGGTTGGCCGGTGGAGCCCGAGGTGTAGATCACGTAGGCGAGGTTTTCGCCGTCCACAATGACCCCGGGATTGGCATCGCTGTAGCCCTCGAAGGCAGATTCACCCAGCACCAGGGTTTCCAGGCCTTGGGGAATCGGCAACTGCTCACGCAAATGCGCCTGGGTCAGCAGCAGTTTCACCCCACTGTCGTCCAGCATGTAGGCCAGGCGTTCGCGCGGGTATTCCGGGTCCAGCGGCACATAGGCACCACCGGCCTTGAGCACCGCCAACAGGCCGACGACCATTTCGATGGAACGCTCCACCGCCAGGCCCACCAGCACGTCCGGCCCCACGCCGGCTTCGATCAGGCGATGCGCCAGGCGGTTGGCGCGGCGGTTCAGTTCGGCGTAGCTCAGGGACAGGTCGCTGAAGCGCAACGCCGGTGCATCCGGCTGTGCCAGCGCCTGGGTTTCGATCAACTGATGCACCCACTGCCCTTGGGGGTAGTCGCGCGCGGTGGCGTTCCATTGCGAGAGGATTTGCTCGCGCTCCTCGGCATTGAGTGTCGCCATATCCTGCAAGGGCAAGGCAGGGTTCGCCACGCCCGCACGCAACAGGCTCAGCCAATGTTCGGCCATGCGCGCGACGGTGGCAGCGCCGAACAGGTCGGTCGCGTAGGTCAAGGACGCCCAGATCGCGTCGCCGCTCTCCTGGGTATCCAGGCTCAGGTCGAACTGGGCACTGTGGCTGTCCCATTCGAGGTTGGCCACGCGCAGGCCCGGCAGTTGCTGCGCGGCGGCAGGGGAATTGGCCTGGTGGCTGAACATCACCTGGAACAGCGGGTTATGGCTCAGGCTGCGCTCCGGTTGCAGCGCTTCCACCAACTGCTCGAACGGCAAGTCCTGATGGGCCTGGGCTTCCAGCGCGCGGCGCTTGGTCTGCTGCAGTAACTGGGCGAAGCTCATCTGGCCATCGAGGTCAGCCTTGAGCACTTGCGTATTGACGAAGAAGCCGATCAGCGATTCGGTCTCGACGCGGTTGCGGTTGGCAATCGGCACGCCCACGCGAATATCCTGCTGGCCGCTGTAGCGGTACAGAAACGCCTGGAAGGAGGCCAGCAGCAACATGAACATCGTCACGCCTTCGCGCTGGGCCAGGGCTTTCAACCCTGCAACCAGTGCCGGTTCCAGCGCGATGTCCAGACGCGCGCCACGGTAGCTCTGTTGCGCCGGGCGCGGCTGGTCGAATGGCAGCTCCAGCACCGGCTGCGTGCCGCTGAGCAGTTCACGCCAGTAGTCCAGTTGGCGGGCCTTCTCCCCCGCTTCCATCCAGCGGCGTTGCCACAGTGCGTAGTCGGCGTACTGGATCGGCAAAGGTGCCAGCACGCAGTCCTGGCCCTGGCTGTAGGCGGCGTAGAGCTGCATCAGCTCCTGCACCATCACGCCCATCGACCAACCATCGGAGACGATATGGTGCTGCACCAGCACCAGCACGTGCTCGTCTTCACCGAGGGTAAGCAGGCTGACGCGCAGTAGCGGGCCTTGCTGCAAGTCGAACGGGCGGGCGATTTCGGCTTCGACGCGGGCCTTGAGCTGGGCCTCGTCGACCGAGCTTTCAGCGATCTCGATCACGCCGTGGGCCAGCACTTCCTGGGAGCGCTGTTCATCATCCAGGTGCAGGCGCGTGCGCAGGCTTTCATGGCGCACCGCGAGGGTGTCGAAGCTCTTTTGCAGCGCAACCTTGTCCAGGCGCCCGCTCAGGCGCAGGGCGCCCGGCACGTGATAGGCGGCGCTGTCCGGGTCCAGTTGCCAGAGAAACCACTGCCGTTCCTGGGCGTAGGACAACGGCAGCATCTGGCCGTCCTCACGGATCGAGGCAATCGGCAGCTGGGCGAAGCTCATGCCCCGGCTTTGCAGGCGCTGGTAAAACTGCTGGCGTTGTTCCAGAGGCAGGCGAAGAAAGCGCGAAACCAGATCGATATTAGGGTTGGAAAGCATGGGTCAAATCGCCTCTAGTTCGCTCAAAAAGTCACGAAGGTCATCAAAATCTTCCGCAGTGCCTGCACGGAAGGTGGCAGCGGCCTGCACATAGGCGCGCAGCGTTTCGGTCTGGAACACTTCCACCAACGGCACTTCCAGGCCCAGCTCGGCCTGGACCCGCGATGTGATCTGGATCGCCAGCAACGAGTGCCCGCCGACTTCGAAGAAGTTGTCGTTCAGGCCCACCTGCGGCAGGCGCAGCACATCGGCCCAGATGGCAGCGATCTTCTGTTCCAGCTCGCTCTGCGGTGCGACATATGCTTGCTGCATCTGGCTCACATCCGGCTCGGGCAAGCCCTTGCGGTCGAGCTTGCCGTTGGGGGTCAGCGGCATTTGCGCCAGGAACATGAAGTACGTCGGCACCATGTAATCCGGCAGGCGGGTTTTCAGGGCACGGCGCAGGTGGTCGCGGAACTCGGCTTCGTTGACCAGGCTGGCGTCGGCCGGCACCACGTAGGCCACCAGCTGTTTGCCGGTCGGGCCTTCCTGGGCCACCACCACGGTTTCGCCGACGTTGTCCTGCTCGCGCAGGCGCGCTTCGATCTCGCCCAGCTCGATACGGAAGCCACGGATTTTCACCTGATGGTCGACGCGACCGAGGTAATCCACCACGCCATCCGGGCGCCCACGGGTCAGGTCGCCGCTGCGATACACACGACTGCCGGGCTTGCCGAACGGGTCCGGCACGAAGCGTTCGGCGGTCAGCGCCGGACGTTCCAGGTAACCACGGGCCACGCCCTCGCCGCCCAGGTACAGCTCACCGGCGACGCCGATGGGTTGCAGGTTGACTTGCGCGTCCAGCACGTAGCCGCTGCGGTTGCCCAGCAGCGTGCCGATTGGCGCGTAGACGGCGCCGCAGGGGTCGCCTTTGCGCGCCTTCCACAACAGTGGCGTGACCACGGTTTCCGTCGGGCCGTAACCGTTGAACAGGTAGGTCGGCTTGAGCGCGCGCCAGGCCAGGTCATAGCTGGCCTGGGCCACTGCGTCGCCGCCAAAGCAGTAGACCCTAACCTTCGGCGGGTTGCCGTCACGCTCGGCATGTTCGGCCAACTGCTGCAGGTACACCGGAGGGAACACCGCCATGGTCACGTTGTGACGGTGCATCTGTTCGTAGGTGTACTCGGGCAGCCATAGGCTGTCGTCACGGATCAGCACGCTGGCGCCGTTGATCAGCGGGTGCATCCAGCCTTCGTGGGAGCCATCGAAGGCGAAGGACATGAAGTGCAGTTCGCAATCGGCCGGCGATGTTTCATAACGCTCGCCGGTGGCGATGATATGCGCCACCAACGGCCCATGAGAGACCGCCACGCCTTTGGGCATGCCGGTCGAGCCGGAGGTGTAGATCACGTAGGCCAGGTTGTCGCCGTCCAGTTTCACCTGCGGTGCCGTGTCGCTGAAGCCTGCCCATTGCTCGGTGCGATCAATCGCCAGGCTGTCCAGGCCTTCGGGAATCGGCAGTTGCTGCAAGGCACTGGTGTGGGTCAGCAGCAACTTCGCACGGCTGTCCTGCATCATGTACAGCAGGCGATCACGCGGGTATTCGATGTCCAGCGGCACGTAGACGCCGCCGGCTTTCATCACCGCCAGGAACGCCACCATGATTTCGGCGCTGCGCGGCATGGCAATCGCCACACGCACTTCCGGGCCGACGCCACGGGCGATCAGAGCGTGCGCCAGGCGGTTGGCCTGGCGGTCAAGCTCGCCGTAGCTCAGGGTTTGCGCGTCGAATTTCACCGCGACTGCATCCGGTTTTTCCCGGGCGCGGTCGGCGACCAGTTCGTGCACCAGGCGCTTGGCCGAGAAGCCGGCGTCGGTCTGGTCCCACAGTTGAAGAATGTGTTGTTGCTCATCCTGGCCGAGCAGGTTGAGTTGGCTGATGGCTTGCTGTTGGTCGGCAACCATCGCCTGCAACAGGTTTTGCCAGTGGCCGGCCATGCGCTCAATAGTGGCTGGGGCAAACAGATCGGTGGCGTAGCTCAGGGAGGCACGCAGGGTCGCCTGACTTTCCTCCACATCCAGTGCCAGGTCGAACTGGGCCACGCCTTCATCCCAGCTCAGCACCTCGACATCCAGTTCGGTGAGGCGCTGCAGGTGATTGGCTGCCGAGGTCACGCGATGGTTGAACATCACCTGGAACAGTGGGCTCAGGCTCATGCTGCGCTCGGGTTGCAGCGCTTCGACCAGTTGTTCGAACGGCAGGTCCTGGTGGGCCTGGGCTTCGAGGGAACGTTGGCGTACCTGGTGCAGCAGTTGCACAACGCTCATCTGCCCGTGGATATCGGCCTTGAGCACCTGGGTATTGACGAAGAAGCCGATCAGCCCCTCGGTTTCCAGGCGATTGCGGTTGGCAATCGGCACCCCGACACGCACGTCTTCCTGGCCGCTGTAGCGGTGCAGCAACGCCTGGTAGGACGCCAGCAGCACCATCGGCAACGTCACTCCGGCGCCCTGCGCCAGGCGACGCAAACCGGCCAGCAGTTGCGGTTGCAACTCGATGCCCAGGCGTGCGCCACGATGGCTTTGCACGGCCGGACGCAGGTAGTCGAAAGGCAATTCCAGCACCGGCTGCACGCCACCCAACTGTTCACGCCAGTAGGCCAGTTGACGGGCCTTCTCTCCCGCCTCCATCCATTGGCGCTGCCACACGGCATAGTCGGCGTACTGGATCGGCAAGGCCGGCAGGGTTGGCGTCTGCCCGTGGCTGAAGGCGGCGTACAGTTGCACCAGCTCCTCGACCATCAGTTGCATCGACCAGCCATCGGAGACGATGTGGTGCTGCACCAGCACCAGCACATGTTCGTCCTCGGCCAGGCGCAGCAACCGGGCCCGCAGCAACGGCCCGCGCAGCAGGTCGAATGGCTGCGCAACGACGTCAGCCACCCGTGTCTTGAGGTCGGCTTCATCGGTGTCGGCCAGATCGATTTCAATCAGGCCCGAGTCTTCAATAACTTGGACCGTGCCGGCGGCGTCCTGGCGCAAATGGGTGCGCAGGCTTTCATGGCGTGCGAGCAAAGTGTCGAAGCTTCGTTGCAGCGCCGCCAGGTCCAGCGGGCCTGTCAAACGCAAGGCGCTGGGGATGTGGTACGCGGCGCTTTCGGGGTCGAGTTGCCAGAGGAACCATTGGCGTTCCTGGGCATACGACAGCGGCAACGGCTGGCTGCGATCGGCCTTGAGCAGCGCCGGCGCGACCACGCCCTCCTCACCCAGGGCCACCACGAAGTCACCCAGCAACGGGTGTTCGAACAGGGTCTTGAGCGCCACTTCCAGCACCAGAGCCTGGCGTACCCGCGATACCACCCGCGTGGCCAGCAGCGAATGCCCGCCCAGCTCGAAGAAGTGGTCGTCGAGGCCGACCTGGGGTACGCCCAGCACCTCGGACCAGATCGCCGCGACCTGTTGTTCGCGCGGGGTGACGGCGGCCACATGGCTTTTCAGCAACAGGCGGGTATCGACCTTGGGCAAGGCCTTGCGGTCGAGCTTGCCGTTGGGGGTCAAGGGCAGGCTGTCGAGGAACATCACGTGCGCCGGCACCATGTAGTCCGGCAGGCGCTCACGCAAGGCCGCTGTGTAGGCGTGCGGCGGCTGTGCCGCAGACGTCACCAGGTAGGCGATCAAGCGGTCGTTGTCGGCGAGCACCACGGCTTCGCGAACGCCTTCATGCTCGCGCAGGCAGGCTTCGATCTCGCCCAGTTCGATACGGAAACCGCGCACCTTGACCTGATGGTCGACTCGGCCGATGTACTCCACCACGCCGTCGGCACGGTAGCGTGCCAGGTCACCGCTGCGGTACAGGCGCTCGCCCGGCGCGCCGTACGGGTTGGGCACGAAACGTTCGGCGGTAAGGGCTGGCCGCGCGTGGTAGCCGCGTGCCAGGCCGACGCCGCCGATCAGCAGTTCACCGGCCGCGCCCACCGGGCATGGGCTGAGCCCGGCATTGAGGATGAACAACGCGGTGTTGGCGATCGGTCGCCCGACCAGAGGTTGCGCCTCCAGCAGGCGATGGGCCGCCGACCAAATGGTGGTTTCGGTGGGACCGTAGAGGTTCCACACCGGGCCTTGCAGGTCGAGCATGCGCTGGGCCAGGTCGGCCGGCAGCGCTTCGCCGCCGCACAGGCACTTGATGCCGCGCAGCACGTCGGCACGCGGACTTTCCAGCAGCATGCGCCAAGTGGACGGCGTGGCTTGCAGCACGTTGGCGGATTGGGCGGTGACCAGGTCGATTATCGCCTCCGGGTCGAGCGCCAGTTCCTGGCCACTCAGCAGCACCGTGGCGCCGACTGTCAGCGGCACGTACAGCTCCAGGGCAAAGATGTCGAACGAGAACGTCGTCAGCGACAGCACCCGCGCCTGCGCGCCGATGTCCAGGGTGCCGGCCATGCCGCAGGTAAAGCTGCACAGCGCCTGGTGCGGCACCATCACGCCCTTGGGCTTGCCGGTGGAGCCAGAGGTGTAGATCACATAGGCCAGGTGGTGTGGCGTGACGCTGACCTGCGGGTTGTGTTCGTCACCGCCGGCGTCCTCGACCAACAGCACCGGCAGGCCTTGCGGTTGCACCAGGCGCCCGATCAGCGGCGACTGAGTCAGCAGCACCTGGGCGCGGCTGTCTTCGAGCATGAACGCCAGGCGATCGGCCGGGAATTGCGGGTCCAGCGGCACGTAGGCGCCACCGGCCTTGAGGGTCGCAAGCAGGCCGACCACCATGGGCAGGGAACGCTCCACATGCACCGCCACCCGCACGTCCGGGCCGACGCCCGCCGCGATCAGGCGATGGGCCAGGCGGTTGGCGCGGCGGTTGAGTTCGCTGTAGCTCACGGCCTCGCCGTTGAATTGCAGCGCGATGGCGTGCGGCTGCGCCAGGGCTTGCGCTTCGAACAACTGGTGGACACAGCGCTCGCGTGGGTAGTCGACGGTCGTGTGGTTCCAGTCTTCGACCATCTGCTGCCATTGCGATGGGCTGAGCATCGCCAACTCATCCAGGGCCTGGGAGGCATCGTTGACCACTGCGCGCAGCAGGTTCTGCCAGTGCACAGCCAGGCGCTCCAGGGTGGCGGCGTCGAACAGGTCGGTGGCGTAGGTCAGGGATGCCCAAAGGCCGTCGACGGACTCCTCGGTTTCCAGGTTGAGGTCGAACTGGGTCGTGTGACCGGTCCAATCCACCGGCTGCAGATCCAGGCCAGGCAGTTGCACCGGGCCGGCGCGCAGGTTGTCCTGGTGATTGAACATCACCTGGAACAACGGGTTATGGCTGAGGCTGCGTTCCGGTTGCAGCGCTTCTACCAGTTGTTCGAACGGCAAGTCCTGATGGGCCTGGGCCTCCAGGGCACGTTGCTTGACCTGGGCCAGCAACTGCTCGAAGGCCATCTGCCCGTGCAGGTCGGCCTTGAGCACCTGGGTGTTGACGAAGAAGCCAACCAGACGCTCGGTTTCCAGGCGATTGCGGTTGGCGATCGGTACCCCGACACGAATCTCGGCCTGGCCGCTGTAGCGGTGCAGCAAGGTCTGGAACGACGCCAGCAGGAGCATGAACAGGGTTACGTCCTGGCGCTGGGCGAGTGCCTTGAGTTCGGCCACCAGGGCGTTGTCCAGGTGTACCCGCCGACGCGCACCGCGATGGCTTTGCACCGCCGGGCGCGGGTGGTCCAGGGGCAGTTCCAGCACCGCGTGTTCGGTACCCAGGCGTGCACACCAGTAATCAAGTTGGCGTTGTTTCTCCCCGGCCGCCATCCAATCGCGCTGCCACACGGCATAGTCGGCGTACTGGATCGGTAAGGCCGGCAACGGCGCCTGGCCTTGATACAGCGCCAGCAGTTCGTCGACCATCACTTGCATCGACCAGCCGTCAGAGATGATGTGGTGCTGGGTGATCACCAACACATGGTGCGCGGCCGTGATCTCCAGCAGCATGACGCGCATCAGCGGGCCGTTGAGCAGGTCGAACGGACGTTGGATTTCTTGCGCGACCGCCTGCTCGATGGCCGAGTCTTGCACCTGCTGGCGTTGGATCACCACCGCCAGGTTTGGCTGGATGACCTGCCAGGTGTGCTCAGCCTCTTCCACGAAGGTGGTACGCAACGGTTCATGGCGTTGCACCAGTGCCTGGAATGCGTGTTCCAGTGCCGGGACATCCAGCTCACCGCGCAGGTGCAATGCGGTCGGTACGTGGTAGGCGGCGCTGCCGGGGTCCAGTTGCCAAAGGAACCATTGGCGTTCCTGGGCGAAGGACAGTGCCAACGGTCGGTCGCGCCCCAGGGCCACCATCGGGCGGGCAGTGCCGGCCTGCACCCCTGCGCAGGCCACCGCGAACGCTTCCAGCGTGGGCTGTTCGAACAACGCTCGCAACGGCACTTCCAGCTTGAGCTCGTGACGCACGCGGGAGATCACCTGAGTGGCCAGCAGCGAATGGCCGCCGCGTTCGAAGAAATGGTCATCGAGCCCCACCTGCTCGACGTGCAACACCGCTTGCCAGATCGCCGCCAACTGCATGTGCAGAGGGCTTTGCGGAGCGCGGTAGGCCTGCCGCGCCTGGCTCAGGTCCGCCAGCGGCAGTGCGCGGCGGTCAAGCTTACCGTTGTTGTTCAACGGCAAGGCATCGAGCACCAGCCAATGCCCCGGCACCATGTAGTCCGGCAAGGACTGGCGCAAGACCGCCGCCAGCGCCTGGGTATCCAGTGGCTGGCCGTGGGCCGCGACCACGTACGCCACCAACTGCGTGCCGGTGGCACTCGGCTGCGCAACGACGGCAGCTTCGCGCACCCCCGGCAGGGCTTGCAGGCTGGCCTCGATTTCGCCCATTTCGATACGGAACCCGCGGATCTTCACCTGATGGTCGATACGCCCCACGTACTCCAAGGCGCCCGCCTCGTTGTAACGGGCCAGGTCGCCACTGCGGTAGAGCCGCGCACCGGGCACCGCCGAAAACGGGTCCGGGAGGAAACGCTCGGCGGTCAACGCCGGGCGGTCGAAGTAACGCTGGGCCAGGCCGAACTCGGCGCCGATGCACAGCTCGCCAACGCCATCGGTGGCCAACAGTTCGAAACCGCTGTCGAGTACGTACAGCGAGCGGCCAGCGATCGCCCGGCCAATCGGCACGCCGAACGCATCACTGGCATCCGCCAGTTGGCACTCATGCACGCTGGACACCACGGTGGCCTCGGTCGGCCCGTAGGTGTTGACCAGGCGCACGCCGCCCAGGCCGGCCGCGTGCCAGGCGCGCAGCCCTTCCACCGACATGGCCTCGCCGCCTACATGCACCTGGCGCAGGTTACCCAGGGCACGACCATCGGCCGCGCACTCTTTGGCCAGCAGGTACCAGTAGGCCGCCGGCAAGTCAGCCAGGGTCACGCCCTGTTCGACGATTTCCCGTGCCAGTTGCCCGGCATCCCACAGTTCATCGCCACGCATGATCAACGCGGCGCCCACACACAGCGGCGGATAGCACTGTTCGACAAAGCCGTCGAAACTGAAGGTCGCGAACTGCAGCACGCGGTCCTCTGCACACAGTTGGCTGTAGACCTCGGCGCTGTCGCAGAATTGGCCGAGGGCCGCATGGTCGATGGCCACGCCCTTGGGTTGGCCGGTGGAACCCGAGGTGTAGATTACGTACGCCAGATCGGCAGCGGCAGCGTGGGTGAGTGGGTTGCTGGCAGGGTAGCCGGCCAGCTCGGTACCGGAGACGGTGAAGTCCAGGCGGGCCAGCCCTTGCGGCAGCGGCAGGTCGGCCAGTAACCCGGTTTCGCTGAGCAGCAGGTCCAGACGGCTGTCCGCCAGCATGTAGGCCAGGCGGTCGGCGGGATAGTTCGGGTCCAGGGGCACATAGGCCGCGCCGCTTTTGAGCACGGCCAGCAGGCTGACGATCAGTTGCGGGCCGCGCCGCGACGCCAGGCCCACGCGCTGGCCCGGGCCCACGCCCAGCGCCAGCAGACGATGGGCAAGCCGATTGGCACGTTCATTGAGCTGGGCATAGCTCAAGCGTGCTTCGCCAGCCTGCACCGCCAGCGCGTGCGGTGTGGCAGCGGCCTGGGCCGCGATGCGTTCGTGCACGCGCGAATGGCGCTGGGCCGCGCCCGGTGATTGGCTGAGGGCAAGCACGTCGCGTTGTGCGGTGGCGTCAAGCAATTGCAGGTTGCCAAGGGGCGCCTGGGCATCGGTGAGCAACTGCACCAGCAGGTGCTGCAGGTTGGCGCTCAAGCGGGCGACCTGCTCAGCGCTGAAGCGGGCCCGGTCGTAACTGAACTCCAGGCGCAGGCTGGCTCCCAACTCAATGCCCAGGGTCAGCGGGTAATGGGTGCGTTCATGGTTGTGCATACGGCCAAACGTCAGGCCTGCGGGCGCGCCCTGCTTCAGGGCCTCGGCCACCGGGAAGTTTTCAAACACCAGCAAGGTGTCGAACAATGCGCCCTGCTGGCCGGCCCAGCCTTGTATGTCGTACAGCGGCACATGCTCGTGGTCACGCAGGCTGAGGTTCAGGGCTTGCAACTCGTTGAGCCATTGGGCGACCGGCTGGGCTGGCGACGGCGCGCTGACAATGGGCAGCGTGTTGATGAACAGGCCCAGTTGCTGCTCGATCCCCGGCAGCGGTGCCGAACGCCCGGCGACGGTGGCGCCGAAGGCCACGCAATCCTGGCCGGTGTAGCGCTGCAGCAACAGGCTCCACGCCCCTTGCAGCACGGTATTGAGGGTGATTTTCTGACGACGGGCGAACTCGCCGAGGGCCTGTGTGAACTCGCCCTCGAGGATCAATTGATGCTCAGCCGTGCCCAGGCCATCGACCGGCGCGCGCAGCGCTTGCGCGAGCAAGGTAGGTGTTTGCAACGGCGCCAGGGCGGCTTTCCAGAACGTCTCACCCGAGGCTTGCTGTTGCAGCCAGCCCAAGTAATCGCGGAACTGCCCCAGCGGCGCGGGCAAGGCCTGGCCGGCATAGTGAGCGATGACTTCACCCAGCAACTGGGCGTTACTCCAGCCGTCCATGAGGATGTGGTGGCTGGTGAAGATCAGGTGCCAGGCGTTACCGGCACCCCGCACCAGCATCAGGCGAAACAGCGGCGCGGCATTGAGCGCGAAGCCCTTCTCGCGTTCAGCCTCGGCAAGCGCATCGAAGTCGGCATCGAGGTCTTCGATCACATGCAACTGCATGTCGACCTGACGCTGGATCACTTGATGCGCGCTGTCCAGGCCCAGCCAGTGGAAGCTGCTGCGCAGAATGTCATGGCGGTCCAGTGCCGCCTGCCAGGCGCGGCCGAAAGCCAACAGGTCAAGGCCGTCGATATCCAGGCGCAACTGGTTGATGTACGCCTGGGCTTCTGGTTCGTAGAGGGTATGGAACAACATGCCCTGCTGCATCGGCGACAGCGGATAAAGGTCGGCAATCGCCGGCCCCGCCACCGGCAACGCGTCCAGTTGCTGTTGGGTCAAGCGTGCCAGTGGGAAGTCCGAAGGGGTAACCTGCCCTGCCGGAGTGGCTCGGCAATGCTCGATCAAGGCCTTGAGCTCTGCCGCGTAGTCATCCGCCAACTGCTGCACCGTTGACGCCTCGAACATCTCGCGGCTGAAGCCCCATTGCAGGGCCAGTTCACCGCCGTACACCTGCCCTTCGACCGTCAGCCAGTTGGCCAGCGGTGCCTCGGCATCCTGGGCCTGGCCGCTGCCCTGGGTGGCCGGAATAAACAGCGCGGATTCGTTGAACTGGCGGTCGAACTGGCCCAGGTAGTTGAAGGTGATGCGTGGCACGGCCAGGTTCGCCAAGGCTTCGCGGGCCGCAGGCGGGCCGAGGTAGCGCAGCAGACCGTAGCCGATGCCTTTGGCGGGCACGGCACGCAGCTGCTCCTTGACCGACTTGATCGCGGCCGACAGCTCACCGTCGGCTTGCAGGCGTACCGGGAACAGGCTGGTGAACCAGCCGACGGTGCGGGTCAGGTCGACGCTGTCAAACAGGTCTTCGCGGCCATGGCCTTCCAGTTGGATCAGTGCGGCGTTCTGGCCGCTCCAGCGGCTGACCACCCGCGCCAGGGCCGTGAGCAACAGGTCGTTGACCTGGGTGCGGTAGGCCGCCGGCGCGTCCTGGAGCAGTTGACGGGTGTGTTCGGCATCAAGGCGGATTTCGAGCTTGCTGCCCAAGCGGTTTTGCAGGCCGCCCTGGGGGTTGTCGCACGGCAAGTCCGCGTCCACCGACTGCGCCTGCCAGTACGGCAGTTGGTCGTCCAGCGTGCGGGCATGGGCTTGCAACTGTTCGGCCCACAGCTGGTAGGCGCTGGTTTTGGCCGGTAGCGATGCCTTGCGGTAAGCCTGTTGCAGGTCTTCCAGGACGATACGCCAGGACACACCATCGACCGCCAGGTGATGGATCACCAGCAGCAGGCGCTGGCTGCCATCGGCCATGCGCACCAACGCGGCACGCAGCAGCGGGCCTTTCGCCAGGTCGAGGCTGCGCTGGGCCTCATCGCACAGCGCCGCCAGCTCATCGTCGCTGCCGGCGTGGGTTTGCCACAGGCCCGACTCGGTGACTGGCGCGGCATAGGCTTGCTGCCAGCCGTCGGCCTGTTGCACAAAACGCAGGCGCAAGGCGTCGTGATGGTTGATCACCTGAGTCAGGGCGGCTTCCAGGCGTGCCGGTTCCAACAGCTCGCGCGGGGTCAACAACAACGATTGGTTCCAATGCTGACGCATAGGGATCGCCTGGGCGAAAAAGCCCTGCTGCACCGGGGTCAGGATCACCTCGCCGCTGGCAGGGCCTTGGTCGATCACAGTGGTTTGCTCGAAGCTTGCCACCAATGCCAGGCTGCGCACGCTCTGGTACTGAAACAGGTCGCGTGGGCTGAGGCGAATCCCCGCCTGGCGCGCGCGGCTGACCACCTGGATGGAGATGATCGAATCGCCGCCCAGCTCGAAAAAGTTGTCATCCAGACCGACTTGCTCGACACCGAGCACATCGCTCCAGATCGCCGCCAGGGCTTTTTGCAGGGTGTTTTCCGCAGCGACATACGCCTGTTGCGGCGCAGTATCGGGCACCGGCAGGGCTTTGCGGTCGAGCTTGCCGTTGGCGGTCACCGGCAGCTTGGCCAGGTGCACCAGGTGGGTCGGCACCATGTATTCCGGCAGGCTGCCGAGCAGCCAGGCCTTGAGGTCGGTGGGCGCCTCGCCCTCCAGCACCAGGTACGCCACCAGTTGCTTGCCTCCGTGTACCAGCACCACCGCCTCACGCACCGCCGGGTGTTGCATCAGGCGCGTCTCGATTTCGCCGAGTTCTATTCGCAGCCCGCGCAGCTTGACCTGGTGGTCGAGGCGGCCAAGGTATTCGATCACACCGTCGTCACGCTGGCGCACACGGTCGCCGGTACGGTACAGGCGCGCGCCGTCACCGAAGGGGCTGGGCACAAAACGTTCGGCGGTCAGTGCCGGACGGCGATGGTAACTGCGGGCCAGGCCGGTGCCGCCCAGATACAACTCGCCGGACACGCCGGCAGGCACCGGGTTGAGCTGCGCATCGAGCACGTAGGTGCCAAGGTTGGCAATCGGACGGCCGATGGGCACGGCGTCACGGCCTTCGTCGATGCAGGTCCAGTGGGTCACGTCGATGGCCGCTTCGGTCGGGCCGTAGAGGTTGAACAAGCCGGCCTGGGGCAGCTTGGCGAACACCTGCAATTGCGCGTCCAGGGGCAAGGCTTCGCCACTGCACACGATGCGCTTGAGGCTTATGCAGGCCTGCACGCCTGGTTCATGGATAAACGCCTGGAGCATGGACGGCACGAAGTGCACGGTGGTGATCGCGTGCTCGCCGATGGTCTCGATCAGCCGCGCCGGCTCGCGGTGTTCGCCAGGGGCTGCGACTACCAGGCGGGCGCCGGTCATCAGTGGCCAGAAGAACTCCCATACCGACACGTCAAAGCTGAACGGGGTTTTCTGCAGCACCGCGTCACTGGCATCGAGGCCGTAGGCCTGTTGCATCCAGCACAGCCGGTTGACCAGTGCGCGATGGCTGTTGCCGGCGCCCTTGGGCTTGCCGGTGGAACCGGAGGTGTAGATCACATAGGCGAGGTTCAGCGCGTGGATGTCGACGGCGGGCGCTGTGACGCTGTAACCGTCGAGCCAGCCTGGCGCCTGGTCGAGGAGCATCACCCGAATACCTTCGCCAGGCAGCAGCGGCAACAGGCTGTGCTGGCTGAGCAGCAGCTGGATGCCGCTGTCTTCGATCATATAGGCCAGGCGTTCCTGGGGATATTCGGGGTCGAGCGGGACGTAGGCGCCGCCGGCCTTGAGAATGGCCAGCAGGCCGATGACCATCTCAAGGGAGCGCTCAACGCAGATACCCACCAGGGCGTCAGGGCCGACCCCCTGCTCGCCCAAGGCATGGGCCAATTGGTTGGCGCGGGCGTCGAGTTGCGCGTAGGTCAGCGTGGTCGCGCCGAACACCAGCGCCGGCGCATCCGGTGTGCGCTGCACCTGGTCTTCGATCAGGTGATGAATACCGCGCTCGGTCGGATACGCTTGCGCGGTCTGGTTCCAGGCGTGCACCAGCATGTGTTGCTCATCGGCGGCCAGCATCGGCAGTTCACCAATGCGCTGCTCGCCATCGGCGACCATGGCCTGCAACAGGCTGATCCAGTGGCGCGCCATACGCGCGATGGACGGCGCGTCAAACAAGTCATTGGCGTAGGTCAGCGCAGCGTGCAGGGTGCCGGATTTTTCATAGGTGTCGAGGGTCAGGTCGAACTGGGTGGTGCGGCCTTGCCACTCCACCAGGGCCAGTTCCAGGCCGGAGGCGGTGCTGACCGAGGCGATATCGGCCACCACCGGCTGATGGTTGTACATCACCTGGAACAGCGGCGTATGGCTGAGGCTGCGCTCGACATTCAGGGCTTCCACCAGGCGCTCGAACGGCAGCTCCTGATGGGCCTGGGCGCCGAGGGCATGCTCCTTGATCCCTTGCAGCAACTCGGTGACCCGGGTTTGCCCGCTCAGCTCAGTGCGCAAGACTTGCGTGTTGACGAAGAAGCCGATCAGCCCCTCGACTTCCGTACGGTTACGGTTGGCGATCGGCACGCCGACGCGGATATCGCCCTGGCCGGTGTAGCGATGCAGCAGCACATTGAAGGCGCCGAGCAGCAGCATGAACAGGGTGACGTTGTGCTGTTGCGCGCAGGCGCGCAACAGCGCGGCCAGCGTCGGGTCAATCGCGAAGGTGTGGCGGGTGCCCTGATAGCTGGGCATGGCCGGGCGCGGGTGGTCGGTGGGCAGTTCCAGCACCGGATGCTCATCACCCAGGCGCGCCTGCCAGTATTCCAATTGACGGGCCTGCTCCCCCGCTTCCAGCCAGCGCCGCTGCCACAAGGCGTAGTCGCTGTACTGGATCGGCAGCGCCGGCAATTGCGGCGCTTCGTTGCGCTCGTGGGCGTCGTAAAAACGGATGAACTCGTCGATCAGCACGTTCATCGACCAGCCATCGGAGACGATATGGTGCAGGGTCAGCAGCAGCACGTGCTCCTGGGCATCGAGCTTGAGCAGTTGCACGCGCAGCAGTGGGCCGTGCTCCAGGTCGAACGGCAGCAGCGATTGGCGGGTGGCCGCGTCGTTGACGGCGTGTTCGCGTTCGGCCGGGGCCAACGCCGTTAGATCGAGCTGTTCAATGGCCAACGACGGCGCTACGGCCACCTGCATCAAGCGTTCATCGGCCTGGCGCTGGAACACCGTGCGCAGGGTTTCGTGCCGGGCCACAAGGCTGGCGAACGCCTGCTCCATGGCGCCAAGGTTCAGCGCACCCTTGAGGCGCACCGCACCCGGCAGGTTGTAGGCGCCGCTGCTCGGGTCCAGTTGCCAGAGAAACCACATGCGCTGTTGCGCGTAGGACAGCGCCTGGCGGTCCTCTGCCTCCACGCCGGCCGGAATCGGAAACCGCGAAAAATCCACCCCTTCTTTCTGCAGTGCCTGCAGGAACAGCTGGCGTTTTTCCAGGGGCAACCCGATAAACCGGCGAGCAAGTTTCAAGGAGTCTTCAGCATTCATTTGTTGGAGTCCGGAGCAATAGGCAGGAAGCACAAAGGCACGTCGTCCCTATAAAACGAACCGGACAGGGAAAAATTAGCGGGGGATGGGCGGCGTAGAGCGAGCTGTGATCAGGGGTTACATCAATCCCCGGGAAAGACACACGAACCCCAGCTAGCATTGACGAACACCACTTTTTTGCAACTACATCTAGTTACACGCAGGGAGCGCCGTGTCCAAAAATGAAAAGCTGCTCGCCAAATGGCTCAACGAGCAGATGGCATTTACCTGGCCAGAGCTCGTCACGCTGCTGCGTCGTCTTGGCTACACACAGATTGAGGGGCTGGAAGCCGCGTCAAGTTCGACCTCGGCGATCCGGGTGCAATGAGCACCTTGCACAAGCCTCATCCCGGCAACGAACTGAAACACTACATTCGGCGCCAGATCATCGAACAATTGAAATCAGGAGAACTGATTCAGTGAACAACCAACTGAAACACAATGGCTACATCGGCTCTATCGAAGCCAGCCTCGAAGACAACTGCCTGTTCGGCAAGATCCTGTTCATCAAGGCACTGGTGAGCTACGAAGGCAAAACCGTCGCCGAACTGGACGCTGCATTTCGCGAAGCTGTGGACGACTACCTCACTACCTGCCAGGCCCTTGGGCAAACACCGGAGAAGCCGTGCAAAGGCTCTTTTAACGTGCGGGTCGGCCACGATCTTCATCTTGCCGCCGCCCTTGAAGCGACACGTAAAAAGGTGACCCTGAACGACCTGACGCGCCAGGCGCTGAACGAATTCCTGCAACATCACCGAGCGGACTCCGGCCCCCTGATTGGCTGACGTTTCGACGTTTCATTGTGGGTTATGACGCTCAACCCAACCGCCGATACCCCAGCACCGCTGACCCCATCACCACCGCCCCCGCCGCCAGCGCCACCCAGAATCCGCTGGCGGCACCAAAATGGTCGATCATCCAGCCGGAGCTGGCGGCACCGATGGCCACGCCGATGCTCAGGCCGGTGATCAGCCAGGTCATGCCTTCGGTCAGGCGGCTCGCGGGCACGATCTTTTCCACCAGGGCCATGGACACGATCAGGGTCGGGGCGAAGAACAGTCCGGAAATGAAGATGGCCACCGCCAGGCCCGGAATGTGGGTGACCAGCAGCAACGGCAAGGTGGTCAGCGCCGTGGCCACGCCGCAGAACAGGAACTGCCGGGGCAACGGCGCCTTGAGCTTGAGGGTGCCAAAGGCCAGGCCCGCCAGGCACGAACCGATGGCGTACACCGAGAGCACGATGCTTGCCGCCGCCGGCTGGCCCTGGTGCTGGGCAAAGGCCACGCTGACCACATCCACCACGCCCACGATCACCCCCATGGCCAGCAGCAGGATCATCAGGATCAGCACCGACGGTGACGCGATCAGCCAGCCCCGATGGTGAGCGTGGTGCTCATGCACCGGGGGTTCGGTCGCACGTTGCATCACAAAGGTGGTAACGCCAACCGCCAGCAGCAGCGCGGCCACCAGAGGGCCGGCTTCGGGGAACAGCACCACGCTCAAGCCCACCGAAATCGGTGGGCCGATGATGAAGCACACCTCATCCAGCACCGATTCCAGGGCGAATGCGGTCTGCAGCTTAGGCTGGCCCCGGTACAGCTCGGTCCAGCGCGCCCGCACCATGGCTGACATATTCGGCATGCAACCCGCCAGGGCAGCAAACAGGAACAACGTCCAGGTCGGCGCCTGCAACCGCGTGCACAGCAACAGCATCAGCAGCGCCCCGCCGCCGATCAAGGCGGCAATCGGCAGCACCCGGCCTTGGCTGTACCGATCCACCAACCGTGACACCTGCGGCGCGCAAAACGCCGTGGCCAGGGCGAACACCGCCGCCACCGATCCGGCCAGGCCATAGCCGCCGTGCACCTGGGAGAGCATGGTGATCAGGCCAATACCGGCCATGGACACCGGCATGCGCGCCAGCATGCCGGCCCATACGAAGGCCCGGGCACCGGGGACCTGGAACAACTCGGCGTAAGGGTTTGCCATGATTTAAACGTCTTCTGTCCTTAAATTGCGCATCCTTTTATCACACCAACCGCTTGATCTGCTTATGCCGCCACACCAACCGGTAATACGCGATCTGCAACCCCAGCATCGCCAGGTACGTCACCGGGAACGCCATCCACACGCCTTCCAGGCCGAAGTGCGCATTCAGCAGGTATGCCATCGGCAGCTCGACACACAGCACGCAGAAGATCGAAATCGCCACTGGCATCAGCACCACGCCGCTGGCGCGCATGATCCCACCGATCACGGCCTGGAAGCCGAATACGAGGATGCTCCACAACATGATGTGCAGCAGGTGTTCGGCGTTGATCCGCGCGGCATCGTCGGTGATGAACAGGCCCAGCAACCAGTGGGACAACCCATAACCCAGCACGATCAGGCCACCTGTCAGGCACGTATTGATCAACAGCCCGGTGCGCAGAATCGGCCCGATACGCTCCAGGCGCCCGGCCCCAATCGCTTGGGCCCCGAGGATCGAGGCGGTGATGGCGATCGACAGCGCCGGGAATTGCACGTAGTTGACGATCTGCGTCACCGCCCCATAGGCCGCCGTGGCCTGGGACCCGTGGCCGTTGACCAAAGCCAGGATGACCAGCTCCGACAGCGACAACACCACCATCTGCAAGCCTGTAGGCAAGCCGATGCGCAGGACTTTGCCGAGGATGACGCGGTCCAGGCGCAAGGCCGCGAGCAGTTCGCGATCCGGCGCCATCACATGGTTTTTATGGCGCAGGCGCAGGACCAGAAACAGCATTGCCGAGGCATTCCCCACCAGGCCTGCGTACACCGCGCTCTGGATACCCAGGGGCGGCAGGCCGATCCAGCCGCGAATCAGCGCCGGGGTCAACAGCAGGCCGACCAGGGTCGAGACCATCAGCGCCAGCAGCGGCGAGATCGTGTCGCTGACACCGCGCAACAGCTGGGTGTAGAGGATAAACACCAGCAGCAGCGGCATGATCAACATCATCATCTGGGCATAGCCCACTGCATCATCGAGTACATCAATCGGTGTGCCCAATGCCTGCAACGCCGGGCGCGCAAACAGGCTGCCCAGCACCGCTGCGATCAGACCCACCAGTGCGCCGAGGGTCAGGGTGGCGCCGGTAATCGCCTTGACCATCCCGGTTTCCTGGGCACCCCACGCCTGGCCAATCAGCACCGAGGCGCCCGCCCCAAGGCCGATCACCAGGGCAATAAAGAAAAACACGATGGGAAACATCCCCGACACCGCCGCCAACGCCTGGGTGCCGAGCATTTGCCCGACATAAATGCCGTTGAGGGTGCCGGAAAAGCTTTGCAGGAAGTTGGACAGCACCATCGGTGCCAGAAAGATCAGGTAGATCTGCCACAGCGGGCGTTGCACAGGGCTTTGCATGAAAAACGGGGCCTCGGAGAACTAAAGCGTCCGAGGGTTATACCGTAATTGGATCCGATCTTCCTGTGCTTTGTCCTTGTACCGCGTCCACCACCAGGCAGGCATTGCGTACCGTGGCATTCAGGCGCAGGGCATTGCCCTGCAAGACGCATTCGGCAATCGCCGGCTCCAGCTCCACCCGCAAACGCCGGCCCAGCGCACGTGCGCCGAACCGCGCATCGTGGTGACGGCACAGCCAGGCCCGCGCGTGTTCATCCAGCACCAACGAGCACTGTTGCGCCGCCAAGCGCTGATTGAGTTTGCCCAGCTCCACCTCCAGCAGTGCTTCCAGCCACTGAGCGTCGATGGGTTCGAACATCAGGATGCGGTCGATACGATTAAGGAACTCCGGTTCAAAATGACCATGCAGCGCCTCTTCCAATACAGCCGCCTCATCCCGGACAAATACCCGCAGCAACCGACGCCAACCTTGGGCGAACCGCTGACGATGACGACGCGCCTGCCGCGCGCCGATATTGCTGGTCATGAAGATCAGGCAGTTGCGAAAGTCCAGGGTGCGAGTGCCTGCAGCCAACGTCAGTTGGCCGTTTTCCAGAATGCCCAGCAGGCTGCGCAGCACTTCCTGGCTGGCCTTTTCCAGTTCGTCGAACAGCACGATGCCAGGTCGGCTGTAGGTACCCTGGATCAACTCGCTGTTGAACAGGCTGATACCCTCCTTGCTGCCCACATAGCCGGGGGGCGCGCCAGTGAGCGCAGCGGTGTAATGTTCCTGGGCCAGGGTGTGCATGTCGATGCGGCAAAAGCCGTCGGCGCGGCCGTGCAGCGCCTGGGCCAGCAGGCGCACGACCTCGGTCTTGCCCACACCGGTCGGGCCCATGAACAGATTGACGCTTAGCGGTCGATCACGCTCACCGATATCCGCCTTGACCACCTTGAGCAAGCCTTCCACCTGAGCCAGTGCAGCGTCCTGGCCGACGATCCGGCTGCGCAACAACGCCATCACCTGCGCCGGTTCAAAGGTAAAGCGCATGCGCTACTCCAGCGTCTTTTCTTTACCGCCATGGGGCAATTGCCCCACCGGGCACTCGGCCACGCCCACCGTGCTGCGGGTGATTTTCTCCACATTCTCCTGCGCCTTTTGCGCATCCAGCACCCAGGTACGGTAGAACTCGAACGGACAGTCGGCCACGCCCTTGTCGCCATCGCCCGAGGCATGCATACCGGTGTAGCCGCGGTGCAGCAGCTTGAACAGATGGTTCTGCGACTGGTCATTGGCTCGCGCATCGCGAATCTGCGACACCGACAATTGCGCGTACTGGATGCCCATCTCCTCCTCACCGCACTCGCCCAACGTGCGCCCGTCAAAGCCGATGATCGCCGAGTGACCGAAGTACGAATACACCCCATCGAACCCAGACGCGTTGGCCACCGCCACGTAGCAGTTATTCGCCCAGGCCATGCTCTTGGACATCTGCACCTGCTGCTCCTTGGCCGGGTACATATAGCCCTGGCAGCGCACGATCAGCTCCGCGCCCTTCATCGCGCAATCGCGCCAGATCTCCGGGTAGTTGCCGTCATCACAGATGATCAGGCTGATCTTCATGCCTTTGGGTCCGTCGCACACGTAGGTGCGATCGCCCGGGTACCACCCCTCGATGGGGCACCAGGGGATGCACTTGCGATAGCGCTGCACAATTTCGCCGCAGTTATTGATCAATACCAACGTGTTATAGGGCGCCTTGTGCGGATGCTCCTCATGGCGCTCGCCAGTGAGCGAAAACACGCCCCAGGTATTGGCCTGGCGGCAGGCGGCCGAGAAGATCGCCGTCTCGTCGCCAGGAATACTCGCAGCGGTCGCCATCATCTCGTCGTGGTCGTACATGATGCCCATGGTGCTGTATTCAGGGAACACCACCAAGTCCATGCCGGGCAGGCCCTGTTTCATGCCGAGGATAATGTCGGCAATCTTCTTCGCGTTGTCGATGACCTCGGCCTTGCTGTGCAGACGCGGCATCTTGTAGTTCACCACCGCGACACCGACGGTGTCCGGGCTGCTGGAAATATCGCCATGACGCATTGCAGTGCTCCTGCTCTAGTGACTGATCATCCACGGCCGCGGGCCGGTCCTGGTCTTGAGGCCCAAAGGGTTGGCCTTGCTCGGCAGCTCCTTTTTGCGGGTGCCACAGCAACTGCATCCGGTCGGGTGTCGACGGCTTTCCTGATACTCACCGACGGTTTGCGGCGCGTTGGCGCTGCGCTCGTTGCCGGCGATGGCCTTGCGCTGGTTGGCCGACAGCGTTTGCAGCGCCGGGGCCGACACCAATAGCTGCCCGCCGGGCCCGGCGCAGTAAGGGCACTGGTTGGGCTCGTGGCGCTGGGCGATAGGCCGCAACATCGTGAACGTGCCGCAGGTGTCGCAGGCGTATTCGTAGGTCGGCATGGCTACAGGTCCGGAGCGATGGGCAAGTCGATACTGCCGTCGAGAAATAGGGTCGGCCCGTTGGCGTTGGGGTTGATATCGAACTCGAAGATTTCCGTGGGCAACCACAAGGTCGCGCAGGCATTCGGTATATCCACCACGCCACTGATGTGCCCCTGCACCGGTGCCGAGCCGAGCAACGCGTAACCCTGGGCTGGCGAATAGCCGAACTTGGTCAAATAGTTGATCGCATTCAGGCATGCCTGGCGGTAGGCGACGTTGACGTCCAGGTAGTGCTGCTGGCCCTGCTCGTCCACCGAGATGCCTTCGAAGATCAGGTAGTTCTTGTAGTGCGGCGTGATCGGGCTCGGCTTGAACACTGGGTTCTTGATCCCGTATTTGGCCATGCCGCCTTTGATCAGCTCGACTTTCATATGCACCCAGCCAGCCATTTCAATGGCGCCGCAAAAGGTGATTTCACCGTCGCCCTGACTGAAGTGCAGGTCGCCCACCGACAGCCCGGCGCCGTTGACGTAGACCGGGAAGAAGATCTTCGAACCCCGGGACAAATCCTTGATGTCGCAGTTACCGCCATGTTCACGCGGCGGCACGGTGCGCGCGCCGGTGGCGGCGGCATCGTCGCGGGCCTGCCCCTTGAGCTTGCCCATATGCGCGGTGGCGGCCAGCGGTGCGTTGGCCAGTGGCGGTACACGGGTTGGGTTGGTGTCGATCAGCTCCTGTTCACGGCGGTTCCAGTCGGCGAGCATCACCGGATCGGGCAAGCAGCCAATCAGACCAGGGTGGATCAGGCCGGCGAAATTCACCCCCGGAATATGCCGCGAGCGGGTGAACATGCCCTTGAAATCCCAGATGGCTTTTTGTGCGCTGGGGAAGTGATCAGTGAGAAAACCACCGCCATTCTGCCGGGAGAAAAACCCGTTGAAACCCCACTGTGAATCGGCCTTGGCACCGATATCGAGCAAGTCCACCACCAGCAGGTCTCCCGGCTCGGCGCCGTGCACACCCACCGGGCCCGACAGGTAATGCACGGTGGACAGGTCCACATCGCGCACATCGCTGGCGTCGTCGTTGTTCTTGATTGCGCCGGCGGTCCAGTCGTAGGTTTCCAGGATGAAGTCGTCGCCCGGCTTCACCCAGCACGCCATCGGGATATCCGGGTGCCAGCGGTTATGGATTTGCTCGTTCTCGGTAACAGGCTGGTTGAGGTCGACTTTGATCAGCGTTTCGGTCATGGACTGGCTCCTGGACGGATGACGTAGGGCGTTCGATCCAGTCTCGGGGAGCCAGGTAAATCGGGGAATACGTTGGATGACGTATGAGGTCAGACCTTGTCGCGTTTCATCTGCATGGTCAGGGTGAAACGATCGGTGGGGTAGACCGATTCCGACACGGCGATCAGCCCACCGGGCTCATCGCGATATTGACGAATGATGGCCAGGCCCAGTGCGCCACTTTGCGCTTTGAAGCAGTGCATCACCGGCGCTGGCGTCGACCTTGATGCTCGACACACAGAAGTAATGCCCCCCGGTTCCAGCCCCAGTCGCCGGGCCAACGCACTATCGAGTACGTTCGAGTTGAATGTGGCCAAGCCGGTGCTGATCCACAACGTAGAGCATTCACTGTTTATGACCACAGCACTCAACCCCGTACTGGGCTATGAACGCGTCGCTACGAAGCGAGGTGCCACCGAGACGGTCGGCGGCACCCTCGGTTCATCCAGCGGCAGTTGCACGCTTTTTATCGATCACGTGATCCAGGTTCGCCAGATCAAACCGCCCGTCCTTGTACCCAGGGCCGCCTTTGTCATTAACGCCAACATCCGTATCTTCCAGAAGCTGTTTGCGCTTGAGAAGTTCTGCCGCCGCTTGGCGCGCTTCCGGACTGTAGGCTTTATCCGAAGGCAACAACCCTGCTGCTTGTTTCAACTCCTTGAAGTTGACATAGTCATCACCATCACCGTACTCGACAAAGTTCGCTTTAATTGTTCTAAGCAGCTCTTCATCACTCATGCCTTTAAATCTATTGGAGGTATTACCGAGGTCGTCCCGGGTAAAACTCCCATCCAGCGTGCCTGTTTTACCTTCATCAAGTTCCTTGAACAAACTCCCCCGCGCCAGCAGTTCCTTGGCAATATTTATCTCATCCTGAGTGGCAGGTGTACCGTCCAGACGGTAACCCGAGGCCACTGCATTCAGCGACCTGTCGGTTATGGCGCCAGGGGTATTCGGGTCTTCCAGGGAACTGAAATGGGAGAGTACCTGATTGGAAAAGTCTTCCTTGCTGAGGTGGGTATAGGACTTACTCTCGGCATCAGGCATGCGCAAGACCTGGCCCCCACCGTAGTAGGGTTGCTGCGCGGCGAAGTTTGAATTGTCATACCTCGGCGATTGCCCGAAGTGCGGCTGGGGAAACTGCTGGTTGACCCTTTGCTGCTGCATGGCGCCGTTATAAGGCCCCGAGCGCGGCGACTGCTTGAAGGGTGCCTCCTGCGCTTCATAATGGTCAACGACGGCGGATACGTCCCCATGGCTGATAACGCCATCCTCCTGGCCGCCGTGGTTGATTGCGTCAAGCAGGTGTTCCATTTTCGGATTGTTGAGAATCGCGCGGGCCAACAGGGTCATCTGATCATGATAGGGGTTTCCCGTCGGCGGACGACCGGCAGCGAGCTGAAGCGAATCACGCGACACAAAAGCCGT
This sequence comes from Pseudomonas sp. SJZ103, assembly GCF_007828335.1. Lineage (NCBI taxonomy): Bacteria > Pseudomonadati > Pseudomonadota > Gammaproteobacteria > Pseudomonadales > Pseudomonadaceae > Pseudomonas > Pseudomonas sp. SJZ103. Next base: position 276,927 of record NZ_VIUN01000008.1, read on the forward strand.
TCCCGGGGTTCTGAAGTAATCAAAATTACCTGAAAAGTCTCGCGCGATTCTAGAGCTCTGAGCGCCCTCATAACCGCTATAACCATGACCCCTTCCAGCGCCATCAGTGACTGGATTAAAGCCAGTGCCGGCAACTGGCTGACAGTGGGGTTGTTGACGACAATACAGTTCCATAGCTACACCTCAGTGTTATGGGGGTCGATAAATGCCAATCCAATAAAACTGCTTGCTGGATCAACGCCCCTCTCTGTGGTGACTGATAATAAGCCGGTTCCAAAAAACCAATTAAATGTACAACTAAGCGCGGGAAAACTACTTGGACATACTCTGCATGCGCCCCGAGCAGCAATACGATAAAACCTGCCATGGCTGTCGGAGAGCGCCTGGAATAAACCTGTATCCTCGCAGCCTTTGCCGCCCTGCTCACACCGACAAGTACCGACTGATCGTCGCCTCATCCACCCGATCCCGGGTCTCTTCAATCACGAACCGCCCCTTCTCGATCACCAGGAAGCGGTCGGCGATCTCCAAGGTAAACGACAACACCTGCTCCGACACCACAATGGTCAGATCCCGCAGGTTGCGAATCTCCTTCAACGTGCGCGCGATGTCCTTGATGATCGACGGCTGAATACCCTCTGTCGGCTCATCCAGCAGCAGCACCTTGGGGTTGGTTGCCAACGCCCGGGCAATCGCCAGTTGCTGTTGCTGGCCGCCGGACAGGTTGCCACCCTTGCGCGATTGCATGTCGTAGAGCACCGGGAACAGTGCATACAAATCCTCCGGCACTTTCCCCCGCGCGGACGCCGACAGGCCGGTCTGGATATTTTCCAGCACGCTCATGCTCGGGAAAATCATGCGGCCCTGGGGCACATAGGCAATCCCGCGCGCTACCCGTTCATGGGTTTCCAGCGCCGACACATCCTGCCCGTCAACGCTGACCTGGCCCTTCCACTGCGGCAGGATGCCCATCAGGCTCTTGAACAAGGTGGTCTTGCCCATGCCATTGCGGCCCATCACCGCGACAATCTCGCGCTTGGCCACGCTCAGGTCCAGGTCGTGGAGGATCTGGCTCTGCCCGTAGCCGCAGGACAACTGGTCGATCTTGAACATGCGCGGTTCCTCAGTGGCCCAAATACACTTCGATGACTTTCGGATTGCTTTGCACCGACTCCATGCTGCCCTCGGCCAGCACCTTGCCCTGGTGCAGCACCGTGACTTTGTGGGCGATGCTTTTGACAAATTCCATGTCGTGCTCGATCACCAGCACCGAACGGCCCTGGCTGATGCGGTTGAGCAGCTCGGCGGTTTGCGCGCGTTCGTTGACGCTCATACCGGCCACCGGTTCGTCGAGCATCAGCAGCTCGGGGTCTTGCATCAGCAGCATGCCGATCTCAAGCCACTGCTTTTGCCCATGGGACAGCAGGTCGGCCTGTTGCTGCAGCAAATCGCCAAGGAAGATCTCCCGCGCCACCTCTTCCACCCGGGCAATCACCTGGGGGTTACGCTTGAAAAACAGCGCCCCCCACACCTTGCGACCTGCCGGATAAGACATCTCCAGGTTCTCGAACACCGTGAGGTTTTCGTAGATCGACGGGTTCTGGAACTTGCGTCCCACCCCAGCGCGCACGATGTTGTACTCGCGCATCTTGGTCAGTTCCTGGCCGTCGAACTGGATACTGCCGCTGGTGGCGCGGGTCTTGCCGCAGATCAGGTCGAGCACCGTGGTCTTGCCGGCGCCGTTGGGGCCGATCACCACGCGCACTTCGTTGCGGTCGATATACAGGTTGAGGTTGTCGACGGCTTTGAAGCCGTCGAACGAGACAGTGAGGCCTTCGATGGCCAGCACCGGTTTATTCATTTCAAAGCCGACGGCGGTCATGGCTGGGTCTCCAGGATCTTTGTGTTGGCCTTGGCTTTAACCGGGGTGTTCGCCACAGGTGTGCGCCGCAGCAGTTTCGCCAACGCCTGGCGCCCATGACTGTCCCACAAGCCGGCCAAACCGTTGGGGAAGTACATGACCACGGCGATAAACAGCCCGCCCATCAGGTAAAGCCACAGTTCGGGGAAGGATTCGGAAAAGTAGGTCTTGCCGTAGTTCACCAGCAGCGCGCCATACACCGCGCCGAGCAACGACATGCGCCCGCCCACCGCCGCAAAAATAACCATCTCGATCGACGGCACAATGCCCACGAACGACGGCGACATAAAGCCCACCTGCAAGGCGAACATCGCCCCGCCAATCGCCGAAAACGCGGCGGCCACGCAGAACACGAAGATCTTGAAGCTGGCCACGTCATACCCGGAAAAGCGCACGCGTTCTTCCTTGTCGCGCATGGCCATCAACAGCCGGCCGAGCTTGGACGCGAGGATGAAACGGCCGATAAAGATGCAGCCGAACAACAAGCCGGCGTTGATGAAGTACAACATCATCTTCGCGCTGTCGGTACGCAGGTCCCAGCCGAGCAGCGTCTTGAGGTCGGTGACGCCATTGACGCCACCCGTCAGGCCTTGCTGGCCGACGATCAGCACCGTGAGGATCAGCGCAATCGCCTGGGTGACGATGGAAAAATACACATCGCCTACGCGCCGCTTGAACAGCGCCATGCCGATGACAAACGCCAGCAGCACCGGCACGGCGATCACCGCCGCCAGGGTAAAGCTGAAACTGTGGAACGGCTGCCACAGCCAGGGCAACTCAGTGATCTGGTTCCAGTCCATGAAGTCAGGGATACCCGGTGTGGATTGGATCCTGGTGCTCTGCGGGTCCGATGCCTCAAGCTTGAGAAACATCGCCATGCAGTAGCCGCCAACCCCAAAAAACACGCCCTGCCCCAAACTGAGGATGCCGCCATACCCCCAGCACAGCACCAGGCCCACGGCGACAAACGCGTAGGTCAGGTACTTGCCGACCATATTCAGGCGAAAAGCGTCCAGGGTCAGGGGGAATATCACCAGGATCAGCAGCGCCAACAGCACGAGGCCGATCATGTTTTGCTGGCCGCCCAGCAGCTTGTCTAAAGCCTTCATCTGCTCGCCTCTACTTGCGCACTTTGATGGAGAACAGCCCTTGCGGGCGCAGCATCAGGATCAGAATCACCGAGGACAACGTAAGTACCTTGGCCATCGAACCACTGAGGAAAAACTCCGACAGCGATTGGGTCTGCGCGATCACGAACGCCGAGGCAATGGTGCCAAACAGACTTTGCGCACCACCGAACACCACCACCAGGAAGGTGTCGACAATGTACTGCGAACCGGCCGTGGGTCCCGTGGAGCCGATGGTGGTGAACGCCGCACCCGCCACGCCCGCCACGCCGCAGCCGAGGGCAAAGGTCATGCGGTCGACCTTGCGCGTATTGATGCCCACCGCGCGGCTCATCAGGCGGTTCTGTACGGTAGCGCGCACTTGCAAGCCCCAGCGCGAGCGGTACAGCATCAGGAAGATCACAGCGGTCAGCAGCAGGGTCAGGGCCATCATGAACAGGCCGTTGCGCGGGATTTCGATGGCGTCGGTGAAGTTGACCGAGCCCATCAGCCAGGTCGGCGGTTCGGCGCTGACTTCGCGGGCACCGAATACCGAGCGGAAGGTTTGCTGCATCATCAGCGACAAGCCCCACGTGGCGAGCAAGGTGTCCAGCGGGCGCTTGTACAAACGACTGATCATCGCCCACTCCACCAGCCAGCCAACGGCACCGGCCACCAGGAATGACAGGGCGATGGCGAAGAAGAAGTAATAGGGTTGGAAGCTCGGCGCAAAGTGCGCGGTAAGGCTGGAACATACGTAGGTGGTGTAGGCGCCGATGGTCAGGAACTCACCGTGGGCCATATTGATCACGCCCATCTGGCCGAAGATGATCGCCAGCCCCAAGGCCATCAGCAACAGCACGCAGAATACGGACAAGCCGTTGAACCCCTGCATCGCCGCGATGGCTCCAAATTCCGATAGCCATTCCATGATGATGGTCTCCTACAAAGAGATAAAATGCAGTCTGCTTTGGCTTTGCTGTATGCGGGAGGGGGCTTGCCCTCCCACATGTGGATCTGGGTTCGCCTGTTACTTATTGGTAGCCTTTGGGGAACGGGTTCGGCTCGATCAGATCCGACTCGTAGATCACCTTGAACTGGCCGTTGGGCAGTACTTCACCGATGCGCGACTTGCTCCACAGATGGTGGTTCTCGTGGATTTTCACGTAGCCTTCCGGCGCGGTTTTCAGCTCGATGCCTGGAGACGCGGCGACGACTTTATCCACGTCGAAACTGCCGGCCTTCTCCACCGCCGCTTTCCACAACCATGGCCCGAGGTAGGCCGCCTGGGTCACATCGCCGATCACCGAATCCTTGCCGTACTTGGCCTTGAACGCATCGACGAAGGCTTTGTTGTTGGGGTTGTCCAGGCTCTGGAAGTACTTCATCGAGGCGTAGAAGCCGGCCATGTTTTCGCCGCCGATGCCGAGCAGTTCGTCTTCGGTCACCGAGAGCGTCAACAGCGTCTGCTTGGACGCATTCACACCTGCCGCATTGAGCTGCTTATAGAACGCCACGTTGGAACCGCCGACCACTGCGGCGAACACCACGTCCGGCTTCTTCAGCTTGACCTTGTTGATCAGCGACCCGAACTGAGTGTTGCCCAGCGGGTAGTAGTCTTCGCCCACCACGGTGCCGTGCAGCACGTTTTCAATGTGCTTGCGCGCGATCTTCATCGACGTGCGCGGCCAGATGTAGTCGGAGCCGACCAGATAGAAGGTCTTGGCGCCTTTGGTCTTGGCGATCCAATCGAGGCTGGCGAGGATCTGCTGGGTCGCTTCCTGCCCTGTGTAGATGACGTTTTTCGACTGTTCCAGGCCTTCGTAGAAGGTTGGGTAGTAGAGCAGGCCATTTTCTTTCTCGAAAATCGGCAGTACGGCTTTGCGCGAGGCCGAGGTCCAGCAGCCGAACACGGCGGCGACTTTGTCGTTGACCAGCAGCTTCTTGGCTTTTTCGGCGAAGGTCGGCCAGTCGGAGGCGCCGTCTTCCTGGATCACCTTGATCTGCCGTCCCAGAATCCCGCCCGAGGCGTTGATCTGCTCGATGGCCAGGCGCTCGGCCTGGATCGAGCCGGTCTCGGAGATCGCCATGGTGCCGGTGGCCGAGTGCAACTGGCCGACGGTGACTTCGGTGGGGGTCACAGCCAGGCCTTCGTTATCGGCCAGCACGCCCTGACTGAACAAAGCGGCCGCCAGTAATGACAGGGCCAACAGCGGTTTGGAGCGAATCAATCGTGATGCCATGGGGCGACTCCTCTGCAATGAGGAGGTCAGCATGGCGGCAGCCGGCCAGCGCGGGTATACGCAGCCTGACGTAACGGCATACGTCATTTGACGTATGCCGTTGCGCACTGTTTCAAGGCAGGTTGTGGCGAGCGACTTCACATGTGGGTCCTCAGCGTCTGCTGAGGCATAGAACTTGCTCAGTAATCACGCCAACTTCCCGGAGCCTACCCACCGTGCAATCCCCTCCCGGCACCCAGCGCATCGTCAAGATCCGCCGCGACTACAACACCTGGGTCGCCGACGAGACGATGGAAGACTACGCCCTGCGCTACACCCCCAAGTCCTTTCGCAAATGGTCGGAGTGGCGTATCGCGAACACCGCCTTGGGCGCGGTGTCGTTCCTGGCGCTGGAAGCCATCGGTGGCGTACTGGCCTTGAGTTACGGCTTCACCAACACCTTCTGGGCGATTCTGACCATCAGCCTGGTGATCTTCCTCACCGGCCTGCCCATCAGTTATTACGCCGCGCGCTACGGCGTGGACATGGACCTGCTCACCCGTGGCGCCGGCTTCGGCTATATCGGTTCCACCATCACCTCGCTGATCTACGCCAGCTTCACTTTCCTGTTTTTCGCCCTGGAAGCGGCGATCATGGCCTTGGCACTGGAGCTGTATTTCCATATCCCGCTGGGCATCGCCTATGTCATCTGCTCACTGCTGGTGATCCCGCTGGTGGCGTACGGTGTGACCCTGATCAGCCGCTTGCAACTGTGGACGCAACCCATCTGGCTGCTGTTGCTGGTGTTGCCCTACGGCTTTGTGGGGTGGAAAAACCCCGACGCCTTCAGCGACTGGACCAGCTTCGTCGGGCGCACTGGCGATGGTGGCGGCTTTAACCTGTTGGCGTTCAGCGCCGCCTGTACCGTGGCCCTGTCACTGGTCACGCAGATCGGCGAGCAAGTCGATTACCTGCGCTTCCTGCCGGAAAAAACCGCCGCCAACCGCACACGCTGGTGGGCCGCCCTGCTCTGTGCCGGCCCCGGCTGGATCATCCCCGGGGCGTTGAAAATGTTTGCCGGCGCGTTCCTCGCGTTTCTGGCCCTGCAACACGAAATCCCCATGGAACGCGCCGCCGAGCCGACCCAGATGTACCTCGTCGCATTCCGCTACGTGTTCAGCTCACCGGAATGGGCACTCGGCGCCATGGTGCTGTTTGTGTTCATCTCGCAGATGAAGATCAACCTGACCAACGCCTACGCCGGTTCCCTGGCCTGGTCGAACTTCTTCGCCCGCGTGACCCACAGCCATCCCGGGCGCGTGGTATGGCTGGTGTTCAACGTGGCGATCGCGCTGATGCTGATGGAGCTGGGCGTATTCGATGTGATCGACCAGGTGCTGGGGCTGTACGCGAATATCGCGATTGCCTGGATCGGCACGCTGGTGGCCGACCTGGTGATCAACAAGCCCCTGGGGTTGTCGCCCAGGCATATAGAGTTCAAGCGCGCACACCTTTACGATATCAACCCGGTGGGGGTCGGCTCGATGCTGATTGCCTCATTGCTATCGATCCTCGCCCACTTCGGCCTGTTCGGCGCCCTTGCCCAGGCCGCGCCGCCCTTCGTTGCGCTGGGCACGGCACTGATCATGGCGCCGCTGTTGGCGTGGCTGACCCAGGGCAAGTACTACATCGCGCGCACCAGCGAAGTGCACTTGATTCATCCGGTGGCGCCCGCGACCCACGCGGTCTGCGGGCTGTGCAGCAACCCGTTCGAGACCGCCGACATGGCGTTCTGCCCAGCCTACAGCACGCCGATCTGTTCGTTGTGTTGCTCGCTGGATGCGCGCTGCGGCGACCGTTGCAAACCCCACGGGCGACTGGTCAGCCAATTCGAAGGCGTGTTGCGCTGGTTGCTGCCCAACACCTTGATGCCGCGCTTGCATACGCGCCTGGCGCATTACCTGGGTTTATTGCTCGCACTGGTGCTGATGCTTGCGGGGGCATTGGCGTTGATCTATGTCCAGGCTGCCCAAGGCTTGCCCCATTCGGAAACCCTTTACCAGGCGTTCTTCAAGGCTTTTCTCACCCTCTCGGTATTGGCCGCCGTGCTCGCGTGGTGGGTGGTGCTGACCCGCGAAAGCCGCCGCGTCGCCCAGGAAGAGTCCGACCGCCAGACCCTGCTGCTGATGCAGGAAATCGATGCCCACAGCCTCACCGACCAAGCCCTGCAACAGGCCAAGGAAGCCTCCGAAGCCGCCAACGCCGCCAAGAGCCGCTATGTCACCGGGTTGTCCCATGAACTGCGCACGCCGCTCAACAGCATTCTCGGCTTCACCCAGATTCTGCAGCGCGACAGCGCCATGCCCGAGCAGCATCAGGACGCACTGGCGACCATACTGCGCAGTGGCTCGCACCTGCTGTCGCTGATCGACGGCCTGCTCGACGTGGCCAAGATCGAGGCCGGCAAGCTACGCCTGGAACTCACCGAAATCCCCTTTCCCGAGCTGATCCATGACCTGGAGCAAATGTTCACGCCCCAGGCCCGTGACAAGGGCCTGCGCTTTCGCCTGGACTGCGTGGGCAAGATCCCGGCAGTGGTGCGCGGCGATGAAAAACGCGTGCGCCAGATCCTGATCAACCTGCTCGGCAATGCGGTGAATTTCACCGACAGCGGCGAGGTGTGCCTGCGGGTCAGTTATCGGCGCGAGACCGCCAATTTTGAAATCATCGACACCGGTATCGGCATCGATCCGGGACAGTTGGAGCGGATTTTCCAGCCATTCGAACGTGGTGACCTGATGCGCCAGGACAAGGGCGTGGGCCTGGGCCTGACCATCACGCGCATGCTCACCTCGTTGATGGGCGGCGAGTTGCGTGTGACCAGTGAGCTGGACAAGGGCACGTGCTTCCAGGTGCGTTTGTTCCTGTCCCAAGTACGCGCGCCGCAAGCCGTGGTGCATGTGGAGCACGACATCATCGGTTATCACGGAGTACGCCGACGCATCCTGGTGGTGGATGACCATGTGGACCATCGCAAAGTGCTCAGCGGCATGCTGACGCCGCTGGGGTTTGAAGTGATCCAGGCCAGCAATGGCCAGGATGCGATCCGCCAGGTGGCGTTGCTGGCGCCGGACCTGATCCTGATGGACCTGTCGATGCCGACCCTGGATGGCTGGGAAACCAGCCGCCTGATCCGCCGCAATGCGCTGTCGAACGCGCCGATCATCGTGATCTCCGCCAACGCCTTTACCGACGACCGCGAACGCTGCATCGCCGCCGCCTGCAACGACTACCTGGCCAAGCCGGTGCGCACCCCGGAACTGCTCGGGCGCCTGCAACAGCATCTGGATCTGCACTGGCTGCGGCGCACCAGAAGCTTGACACCGCCGACGCGACCCAGTGTGTTGCCCAGCCCTGACGACCTTGCCGCACTTGCCGAACTCAGCGCCATCGGCTATGTGCGCGGCCTGCACGAAAAGCTCGACACGATCCTTGAACAGCGCCCCGATACCAAACCCTTTATTACCAAGGTTCGCGGGCTGCTCAAGGGTTTCCGCCTGGATGAACTCAACCGAACCCTCAAGGAGGCCGAAGATGAATGCACTCACCCGCAGCACTGAACCCGGCGTGGTGCTGATCGTCGACGATACGCCCGACAACCTGGCGATGCTCTCCGATGCCCTCGACGACGCCGGCTACATGGTGCTGGTGGCCCTCGACGGCCTGAGCGCCCTGAACCGCGTGCAACGCCGGCGTCCGGACCTGATCCTGCTGGACGCGATGATGCCCGGCCTGGACGGTTTCGAGACCTGCCGCCGGCTCAAGGCCCAACCGGCCAGCGCGGATATCCCGGTGGTGTTCATGACCGGGCTGACCGACAGCAAACACGTGGTACGCGGTTTTGAGGTGGGCGGCAGTGATTACGTGACCAAGCCGATCCAGACCGACGAAGTCTTGGCGCGGGTGGCGGCGCATTTGCGCACGTCACGGATTTTGTTGTCGGCGCGAAAGGCGCAGCAGTCGAACGTGTTGACACTGGAAGACGAGCCGGCGCAAAAACTGCTATCGGCCAGGTTTCAACTGACCGAGCGCGAGGTGGAGGTGCTGCGCTGGGTGGCGTGCGGGAAAACCAATCGGGATATTGGCGATATTCTGGGGTTGAGTCCGCGCACGGTGAACAAGCACCTGGAGCATGTGTACGTGAAGTTGGGTGTGGAGACTCGGACAGCGGCCACATCAGTGGCCCTGGCAGCGATCTGAATGTGTGTGAGGCCCCAGGCGATCACTGATGGTCGCTACGCTCAACGCTGCCACCGCATGCCCATCGCGATTGAGGATCGGCACCGCCAAGCCCGCCATGCCTTCCAGCACCCACGCTGTACCTGGGCATGAACGGCGGCACCATGGTTTCCTGATGTTCAACCGCCTGCGGGGCGGCGACGAAACCAACGTGGAGCCCGGCTTCAAGGCCTGGCCAAAAACCGTCGGCCCCAACGTGCTGGAATACATCGCCAGCTCGGCGAAGATCTGCGAGCCGGTGCAAGCCGACGAAACCGCACTATTGCCCCTCACCCCGACCCAGGTCGCAACCCAGAAACTGCTCGGCGTGCCGATGGAATATGCGCGGCCCAAGGAAGGTGCGGTGGAGTCGGTCGATTGAGCGTTGAGCATGGGAACGATCATGGAACGATGGGTTCCGCGCGTTTGTGGGCGGTCTTCAGGTAGGCGCGTTCCACGATGTCCCGCACCCGCTCACTCACCGGCTCGCCCATCAGGTACGCATCGATCTCTTCGTACGTGCAGCCATAGGCCTGTTCATCCAGCTTGCCCGGCGCCAGTTCCTCGAGGTCGGCCGTGGGTTGCTTGTGCACCAGGTTCGCCGGCGCGCCAAGGGCACTGGCCAACAGGCGCACCTGGGTCTTGGTCAGGCCCGACAGCGGTGCCAGGTCGCAGGCGCCGTCGCCGAATTTGGTGAAAAAACCCATCAGTGCTTCGGCGCCATGGTCGGTGCCGACCACCAGGCCATTGTGCAGGTTGGCCACGGCGTACTGGGCGATCATGCGGGTGCGGGCCTTGACGTTGCCTTTGATGAAGTCGACCTGGGCGGCGCTGGCGGCGGTGGCGGTCAGGCTGGCCATCAGGCCGTCGACGCTGGCGCCGATGTTCAGGGTGTCGATGTGGTCCGGGGTGATGAAATCCAGCGAGGCCTGGGCGTCGCGCTCATCGGCCTGGGTCTTGTAGGGCAGGCGCATGGCGATAAAGCGCGCGGCGTAGTCCTCGGTACGCAATTGCTCCACCGCCAGCTGGCACAGGCGGCCGGCGGTGAGGGAATCGACGCCGCCGCTGATCCCCAGTACCAGGGCCTTGCAGCCTGAATGGCGCAAGGTGGTCTTGATGAAGTCAATGCGCCGCTGGATTTCCTGGGCTTCACCGCCCTTCACCAATGTGCGATCGATATTGAGTTCCTGCGCGATACGTTCCTGCATGTTACACCTCCACGTTGCCGACATTGAATACCTTCGCTGCGTACTGCAAAAACGAGGGGTCTTCGCAGACGTTCTTCACCGGGTCATCGGAGAACTTCACCACCGGTTCGCCGTGCACGCGCACCAGCTTCATGACGATGCTCAGCGGCTCCACACCCTCCACATCACAGGCCAGGCTGGTGCCCATGCCGAAACCGAACTTGGCCTTGCCACGGATGTGCCGCAGGATCGGCAGGCACTTTTCGAAGTTCAGGCCGTCGGAGAACATCAGGTCCTTGGTCATCGGGTCGATGCCCAGCTGTTTGTAGCGGGCCAGCACCTTGTCGGCCCAGGCGATGGGATCACCGGAGTCCTGGCGCAGGCCGTCGTAGAGCTTGGCGAAGTACAGGTCGAAATCCTTGAGGAAAAAATCGGTGCTGATGGTGTCGGTCAAGGCAATGCCCAGGCGACCGCGGTATTCACGCACCCAGTTTTCCAGGCCGGCGTTCTGGCTTTCGCGCAACCGCCCCAGTTGCTGGTGCACCATCATCCACTGGTGCGCCATGGTGCCGATCAGCGGCAGGTCGAATTCGTAAGCCAGGTGCGCATTGCTGGTACCGACGAACTGGCCGGGGAAGTCGCGGCGCATGATGTCCACCACTTCGCGCTGGGCCTTGAACGACAGGCGCCGGCGCGTGGAGAAGTCGGAGACGCGCAGGTCGGCCAACTCGTCGCGGCTGAGGTTTTTCTCCAGCCAGTCGAACTTCTGGTAGAGCTTGCGGGTGACGTCTTCCAGGGTCACGTCGGGGTATTTGGCGCGGTTGCGCAGCTCGCTGACCAGTGCCAGTACCGGTTGCTCGAACATGATGCAGTGCAGCATCGGCCCGACCACACGGATGTTCAGTTGGCCGTCGACTTCGCTGACGTGGATATAGCGCAGGTTGAAGCGGAACAGGCCGAGGAAGCGTTCGTAGTCGGGGGTCAGGTATTCGCGAAAGCGTGGGTTGAACAGAAAGCGCAGCTCGCCCTCACGCATCTGCAGGCCGGCCATGTTCTCAAGCTCGGCGCGCAGTTCGGGGATCAGGTGGCCGAGTTTTTCCTTGGAGCGCACGATGAAGTTGTATTCCACATCGACATTCGGGTGCTGGTGCAACACCGCCTGCATCATGGTGAAGGTGTAGTAGTCGGTGTCGAGCAAACCCTGGATCACCGGGGCTTCGTAGTCGTAGGCACTTTCCATGGTGTATTTCCTTAACGCGTGGCCATCGCGGCCAGTTCTTCGCGGGTGCTGCTGATGACAGCACCGGCCTTGAGCAACTCATTGACGGCCTGTACGCCGCCCTCCTCGCTGATCCCCCGGCACGCCGGCAGGTGCAGGACCACCTCCAGGCCGGCCTTGAGCAGTTGCAAGGCGGTGGTCTTGACGCAGTAGTCCAGGGCCAGGCCGCCGACGATCACGAGGCTGACGCCCTGGGCCTTGAGGTACTCGATCACGCCGGTGGAGAGTTTGTCGTGCAGGTCGTGGTAGCAGGCGCCATAGGGGTGCAGGTCGGGTTCGACACCCTTCCAGATGAAGTAGTCGTAGTCATAGGGCGTGGGCAACTCGTCGAGCAAGGTAAAGCCTTCGGTGCCCGGTACGCAGTGGCTGACCCAGGTTACATCGGCATGGGCCAGGCCGGTGGGCTGGAGCATCTCGCTGTGCTGCGTGACCACCCAGGGTGCGTGCGGGGTGTGGGCGTCCTTGCTGCCGACGCGGTGGCCGGCGAGGCTGGCCATGTAGTTGAGTTCGGCACCGATCTGGTCACCGCCGGCCACCGGCAACTCGTTGGGGCACAGCGGCGTGAAGCTCTTCTGGGCATCGACGTCGAATGAAGCAATGGCAGTTTTCGCAAGGGTCATGGCGGTTCTCCTGTGGCCTGGAAACAAAAGTACACGTCATGTACTTTCATTGCAAGAAACATTTGGTTATCTACCCTGGAGCCAGTACATGACATATCTGTCCGATCCGTTAGACTGTGCCCCACCGCTGTTCAGAAGGACGTCACATGCCCCTTAGCCCCTACCTCCATACCGTCGACCTGTGCGTGCTGTGCTACTGCCGCGCCGCCGGGGAACTCAAGCTGCTCTTGAACAAGCGCGAAGCCGAGCCCTTCGCCGGGCATTGGGCGCTGCCGGGCGTGGTGGTGAATGGCGGCGTGCAAGATCTGAGCCTCCAGGATGCGGTGGAACGCTTGCGCACCAGCAGCAAGGTCGGCCTGGAGCTGGCCTGGAGCGAGCAAGTGGGCACGGTGGGCGATGCGTTTCGCGATCCGCGTTGCTGGTCGTCGTCAACGTACTACCTGGCGATCATCGCGGATGAGGTGGCGCCGAGTGAGCATCAAGGCTGGTTCCCGCTGAAGGCGGTGGCCGATGGCAGTATCAAGTTACCGTTCGACCACAACAGCATCGTCGCGGCGGTGCAGGACCGGCTGTTTTCCAAGTCGCTGTACAGCAGCTTGCCGCTGATGTTCCTGGGCAATGAGTTCAGCGCGCCGGAGGCGACCACGATCTTTTCCCTGGTGCTGGAGCGACCGGTGCTCAAGACCAGTATTCGCCAGCGCTTGTTGAAGCTGACGGAGGCGGGATATTTGCGCGAGACGGGGCGCAAGAAGCAGGGTGAAGGCGGCAGGCCTCAGGCGACGGTGGAGAATCTGAAGCCTGGGGCGGTTTACTTCTTTGATCGCAGTTTTGCCGACTAAGCCGCCTTTTCAAGAACGATGACGTTCAAATGTGGGAGGAGGCTTGCTCCCGATAGCAGTGTGACAGTCAGCAAATAAAGTGACTGATCCACCGCTATCGGGAGCAAGCCCCCTCCCCCAGTTTTGATTGGGGAATTGCTTTAGCTCATCCAGTTGCCGCCGTCGACGTTATAGGTTTGCGCCACCACATAATCCGCCTCCTTCGACGCCAGGAAGATCGCCATTCCGGTGAGGTCTTCAGCCGTACCCATCCGCCCGAACGGCACCTCTGCCCCCACCCGCCGCTTCTTCTCGCCAGGCGCCAGGCCTTCATGCCTGGCAAACAGCGCATCCACCCCATCCCAATGCTCACCATCGACCACACCGGGGGCGATGGCGTTGACGTTGATCCCTTGCTTGATCAGGTTCAGCCCCGCCGATTGCGTGAGGCTGATCACCGCCGCCTTGGTCGCGCAATACACCGCCACCAACGCCTCACCGCGTCGCCCGGCCTGGCTGGCCATGTTGATGATCTTGCCGCCGTGCCCCTGGCTGATCATCTGCCGGGCAGCGGCTTGCAGGGTGAACAGCGTGCCGGCGACGTTGATCGAGAACAGCCGATCAAAGCTGTCGCGGCTGATGTCGACGATGGGGGCCAGGTCGAACAGCGCCGCGTTGTTGATCAGGATGTCGAGCTTGCCGGCCTGGGCAACCACGGCGGTAATCGCGCTGTCGATGGAAGCCTGGTCGGTGACGTCCATCGCTACCGCGTAGGCTTGTGGGCCAAGCTCGGCGGCGGTGGCCTGGGCCCGCTGCAGGTTAATATCGGCGATGGCGACGGTCGCGCCTTCATGGATATAGGCCTGGGCAAACGCGCGGCCAATCCCGCGTGCCGATCCGGTGATCAGCGCGCTCTTACCTTCGAGTCGTTTCATAAGGCATCTGTCCTTTGAACATTATTTGGGATAGCCGGCGCGTTTCATTTCGCGCTCGGTGGTGGACTGCGCCTGGAGCAACGCCTGCTCAACCGACATGCCCCCTGTCAGCGCCGCCGAGAACAGCTTGCCGACGGACGTGCCGATGGCCTGGAACTCCGGGATGGTCACGTACTGGATACCCACGTACGGCACGGGTTTGGCCGACGGGTGCGCGGGGTCGGCGTGCTGCATCATCTCCAGGGTCACCTGGGCAAACGGTGCGGCCTTGAGGTACGCCGCGTTGTAGGTGGACTGGCGGGTACCGGGCGGTACGTTGGTGATGCCTTCTTTATCGGCGACCAACTGGATGTAGTCCTTGGACGTGGCCCAGGCGATAAAGGCCTTGGCGGCGTCCTTGTGCTGGGAAGTGGCCGGGATCGCCAGCGACCAGGCGTACAGCCAGGAGGAGCCTTTGTCGGTGACTTCGGTGGGGGCCGCGGCGAAGCCTACGCTGTCGGCGACTTTGCTTTGACTCTTGTCGGTGGTGAAGGAGCCGGCGACGCTGGCATCGACCCAGATCGCGCACTTGCCGCTGTTGAACAGCGCCAGGGTTTCGTTGAAACCGTTGCTGGACACGCCGGGCGGCCCATATTGCTTGAGGGTGTTGACGTAGAAGTTGGCGGCGGCGGTCCACTCGGGGCTGGTCAACTCAGGCTTCCACTGCTCATCGAACCAGCGCGCACCAAAAGCGTTGGCCATGGTGCTCAGCAGCGCGATGTTCTCGCCCCAACCGGCCTTGCCGCGCAGGCACATGCCGTACTGGCCTTTGTCCTTGGCGGTGAGCTGGGCGGCGAATTCACCGAGCTGCGTCCAGGTCGGGTGCGCCGGCATGCTCAGGCCGGCTTGCTTGAACAGGTCGGTGCGGTAGTAGGTGACGGTGCTTTCCCCGTAGAACGGCAAGGCATACAAGGTGCCGTTGACCGACAGGCCCTGGCGCACCGAGGGGAAGATATCGTCGGCGTCGTAATCGGCTGGCAGTTGGGTCAGCGGTTCCAGCCAGTGCTTGGCGCCCCACAGCGGGGTTTCGTAGGTGCCGATGGTGAGCACATCGAACTGGCCGCCCTGGGTGGCGATATCGGTGGTGAGGCGCTGGCGCAGCACGTTTTCTTCGAGCACCACCCAGTTGAGCTGGATGTCCGGGTGCTGCTGCTCGAACACCTTGGACAGACGCTGCATGCGGATCATGTCGCTGTTATTGACGGTAGCGATGGTCACAGTGTCGGCAGCCTGGCTGGGCATGGCCAAGGCCAGGCCGGAAAGCAGGAACAACGCTTGCGGGAGCTTGAACATAGCGGTTTCCACCTGTTGTTTTTGTTGTTGAGGGCCGATTACAGCAGCTTGGGCCAGGCCCTCACAAACGCCTGACGCATGCCTGGCTGATACTTTTTTAACCGCTGCATAGGGCGCAAAAAAGTATCAGTGCCAGGCGAAACCGGGGGTAGCGAAGGTAGCGCCAACCCGCGTATTTTGAGGCGACTGCACCCATAGAAGAGGCATCACCATGCCCGTCAGTCGCGCCACGCTGTTCGAACACCGCCCCGCCGAGCTTGAGGTGATCCTGCCCGAGCCGCAGCACTGCTTTCGCTGGTTCGAACACGACTACCCTTACGATCTGGCGCGCTGGAACCACCACCCTGAATTCGAAATCCACCTGATTCGCCAGGGCAGCGGCAAGTTGGTGGCGGGCGACTATATCGGTGCGTTCAGTGCCGGGCATGTGGCCCTGATCGGCCCGACCTGCCCCATGACTGGATCGGCGAACTGGCCCCCGGCGAACATTTGAGCGGTCGCGACGTGGTGCTGCAATTCGACGGCGCCGCCCTGCTTGCCCTGCGCCAGACCCTGCCCGAACTCGGCGACTTGCAGCCGTTGTTCGAACAGGCCCGGCGCGGCCTGGAATTCAGTGGCGACACCGCCGTGCAGGCCGCACGGTTGATGGAAGCCATCGGCAGCGCCCACGGCCTGCAACGGCTGACCCTGTTCCTGCAACTGCTCGACTACCTGAAAAACGCCCCGGCGCAGCAGGTAAAGGCCCTGGCCAGCCCCTGTTACGCTCCGACCCTGGACGCCCGCAGCGCCGAGCGCATCAACAAGGCCTTCGACTACCTGATGCGCGAACTCACCGGCGACGTGCGCCTGTCAGTGATCGCCCAACAGTTGGACATGAGCGAACCTGGCTTCTCACGCTTCTTCAAGCGCAACACGGGCCATGGATTTATCGACCTGATGCGCAAATTCCGCGTGCAACGCGCCTGCCGGTTGTTGCTGCAAAGCGAGATGTCGGTGGCGGATATTTGTTTTGAAGTGGGCTACGCCAACCTGTCCAACTTCAACCGGCACTTTCGAATCGAGATGCACCAGACGCCCAGTGAATACCGCCGTGAAACGGCGATGCACCTGTTCAACCCCATCGAGAAAATGACACCCAGTCATTTCTGATCAAAAGGTCGAGTAATTCTGCTTTTTTCCATGGCATTCAAGCCATTAAGTAAAGTTGGTACAGCCTGTGCAACCGTTTGCGGTACGAACTTGACCGCCAAGTTCCCCACGACCCGATGAATCGGGTTCAAACCGCGTACGAATAGGGACTTTCAATGCACCCAACCTCAAGGCCCCGTGCCTGCTTTGGTGTTTCCTTGCTACTGGCCGCCGTAACGGGAGTACTCAGCGCGCCCATTTTGGCGCAGGAAAAACCCGTCGATGACTCAGCACAGGGCGAAACCCTGAGCCCTGAGGCCAGCCCGGCGAAAAAAGGCGTCTATCTGTCGGAATGGTTCAACCAGGACCTGACGCTGATCGGCAGCAAAGACATCAGCTTCGGCCCCAAGCCCCAGGATGATGTCTACCTGGAATACGAGTACTTCGGCCGCAAGGGGCCCTTCGAGTTGTACGGCTACATCGACGTGCCGAAGATCCTCGGCATCGGCAACAGTAACGACAAAGGCGCGTGGGACCATGGCTCGCCAGTCTTCATGGAGCACGAGCCGCGTATCTCCATCGACTACCTGGCCGGACGCAGCCTGGCCATCGGCCCGTTCAAGGAATGGTATGTGGCGTTCGACTGGATCTACGACCACGGCAGCAATAAGGCCAACCGAGCCAACACCCTGTACAGCGGCCTCGGCACCGACATCGACACCCACTCGCGTGTCAACCTGTCGGCGAACTTCTACGGGCGTTACCAATGGGAAAACTACGGCGCCAGCAATGAGTATTCCTGGGACGGCTACCGCGCGCAGATGAAATACATCGTGCCCATCGGCAAGTTCGACAACGGCGCCTCGCTGACCTACATCGGTTTCACCAACTACGATTTCGGCTCGGACCTGCACAAGGACAACCCGGCGCGCACCGCCAACGCCCTGGTGGCGACCAACGTGCTGCTGTATTCGTTCACCCACCTGCGCTTTACCCTGGTCGGTCGTTATTTTCATAACGGCGGCAACTGGGAAGACGGCAGTGAGTTGAACTTCGGCGAGGGTAACTTCCGCGCCCGCTCCGACGGCTGGGGTTATTACGCCGGCGTGGGCTACCAATTCTGATCAAGGAGTATTAGATGAATACGTTTACCCGTCTCTCGCTGGCCGTCGGCCTGGCCCTGTTTCCCCACGTGGTGCTGGCTGATTCTGCTGCCCCCATCAAGCCCAAGGTGATGCTGATCACCATGTTCGCCCCCGAGGCGCAAACCTGGATCGACCGCCTGGAACTCAAGCAGGAAGTGCGCGTGCCGGGCCTGTCCGCCGAATACCCGGTGATCCGCTGCAACACCCGGGACGTGTGCTTGCTGGTGACCGGCATGGGCCAGACCAACGCTGCCGCGTCCACCCTGGCCCTGGCCTTGTCGCCCAAGTTCGACCTGCGCCAGAGCTATTTCCTGATCGCCGGGATTGCCGGCATCAGCCCGAAACACGGCACCATCGGCACAGCCGCCTGGGCCCACTACCTGGTGGAATTCGGCACCCAGTGGGAACTGGATTCGCGGGATGCACCCAAGGATTGGCCGACCGGCTACCTTGGCATCAACACCAAGGGCCCCAACGAAAAGCCGCCACTGGACTACAAGACCGAAGTGTTTGAGCTGAACCCCAAACTGCAGGCCAAAGCGTTCGCCCTGTCGCACACAGTCGAACTTACGGAAAGCAAAGAGTCCGCCGCCTGGCGCAAACACTACCCCGCCGCACCCGCCAACCAGCCGCCGCAAGTCACCCGCTGCGACACCCTGGCGGGCAATACCTGGTTCTCCGGCACGCGCCTGAGCGAACGCGCCGAGGTGTGGACCAAGTTGCTCACGGATAACAAAGGCGAGTACTGCACCACCCAACAGGAGGACAACTCCACGTACGAGGCCTTGCTGCGCGCCAGCCGCGAGGGGTTGGTGGACATCCAGCGCCTGGCCGTCGTACGTGCCGGATCGGACTTCGACCGCCCGTACCCTGGCTACAGCGAAGTGGACAACCTGCTCAAATACGCCGACCAGGGAGGGTTCGTACCGGCGTTGGAAAACCTCTACCGCACGGGTAACCCGCTGGTACAGGCGATCCTCAAGAACTGGTCGGCATGGGAAAAAGGCGTCCCAGAAGCCTAGTGCACATCAGGATGTGTCAAGGCAGCAAAATGATCTTGTCCGCACTGCCTTGATTCACGTCCTCATAGCACTGCACGCCATCGGCCAGCGCCACTTCGCGCAGGCCGGTCGGCAGCGGCAGCAGGCCCTCATCGAAGAAACGCCCGAACTGCTCCAGCATCACCGCGCACTGTTCACAGTTGTAGAGCAATGAATTGATCCCCACCACCGAGCCGCCCTTGCGATACAGGGCCAGGGCCGGCAGTTGTACATGGCCGTCCACCGGCGCGGCAATGATCGCGATGCGGCCGAACGGCGCCAGGCCTGCCACGGCCGCCGGCAGCCAGAAACCGGTGGTGTCGAAGATCACATCGGCGCCACCCTTGAATACCGCATTGACCTGCGCGCCCAGCGCTTCGGGCTTGCCCAACGCAATCGCGTCGACCCCTTGCGCCTGCAACACCTCGACCTGGTCAGCCTTGCGTACCGCTGCCAACACCTGCGCACCAAGAACCCTCCCCAAGGCCAATGCCGCACTGCCCACCGCCCCATTAGCGCCGATCACCAGCAACCGCGTGCCTTTGCCCACGCCACTGCGCTCCAGCGCATCCCAGGCGGTGGTGTACGGCACACCCAGGCTGGCGGCCTGGGCAAAACTCAGGGGGGCGGGTTTATGCGCCACACCTTTGGCCGAGACGGTGAGGTACTGGGCGTGGGAACCGTCGGCGAAAAAGCCCAGGTCGCGACCGGTGCCCCAGACCTCCTGCCCCACCAGCGCCTGCGGACCTTGCACGACCACGCCGGCAAAGTCGCGGCCCGGTATGCGTGGCACGGTGGTGTAGGGGAAACGCCCGAGTACGTTCTTCACATCGCTGGGGTTGAGGCCCGCAGCCTTGATCTGTACCAGCACTTCATCGGCGGCCGGCACCGGCGTGGCGACGTCGACGAAGCTCAGGGCGGTGAGGTCGCCAGTGGCGGAAAATTGCAGTGCTTTCATTGCCAGTATCCATCGAAGGGAGAAAAGGAATCAGGACAACCAACCGCTGACCAACTGCCGGCCCATGGGCCAGAGTTTTTCGCCGAGCAGCATGCCCATCAGGCCCACCAGCGCAATGGCGGGTGGTGCGGGCGAGCGGAAGTCCAGTGCGCCGTAGATCACGCCGACAAAGAGGCCAATGACAAGGGAGATCAGGTAACTCATGGGGGCAGCGCCTGGTGATTTGATGGGCTTAGTGTAGGAAGCCCATCCCGGCAGCATCGGCCAAACGCTTCAGGATTTCGGCCAACTCACATATTGAGAAGGCGCCACCCCCAGTTCACGCCGGAACATGTCGCTGAAACTGCTCGGCGAATAGCCCAGGGACCGCGCAATAGCGCTGACCGACTGGCCCTGGATCAACTCGGCCACCGCCGTGGCCAATTGCACCTGGCGACGCCATTCGGCAAAGCCCATGCCCAGGTGGTGCTGGAACAACCGCGCCAAGGTGCGCACGCTGGCACCTGCCGCCTCAGCATGCTGCTCGAAAGGTATCTCCAGGGACGGCGCCGCCATGACCGCCTGGCAAGCGCTGATCAGCCGGCGATCGGCCTCCACCGGCATGGCGATACGGATCTGCGAGCGGCGTGCCCGGCGCAACTCCAGCAGGGCCAGGCCGACCACCGCGTCGTAATACCCCGCGTCACCGCGGTCGCCCTGCTCCACCAGCGCGACGACCAATTCGCGCAGCAGCCCACCGACTTCAATCACCTGCACCTGGCTGTCCAAAGTCGCCGCCAAGGCCGGGCGCAAGTAGATATTGCGCATCTGCAAATCCGACACCACCCGGATGCCGTGCTCAACCCCCGGCGGCAGCCAGACCGCACGCTGGGGCGGCACCACCAGGGCTTCACGAGGCGTCTCGACCCACATCACGCCGCTCATGGCATAGAGCAATTGGCCCCAGTCGTGCCGATGGGGCTCCACATACAAGCCACGCGGGTACGTGCGTGCCAGGGGTTGCACGGGGACAGCGTGATCACTGAGGTCGGGGGGCGCGGCCAGGGCCATGAGGTGCACGTCTATCGATGGGTAAGCCGTCATGGTAATGACCACCGCTCGACAATCCGAGTGAATTTTTGCCGCCTGGGGCGATCACTTGTTTACACCACCAGGGTTGATGGGCCAATGAATAACGCAAAACTGTTTGTGATCGACTACACCCTCCATGGCGAAGCCAAGTCATTCATTATCCGTCTGGAAAAGCTGGATACCTTGGAGGCCTGGCATTGGGCAAGCTGTGACGCTGGCGTGGGCCGTATCGGCCGTTTCGCCCGCGAGCAGGTGAAGAAGACCAGCCAGGAACAGGCCGAGAAATTCGGCATAAAAAACGTGCAATGGCGCCGCTCGGATGTGCGCGCCCAGGCTTGATCAAGGAGAAATGAGCATGGATTCAATCAACGGCAAAGCGCGCATCGATTACACCCGGGACACGTTGTTCGGGCCATTGGCCAAGCATGTCGAGTGCCAGGTGAGCGTGCAGCACAAACCCGGCTGGCTGGTGCTGAAGGTGTTCCAGCCGTTGCCGGACGATTTGCATGATGCGCAAACCCTGGTGCTGGCACTCGAAGGTCGACGAACCAGCGGCGTGGTAAAAGACAGCCGGCATTTGTCCGACCACAGCCTGCGCCTGGAGCTGGAACCCCAATAATCGATACGCAGGGAGCCCACTATTTCAGGCTCCCTGCGAACGTATTCAGCCTTTGGCCGACTTGGCACACTCGCACCCCGTTGCAGCCGAACAAGGCTCGCCATGGGCATGGTGCTCGGCACAGCCCTGGCAGCAATAGCCCTTACCGTCCTTCATTACCGCATCGACGCCCAGCACACACTTGCAATGTGGGCAGGCACAGGTTTGATCAGGCATGGCCAGACTCCTTCTTCATGGTCGTCCGGTGCGGCGGTTGCCAGCACCTTAAGCAGTGACTGCCCGCCGTCGGCGATGGTTCAAACCATCAGTCGGTACGCGTATTGCTGCGGTACATGAACACCAAGGCCAGAGCCAGACACACCATCGCCAGGATGCGGCTGCTCGACAGTTCGACAGCCGGGTTGCCCAGCCACCCGAAGTTATCGATCAGCATGCCCATGCCCAATTGCCCGGTGATCACGGCCACGGTTGCCACCGCAGTACCGACCACCGGCACCGCCCCGACCATCACCATCATGTACACCACGCCGAACAATGCGCCGGTCAGTTGCCATTTGGGCACGTCCAGCAGGCTGAAGGTCTGGGCCGGTTCGAAGAAGAAAATCAGCAGTGCGGTGGTGAGCGCGCCCACCGCAAACGTCAGCAGACTGCTGCGCAACACGCCTACCGACTGGCCGAGGCGCCCATTGATCGCCGCCTGCACACTCAGCACCGCACCTGCAGCAATCACCAGCACCAATAACAGAATCAGATTCATCGCCTTACCCTCGTGCTATCAGAACAAGTGCCGCCACAATCAACGCCAGGGCTATCCAGCGCTCGCCATTGACCCGTTTGCGTGCGGTGCCGAACCAACCGAAATGATCGATCAGCACGCTCTTGCCCACCTGGCCGGACAAAATCGCGATCATGGTCATGGCAATACCGATGTGCGGCGTGGCCAGGGTCAGCACCACCACGTACATCGGCCCCAGGAACCCACCGATCAATTGCCAGCGCGGCAGCTCGGACAGCGCCGGCCCCTTCTGCGGGCCGCTGAACAGCAGCAGCAAAAACAGAATCGCCGAGCCGACGCCGAAGATGCTCAAGGTTGCCCACAGGTGCCCCACTTGCACGCCGAGCGGCCCGAGCAATCCTGCCTCGACCGACAAGCCCATGCCGGCCAGGATCACCAGCGGCAACAGCAGCAGCCGTAGGAGGTTTTTCTTCGGCGTGGCTTGCGCCACAGCCTCGATGGAACTTGCTTGCATACATCACCTGCACGTCAACAAAGGATTGGATGACGCGCATTATCCGGTGGTCGTTCTGTGCGATAAATGGGAGTATGCGGACAACACCTTTGCGCAGAACGCACAGCACGGAGCCACGATGCAGGGTTTGAATGAATTGAGTTTCAAGGCGCTGCGCCTGTTCGTCGCCGTGCTGGATCACGGTAGTTTTTCTGAAGTAGCCCGCCGTGAAGGCTTGGCGCCCTCCTCGATTTCCCGGCAGATCCAACTGATGGAACAAGCCCTCGGCCAGCAGTTGCTCTATCGTCACACCCGCGCGGTAAGCCCCACCGAGGCCGGGCGCCTGCTGGGGCGGCACGCGCGCGTGATGCTCGAACAACTGGAAGCCGCCGGCCAGGCCCTGCAGGAGCAGGAAAGCGAACCCAGCGGCCTGGTACGCATCAACGCACCGATGGTGTTCGGCCAGCGTCACCTGTCACCGTGGCTGGGTGAGTTATGCCGGCGCTACCCGAAACTGCAACTGGACATCCAGCAAACCGACACCTTCGTCGACCCGCTGCAAGACGGCACCGACCTGCTGTTTCGTATCGGCGTGCTCAACGATTCCAGCATGCAGGCACGCATCTTCGCACCCCAGCGCTTTCGCCTCGCGGCCAGCCCCGCCTACCTGGCCCGGCATGGCATGCCCCGACACCCTGAAGAACTGATCCACCACCAGTGCCTGGCCTACAAGGGCATCACCGGCCAGCAACGCTGGTTTTTCCGCAAGGGCCAGGACGACTGGACACCCTATAGCGTCAAAGGCCCGATCACCGGCAACCATGCCGACACCCTCACCCACGCCGCCGAACAAGGCCTGGGGCTGGTGGTGTTTCCGTCCTGGCTGATCGGCGAAGGCCTGCGCGCCGGCACCTTGCAGGCGGTGCTGACGGACTACGATGTGGCGACAACCCTCGAGCCCCAGCAGATTGCGGCGTTGTGGCCGGGGAGCCGGCGCCTGTCGCTGAAAGTGCGCACGGTGATTGATTACTTTGTGGAGTGTTTTGGGACGGTGCCGTATTGGGATCGATGAGCGGTTGAGGAATTTTCCGCGTAGTAAAAGTAGGCTCGGTCTGATTTAACGAGCCACTATATTTTGGACTGGGTGCATTGCGGCAGACTTTGGCGATGTCTTTTTTGGAGAGATGCCATGGTTTTCATGTACCCAAAGCCATCGCGCGATGAACGCGCGGCGGCAACCAGCGGTCGGCCCGTCTTGGATAGCTCGCCCAGTTTTGGCTATATTTGGCCAAAATACGCGGAGCACCTCATGATTACCGTACCCTTGGGCGAAGCAAAAAATAACCTGTCAAAACTGGTGGATGACGCCGCCGCCGGCAAAATTATCACCATTGCCAAGCATGGACGTGCGATGGCGCAACTCGTCCCCGTGGGGAAATCCAAAGGTCAGCGAATTGGCGTGATGAAAGGAAAGCTGGTTGTCCCCGAGGATTTTGAAGCGCCCCTGCCAGATGACCTGCTGGATACGTTTGCAGGCAGCCATCCATGAGGGTGCTGCTGGATACCCATGTTCTGCTCTGGGCACTGAGTGATGACCCGAAGCTATCCAGCAAAGCCCGACGACTGATCGAGAATGCCGCAGAGATTTACGTCAGCGCGGCAACCTTCTGGGAAATGGCGATCAAGGTCGGCCTTGGAAAACTCGATGCCGACCTGGACGAAATCCGGGAATATTGCCTTGAAAGCGGTTTCGTCGAACTGCCCATCACCTCAGAACACGCGATTGCCGTAAAGGATCTTGAGCATCATCACAAAGACCCTTTTGATCGGCTCATCGTAGCGACAGCCATCAGTGAACCGATGAGGCTAATGACCGCCGACGCGCAGATTGCCCAATACACATCCCTGGCCATTCTGGTGTAGTCCACACCCACTGCCCGGAACTCAGAACACCCACTGTCCAATCAACCACGCATTGGCCCCACTGATGACCGCAAACAGAAACCACGCCAACACGCGGGTATGCAGGCGATTGACGAACGGCCCCATCAGTTGCTTGTCGCCGGTCATGCGGATCAAGGGGTACAACGCGAACGGCAACTGCAGGCTGAGCACTACCTGGCTGAGGATCAGCAGCTTGCCAATGGCCTGGTCACCCATCAACCACACCCCGAGAAACGCCGGGATCAGCGCCAGCCCACGGGTGATCAGGCGGCGTTGCCAGCAGGGAATTCGCAGGTTGAGGTAGCCCTCCATGATCACTTGCCCGGCGATGGTGCCGGTAAAGGTCGAGCTTTGCCCGGACGCCAGCAAGGCGATGCCGAACAGGATGCTGGCAAAGGCGCCGCCCACCAGCGGGTCGAGCAAGCGGTAGGCGTCCTGGATCTCGACCACCTCAGTGTGCCCCGTCTTGTAGAAGGCGGAGGCGGCGAGTATCAGGATGGCGGCGTTGACCAGCAGTGCCAGGGCCAGGGAGCCAATGGTGTCGATCCGGGCCAGCTTGACCGCGTCCTGTTTGCTCGCGAGGTCTTTGCCGATCAGGCGGGTTTGCACGATCGAGCTGTGCAGGTAGAGGTTATGGGGCATCACCGTGGCGCCGAGAATACCGATAGCCAGGTACAACGGCGCGGCATCGCTGATGGCCGAAAGGGATGGAGTGAAACCACTGAACACATCCGGCCAATAAGGTTTGATCAGCACCAGCTCAATGAAGAAACACGCGCCGATGGTCGCCACCAGCGCCAGCATGATCGCTTCCAGGCGGCGAAAACCACGGTTTTGCAGGGCCAGGACCAACAGCGTATCGAAGGCGGTGATGACAATGCCGGTGGTCAGGGAAACGCCCAGCAGCAGGTGAAACGCCAGGGCGCAGCCGAGCACTTCGGCGAGGTCGGTGGCGATGATGGAGATTTCCGCCAACACCCACTGGGTGCGTGCGGAGCGTTTGCTGTAGCGCTCACGGCACAGTTGCGCGAGGTCCTTGCCGGTGGCGATGCCAAGGCGTGAGCACAGGCACTGCACCGCCATCCCCGCCAGACTGGCGAGCAACACCACGAACAACAGGCTGTAGCCGTAGCGCGACCCGGCTTCGATGGCCGTGGCCCAGTTGCCCGGGTCCATGTAGCCGATGGAGATCAGCAGGCCGGGGCCGGCGAACATAAGAATGCGTTTGAAGAACGACGCCGTGGGGTCAACGGCGACGGAGCCCGCCACTTCCGGCGGGCAGAATGGAGCGGTAGCGATTTTCGGCAGGCTGAATTTCACGCGGTATCCCAGGCAAACACACTCGACAGGGGCTCAGCTTATCAGTCAGACGCAACGGTGCGCATCACCGTCTCCCGAGGCAGGTCAAACGCCTCCACCACCTGCACCACCAGGTCCATCTCCTGGTTCAAGGCTTCACGCTCCATGCGCTGGCGAATCACCCCGACCACCAACACCGCCAGGGTGGTAATCGAATAGGCCGGGCCGGAAAACGCCCGTACACCGCTCACCAGCAGCATCGCCGCCGCCAGCGCCTGGCCGACCACCGGGATCGCGGAGGCCGCACCACGACGCAGGATAAACCCGGTCAACCCGGCCAGCGCCGTGCCACTCAATGCCGTAGTGGCCGAGCGGCCGACATCGAAACGGCTGAACAGCCCCTGCTCTTTCTGTGCAGCCGCCTTGAGCTCTGCGTCGAATACCTGGCGGTCGGCGTTGCTGAGTTTGTCCTTGTACTGCTCAATCAGTTTTTCCGCGACCAGGGCTTCAAGGTCAGCCAGCGCAACGGTTGCGACGGGCTCGGAAAACTTGATCCCCAGCCGCTGCGCCACATCTTCGGCAATCTGGCGATAATTCACGCCGTGGCCACGGGCCAGGTTCATAAAACTATCGCCGCCCATGCGCTGCAACTCGATGGCCAGCTTGAGCGGGTCGCGCACCGTGGCGTCGATCGATGCACTGCGCTTTTGCGCCATCAATTCGGCGAGAAACTTCAGCTCTTCCGGCCGCGCCTGCACCAGGGCCGGAAACAAGTCGACGTCCTCTTCGGCAAAGCGTACCTCGCTGCTGCGCTGGTCGGAACGAATCAGGCCGCGCCGCTCCTGCAACAGGTCGGTGTACTGCACCACGGTCTGCAACTGCGGCCAGTAGGCGGCGTGATCGAAGGTGGCCAAGTGCACATTGGTGACCTTGGCCTTGAGCGCCGGCGTCACCGGGATCGCGTACCGGCCGATGCACCGCTCGGTGTCCGGCTTCATCGCCAGGGCCCAGTCCTTGCTGGAATGGCAATTGATCACCCGCCCCTTGAGCGGCGCGCACACCTCTTCCCAAGGGCTCGACGTACAGATCGCGCCGCCCATCAACAGCAGGTTGTCCAATGGCAGCTCGCGCGCGGTGTCCGGGCTGGCCAGCAGGCTCTTGACCAGAATCCGCGCCCCCAGGGAATGACCGATCAGGTTGATACGCCGCACCTCCAGCGACTCGCCATGCAGGTAGCTAGCCAGCTCCGGCAGCAAGCTCCTGGCCACTTCGTCCACCCGCGCCTCGACGCTTTTATAGTGGTCGAGAAAATACGCAATCGCCTTGCCCACGCCTACGGTCGCAGCACCGATGCCACCACCACCCAGCATCGCGGCGATCACATCCTTGAAGGGCGCAAACAGGTTTTCCAGGAAATGCCCCGCCGGCCAGAACAGCATCAGGTTGGTCGACCCTTCGATACCCGCGAGCTGCGCCTTGAAATTGCCCAGTTGTTGCCGGTTGAAGAACGCCGAGTAACCGTGAACATAGAGATTGAGCACATCCCCCTGAGGCTCGCCGCACAATACGAACGTGGGCTTGCGGGTGCGGTGCATTTCATCCCACTGGTGCTGCATGGGCCGGTGACTCCTGGTGACGAGGGACGGCGATAATACCAAAGGGAGGCTTGTAGGACGGTGAATCCTGACCGGCGTGGCGGTCGCGAAGGATCAGAACTGCGCCGCAGCCTTTGATTTGGCCAGGTAGCGCGCCGGCGAATCCCCCAGGTTGCGCCGGAACACGGAGGTGAATGCACTGGAACTGCTGAACCCCAATTCGAGCGCTACCTCGGTGATGGACGCGCCGTGGCTTAGCCGTGCGGTGGCTTCCAATAGGCACACCTGCTGGCGCCAGGACACGAACGTCATCCCCGTGCCCTCGTAGAAATGGCGGGTGAAGGTGCGCCGGCTCATGTTCGACCAATCAGCCATCTCATCAAGGGTGATTTTCTGCGTGGGCGCATCCAGGAAGCGCTGACAGGCTCGCGCCAGCCGCGACTCGCACGGCAATGGCGCGCTGAGTGGCAGCTCGGGCATGGCTCCGATTTCATCAATCAACAGCGTCAGCACGCAGTGATGCCTCACGCTGGGTAATGTCGAGGAGTCGATAGCCAACGCCGCCTCGAGCAAATGCCTGAGCAGGGACGACACTTCAAACACTTGGCAGCGCTCCTGCAACCCCGCCCGCTCAGCCGCCTCGGCGTTCAAGTAGGTATTGAGCATCACCACATCCCCGCGCATATGCATTTCATGGGGCACACCACCCGGCACCCAGATCGCCCGTTGCGGCGGTACCACCCAGTTGCCGAGATCGGTGAACATTTTCAGCGCGCCGGTGGAGGCATAGGCGAACTGCCCACGTGAATGCGTGTGCCGCTCAAAGACGGTGCCGCAAGGGTATTCGCGCAGTGTTACCACGGCTTCAGGGCTGGCGGAGTCAAAGGTCGGAATCATGGCCCGATTCTGTCAAAAGATGACCTTACATAGCAAGCGGGCCAGCCAACCACCCCCTAACATCCACGCCCTTGGATAACTGTAATGACCAAGGGAACATTCCATGCTGAAAAAACATCTGGCGCTCGCCGTGCTCGTCACCTTGGTATGGGGGGTGAATTTCCCCATTACCAAACTGGGCCTGCGCTCGGTCGACCCCTTCGTCCTCACGGGCATCCGCTTTGCCCTCGCCGCCCTGCCACTGGTGTTCTTCATCAAGCGCCCCGCTGTCAAATTCAGCTACGTGGCCGCCTACGGCGTCATCTTCGGGTTGGGCATGTGGGGCGTGATCAACTATGGCATCGAAAGGGGTGTGAGCCCCGGCATCGCGTCATTGATCATTCAACTCAGCGTATTTTTTACCATGGGCTGGGGTTGCGTGTTGTTCAGGGAAAAACTCCGCGGGACGCAAATGGCAGGTGCATTTCTGGCCCTGATCGGCCTGGCAGCTATCATCTCCACCCGGGAAGGCAGCCACGCAGTGCTGGGCGTGATGCTGATCGTATTCAGCGCGCTGGCCTGGAGCGTGGGCAACGTCATCATCAAAAAGTCGGGGGTCACTGAGGTCTTCTCGTTCATGGTGTGGGCCAGCCTGTTTCCGCCGATCC
Organism: Pseudomonas sp. SJZ103; assembly: GCF_007828335.1. Taxonomy (NCBI): domain Bacteria; kingdom Pseudomonadati; phylum Pseudomonadota; class Gammaproteobacteria; order Pseudomonadales; family Pseudomonadaceae; genus Pseudomonas; species Pseudomonas sp. SJZ103. Next base: position 306,197 of record NZ_VIUN01000008.1, read on the forward strand.
CGTTATTTCTTATGGCCTGGCTGATGCATGGCAGCGCGCCGTTCGAAGGCTTGCAGTCGAGCCTCGACATCATGGCGATCCTGTCCATTCTGTTTCAGGTGTACCTGGCGACGCACTTTGCCTACTGGGGCTGGAACTCGCTGCTCAAGCTGTACCCGGTGTCCACGGTGGCGCCACTGTCGTTGTTGATTCCGGTGTTCGGGATCAGCAGTTCGATGCTGCTGATTGGCGAGCGTGTTTCCACGCCGGACCTGATCTCGATTGCGATCATCATCGTCGGCCTGGCCGTGGGTTTGTACCGCAAGCCGGCGTGAACCGCCCGCCGCCAAACACGCACTGGCGTGTTGTCCCTTCAAACGCAGCAAAAACACAATTTTCGAAAGGTAAAAAGCGCTCTAATACCCTCCTGTCGATTGGTTTTAAAGATCCTGGAGTTCGCAATGCCCCATGAAGGCAACCTGCTACAAGCAGCCGTGGTGTTCCTGCTCGCCGCCGTGCTGACCGTGCCCCTGGCCAAACGCCTGCAATTAGGTGCGGTGCTCGGCTATCTGTTTGCCGGTGTGATCATCGGCCCATCGATATTGGGCCTGATCGGGAACCCGCAAAGCGTCGCGCAGTTCTCCGAATTGGGCGTGGTGTTGCTGCTGTTCATCATCGGCCTGGAACTGTCGCCCAAGCGTTTATGGGTGATGCGCAAGGCTGTATTTGGCGTCGGCCTGGCCCAGGTGCTGCTCACCGGCCTGGTCATGGGGGTGGTGGCGTTGTGGCTGTTTGGCCAGTCGTGGAACAGCGCGATTGTGCTGGGCCTAGGCCTGGCGCTGTCGTCCACCGCATTTGGCCTGCAAAGCCTGGCCGAGCGCAAGGAGCTGAACCAGCCCCACGGACGCCTGGCGTTTGCGATCCTGCTGTTCCAGGACATCGCCGCGATCCCGTTGATTGCCATGGTGCCGCTGCTGGCCGGCAGCGATCATCCGACCACCGAAGCCCAAGGCCTGCAACACGTCCTGCAGATCCTCGGCAGTATTGCCGTGGTGATCATCGGCGGGCGCTACCTGCTGCGGCCGGTGTTTCGCATCGTCGCCAAGACCGGCCTGCGCGAAGTGTCCACCGCCACCGCCTTGCTGGTGGTCATCGGCACCGCCTGGTTGATGGAACTGGTGGGCGTGTCCATGGCCCTCGGTGCCTTCCTCGCCGGCCTGCTGCTGGCGGACTCGGAGTACCGCCACGAACTGGAATCCCAGATCGAGCCGTTCAAGGGCCTGCTGCTGGGGCTGTTCTTTATCAGCGTGGGCATGGGCGCCAACCTCAGCCTGCTGCTCAGCTCGCCGCTGGTGGTGATCGGCCTGACCCTGCTGTTGATCGGTTTGAAGCTGCCGCTGCTGTACGCCGTGGGGCGTATGGTGGGTGATCTCAACCGCGAAAGCGCCCTGCGCCTGGGTGTGGTGCTGGCCGCGGGCGGTGAGTTCGCCTTTGTGGTGTTCAAGATCGGCCGCGACCAGGGCCTGTTCGAACCGCACCTCTACGACGTGCTGGTGCTGACCATCACCCTGTCCATGGCCGTCACGCCGCTGTTGCTGCTGGTGTGCCCGAAGCTGTTCAAGCCCAAGGTCAAGCCGGTGGAAGTACCGGAGGAATACCGCACCATCGAAAGCGATGCGCCGCGGGTGGTGATCGCCGGCATGGGCCGTATGGGCCAGATCGTCGCGCGGATCCTGCGTGCACAGAACATCTCCTTCATCGCCCTCGACACCTCGGTGGAAACCATCGAGCTGACCCGCAGTTTCGGCGGCATGCCGGTGTTCTACGGTGACCCACAACGCCCCGAGATTCTCCACGCGGCCAAGGTCGACCAGGCGGAGTTCTTCGTGATCGCCATGGACGACCCGGAGATCAACATCAAGACCGCCGAACTGGTGCGCAATCTCTACCCGCACATGAAGATCATCGCCCGCGCCCGTAACCGCCAGCACGTGCACCGCCTGGTGGACCTCGACGCGTCACCGGTTCGCGAGACCTTCTACTCCAGCCTGGAAATGAGCCGCCGTACCCTGGTGGGCCTGGGGTTGAGCCAGGCCCAGGCCGATGCCCGCATCACCCGCTTCAAGAACCACGACCTGCAAGTGCTCGCCGCCCAGCATGCGGTGTACGACGATGCGGCCAAGGTGATGCAAACCGCCCAGGAAGCCCGCGCCGAACTGGCGCGACTGTTTGAGATGGATCGGCTTGAGGAAGAGTCCGACAAGGTGTGAGGCTAAGGATGAACGATATTGCGAATTTTCTGACAGAATACGCCGCAATTTCGTTCATCCTTGGAGCGCTTCATGGTCAATTTCACCAAGACCGCAGTCCTGCTGGCCCTCGCGCTTACCGCCGGCAGCGTGTTCGCCGCCGCCAAGCCGGCCACGCAAACCATCTCCACCCTGGGCGGTAAGTTCAACTTCAACCTGCCCAAGGCTTACGCCGCCGACGCCCTGCCAGCCGGCAAGGCCGAGGACGGCACCGCCGATACCCAAGGCACGATGTACGCCAACCAGACCACGAAAAGCGTGGTGATCGTCGCCGAAACCGTGCGTAACGACGGTGTAACCATCAAGGACAACGACCCGCAGTTCCTCGACGGCGCCGTGGCCGGTTTCGTCAAGGACCAGAGCGCCGCCCTGCCCGACTTCAAGAAGCTGAGCGAAAAGAAACTGACCTTCAAGGGCCTGGGCCTGCGCCAGGTGGACAGCACCGCCACCCAAGGCGGCGGCAAGACGTTGAACTCCACGTTCCTCGGTGGTTCGGGCAATCACCTGCTGGTGATCCAGGCAATCTCGCGGGCGGATGATGCGAAGGGACATGCCGAGTTGGTGAAGCAGATTACTGGCGGCAAATAACAAATAGTCCTGACAACACCCATCAAATGTGGGAGGGGGCTTGCCCCGGTACAAACCGGGGACATCGTTTACATTTCTAACCGGGGACATGGTTTACAGGCTAATACGCATGATCAGGAG